>NZ_JAVZIN010000001.1:0-150507 GCF_038871235.1 Hadarchaeum sp. (SeqCode)
TATCGGTGGTGCGGTGAGCTTAGGAGCGTTTCAGTGAACAGCCTCATAAAGTGAGGATTGAAAGGATATGAAATGGCATAATCCGCAACATCTAAAATAGGTTACAGTGAACAGCCTCATAAAGTGAGGATTGAAAGCTAAAAAGGCTATCGCATCACGACCAAAGTCCTTGAGTTTCAGTGAACAGCCTCATAAAGTGAGGATTGAAAGAAACAACGGCGGGGGGGGCAAGGGGCGGGCGAGTGGTTTCAGTGAACAGCCTCATAAAGTGAGGATTGAAAGGTGGGTACCTCTGCCTTTTCCAGCACGGCCATAGTGTTTCAGTGAACAGCCTCATAAAGTGAGGATTGAAAGCCCTATATCGCTTTTTCAATATAATATCGGAAATAGTTTCAGTGAACAGCCTCATAAAGTGAGGATTGAAAGTCGATGCCCCTTTCGTGAACCGTCTGTAACATTGGTTTCAGTGAACAGCCTCATAAAGTGAGGATTGAAAGAAGTATGTTAAACAGACGACCCCTCCGCGCATCCCCGTTTCAGTGAACAGCCTCATAAAGTGAGGATTGAAAGCTCCTGCCACCGCCGCCAGCATCCCGCTACCGACCAGGTTTCAGTGAACAGCCTCATAAAGTGAGGATTGAAAGCTAAGGTACTTCTGGCGCCACAGGATAAAGATGTCCCGTTTCAGTGAACAGCCTCATAAAGTGAGGATTGAAAGACTGATAGCCCGCGTGCTCTGAATTTTGTAAAATTAGTTTCAGTGAACAGCCTCATAAAGTGAGGATTGAAAGAACAGAGGTTTGGCTAATGGCCGTGCCCAACTTGGTGTTTCAGTGAACAGCCTCATAAAGTGAGGATTGAAAGGACAAACTATTTTCCCATCTTTGGAGCAATGTCGGCTGTTTCAGTGAACAGCCTCATAAAGTGAGGATTGAAAGAACTATATCCGTGGGTTCCTCAACCCCCGAAGGTAGGTTTCAGTGAACAGCCTCATAAAGTGAGGATTGAAAGCCGATTATACGTATGTGTTCAAGTAGTGCGTTCTCGTTTCAGTGAACAGCCTCATAAAGTGAGGATTGAAAGAATTTTGCATAGCGGCCAACGTAAGTCATGGGGATCGTTTCAGTGAACAGCCTCATAAAGTGAGGATTGAAAGGCCCCGTACTGCCTGATAATGATGCCCACAAAACTGCGTTTCAGTGAACAGCCTCATAAAGTGAGGATTGAAAGTCAGTTTGATATTGGGTAGGTCGGCGTGGATGTTGGTTTCAGTGAACAGCCTCATAAAGTGAGGATTGAAAGAGAGGGACTGGCGTGCTGGCGAGCGTGTAAAAATCGAGGTTTCAGTGAACAGCCTCATAAAGTGAGGATTGAAAGCTGCCCATTCCTCAGGGCTCAGCTCCTCCATCTCCGTTTCAGTGAACAGCCTCATAAAGTGAGGATTGAAAGAAGATCATTGTCCTAGGCTCAGACAAAATTTCCATACTCCCGATCAAACGAGCTATTTGCCTTTCTTCACGATTTCTTTCAATATTTCAATTTTACCCTCAATTTTTTCCAATAGGATCTCAGTAGTTTTTCTATTCATCGGTGTGGAGATGCAGAACATCCCCCGCGGCGAGATGAAGACATCTTCATTGAGCAGGGAGAAGAATAGCAGCTTGGAGGCAGCTTCGTTTGAGGTCATCGCCCTCCGGTAATCCACGACTTCTTCGGCGGTGAAGTGGATGTGCCTCAGAGAACCAATCCCAGTCACTTGGGCGGCGATGCCTGCCTCCCAGAAGATTTTCTTCACTTCCTCGGCAAGAACCTCTCCGATGGCGTTGATCCTGTCGATGGCGGAAGCGTTCAACAGCTTCAGCGTCTCCAGTCCAGCCGCCATCGCCAACGCGTTGCCGTTAAATGTCCCCGCGTGGTGGATGAACTCCCGCCTCTCCGGTGAGAAGAGCTCCATGATTTCCCGGCGGCCGCCAAAGGCCCCAGCCGGCAGGTCCCCACCGATCATCTTTCCCAGTGCAGTGAGGTCGGGGTTGACGCGGAAAAATTCCTGAGCCCCGCCCACGGCCAGCCTGGCCGTCATCACCTCGTCAAAGATCAGCAGGACATCGTTCTCCTCAGTGATCTCCCTCAATGACTGCAGGTAGCCTTCCTTGGGCGGTATCTGTCCCGCGATGCCCAGCATCGGCTCGACGATGACCGCAGCCAGCTCCTGCCCGTGTTCCTTGACGATTTTCTCAGCGGCTTCAGCGTTGTTGAACGGGGCCACCAAAACCTCTTTTACCACACTCTTCGGGATTCCCGGGCCATCGGGGAGACTCAGCGGACGCTCAGCAATCCCCGCCAGCTCCGGCCTCGGACGGGCGCTGATCTCGGCTTCCGGGTGGCTGCCGTGGTAGCCTCCCTCCATCTTCATGATTTTCTCCTTGCCGGTGTAGGCTCGGGCGGCCCGAATGGCCATCATGGTGGCCTCGGTGCCGGAGTTGCAGAACCTGATCATTTCCATGGATCTGAACCTACGGCAGATAACTTCGGCAAGGCGGTGCTGGAGTTCCATGGCAGCAGCGCCAGTCCAACCCTTCTCCAGCTGCTCCTCTATCGCGGCGACTATCCTTGGGTGGGCGTGACCGTGGACGGATGAGGTATAGTTGTTGACGAAGTCAAGGTATTTGTTGCCGTCCACATCGTAGATCCAGCAACCGCTAGCCCTTTTCATGACGAAGGGATAAGGGCTGAAGTAAACCACGCTGCGGGTGTTGCCTCCGGGCAGAAATCGGCTCGCCAGCTCGTGAATTCTTCTGGAGTTGGGAGTTCTTCTTCGGTACTCCTGCAGGCACTTCTGCAACGGGTCAGCAACGGGCATAAATTCCACTAATTTATTTCACCTATAAAACTTTAGAGCAGCTCTAACTAAATGCTAGTGAAAGTTAAGGAAGCTTTGCCGCTGACTCGCACACCGCTTGGGCAACCTTTCGGGCAATTTTTCTGTTCACCGCTTGTGGCAGGATTCTACCCGCGCTAAGCTCCCTTTTTCCCACTAGCCCGGCAATGGCCTCGGCGGCCGCGATCTTCATCTCATCCGTCACCGCTTTGGCCCGGGCGTCGAGCAGGCCCCGGAAGAAGCCCGGGAAGACGAGGAGGTTGTTGGCTTGGTTGGGGAACTGAGAGCTGCCAGTGGCGACCACGCTGGCGCCGGCCCTTCGGGCCTCATCGGGAAGTATCTCTGGGTCGGGATTGGTCAGGGCAAAGACGATAGGGTTCCTAGCCATGCTCCTTATCATCTCCGCGTTGAGCAGATTGGGGACTGCGGAGACGCCGATGAAGACATCCGCGCCCTTCAGGGCATCAACCAGTCCACCGGTGATGTTTTCCGGATTGGTGATCTTGGCCAGCGCCTCCTTGAACCGGTTCATTCCCTCCTTCCTGCCCCGGTAAATGATTCCCTTAGAGTCCACCACGATGATTCTTCTCGCCCCCACCTTGTGCAGAATTCTGGCAATTTCATAACCAGCCGAGCCCGCACCGGCGATGATGATGGTCACCTCCTCAAGCTTTTTCCCCACCACCTTCAGCGCGTTGGTGAGCCCGGCGAGGGTGACCACGGCGGTACCGTCCCCATCGTCGTGGAAAACAGGAATGTTCAGCTCCTTGACCAACCTCTCCTTGATTTCGAGCACCTTAGGGGTCTCGATGTCCTCGAGGTTAATGCCGCCGAAGTTAGGTGAGACCGCCTTGACGACTTTGACGATTTCTTCCGCGTCCTGCGTGGACAGGCACAGGGGCACCGCGTCCACACCACCGAACTCCTTGAACAGCGCCGCCTTGCCCTCCATCACGGGCAGAGCCGCTTCAGCCCCGATGTTGCCCAGACCCAGCACCCGACTGCCGTCGGTGACCACGGCGATGGTGTTCCACTTGGAGGTGTAGTCAAAGATGCTCTCCGGATTCTTGGTGATTTCCCGGCTGACCTCGGCGACTCCCGGGGTGTAGGCGAGCACTAGGTCTTTCTGGGTCTTCAGCGGCACCTTTACCAAAGTGGCAATTTTGCCCCGAAACTTACGGTGCCGGGCCAGCGCCTCTTCCTTCAAGCTCATGATTATCCATCCTCGCGGGAAATTTCATGGACATCGTTGATAACATCCATTATGGCGCACTCGAGCAGCTTTTCCCCCAAATACCTATCTATCCTGAGTCCCAGCTTCTCCACTTCCCGGGCCTGCTCCTCCGCCCAGCTGTATTTCTCCCGGACACCTTTCATCCCGATGAAGGCCACCTCAGGATATCTGGAGAAGTCAGAGTGTTCGGACAGCTTCGATTCATCCACGATTCCAATGGCGGCCCCCATGCTGAGTTCACCGGTGCCCGCGTGCGGCCCCTCAAGGTCAATGATGGTGTTGTTGAAGTAAAGTCGCATGCCTAGCTCCTCCTCCAGCATCGGTATCCAATTCCGCAGGATCCCGTTGCCGCCGTGGCCGTTGACGATGACGACCCGGTCGATACCCAGCTCCTGCTTGGCGTAGAGCAGCGCCCGGCGGAGCTCATCCTTGACTTGATCCAGCGTCTGATGCTCGCCTGTGTTTATTTCCGGGAGTTCGTAGGATGAGCTGAGCACCCCCAGAAACCTCGCCCCGGTGCGCTGCGCTGCCTCCTGCGCCACGTGGGAAGCCAGCCGGGCGTCGGTGTCGGGTGGAAGGGCTGCCCCATGCCTCTCTTGGTGCGAGCCCAGCGCCAGAATGCCGACTCCGCCCAACCTCACACCTTCTCCAGACGCTTGACCATCTTGACCGCGGCCTCCACGGATCTTCGGGCGTAGTCGGTTACTCTCTCCAAGGCCTGCAGGCGTGTCATCCCGGGGCCGGAGATGCCGAGCGTGACTGGCTTGCCATATTCTATGGAGAGGTCGATGAGTTTTCTCGCCGCGTGCTGCATCACTATCTCATCGTGTTCAGTTTCCCCCTCGATAACAGCCCCCAACGTCACCACAGCATCGACATCGTTCCTCTGGACCAACTTCTTGGCCGCCAAGGGCAGGTCGTAGACCCCGGGGACGATGACTTCGGCGACGATCTGCGCCCCAAGGAATTCAGCGTGTCTCTTGGCGAACTCGATCATCGGCGAGACGATGTCGAAGTTGAACTCCGTGGCCGCTAGACCCAGCTTTACCAATTTGTCACCTCCTCAGGGGTCCGGCGTCCGGGCCTCCTTCCCTCTGCCCGGTGCCGGCCAGTTTTGTGAGCTCCTCAGGTTTGAAGAGCAAGCGGTAAACGTTTCGGGCGTGCTCGCGAGCCCGGTTCTCGGCCAGGACGGCGAGCTCCTTCTCGCTCTTGGCCTCGTCGGCAAAGACGAAAACCTCGATGATGTGCTTGTTGGTCAGGAGCTGGGCCATGATGAGCCCCAGCGAGGCCTCGTGGGCGCACTGCTTGTCGATCGGTTCCGCCCCGGGCATCCCGAAGGCCATCACGATGTCGTTGCCCTCGTCGAGCAGCCTCTTGGCCTCGACCGGGAGGTCCTTAATTCCGGGAACGGTGCGGCGCTCCACCTTGACGTTGCAAAGTTGTTTTAGCTCGTCGATGGCGGCGCCGGCCATGTCATAGCGCGCGAAGGTGGTGTCGACAATACCAACCCTTTTCAAACTCCAACCTCCTTGATCACCTCAGCGCCGTCGAGGAACTCGATGCCGTGTTTTAACCCATATTCTCTCGCCTTTTCCCTCGACAGCGCGCGGTTCGTCTCCGAGTCCAGCATCTCGCAGATGGCAACCACGGGGGTGACTCCAGCCAGTTCCGCGAGGGCGGTTACCAGCTCGGTGTGTCCTTTCCTCTCATTGAGCAGGCCGTTGGCAGCGCGGAGAAGATGGACGTGGCCCGGGCTCCGGAACCTTTTACCGAATTCCCCAGATAGGTCGCAATCGGTAGCCTTGGCGCCCAATTTGCCGAGTTCACTGATGGTCAGCGCCCGATCCTCGTCGGTGATTCCCGTGAACGTCTTCCGGTGGTTCACGGTGATGGAGAAGGCCGAGCGCTCATCGTAGGGAATATCGTTGGGCCAGGTTGCCTTCAGAATCTTGAACCTTGACTTGGCCTCACGGTAGATGTCGGTCAGGTAAGGCAAACCGAAGCTGTCCGCTATCCGCGGGTGTAGCGCCACGCAGATCAGGCCTCCGGCGTCGCGCCTCATGGTGGCCACGTGTTGCGGTTCAATCGCTTCGGCTAGAATCACTAGGTCTACTTCGTTCTCGCGGTTCTTCCCGTCGTGAAGGAGCACGAATTCTCCCCGGCGTAGAGCCTCCAAAGCCCGATCAATGCTCACAGGAACACCTCCACCTTGACCGGGTCGCCGTCCTTCAGGCCCATGCTCTTCCTCAGGTTGATCGGGGCAATGATCTCTATGATATCGGTGTGGTGAGTTCGGTTGGGGATGACCAAGGCTCCTTTTTCACCTTTCAGCTTGGAGGGAAAGAGCTTCACCGGGCCGAAGGTTCTCTCACTGGTCTTGAACCCGGGCACCTGTTTTGACGGCAACTTTGTCAGCGTTTCCTTAAGCTCCACAGATGTCCGGTCGAGCTTGATGTCTAGGGTACCGGGGTAGGGCAGAAAGCCGAGTTCCCTTTTGAACTGCTCCGAGTAGCCCGGATGTCCCACATAATAGCTACCTTCGCCCATCCCGGTGACCACGCGGCCGGTGAGAATCATTTTGGCCGGCTTCTGTTTTAGTATCTTCTCCAGTTCCTGGTGCATCGCCCGCAGTGCTGACATTCCTGTAGGGGTTATTCTGATGAACTGTCCTCGGGGCTCCACCCGGCGGGAAATCAGCGACTGTTCTTCCAGCTCGGTCAGCTTTCTAATGACGGTCTGCTTTGACATTCCCAAGCGTTTGCTCAGCGAACTGGATGAAATTCTAATTTCTTCCCTCGTCGCCCCCTCCCCAGCCAGAAGCATCAGCAGCTCGATCCAAGTCTTCTCGGGCATACCTACCTCTATGAACGGATGTGCTGCCTCCTTTTAAAGCTTTCCAAAAATGGAACACGTCTAAAAATTGGAACAATATGGGGAAAGCGTTGGTGTGGTATTTTCCCTTTCCAGCAACCTTTAAGAGAGGCTCGATAAAATGACGTTGGGTGATAGGATAGAGGATTTACCCACGCTGGATGAGGTTGATGTTAAGGATAAGACGGTAATCGTGAGGATTGATATCAACTCGCCTATGGATCCCGCGACCGGAAAGATTTTGGATGACACTAGGATCAGGGCCTCGGCGGTGACGATAAAGGAGCTGGCTTCAAGGGGCGCCAAGCTGGTGTTGCTCGCCCACCAAGGCCGTTTGGGTGATGATGATTTCACCACCTTGGAGCAACATGCCGAACTCTTGAGCCGGGCGACTGGAATAAAGGTGAAGTACCTCAAGGATCTCTTCTACGGGGAACCAGTGGCCCAAGCGATAAAGGAAATGAAACCCGGTGATGTCATTTTGCTGGAAAATGTTCGCTATCTGGCCGAGGAACCCGTGGCCCGCCCGATGGAAGAGCAGGCCAAGACTAGGCTGGTCAAGAACCTAGCCCCTCTGGCGCAGATTTTTGTCAACGATGCTTTTGCCGCGGCCCAAAGGCCTCACGCCTCGATAATCGGGTTTGCCGCGGTGTTGCCCGCCTACGCCGGCAGGGTGATGGAGAAAGAGGTCAAGGGAATGACTCGGGCATTGAACCCCGAGCACCCCTGCGTTTACATGCTCGGCGGAGCCAAGGTCGAGGACACGGTAAAAATCCTAGAACACTCGCTCAAGAAGGGACTGGTAGACACGGTCCTAACCGGCGGGCTGCTGGCTAACATCTTCCTCATGGTCTCTGGAAGGGACATCGGCGGCCCCAACGTCAAGCTGATTTCTGACAAGAGCTACCTCAAGCTGGTTGACCGCGCCAAGGCGATCTATGCCAACCACGCCTACCTGATAAAGACCCCATTGGACTTCGTCGTCGATGTTCAGGGCAAGCCCAAAGTAATTATGGTTGAGGAGCTGCCGATGAACGTGGAACTGCTCGACGTGGGCCCGAAGACCATTGCCTACTACTCCAAGTTTCTGGCTGAGGCCAAGACGATAGTTGTTAAGGGGCCGATGGGTGTTTTTGAGAGGAAGGGCTACGAACGTGGTACCTTGGAGCTGTACCGAGCGGCAGCCAACTCCAAGGCCTTTAAGATCTTCGGCGGCGGCCACACCGTTACTATCGTCAACGAGGCGGGTGTGGCAAGCAAGATAGACCACGTGAGCACAGGCGGGGGAGCGGCCGTGAGCTTCCTCTCCGGAGAACCGATGCCGGGAATAGAGGCGTTGCTTTATTCCAAACGACTTAGACAAGGGAGATAATTTTTGAGGATTGTCATCGTTGGCTTTCAGTCGGCGGGTCTGACGGCGGCGGCCACGGCCAGGCTCTATAATCGAGAGGCAAAAATCACCGTAATTGAGCGCAGGAGCTACGCCACCTACCATCCTTGCGGGCTTCCTTTTGTCATCGGCGGCGAAGTTCCGGAGCTTCGCGATTTGGTGGAGACCGCGCCGAGGCTGCAGGGAATCGATGTGCGTTTGGGCGTTGAAGCCAAGGCCATCAATGTTAAAGAAAAGACAGTGGAGGTTCTTGACCTCAAGACGCTTCAGGTGGAGAAGATACCTTATGATAAGCTGATTCTGGCCACCGGTAGCGTGGCCCTGAGGCCGCCGATTCCAGGGATAAATCTGGGCAATGTGTTCAGCCTGAGGACGATTGAGGATGGCGAGAAAATCCTCTCAGCATTGCCAAACTCAAGAAAGGCCGTGGTGGTCGGAGCTGGCCCCATCGGCGTGGAGACTGCCAGTGCCCTGAAGGAACGAGGGTTGGATGTGGTTCTAATTGAGATGATGCCCAATGTCCTGCCTGGGATGCTCGATCCGGATATGGCAGGGATAGTGGCCGAGCGCCTTGTCAAGTCCGGGGTTCGCGTCATCTGCTCCAAGGCGGTGAAGGAGCTGCGCGGCGTGGAAAGGGTCAGCTCAGTAGTTCTGGAGGGGGAGGAGATTCCGACCGATCTAGTGGTAATGGCGATAGGCGTTAAGCCGGACGTTGAGCTTGCCGTGAGAGCCGGTCTGGCGCTGGGACCGACGAAGACAATAGCGGTTGACGATCATCTCCGGACCAGCAATCCAGATATCTTCGCGATAGGCGATTGTGCTGAAGCCCGCTGTCTGATCACCAAGAGACCGGTCAGGAGCCAGCTGGCCACCACCGCTATCAGAATGGGCAGGGTTGCTGGGATTAACGCCGCTGGAGGGGATGAAATTTTTGACGGTGTTTTGAATGCCGTTGTCACCATCGCTGGCGGATTGGAAGTTGCCTCGGTAGGATTGACCGCGACCGTGGCTGGGGAGGCAGGGATTGAAGCCGTCTCAGCGCGGGTGAGATGCCTCAACAAACCACATTATTTCCCGGGAGCTGAACCGGTGATGATCAAGCTGGTCGCGGAGAGAAAGGGACAGAGGCTTCTGGGCGGTCAGTTCCTCGGTACCGGTGCCGCGGAGCGGGCCAACAGGCTGGCGCTGGCGATCAGGAAGGAAATGACGGCAAAGGAGTTCTCCAAAGTTGATTACTGCTATGCACCGCCGGTGAGCGACAGCATCGATCCCATGGTGGTGGCGGCTGAGGCGCTACTGCGGAGAAGGTAAGCGGAGATCATGCTGGTGATTGAGCATCTGGAGCCGAAGCTCAGCGAGTGGCTTTTCATCGAGTATTCCAACTCGGCGAGGATCGCTGGAGAGGACTTGTTGATAACCAACGTCAGAAGGGCCACCGATTATCGAAAGCTATCCCAGATCACAAGGGTAGAGAGAAAAAGCGCGCTTGAGCTTTTCCAGCAGGATGAGATAATAGTACTGGATCCTTTGGCCAGAAAACCATTTTCACCGGAAGACCTCGAGAGCAGATCCTTGGTTCTGATCGGAGGAATCTTGGGAAATGATCCGCCCTTGGGTCGGACGAGAGAACTGCTGTCCAAGAAGTTGTCCCGGGCCTTAAAGCGCAATATCGGCCGGCACCAGTTCGCCATCGATGGGGCGGTCCACGTCGCCAAGCAGATAATCTCGGGAAAGAAGTTGGAGGAGATACCGGTCCAGGTGGGTTTGGAAGTGCCGATTGAGCCGGGATATTCGAACATTCTCCCCTATGCCTTTCCGCTGGTTGGGGGAAAACCGTTGATCGCGGCCGAACTCATCGATTATCTCAGGAGACATTGAGCGAAGACGAGAAGGATAGGAAAAAGCAAATAGATTAATGCTGGAGCCGGGAAATAATTTCGGTAGCCCGGTGGGGTAGACCGATTAAGATCGGGCCCAATGGTCAATCCTGCGGGCCTTTGGAGCCTGCGACGGCGGAGGGATATCCCGCCGAATTCGAAAGTCGACGGGTCGACCGAAGTTCCGCCCCGGGCTACCACAAAATTTTTCAACGTCCCTTGACCGAAAGTCAGGTCCGTCAATCTTTTTTGCAGCCACGCCACCTTTAACTTGGTAATGTGATGAAGGGAGAACTCCGTTTCATCGGGACTGTGGAGAGGATTGAGAACGAGGAGGCGGAGATCGCCATTTTTCCCGAGTTTTGTCCCGGCCTCAGGGGCATCGAAAACTACTCCCACCTGATAATCCTTTATTGGCTTCACCAGCGGGATACCGCCGAACAGAGGCAGGTTCTGCAGGTTATACCCAAAAGACACCCTGGGGCACCTCTGGTCGGTGTCTTCGCCTCACGGAGCCCCACTAGACCTAACCCCATCGGCATGTGTGTGGTGGAGCTCATCAGGGTGGAGAACTGCAGGTTATGCGTGAAGGGTTTGGATGCGGTTGAGGGGTCCCCGATCGTCGATATCAAACCTTATCTGCCTCGGGCTGACTCGGTTCCCGGAGCAAGGGCGCCCGAGTGGATGTCCCACGGACCGACCACCTAGCGCCCTAATTTTTTAACAATGCGTTTCAGACTCCGCGCAAAATGAGTTTTCAGCAGTTCTTCCGGGTGACCCAGAGTTTTTTCCACTTCAGGGTCAAAGGGAAGCCGACCCAAAAAGTTAGCTTTGAAGGTACCGGTTTTCCCGATTTTTGAGCTAGGGGGGTGCATGTTCTCCACCAAGCCCAGGGTCGGGACCTTGAGTTCTTGAAGAAGTTGAACCAGCCTGGCCACCGTTTTCACCGCCAATTTCGACGGCGTGGTGACGACGAGGAACTCTCCCCTTTTAATCAGGCGGATGATGTCTAAGACCTCCTCAGCGATTCCCGGGGGCACATCCACCACCAGATAATCGAGCTGGCCCCATCGGGTAATGGTCAGCAGTTCCACGAAGACGTTCGAGGCCTCCTCGCCCCTCAGTGGCAGCGGCCGGTCCCCGATGTAGTAAACCAGCGACATGAACTTCACTCCTTGAACCACCGGAGGTATCAACCCCATTTCCTCAGCAGGTACCGCGTCTGTCGCCCCAAGGATGATGTGGCAAGAGGGGCCGTGGAAATCCAGATCCAGCAGGCCAACCTTCTTGCCGTCTCGGGCCAGCAGCAGGGAGAGAGTAGTAGCGATCAGGCTCTTTCCCACCCCACCTTTCCCGCTGGCCACGACGATGATCCTCTTGACCCCGCCGAGCCGTTCGTCGATAATGGCGAGGCGCGGGTCCGGCACCTCTACGTTGAAATCCTGATGTAGTCTACCCATACTCCCCTTCCTCCGGTTACCTCAAAATCGGGGCTGCGGCAGCGGGGGCAGCGGATGAAAGCATGGGCCAAGTCGGGGACGAAGTGGATGGCTTCGGACTCATCGGACCCAACCTCGCTGGGGTCCAAGTTCCACTCGTGCCCGCAGGCCCGACATCTGAAGCGTGATTCTTCCATCTCCAACTTGATTTCGGTTTTCTCCAGCAAGGTGCCCTTGGTCAGCTCCCGGAGGGCATGGTTGAAGATCTCGGTGTCGATGTTTTGCAGTCTTCCCAGCTTTATCTTTGCCTCGGAAACCATCTTGGCACCCTTCTCCTTGGCCACCGCGAGCATGGTGGAGACGACGGCCTCGGCTAAAGCCCATTCGTGCAGGCAACCACCGCTTTCACTAGGTAAAGGACTATTTAGACGGTTTCGGAGCCCCCTCAACTAACTTGGCTCATTTACGCGGAGCTGTTTTTCAGGAACGTTGGCAGGGTTAACTTGTTGGTTTAAGGGAAGCAATCTCAAGGTATTTTTATCCTTTTGAGGTAGTAATCTTGTAGCCCCGTGGGGTAGACCCGCAGGAGGCGGGGCCCATCGGTCAATCCTGGCGGGCACCGGCAGGCCGCAATCTGGACCCGCTGACCCCGGTTCGAAATCGACAGCGTCGACGAGAATCCGGGCGGGGCTACCATTTTTTCAATGCGATTGAATAGCGAATTCACACCGCGTTAGTGAAATAAGGTTGTAAAAGTGGGGCAAAGCTGTTGAATTCCGAAGCTCAGACGTCGATGACGATGGCGGTATTGGTGTCGACCACTCCTTTGATTTTGTGAATACCTTCGACCACCGCCCTGCTCAGGGTATCCATGCTGCTGGTATCAACGTGAACGATGATGTCGTAGGGCCCGGTGACAACATGGACATTTTTTACGTCTTGCAGCTTCTTTATCTCCTTGGCCACCTGCTTTACCTTCCCAATGGCCGCGGTTACCAAAATGTATGCCTGTACCACAAGCTCACCTCAACGTTATTTCGCCCCGGGATTTTAAAGAGCTTTCGAGCGTAAACTCAGAGCTCCTTTATCGCCAGCTTCTTGTTTAGGACGAGTTCTGCGGACCGGACCACGGCGCCGCCCGAGCCTATCGCCCTCGCAGCTTGGCCCTTGGGCACATAGACCAGAAGCTGACCCTCATGCTCCTCAACCTTTTCCACACGAACTCCCAGCATCGTCTTCAGTTTTTCCACAATGCTTTGATCCACTTGCTCATCTCCACGATATTTTAGTCAACCCTTTATAAATCCTATTCACCGGTTTAGCTCCAAATGGCTTAAGATTGTTTTGACAAAATTTTCTGTAAATCGGTGTGATCATTAAACTCTCACGTTGATTGTTGCAGTTTAAAAGATCCCAACTCTAAGACACCCGTTAAACTGCAGCTTTGTTGCGCGGTCTAACTTCCTGATATCATAGCCAATTAAATACGACACAATGTTTCATTCCGCCTTGACCTTTGGTGCAGGTTGGTTAATAAGTGAAAAACTAGCGAACTGTTCACACAAATTCAGAGCAATTTACCCTTGGGTTCATCAACCAGCCGAGTATTCTAGGTTCAGGCTCCACTTGCCGGCCAACAATTGGTTCAGCTCCTTCCAAACGCCAAGCACATGCCCAGCTCCCACCACGCAGACTACCCTCTTTCCCGAGAGCAGAAATTCCGCCAGCCTCATTGCCATGTAGCGGTCCCTCTCCGAGATCAGGATATCGTAGGCCCTCGGCGAAAGCTTCCTGAACTCCTGCAGCAGATTTTCGACCACTTGTTCCTCGGTGATTCGACTCAGCTCAAAACCTTTTCCTAATGGAAGCAGGCTGACGATCAGGTTTCCGAAGAGCCTGAGCTTCTCCCGCGCCGGCATCCCGCTGACGAGCCTGTTGAGCGTAATTCCGATGTCTCTATCGATGAGATGCACTTGCGCCCCGATTTCCCGGGCCTTCTGAACCGCGGCGAGCATCTCCTCCCCTGCTGCGACCCCTGTTTGGCGGGAGAATTTTCCCTGAAGGAGTAGAATCAGCGCGGTTAGTAGCCAGGCTTCTGGGCCAGCGCGCCAGAAGTCAAGAATTCCAGCTCTTGTGCCACGCGTTAGCGCCAGATAACGGGCGGGATCCAGCTCCACCGCGACGAGGTCGGGACGCTCAGAGGCGATCACTCCTTTGGCCTCCTCAACACTTTTCGGCAGCACGTGGGCCACACCGACAATGGTGAGACGATCGCCAATTTTCTTAATCACGCTGGGCACCCGCAGTCCGGTAGACGAGCAGGACATCGCTGCCCACTCTGGATATCTTGGAGAGCCTGAGCCTGACCCCATTCTTTACTTTGCAGAAACCATCTCCACCGACCAAGGTTTTGGCCGCCGCCCCGCCGACGATTCTGGGCGCCACGGTGACTTGGATCTCGTCCACAAGCCCCTGCGAGATCATGTTCCAGTTCAGCGTTGAGCCACCCTCAAGCAGCAGCTTCCTGATTCCCCGCCGGTAGAGTTCTTCGAGGAGCCATTGCAGGTCAATATTCTCCCCGTCAGAAATGATGATTTCAGCCCCAGTTTGGCGCAGCCTTTCGACCTTTTCCTTATCGGCTGCCCTCGAAACAGCCACGATGGTTCTGGCCGAGTGATCCAGAATTTTGGCGTTGGTGGATATCCTCGCCATTCCATCGACCACCACCCGGATGGGGTTTCTTCCCTTCACGCGGCGTACGGTCAGCGAGGGGTTATCGGCCAGAATGGTTCCAGCACCGACCATGACGGCGTCCATCTTGGCCCTGAGGCGGTGGAGGCGGGTGAGATCGGCCTCGGATGAGATCTTGCTGTCCCCGCACGAGGTCGCTATTTTTCCATCCAGCGTCATCGCAGCGTTCAGGATCACGTACGGTCGGGGCATGGTCTCATCGAGATTTATGTCCGCTGTCTTTTAAAATACGTTTAATTTCGTTTCTGGTGGTCAAAAATGATCACGATTTTTTTCTTGGGGTAAATTATTTTCACAAAATTACGGTTGATTGGCACAATTTTCACAAATTTCCTTAAGTAGCTTGATGGTCATCTTTCTCTCGGAGGTTAATTGGAGGCGCTACAAAGGCAAGGAGGTGAAAAGGTGAAGAAGAAGGTCAAAGGTGGCGCGTCCAAAGCCGCCCGCAATCGCCCAGAAGGGTGGGACTAGTCTTTGCTCTGTGAACAGGCCAAGAGATCAGTTGGGATTTGACGGCAGGTCTCGGCCCCTGCCCTTTTTATCAATTTTGGCAAGTTGAAAAAATGGGATCAAAAGATACTGTTCAGATGGGGGATTGCTTTTCAAGTTGTCTGGATGACTGCATTGCCTCGACGATCCCGGGATGATTGTGGCGATGTGGCCGAAAGGCCGAGATATGGTTCAAGAATGAGAAGGAAGCCAGCAAGATAGTGGAGCTGGTGCGCCAAGCCAACGTCTTGAACCAGAAACCGTTGGTCTAGGACGAGTTGAGGTTCATCGCCCAGCATCCTGAAATTTGTCGCGAAATACTGACTATATCGCCCAAGTAATTACAGTTAGATAGTATGGGGCCAGGGCCGGGATTTGAACCCAGGTCGCAGGCTCCACAGGCCCGAATGTTAACCAAGCTACACCACCCTGGCCACAGATGAATTTTGTCCTTTTTTCTTATTTAGGTTTGAAGTCGTGAGATTTTGTGCCTTTAACTTTATATAGCAACCGATGATTTTCGAGGCCTCCAAAATCGAGTTTTGGGGTAACGAAAGGTATTTTAGCGAGCCTCGTGAAGCAGAAACGGAAACTTGGAGAGACAGCGCATGAGCGTGAAGTTTTCTGTGGTGGGAAAGCCGGTCCCCAAGCTTGACGCGGTTAAACTTGCCACGGGTAAGGCGGAGTTTTTGGACGATATCAGGCTGCCTGGAGCGCTCTCGGTGAAGTTGCTCGGCAGTTCATGTGCCCATGCCCGGATAAGGAGGATTGACGTGAGCCGGGCGGAGAGGCTTCCGGGAGTGAAGGGTATCGTCACCTACAAGGATGCACCGAGGGTTCCCTTCAACCCGGGCGTCTACTACATCCTGCCCAAGGACAAATACATTTTCGACGAGAAAGTGCGCTTTGTCGGGGAGCCGGTGGCGGCCGTGGCGGCGGTGGACGAGGACACCGCCGAGGAGGCAGTCTCGCTGATCAATGTTGAGTATGAGGAGTTGCCGGCGGTTTTTGACCCAGTCGCAGCCATGGACCCCAAGGCGCCCAAAATCCACGACACCAACATCGCCGCTCACATCACTAGGGAGTGGGGAAATGTTGAGAAGGGCTTCCGCGAGGCGGATCGCATTTTTGAAGGCAAGTACACGACCGGAAGGCAGGCGCACGCCCCGATTGAGCCCCACGCCTGCGCGGCCTCTTATGAGTTGGGAAAGCTGACCGTCTGGACGACCAGCCAGATTCCCTTTCACGTTCGTTCCATCTTGTCTGAGGTCTTCGGTTTGCCCCAGCACAGGATCAGGGTAATCACCTCCTTCGTGGGTGGAGGCTTCGGCGGCAAGGACGAGGTCATCCTTGAGCCCATCTGCGCCCTGTTGGCGATCAAGCTCGGCGCCACCGTCAAGTTGAGGCTGAACCGTGATGAGGTCTTTTACACGACCACAACCAGACACCCCTCGATAATCTGGTTGAAGACAGGGGTGAAGAAGGATGGGACCTTGGTGGCGAGGCAGGTAAAGGCGATCCTGAACACGGGTGCCTATGCTTCCCACGGGCCCTCGGTGGCCGGCGCTATGAGCACGAGGGAGCTGGGTCTTTACAAGTCGCCCCACGTGAGTTTTGAGGCTGATGTAGTCTACACCAACAGCCCCACGGCCGGAGCCTTCCGCGGCTATGGAAACCCGCAGCAGAGCTTTGCCGTGGAATCGCAATTGGATGAAATCGCCGAGGAACTGGGCATCGACCGCGTGGAGCTGAGGCTGAAGAACACCATCCGCAGCGGTGATATAAACCCCGGGACCGGTTTGAGGATTGAGAGCTGCGGGCTGGAGGAGTGCATAAGGAGGGCCACGGAAAGGATAGGCTGGCGGCAGAAGTCCCGAGACATCGAGAGTGGCAGGTTGAAGAACCGCGGTCTGGGCATCGCCTGCCTGATGCACAACAGCGGTGCCTTCCCCTACATCAAGGAATCATCTTCAGCGATCGTTCAGATCAACGAGGATGGCTCGGTGCAGGTGATGACGGGGGCGACCGACATCGGGCAGGGGATCACGACCACCATCGCCCAGATGGTGGCGGAGGAGCTCGGCGTGAATTTGGAGAGCATAGCGGTTTCCCGTCCCGACACCGAGTTTGTTCCGGTGGACCGGGGAACCTACGCCAGCGGAGAGCTCTACATCAGCGGTCAGGCGGCGAGGCTGGCCGCCGCGGATGCCAAGCAGCAGCTACTAAAGAAGGCAGCCGAGGTGATGGAGGCCAAGCCCGATGATTTAGAGATCGTTGGCGGTGTAGTTCGGTTGAAGAAGAATCCGCAGGTGGGAAAGACCATTCGAGAGATAGTCGGTGAGGTGGCGATAGTCGGCAGGGCCTCATACATGCCGCCGAGCAACGCCCCGCTGTTTGGCGCCATGTGCGTGGAGCTGGAGGTAGACCCAGAACTCGGCAGCATCAGAGTGCTGAATATTACTTATGCAGCCGACGTCGGTCGGGCGATCAACCCCTTAATAGTTGAGGGACAGATCGAGGGCGGGGCAGTGATGGGGTTGGGCTTCACTCTCACCGAGGAGTTGGTTCTGGACAGCAATGGTCGGGTGATCAACAAGAACTTCACCGACTACAAGCTTCTCCATGCGTCAGATTTGCCGCGGATAGAGCCCATCATCGTTGAATCCCATGAGCCAACGGGACCATTCGCCGCTAAGGGGGTTGGTGAGCCTGCCTTGGTTCCAGTGGCTCCAGCCATAGCCAACGCTATATACCAGGCGGTCGGCGTCAGGATAAGAGATCTGCCGATAACTCATAATAAAATACTGAGGGCCCTAAAAGACCGTTTAAAGTGACGAATGCGTCGTTGTTGGACTTGTATCGCTCAGTCCATATATACTGTCGCTTAAACTACTTAGATCTAAGTTATCAGAAGTAGAATAATTAACATCACCAAAAATAGCTAACGAGATACTATACAAAGTTGAGCATGATAAATTGCGTCAAAAATTATTCGGCTAAAACCTGCTTTTTTCTTAGAATAATTCAGATAAAATTCTCGTTAATCTAGCACCAGCGAAAGAAATATGGATGGCTTATTTGGCCGCTGAGGGATGGTGCGGGGGGAGGGATTTGAACCCTCAACATTCGGATATCAGACCCAGGAGTCTTCAGTTTTGCCCCTCGAGGGCTGTCCCCAAGGTCCGACACTATTGAGCCAGGTTTTACCTGGTCTCCCATTTCAATCCGGTGGCCTTTATCCACCAGATGGTTGAGTTACCCCCGCACCTTCAAATTCTCTGTAGTTTGAAGTTAAAAATGCTACTCTGCGGCAATTGCATCTTCAAACTTTTTTCGATAATCCGAAAAAGGCAGGTATAAGATGTGATTTTTGATGAAAAGGATATTGATTATAAGTCCGCGCGCGATAACCTAAGCTGATGGTGATGTTTAGTTATAGGGGCGAGGTTGAGAAAATTTTGCGAAGGGCAGCAGTAAAAGTTGGTGACAAAATTAAGGTCGTAAGCCGCCGCCGAGCCTATATCGGTGTTTTGATGCCCCGCACCGAGCTGGGTGATCCTAATCATCTGGTTCTCAAGTTGGCCAACGGTTACAACATCGGCGTGAAGGTCGATAGAGACACTGAGGTTACCTTGCTGGAAAGTCAAGAGCTACCAGAACTAGCCGTGCCCAAGCCAGAGAGGCCCCAGGATCCATCTAAGCCACGGGTGACGATAGTGGGCACCGGGGGGACGATTGCCAGCAGGGTCGATTACCGCACCGGAGCGGTCTATCCTGCGTTTACTCCTGAGGACATTTACGGCGCGGTCCCAGAGATAGCCGAGATTGCCAACATCAAGGTCGTTCAGGCCTGCAACGTGTTCAGCGAGCACATGACCCCAGACCTCTGGGTGAAGATAGCCCGGGTTGTAGCCAAGGAAATCAACGGCGGGGCTACGGGCGTCGTCGTGGCCCACGGCACCGACACGATGAGTTATACCGCCGCCGCACTGAGCTTCATGCTCAAAGGATTATTCCGCCCGGTAGTTTTAGTGGGATCGCAAAGGTCCTCTGACCGGCCGAGCAGCGATGCCGCCTTGAACCTGATTTCAGCAGTCGCAGTCGCCGCCCGGTCGGATATCGCCGAAGTTGTTGTTGTCATGCACGGGTCAACCGAGGACGACTTCTGCTTAATCCATAGGGGGACGAAGGTAAGGAAGTGCCACACCAGCCGCAGGGACGCTTTTCAGAGCATCAACGACATCCCTCTGGGTATGGTACGAAACGGACAGATCAAGCTGTTCCGCGATGACTATCACCGCGCCAGCTCCGAGGGCAGGGTCAGAGTGCAGGGCCGGTTTGAGAAAAAAGTCGCCCTGTTGAAGGCCACACCGGGTTTGCCCTCCAGCGTTATCAAAGGTATCGTGGCTTCGGGTGATAAAGGTATCGTGATTGAGGGGACCGGGCTGGGCCATGCTCCCCAATCTCTTTTCGAGGGAATCGAATTCGCCGGAAAGAGAAAAGTACCTGTGGTGATGACATCGCAGTGCCTCTGGGGGAGGGTTAATATGAACGTCTATTCAACGGGCCGCGACCTGCTCCAGCTCGGCGTGATCCCTGCCGAGGACATGCTCCCTGAGGTGGCTTGGGTGAAGCTGATGTGGGTTCTGGGCAGGACCAAGGATCCAGATAAAGTGGCCAAGTTAATGCAGCGAAATCTGACTGGAGAGATAACCCCTAGAACCCGACCCGATGTTTTTCTAAAAACCATCTTCACCTCTGAGTAAAGCAGATTTTTCATATTACCGCTAACCCTCTGAGCACGAATACCGCCGCCACGCTGAGCAGGGTGGGGACGAAAAGGCTCTGGCAGGTTGACTTAACGTCGAGATCAAATCTGGAGATGATCATCAGGTTGGTGACAGCTGGGGGCATCAGCGACATGATCAGCAGCGTGTTTCTTACCGCTTCCGTGGGGATGAAGATCACCGCCAAAATCAGGGCGATAACTGGTGAGATCAACAACCTATTGACGGTGATGATCCCGGTGACGCGGTTGGTGAAGATCAGCAGCGACTCCTTGGAGAGGGGCAGGATCATGCCGACGAAAATCAGGCTCAGGTAAACGGTCATCAGGCCGAACTGGTGCAGCCAGTAAAAGGCGGCCGTCTCCACAAAGCCCGGGATCACGGGGCGGGCCAGAAAGCCAAGCAGGAACCCTAGCAGCGGAGGGTAGGTGACAGCCCGGGTGAGCACCTTCTTTTCAAACTTGCCGTGGCCCCAGTAGGAGGCAAGGAAGACCCCCACTGTGTTGTGAAGAATCATCGTGGGTAGGGAGAAGAGCAGGGCTGCGGAGAGGTCGCCGTAGAACGCGTAGATAAGGGGGAAAGGGAGGAAGATGTTGTTGAAGAAGGTCGAGTTGATCACGACAGTTCCCAGCTCCTTTGTGTTGAATTTTTTGGAGGAGAGGTAGCTCACGCCGAAACAAAAACCAACATAGGTGACCGAGAGCAGCACGATGTTTCCTAGGGTGAGTCCAGACAGGTCAGCTTTGAAGATCTCAGCAAACATCAGAATCGGGGCCATGATGTTAATGAGAAGGAACTCGAGGTGCTTTGGCTTCAGACCGGACTTGACTTGCCCGAGTAGGATGCCCAATCCCATCAGCGAGGGCATCACCACGATGTTGGTTAGATCGCTCAACTCATCCCTCCGTAGCCTTTAGCCCCTGATTCAAATCATAGTGAAATAAGAATCTCTTTAGCTGATAAGGATATACCTCGGTGGTTCTTCGATTTTGGGGGATAAATTAGTAGTAGCCAATCATGGGCTTCTTTTGACTTGAAATCTCAGTACCGCAACCTCTTTACTAAAATACTACATCAGCAGAGATGGATTTGATGGAGAAGCAGAAAATTGATTTCGGAAAAATAGGCCTGCGCGTGGGCTTCGAGATTCATCAGGAGCTGGCGACGTCCAAGCTCTTCTGCAGCTGTCCCTCCCAGCTCCGTGACGATCATCCAAGCTTTCAGGTCAGGCGGAGATTACGCCCGACCCAGAGCGAGCTAGGCGAGATCGACCGCGCCGCCCTTGCTGAGGCGATCAAGGGCAAGGCCTTCAGCTATCAGGTATATCCCGACAGCATCTGTTTGGTGGAGCTAGATGAGGAGCCACCTCACTCTGTTAACGAGGAGGCGCTCGACATCGCGCTCGAGATAGCGCTTTTGCTCAACGCCACCCCTGTTGACGAGGTTCACGTGATGAGGAAAATCGTAATCGACGGCAGCAACACTTGCGGCTTCCAGCGAACGATGTTGGTTGCCACCGAAGGCAGCTTCGAGGTCGATGGTAAAAGGATCAGCATCCCGACAATTTGTCTGGAGGAGGATGCTGCCAGAAAAGTGGGTGAGAGATGCGAGTTGGTTGAATATCGTTTGGATCGGCTTGGTATTCCGCTCGTTGAAATCGCTACCGGTCCCGACTTCAGCGATCCAGAAACTCCGGCCAAGGCAGCCCTTTACATCGGACAGCTCCTTCGCGCCACAGGTAGGGTGAAGCGCGGCATCGGAACCATCCGTCAGGACATAAACATCTCCATCGCTGCGGGTGCCCGCCAAGAGATAAAAGGCGTACAGGAGCTGGGTCTCATCTCGACGGTGATTGAGCGAGAGGTTCAGCGGCAACTGGCGCTTCTGGAGATTCGTGAAGAACTGAAGCGTCGCGGCGCGAAGAGGTTGGAGAAAAAAATTGTCGATGTGACGGAGATTTTTTCAAAAACTGGTTCAAAACTGATTCAGAGATCCTTGGCCAGTGGAGGTTCAGTCTTGGCGGTGAAACTGGAGAAGTTCGCTGGCCTTCTTGGTAAGGAGATTCAGCCCGGAAGAAGGTTTGGAACCGAACTATCCGACCGGGCCAAAACCTACGGCAAGGTGGGTGGGCTCTTTCACACCGACGAACTTCCTAGCTATGGTGTCTCTGCTGAGGAGGTTAGTCGAATAAGGCAGGAGGTGGGCGCAGAGGAAATGGATGCCGTGGTTTTGATCGCTGACCGCAGGGAAAAGGCGGTGGCGGCACTTGAGGCAGTTGTTGATCGGGCCAATGAGGCGTTGGCTGGAGTTCCTGAAGAAACGCGTCGGGCTTTGGAGAATGGAAATACCGAGTTCATGCGTCCGCTGCCCGGTGCCAGCCGCATGTACCCCGAGACTGACATTCCTCCTATCACAATAACTCCTGCTAGGATTAGAAAGATCAGAAGTCGGCTTCCGGAGCCACCGGAGAAGACCTGCGAGAGACTCCTGGAGAAATATCACCTCAGCCAAGATCTCGCCGAACGTCTGAGCCTTTCCGATAACCTGAACCTGTTTGAGGAGCTGGTTACGAGCACGGGAGCAGACCCGACCTTGGTCGCGGCGACTCTTGAGGGCACCATTGTCAGCCTGCGTCGTGAAGGAGTTGAGGTCGAGAAGATAACCAAGGAAACCCTCCAGGAGGTGTTTCGGCGGGTGGCGGGTGGAGACGTGGCCAAGGAGGCCGTCCCCGAGGTGCTCCGGCTGGCCTCGCAGGGAGTCGGCATCAGTGAGGCTGTAGAAAAGCTCGGGCTCTCCCGTCTTGGCACAACCGAGCTAGAAAGTCTGGTCGCCGAGGTTGTTGCGGAGAATCTGAAGCTGATTCAGGAGAGGGGAACGAGAGCCATTGATCCCCTCATGGGCATCCTGATGGCAAAGGTAAGGGGAAAGGCCGACGGAAGAGTTGTACACGAGCTATTAAAAAAGGAGATAGAAAGGAACCTCTAGTTATCAGACTCCCCGCTGTTTATTTTAATCCATACTCACCAGCATAGTTAGGTAGTTGGATGTGCGGCATCGTGGGTTATATCGGCAGCCGTCCAGCAGCGCCGATATTACTGGAGGCGCTCCGGCGACTTGAGTATCGGGGTTATGATTCAGCCGGAATGGCCACGGTTTTTAAAAAATTGTTCGTCAAAAAGGACCGAGGGAGAATTGCTGATATTGACCGGAGGCTAAAATTGGCGGAGATGCCGGGCCACTTGGGTTTGGGACACACTCGCTGGGCTACGCACGGCGAGCCCTCCAGAGTTAACGCTCACCCTCACCTCGACAACTCGGAAAAAATTGCCGTGGTACATAACGGAATTATCGAGAACTATTCAGAAATAAAAAAGTTCCTCCAGAAACATGGTTATCGTTTCTTTTCAAAGACCGACACCGAGGTAATTCCCAACTTGATCTCCTATTTTGTTGGTCGGGGCTATGATCTGGAGGAGAGCGTTAGGCGGGCAGCCAAGCGGCTGAAGGGCAGTTTCGCTTTGGCCATTGTCAGTGTGGATGAGCCAGATAGGATCATTGCGGTTCGTCAGGATAGCCCGTTGATTATAGGACTCGGAAGCGGAGAGACCTTTTTGGCCTCAGATATACCCGCGATGCTCCAGCACACCAACCGGGTGGTGGTGCTTGAGAACGGCGAGATGGCGGTACTGGCGCCTGGCCACGTGGTGATTAAAAAGTTCAGTTCCGGTGTCGAGGTTAAACGAAAGCCCATGGTGATCAGGTGGACGGCCGAGATGGCGGAGAAGGATGGTTATCCTCACTTCACCTTGAAGGAGATCTTTCAGCAGCCGGGCGCTGTTCAAGAAACTCTTCGCGCGCCGTTAGATGAGCTGAAAAAGCTGGCCAGATTTCTGCTCAGTGCCAAACGGGTTTATTTTGTCGCCTGCGGCACCTCCTTCCATGCTGCGCTGGTGGCGAAATATGTGCTGGCTAAGCTGGCCGAGTTTCCGGTAGAGGTAGTGATTTCCTCAGAGTTCGGCGAGATTGGCAGTAGCGATGACGAAACGGCAGTGTTGGCCATCACCCAGTCAGGAGAGACGGCTGATACGCTGAAAGCGGTTGAGGCCGCCAAGGCTGCTGGGGCAAAGGTAGCCTGCCTGACCAACGTTGTGGGCAGTTCCATAACTAGAATGAGCGACCTAGTCTGCTATACCTATGCTGGACCTGAGGTCAGCGTGGTAGCGACGAAAACTTTTGCCGCTCAGGTGGCCTACTTGCTGCGGCTCGCCATACAACTGGCTGAGGAGAGGGAAAGATCCTGTGTGAGGTGTAGGAGCTTGGCAGCTGGGCTGATGTTGCTGCCCGATGACATGCGAAGAGTTTTGGATGGGATAAATTCTCAGGTGAAACGGCTAGCTCGTCGTCTAGCTAAAGCGGATAATATTTATCTTATCGGGCGCGGGATTGGCTACCCGCTGGTGCTGGAAGGAGCCCTAAAGATTAAGGAGATCACTTACATCCATTCAGAGGGAATGCCAGCCGGTGAACTCAAGCATGGAACTCTGGCGCTAATCGAGGAGGAGACGCCAGTCATTGCCGTGGTGCCACCTGGGGAAATGCGGGTGAAGATGGTAAGCAATGTCGAGGAGGTAAAGGCACGTGGGGCCTACGTCATCGCCATAGCCGACAATGGCAAGGACCTCAGGGAGCATGTCGACGAACTGATATCGATTCCGCACACTGAGGAGTTCTTTAGCCCCCTTCTCTTCATCATCCCGCTTCAGCTGCTCGCCTATTATATTACTGTGGAAAAAGGACAGGACCCCGACCGACCCCGATCATTGGCCAAATCGGTCACGGTGGAGTAGCTAGATCAGCAGCTTGCCTTCCTTCATCAGTAGTTTCCCATCCAGCTCAACGGTGGGCTTCTTGAAGATGCCGTCGATGTGGATGCCTGCTTTGACCTTCCCCCCGAAGGTGGAGTTGTCACCCAGTGCCACATGACAGGTTCCAAGTACT
Organism: Hadarchaeum sp. (SeqCode); assembly: GCF_038871235.1. GTDB lineage: Archaea > Hadarchaeota > Hadarchaeia > Hadarchaeales > Hadarchaeaceae > Hadarchaeum. Next base: position 24,715 of record NZ_JAVZIN010000001.1, read on the forward strand.
TTTTCATCCTCAAGAACCTGTCCGATCAACCGAGCCTTGGGATTAGTTCCGATGCCGAACTCAGCTAGGTTCCGTGCCTTTGGCCCGGCTTCGTTCAACATTTTCCTCAGTTTTATGGCCGATGACCCAGCTATTTCTTCAGCCACTCCCCTCTCTATCACTATCTCAGTTCTACCTGTAGTCGTGTCGATAATTGATCCGTCAACGACAACCTTTCCCTCTCCGGTTCCCTCAACCGGAGCGATGAAAGCCTCTCCAGCGGGCAGGTTGCCGAAATCACCCGGGCGATGGAAGATACCCGTGTCTGGATGAGCTCTCCTCCCTTCAATGCTGAATTTCAGGTCTGTCCCCGCTTCTGTTTTGACTTCAACTTCCGACGCTCGGTCAAGAAGAGCGGCAATTTTATTAGTTAGCCGAGCCACCTCACGGTAGTCAGCCAGCATGGCTCCTCTCTGCATCATCTCTTCCGTGATTCCAGGCATGGTGGCTACTCTGGCTCCAGCCTTACAGGCCCGTAAACGCGCTTGCGTGTGGGTGAGAGAATAGGTGGTCGGGGCAATGACCACGTCAAAATGAGTCATGGCCAGAGCTACCGGTTCAGGCGGCTCCTGCCCGTGTCTTTTGCCCACGGGCATGCAGATTAACGTCACCGCTGCTCCGCGCTTCCTAGCGACATCAGCAATCGTTTCCGCGATTTTCATCCTAAGTGGATCGGTGACGATAAGCACTTTTTCGTTTCTTCGAATCTTCAGACAGGTGTCTACTACCATTCTGGCGCCGCGGATCATGGGGTTCATGAGAATACCAACTAGATAAGTCCAGCTTTGAAGAGTTCCTCCCGAAAAGATGACAGGATCTCCCGAATAGCTCCCTCTTCCGCCGCGTGAATTTCAATGTAACCGTTGGGGAACAGTAACAGGTAATTGCCTCGTCTCAGGGTGAACTTTACCACGTTCTTCTTGGAGGTAGTTATGGGTTTAACGTTGGGAAGTCGCTTCAAGACCTCAGCGATGTCCACCGGCTTGTTAATTTTCGAGGTGGCTCTTAGTGATTTTATTTTGGGAACATCGAAGATATCATGAATGCGCGGCATCTCACTTACGGATGGGCTGCTTTCTTCCACCTTAACCCCTGCTTGAGTTAGACCGAGAACATTTAAATTATACGCGCTTGGCGGCCAGCCTGATGTCCACGTCGCGCACGGTTCTTCTTCCGGCGTGTTCAGCTAACTTAGCCGCTTCGCTGGCGATCTGCATCGCTCGCTCTTCAAGGACCTCTGCGAGCGCAATCGCGGCCTCCTCGCTAACCCGCTTGGCTCCGGATTTCCTTATTACTCGATCTATAGCCGCTATCGGCAATTCAACCATTTTTCTACCTCCTCCGTTTGTTCCAGCCATTTAAGAGCAATTTTTCTTTATTTAAGGCACTATTTAAAGCTATCTGATTAATATTAACTTGCTAAGCATTTTTCGGCTGAAACAGAATGTTTTTAGTTGATTTAACGTCTAGAATTTAATGAATAAAAATTTAAAATTTTTCTCAACGGGTAACAAGGCCCTGATTTAACAAAAAGTCACTTGTTCTCATTAAAAAAATAAAATATTTTTCTTGAAGGTGAAAAGTTAACTTTACAGTAGAAAAAACGACTTTAATTGGAATTTAGAATCCTTTCAATTTCGTCAGCGACTTTTTCCGGAGGTAAATCAGTATTTAGGACGTACCAGCCCTCCCCAGCCAGTGTTAACGCCTTTTTTCTCACCTTTACTATTTCGTCGTGGGTCTCGAACATTTCTTGGATTTTTCTACCTTTTATCCTTCTCAGACATTCCTCAGGGGAGACATCGAGAAAAAACATGAACCGAGAGGTGGGCAACAGGATCTTGAAGAATTTATAGGCTAGCTTGTCGAGAGGAGAGGGAAGATAGGCTGTGCCCATGAGATATCTAACCATGATCAGGGTGTCGCATTTTCTATTGTAGTATTTAAACAGGGACCTGATGACGTCCAAGGCGTAGAAGAGTGAGGCCTTAATTCGGTCCGATTTGCCGCCGGCCAATAGCGCTGTTTTTGCCATTCTGCCGAACCAGTTGTCTTCACTGGGGTGTGATCTGACGACAACCCTCTCTCCTTTTTTCTCATATTTTCTACGGATAATCTCGGCGTGGGTGTCCTTTCCCGAGGCATCTAGGCCGTCGATAACGATAAAGCGCACATTATCACCACGGTCAAATAATAGTGAGATACCAGCACAGCGCCGATGCTATTAGTGGAACGGTCAAGTTGTCTAGGCCTCTGGGGGTCAACATCTCGATGATGGTGGCGATGAGACAGACCGAGAAGAGAACAGTCAATAGTTGCAGTGTTATTGGCAGAGAGTAAAAGATGGCGTTAACCAGAAGCATCGGCATGGTTGTCAAGAACATGGCCAGAGATCCCTCAAGGCTCTTTTTGTCCTGGAAAATCTGAAAGGAGTGTCTGCCGAAACGAACGCCGATGATCGAGGCAAAGCCATCGCCGTAGGACATAGCCAGTATGCCCACGCCGACTACCCAGAGATGTTCGAAGAACAGGTAGGCGAGCACCGTCCAAGAAATAGCATAGTACATTAGACCAAACCCGTGGCCAGCCTGAGAAACCCTGCTTTTACTTTTGATGGGTGAACGGGGGCTGATGAGGAAGGTAAAGACGATGAATGGAGCGGCGGCACCGAAAACCATGGCTTCCTTGGTTTGAAAGATGGGAAGGATAAAGACGATGTTGCCAACCATGATGTGGAGTATTTTTCTGCTTATGGTAGGATACTTGGATAGGATTTTTTCCGAGAGCACGAGCAGAAGGCCAACGTAACCGTAGACGAATAAGATACCCGCGGCATCTTTTGGGAACATTTTTTCACCTAAAGGCGCCAATTAGAAAGGCGAGAAGGCCGATGATCATCGAAACCAGCGTCATCTTCCTATATCTTGCCAGAGGTGGATTTTTCCTAAAAGCAATGGCGGCCGCGATATAAATGAAGAAGATGTCGGTCAGACAAACGAGGAAGAGATAGAGAAAGTTTCCATAGTATGAAGTAGACTTCAGCCAGAAGGGGACGAAGCTCAGGGCTACAGCGATGAGGTAGAAGACTGCCGCTATCCGGCAGGCGTTTTTCTCACCGATGTAGAGCGGCAGGGATTTAACCCCCTTTGACCTGTCTCCAGCCACGTCCATCGTATCTTTCATTATCTCCCGTCCCTCACCGGCCAAGAAGGCGATCAGAGATAGGATCCAAACGGCGGTGGGTATTGTCGGTGAGACGACTGCAGCCCCGAAGAGAAAGGGAACCGCCATGATGTAGGCGATGTATAGATTACCGAGAACTTTCGTCTTTTTCAGTCGCAGATCATATAAGATGGCGAAAGCCCCGGTGGCGATAGCGATAGCGAAACACTGTAAGTTGACCAAGAAGGAAACGAGTATGCCCAAGGGAAAGAGAAGATAAAAGATGACGAGAGCGACCCTTGGTTGTAGGTCCCCCCTCACCAGCGGCCTGTCCATCCTTTTGTTTTTTCGGTCTATTTCTAGGTCGACGTAGTCGTTCAGCGCGAAGGTGCTGGCCTCAAGAAAAAGAGCTGTTAGAAAGGAAAAAACCAACTTAGTTAAGTTAGGCAGGTAACCACTGTTTGCGATCAGGGCACCGATCAGAACGGCCACGAACAGCATCACGCCGTGGTCGAGGCGCATCAGGTCGTAAAGTGCTTTAGCTTTCATTAGAATAATTATCATAAATTTAGGGTAAATATTTTTTGAAGTTGGCCAGACGCTTCTCGACAGAAATTTAAGCAAGCCCCGCCTAATGAGCAAAGGTGGAAGCTTGCCCTGTATGATAATCGCCGGAGGGCAGTGGGGGGATGAAGGCAAGGGAAAGATCGTGGCCTACCTTGCGCTCACCGATAGACCTAAGATAATTGCCCGGGCTGGAGTTGGCCCCAATGCCGGCCACACGGTTAACTATAAGGGCAGGACCTTTGGCTTGAGGCAGATTCCTTCGGGCTTCGTCTATGAGGGTGCCCGGCTGCTGATCGGTCCCGGGGTGCTGGTCAATCCAGAAGTGGTTCTGAAGGAGCTGGAGATGACGGGGACGGCGAATAGGTTTGGGGTTGACAGGAGATGTGCTGTTATTGAGCCAGCCCACATCGAACAGGACACGAAGTCGGAATATCTTCAGGGAAAGATTGGCACCACTGGAACTGGTTGCGGGCCAGCGAACGTGGCGAGGGTTAGTCGCACCGCCAAGTTGGCCGAGGAGGTGCCTGAGCTCAAGCCCTTCCTTGCCGATGTCCCGGCAGAGCTGAACGAGGCAATAGATCACGGGAGTCTTGTGTTTGTTGAGGGCTCACAGGGCTTTGGACTGTCGCTGATCCACGGCACTTATCCTTACGTCACCAGCAAGGACACCACAGCGTCAACACTCGCTGCCGATGTTGGTGTTGGGCCAACCAAGGTAGACGAGGTCATGCTTGTTTTCAAGGCCTATACGAGCCGAGTTGGTCTCGGTCCCTTTCCAACTGAAATTTCACAGGAAAAAGCCGAGGAGCTTGGCATAGTCGAGTTTGGAACAGTCACCGGAAGGCGCCGGAGAATCGGCCTGTTTGACTTCGCTCTGGCCAAGCGCGCCGTCATGATAAACGGTGCCACCCAGCTGACGCTAACCAACTTGGACCGAATGTTCAAGGGAGCCGCGAAGGTGCGAAGGTGGAGAGATCTTCCTAGTGATGCAAAAGATTACGTTGACAAAATTGAGAAAGAGCTGGGCGTGCCCGTGACTATCATCTCCACGGGAAGCGAGGTAGAGGATGTAATCGACCTGCGTTCGGAGAAACTCTGAGGCGGTAATTTGGGTCGCTTGATTATCGCGGTCAGCGGAACTCCCGGCACGGGAAAGTCTGAGTTCTCCAAAAAGCTCGCCGAAAAGCTGCAGGCAAGGTTACTGAGTCTCAATGATTTCATCGAGGAGAATAAGATTTACACCCTCGACCCCGACGGCACTAAATCTGTGGATATTCAAAAGCTACGAAAGTGTTTTGCTAAAAAGGCACGCGATTTAAGTGGAACGGTGGTGGTGGAAGGAATCTTAGCACATCTGCTACCGAAGAAAATTGTTGACCATGTGGTGGTGCTGAGGACACACCCCAAGGTGCTGGAGCTTAGACTGAGAAGGAGAAATTATGCGGATGCGAAAGTGAGGGAAAACGTGGATGCCGAGGCCTTAGACGTGATCCTCTGGGAGGCAGTCGAGGCTCACGGTGTCGATAAGGTCCACGAGATAGACACCACAAATCTAAGCCCAGAAGAAGCCGTGAATCAGTTTTTGCTGGTAATGGAGGGAAAGGTGGTCGCAAGGCCGGGCAAAGTCGATTGGCTTGAAGAACATTTCAAGATAGTAGAGTAAAGTTTATCAATTAGTTCATCATCAGTTAACCGACGGGATCGAGGGGAGAATATGAGCGGGGTAACCAGAACGGCGCTGCTGATGGGCGTGCTTACCGCAATGTTGCTGCTCGTTGGTGTTGCGGCGAGCTATCTGACCGGGATCCCGATGGCTCAGAGCTTAGGTTTCTTCGTCATGCTCTCAATCATAATGAACCTTTCGATGTATTGGTATGCCGACAGGTGGGTGCTCAGCATTTACCGGGCCAAGCTGGTTAGCGAGGCCGAGCAGCCCAAACTTCACAACATGGTCTCCAAGCTGGCGGCTGAAGCTGGATTACCCAAGCCCAAGGTCGCCGTAGTCCCGATAGATGTCCCCAATGCCTTTGCGACGGGCAGATCGCCATCGCACGCGGTCGTTGCGGTGACTAAGGGCGCCCTGGACCTCTTGGATGACGATGAGCTGGAAGGTGTGCTGGGACACGAGCTTTCCCACATCAAAAATCATGACATGCTGGTGAACACGATGGCCGCCATAATCGGAGCCGTGATAACTTATGTTACCTACTTTACCATGTTCAGCGGCCGTAGAGATCGAGACAGCGGGGCGGGGCTGTTGGCCCTGCTGCTGCTTTTGGTTGTGCCCTTTGCGGCCGCGCTCGTCAGACTTTCCATCTCCCGCGGGCGCGAATATGCGGCTGACGAGGATGGAGCGAAGATATCCCGCAAACCTCTGGCTCTGGCCAGTGCCCTGAGGAAGCTGGAGACTGCAGCGAGAAACAGGCCCCTCAAGCAGGGCAATCCTTCTACGGCACATATGTTCGTCGTTAATCCATTCCAAGGCATAAACATCGCCAGCCTATTTTCAACGCACCCTCCAACCCAGCAGAGGATAGCTAGGTTGGAGAACCTCGCCAGATTAATACAGGCTTAGAAACCGAGCACACCTGCTCCAGCGACGTGAAGGAGAATAACAAAAATAATTACTGCGGCAGTGAAGGCTAGAACACTTTTTGGCGAGATTTTTATTCCGCTACCCTCCTCCTGAAAATACCTTATCAGTCCGGCTCCCGTCGGCGGCAGTCTTTCCTCGTTCCTCGGCATGTCAAACCCGTTTTCCTATCCAGTCTAGCCCTCTTAAATCTTTTTGAATAGAAAATCAGAAAAAAATAAGTTGGAGAAATGGAAAAAATGATGTTGCGGGGGTGAAGTACACGAGCACGAAAGCCGTTTTATGGATTAGTGTGGTGTGCTTCTTTGTGGTGGTATTGTTCTTTGATAGAATCCAAACCATGTTTAAAAATATTTTTCGTGAGCTGAGAAGAAAGCTCACCAGAGGACGAGATCCTTACTGGTATGAGTTGAAAAAGCGCGAAGAATCCTAATTTTTACCAAAATTAATTATTAGCACGGAGAAAAATGATATAGCTGTGTCAAGTTAAAACAGAATTTTCTCAAGCCAACAAGGCTATTTTTCAAATAACGTTTCCCTTGAAGAAAGCATAGACGTTTTAGTCAGTCGTCATGTGGTATGAATTGCTTTTGAGCCTCAACAATTTCGGCGCTATTTTTAGCCCTGCTGTAGGCCTCCAGCGGCTCCCGATTTAGCTCTAGAAAGACAGGGCCCCATTTGAAACCGGCGAGAATCTCATTAGCCTTCTCCTTTTCACCGAAAATGAAGAGTGCCGCGGCCAGCGCCTCGGCGGTGCTCAGGGTGGTAGGTTTCCCGTAATGCGTTGGGTTTGCGGCGAGAAGATAAGGCAGGCTTCTTGGCCGGAACCAATTTTTCACTCTGGAGACCTGGTCAATTTTTTTCCAGGAACAGTCGAAGGCAATCAACCCATATTTTCTTGCTAGTTCAGCATCCTCTTTTGAAAGTGCCTTTTCGGCAAAAGGAGTTAGTAAGACGCCGCCCCTGGGTAGCTCTTCAACCCTGAAGACTATTTCAACTTTGCCTGCTCTACACAAGCGCAGTGCCGTACATCTTTTCGGGTCGCATTCTCGGGCATGATATACCGTGATTTGCATGGACATCATTGATGATAACAGGTTTCCTCATTTAGTTTTTAAATGTTTAATCCGCTAGATTTCATGGCTGCGAGGTCGTTCGATGAATTCCTACGAGAGGGTTATGAAAATCCTGCTCGGCATGAAGGAGGAGGTCGACAGAATCCCCTGCGTCAACTTTGCCAGCGTGGCCACGGTAGATTTCATGAAGGCCACAGGCTCTTTTTGGCCCGCCGCTCACAAGGATCCGGTGAAGATGGCCAAGCTATCCTCAGCCGCTCACAGGCTTTGCGGCTTGGACAATATCACAGTACCATTCTCCACGGTTGTCGAGGCGGAGGTCTTGGGCGCCGTGATCGATTATCGCGAGGACAGGGTAAGATGGCCCTCCATCAAGGAATTTCGGGTGAAAGAAATCTCTGATCTAAAATTCCCTGAGGACGTTGCCAAGGCTGGGACCGTCCCGGTGATAACCGAGGCGATCAAGCTGCTCAAAGAAGAGTTTGGTGGCAGGGTTCCAGTCAACGCTTTTCTGGTGCCGCCCTTTACCAGCCTGAGCAGCTACTTGGTAGACACCATTTCCTTTTTGAAATGCTTGATAAAGGAGCCGGAAAAAGTTCATGACCTCTGCACCGCCGTCTTGGACGTTTATATTGAGATAGCAGAACTCTATCAGGAAGCTGGTGCCGATGTTATCACCCTTCACGAGATGGGGGCCTCCAACGATAACATCTCTCCGGACCATTTTGATGAGTTTGTCAAGCCCTATCTGAAAAAGATCATCGGCCGCTTGTCCGTGCCCACCGTTTTGAACATCTGTGGGTCGGCAGTGAGAATAGTGGATAAGATGGCAGAGTCCGGTCCCAGCGCCATCGCGGTGGACGAGCGAACTTCCCTTCGTGAGGCCAGAAAAGCGATCGACAGGGTTAGGACAGGGGCACCGCTGATCGGCAATATATCCGCTTACTGGGTGATTCATTTGGGCCCGGTTGAAAAGATAAGGGAGGCCGTGGGGAAGGCCATTGGCGAAGGTGTTGATATGGTGTCTCCAGGGTGCGATTTCTGGTTGGAAACACCGACCGAGCACATCAGGGCCCTTGTGGAGACCACTAAGGAGCTGGGAAGCCCTCCACCTTGGTTGGGAGGAAAATCTCGCGCCATAATGGATAAAGAGAATGCCGGATAAGTCGCCATTGGAGCTGGTAAATTGGCCCGGGAAATACTGTCGAACGCCGTGATTTTGACGGGAAGAGAGTTAGAAATAACACGGGGCTACATGGTGATTGAGGACGATGTGATCAAGGAAATTTCCGAGGGCTCTCCCCAGAGGCGAGCGGTGAATCTAAACGGTGGTTTTATCATACCTCCTTTCATCAACGCCCATACTCATGTGGTGGATTCGGTAGCCAAGGAGCTTTATCTTGGCAAAAATCAGACCCAAGTAGTTGGTCCGCAGGGTTTAAAGTTCCGGGTGCTGGAGCGAAGCGCACCAGTCCAGAAGGCACAAGCCACGAAGGCCACGCTGCAGGATATGCTGGCCACCGGAACCCTTGCTCACTGTGATTTCAGAGAGGAGGGTGTCGATGGCGTGAATTTTCTGAGAGGAATTATTTTGCCCCCGTTAACTTCAATTATTCTGGGTCGATTCTCCAAAGTTGAGGAGATGCTGAAGGTGCTTTCAATATCAGATGGTTTGGGTATTCCTAGTTTGGACGCATTTTCTGAGGAGGTTTTGGAGGAAGCATCTGTAGCTGCGCGTGAGGCCAAGAAATTTTTCGCAGTTCATGTTGCCGAGAATGCTCATGAGGTGCTGGCGTTCAAAAAAAAGCATCACCGAAGCGAGGTGGAACAGGCCATCAAACTCAGGTTTACTTTTGTCGTTCATGCCACCCACTGCAGCGAGGAGGAACTTTTGAGGCTAAAGGCAAATAAGACCCCTGTGGTTTTTTGTGCCCGTTCCAATAGCCTGTTGGGAGTTGGTGTGCCACCGATTAATCTGGCTTTGAAGACAGGTACTGAATTCTTCCTCGGCACCGACAATGCAATGGTCTGCCAGCCCGACATGTTTGAGGAGATTTCCTTCGCATGGAGATGCCTCCGCCGAGACAACACCGCAGCGGGCTCTGAGGAGGCCAAGTCGTTGCTTGCTGCAGCCACGGTTAAACCCCTCAGCCTGTTCAACTTACCCTGGGGTCCGGTTGAGGAGGGCCAGAAAGCCACCTTTTTGATTTTAGCTAGGAAGAGCAATCTCCTCCATCTTTCCGATGTTTACGCAGGTTTAGTCAACCGGGCTCGTGCCGACAACATAAGGGCTATCTATTTTAACGGCAAAATAATTATAAGTTGATAACCCTAAACAAATACTATAAAATATCAGCGAATGATGTTGAATCTGGAAGCGATAACATGAAAGTAAAGGACGTAATGACTAAAGAGGTCAAGTGGGTAGAAGTTCCGGGGTCACGTTCTGATGCCTTGGACCTGCTCAGAAAGCTAGGCGTCAGCGCCGTCCCAGCGGTGAAGCGCGGGACCGATGAGCTCGTGGGGATGGTCACGTTGCGCAAGCTCTTTGAGCACCCGGACGAGGACCAGCTGGCAATGCTGGTCGACCGAGAGGTACCAACGGTTACTCCTGATGAGAACATTGAGGAGGCTGCCATGAAGTTCCTAAAGTCAGGGGTTAGGAGGATGCCTGTTTTAAAGGATGGAAAACTCGTCGGCGTCATCACGGTCAGGGATATCGTTTACCGCGCGATAGCCGAGTTAGGCATAGAGCGCCCGGCTTCGGATCTCATGCGGAAGCACGTCTTCGTTGTCTGGGAAGGCACACCAATCAGGGCAGCCATTGAGATAATGGACTTGGCGGGCTTCAGAGGCTTGCCGGTGATAAACGAGAATGGTGCCATGGTGGGAATAATAGATGATTATGATATCATTAAAGTCAGCGATGTTGAGGTTGGATCAAAGGTCAGCCAGATGGCGGGAAGAAGCGAGGGAGACAGCTGGACTTGGGACAGCGAAGACCGTGTGTATATCACCAAGAGCATGTTAAAGGTCCCGGACAAACTGGTAAAGGATGTCATGACCAAGGAGCTAGTCACCATCACTAGGAAGACCCCGATTAGCAGAGTGGCTCAACTGATGAAACAGAACAAAGTCGAGCAGACGCCGGTCGTTTCATCTGAGGGCAAACTGGTAGGTATAGTACGAGATATTGATCTACTCCGCGCGCTGACGGAGTGATGGATTTTCAAATTTTTGGTGCTTGAAGTGAAAGACAAGTCAGAGGAAATGATGGAGCTGGTCCGCAGACGGGGCTTCATCTGGCCATCTTTCGAGATCTACGGTGGGGTCGGTGGCTTTTACGATTTTGGCCCGCTGGGGTCGGTGTTGAAAAATAAGATAATTCAAAAATGGCGTGAGTTCTATCTCATTGGGGAGAACTTCTTCGAGATAGATTCACCCAGCGTCATGCCGGAAGAGGTGTTGAAGGCCAGTGGCCATGTTGACCATTTCGTCGATGCGATGGTGGAGTGCAAAAAGTGTGGAAATTCTTTCAAGGCAGTCGACGTTGCCCGCGAGGCCACAGGCAAAGATATCGAGGGCATGAAGGAGACAGAGATGGACGAGTTCTTTACCAAAAATAGGATTAAATGCCCAGATTGCGGCGGTGAACTGGGGAAAGTTTTTCTCTTCAATTCTATGTTTCGCACGACCATTGGTCCAGGCAGCCAGAGAGTAGGCTATCTGCGACCAGAAACTGCCCAGGGTATATTCATTGATTTTAAGCGGCTCCAACGCCATGCCCGTGGGAGACTGCCCTTTGGGGTGATCCAGATTGGCAAAGGTTACCGCAATGAGATATCACCTCGTCAGGGCATAATCAGACTACGTGAATTCACCATGGCCGAGGCAGAGGTGTTCTTCGACCCCGACAATCCGCATCACCCAAATTTTTCCTGCTTTGCCGATGAAAAAATTCGGCTGTGGCGGGCTGAGGATCAGATAAAGGGGGAGGAAAGAGTAGTGGAGGTCACCGCGAGGGAGGCGGTAGAAAAAAACTACATTCACAACGAACTCATCGCCTACTATGCGGTTTTGACCAAAAAATTCCTCGAGGAGCTAGGCATACCTTATGAGCACATAAGATTCCGGGAACAGAAACCGTGGCAGAGGGCACATTATTCCAGCGAAACCTGGGACGCCGAGGTCTACACGGAGCGTTTTGGCTGGGTGGAGGTCGCCGGAATTGCCAACCGCACAGATTATGACCTCTCGCGCCACGCAAAGTTCAGCGGCGAGGATTTAACGATGACGGTTGGTGAGGGCAGTAGGAAGATAATCTGTCATGTGGTCGAGCCCTCCTATGGGATCGACCGGCCGCTCTATTGCGTCCTCGAGCATGCCTATGTTGAAGAAGGTGATCGGAAATATCTTCGGCTGAAAAAGTGGTTGGCCCCAGTTGAGGTCGGCGTGTTTCCACTGCTCAAGCGAGATAGACTGCCGGAGAAGGCCTTGGAGGTGCAGTGCCTATTGAGGTCCAGAGGGTTACTGGCGGAGTACGATGATTCAGGATCGATTGGCAGGCGCTATGCGCGAGCAGATGAAATCGGCACACCTTACTGCGTGACGGTCGATCATCAAACAATGGAGGATGGTACAGTCACTGTTAGGGATAGGGACTCAACCAAGCAGATCAGGGTCAGCATCGAAAAACTGCCTGATGTTTTATCATCGCTTCTTCGCGATCAAATCAATTTTGAAAAGGCCGGTACTCCGGTTAAAAAATAAGCATATAAGTTATCGGTAGCACGATGAAAAGTGAGAGCAGAGTGGTGTAGAAAATAATTGCGCTGTACATCTTCAGGTCCAGCTTGTAGTTCCAAGCCAGCATCATGTTGAAAAATCCTGGCGGCATTATCGATTGAACCAGCGATGGTCGTGGCGTGATGTCGGTCTGCAGGCTCAGGCCCAATGCTAAGATTAGCCCATAGGTCACCAGCGGACCAATGATGAACCTCATCAACGAGACCATCGTTATGTCCTTCACGTATTTTCTTGGGCTAGCGATAGGCATCTGGTACCCCACGAGCAGGAGCATGAGTCCGAAGAAAGGTTTGGTTAAATAGGCGTCAAAAAATTCTCTGGCGACAGTCGGAAGCGGCGCGCTGAAAGCGACGAAGAGCAAGGCGACGATTAATGCAAAAGCAGCAGGAAAAGTGATGATGTTTTCGATCACGGACCCAACAGTGATTTTCTTTCTCACCGCTGTTGCCGCCAGCATTACTCCCAAAACAAGATGGGGGACGGAGATGCCGATCGCATAAAGAGCCGCCGGCCCAAGCCCGTTTAACCCCCTGACGTCAAAAAACGCATAGATGACTGGAAGGCCCAAGAAAGTGACGTTTTGAAATGCCGAATTTAATGAGATAGCAACCATCGTTTTTCTATCATCTCCGCAAATCCTCGACACAGCTACTGAGGCCACAAAACAGACGCCCATGGTAAAAAATGCCATCACGAAGGCGTTGCCCATTATGGCCAATTCAATGAGGCTATAGCGAGATATCGAGACAAAAACTACCGTTGGCAATATTACCCATATAACTAGGGTGTTGAGAATACCAAACGCTTTGTCAGCAACAGGTTTCAGGAATTTTAAGGGCTTGATTTGATGGGTAATTGCTCTGGCGAGAATTCCGGCCACCACGATTGAAAAGACATAGAGGGCGGTGCTGAAGAACGTCTCGAGCGTTGTTTCAACCCTATAGGTTATCGTTGTTGATCCTTTTCAACCTTCTTCAGTGACTCCTCAAATATTTCAAAGCCAACATCCGCCTGTTCCTCTGTGAGTATAAGTGGAGGCGCAAGCCTGAGCGATGAGGCACCTGCGCCCAGCAACACTAGTCCGTTCTTAAAGGCTTCCTCTATCAGCGCATTTCTGAAGTCCTTTGCGGGTTTCTTTGTGTGTCTGTCTTCTACGAACTCTATCCCAATCATCATACCCCTCCCGCGAACGTCACCAATGATTTCGTGGGATTCAGCTAGTTCCTTGAATCTCTTAAGCAGATATCCACCAACCTTCGCCGCGTTCTGATCGAGCTTTTCCTCCTTCAGTATGTCCAATACTGCCAAAGCGGCCTCACAAATGACTGGGTTCCCACCTAACGTATTTTCATGCGCGTTAGGATCCCAGTCCATGAGTTCGGCGCGAGCGATTGCGGCACCACATGGGAGCCCCGCCGCCATCGCTTTAGACACAACCATAACATCCGGTTCTACTCCCACATGATCTGATGCCCACCACTTCCCGGTTCTACAGAAACCTGTCTGAACCTCATCCACAACGAAAATTATGTTGTTTCTCTTGCAGAGCTTAGCAAGCGTAGGCAAGTAGTCGTCAGGCGGGACGATGTATCCTCCGGCCCCCTGTATCGGCTCGATGAGCATGCAGGCGACATCGTCTGGCGGAACTACCTTCTTCAGAATAGTTTCCTCTATGAATTCTATACAGGCAAGTCCGCATCCCGGATATTCCTGCTTGAACGGGCAGCGGTAGCAATATGCGTAAGGCACATGGTAAACCCCCTGCATCATCCCTTTGAAGTGCCGGCGAGCGGAGACACTTGTTGTAGTCAGAGCTAGTGATCCCATTGTCCTCCCGTGAAATCCGCCAATGAAGGCAATCACATAATAGTTGCGGGTTTGCCACTGAGCTATTTTCAGCGCACACTCAACCGCCTCCGTGCCGGAGTTGCCAAGAAAAACTCGCTTTTTGAACTTGCCCGGGGACAATTCGCACAATCGCTCCATCAGCTCGACCTGTGGGAGCGTATAAAAGTCGCAACTGTTTACAAAAATCAGCTTCTCTGCTTGGCGCTTAATGGCTTCGACGACTTTGGGATGTTTATGTCCAACGTTGGTCACAGCAATTCCGGAGCTGAAATCTAGAAAAATATTTCCATCAATATCCTTTACCCATACCCCCTCTTCTTCCACCCCCACCAACGGGGCGGTCCTTGTCAGAGAAGGCGAACTCACAGCATGATCTCGCTCAATAAACGCTTTAGCCTTTGGCCCAGGCGGGTTCACAATAATTTTTGGTCTTTTCAAATTTTTCAATTATTGTTCCTCCTTCACTCCCGCATGTTCCCTGATAAATTTTTTCTGTTGTATAAAAGCGTTTGTCTCCTCAATCAATATAGAAAAAAATATATTATAAAGTATAGATATACTTAAATAGATATGTTCTATTGTATTCTATGGAGGGCTGACATGTCTCCTGTAAAAAAAGAGGATGTTTATGGTCTATTTTTACAAGAAAAGCCAAAAGAAATAATTGTTTACCTAAAGAAGGAAAATAAACCTCTTTATACTTCAATAATATCTAAAAAAGTAGATTCTACATATGCACACACGTTTAACATCATTTCTGAGCTGGAAAAGCTAAAATTAGTTTCTTTTAAGGAATCGGGGAGAATAAAGCTAGTTAAATTGACAGAACTGGGCGAGGAAGTGGCCAAGACCATCATCAACCTCTTGGATCTTTTGAAGTTGGCAGAATTGGAAAAAGAGCTTTTTAAAATATATGACAAGGAAATAAAAGGAAAATTGAGGGAACAAATGAATAAAGAGTCGATAAATAGGCAATTAAATAAGTTAAAGGATGAAATAAACACATCTTTCAAGGAAAGTCCCGAAAATATTTCTATCTTGGCTAAGAAGCTATTGAAAAAAATTGACGGCATATTGGCGGAAGTTTTCGGGTATATTCCTGGATAAAACAGATCTTCTAGGGTGTAAAAATGACTCTTGTAGAGTAACAATCCGAAAAGAGTGGGTTTCTGAAAATAAAATTTTTGCTTGCTGGATCCCCATGAAGTCGGTTATTTACCCTGTATAAGGTAATTCAAAAATAGGAAAAATCGGTGCTCATGAAAGAAAAATACCCTTAAAGAGTGTTAAAATTACCCACCATAAGGCTTAAATATTGAAATTACTCATTAATAAAGTGAAAATTACTTAGGATGAGTGATAGTTTGGAAGAAAGGGGAGGGGCAGAAAAACTGTTGGCGCTGGCCTATGGAAATCATCCCAAGAGTTCATCCCTGAAGCCGGAAGCGTTGAAGGTGATGAGATCGCTAAGGGAGGGCGCGAAGAACATCGATGAGCTAGCGGCAGTGTTGGGGTTGGATCTAAAAACGGCCGGGGGGCGCAAGCATTTTTATGTGCTGATGAAACCATTGCGGGAGACTGGGATGGTCGCCACGAGAAAGTCAGGGGGCAAGACAGTTTACTATCTGAGCTATGATGGGTTCAACCAGTTTCTCCGCGACATAAGAAAGGAGGCCGAGTATTGGCTGGTCCCTGAGGCGCATCAAGGTTAAAATAGGGGGAGTGTTAGTAAAAGGCGGTGGAAATTTGACCCGCAAGACAGGCAAGATGGCCGTGAAGGCCAGACAACTGGCCCGTTCCGCGAAGCTGGCCAGGTACAAGCGTGAGCTGTCACAGGCTGGGGTAAGCCTGAGCCTGCCCAAGCCTTCGAAAAAGGCCTTGAAAGAGAAGGAAGAGGAACTCAAGAAGCTTTACATGGAGCTCGTCCCGCAGAAAGCGGAGGAGAAAACCGAGGAAGAACAGCCCGTTGAGGAGCAAACTGAGCAGGCTTACGAAGAACAAACCGAAGAGGAGCAGCCAGGGTCTGAGGAAGACACCGGTTTTGAGGATCAAGACCAGTATGACACCTGAGCGCAGACGATTGAGGCTAGCCGGAGTCTGCGGAATTGCGGCACCGGTAGTGGCTCTTTTGTTCATCTTCTCAGCGATATCGCTTTCGCCTTGGTTTAGCTGGACGGCGAATGCCCTCAGCGATTTGGGCGTTGGAGAAGCCGCTCTAGTCTTCAACTCTGGATTGGTGCTGGGAGGATTTCTGGCGACGGTTTTTGCCGCGATAATGCTCTCGATCTATCAAGATAGAATCCGGCGCGTGGGTGGTTTGGTTTTTTTACTGGGCACCATCTCCCTTATCGGAATCGGGATATTTTCCGAGGCGGCAGGGCGAATCCACTTTTACTTTTCAGTGGCCTTTTTTGTGCTGGTACCTATCTCCTTCTGGATTTTGGGTATCGGCATATTGCGCTCGGGTCATAAGAATTGGGGGGTGCTGACGGTCGTACTTGGAGTAGTTGGTGCCCTGCCCTGGGTTTACCACTGGACCGCCGTGGCGATTCCTGAGCTGTTATCGGCCCTATGTTTTACTGCTTGGAGCCTCGTCCAAGGTGCGAGGTTTTACTTAGGCCGGCCATAACCGTCGATTTAAAAAATCGTCTGTGAAGGAAAAACAGATCTCAAGCATTTCTGCGTGAAAAACCAGTGTTCAAAGAGTTTTTTCTCCATCTCCCGGTAATTACTGAACTCACTGCTAACTAGCGACCAGAACCCTTTACCGTGACCCCTTTCCCGCAGGTGAGCTACTTCATGGCAGGCCAAGTACCAGACCAGTTCCTTGGGCAGAAGAACGAGTCGGAGGTTAAAGTTCAAATTACCCCGGAAGGAGCAGCTGCCCCACTTGCTCCGGTGTCTTTTAATGCAGACCCTCCTGAAGTTAACCCCAAATCGGGCGCTGTAGTAAGCCACCGCTTTATGTAGTTCCTCGGCGAGCATTTTCTTGAGCATGGCCGCCAGTCTTTTTTTCTGAATAGCGTCGTCTAGGTCTAGTTCAATTATCCTCTTTATCGGATCAAAGACCAATGATTTGCCCCGTTGGATTTCGAAGAATTCTCCGAAGATGGGCAGAGTGTTGGGCCCCACCGTCTGTTTGCTCAACCTCTCAAGGGCGGACTTTATTTGTAAGTGTTTTTTTGAGATCCAACCAATTTTTTCCCTGAGCAGGGGGGTTTCATCGCCCCAGCCTAGCGGAAGGACGATCAGCAGCTCTCCAGCCCTGAATTCCAGCCGCGGGTTTCTAATTCTCCGGTGTTCGACTGAGTAGGGTAGAAGATCTCCATTGACCCGAATGAATTTCTCGTTTTTTACCATGCCTTCACCAGCGAGCTTTATTTGAATTATTCCCGGATAAAATAAAACGAACGAACGCCTATAATGACTGGGGCGGATGCGATGGTAAGGATAATCTCCTTTGACTTAGACGGGACCTTGGTGGACTGGACGTTCGCCGACGCCTTCTGGTTTGATTGCATGGCTAGGTTGTACTCGGAGCGCTGGGGCCTGAGCGTCCCAGAGGCGCTTCGTGAAATCAGGAGAAGATATGATGAGGTAGGCATGGACAATCTGGCTTGGTACAACATCGGTTACTGGTGGAAGGAGTTCGGCTTTGAAGGCAGCTGGAGAGAATTAATCGAGGAGTGTCGTCCTAAGGTCAGGCCGTACCCAGATGCTCGGGAGGCGCTGGAGCGACTTCACCAGAAGTTCAGGCTCATCGTCATCACGAATGGCATCAGGGAGCTGGCCGAGGTCGAGGTTAAGGAATCGGGTTTTGAGAAATATTTCGACCGGGTTTTTTCTGCAACCACAGACTTTGGTTTGGTGAAAAAGACCGGGGAGTTCTACCTGAAGGTCTTGGCGGAGATGGACGCCCCTGCCGACGAGGTGGTTCACATCGGCGATAACTACGTTTTTGATTACTTGGCGCCGCGGGAGGCAGGAATAAAGGCCTTCTTTCTCGACCGCGAGGGAAAGCACTCCGGAGATTTTGTCGTCCGAGATCTTCTGGAGTTCACAAGTAGACTGCTGTAGGGCGGTTCACAAGCCTTTATTAAACAGTTGCTGAGTTTTGGAGATAAGATAGACGCCACGTGGAGAAATTTAAAATACTAGATAGCCTACTTTAGCTAACCCACTGTTTTATTGGGAACATTGGGTATCGGTTCGCCACCTTGAGTTAGATTGATGATCTTGGCCCCAAGCTCGGAGGAGAGCCAGCCAAGCAGCTCCCTGCATATTTCCAGCTTGAGTAGCTTGCGCGCTCTATTTTTCCTGCCGGAGTACTTCCCTATCTTTGTGCCGAGGTTCATGCCAGCGAGGTAGATCTCTTTCGCTCCCAGTTCCGCGGCCATGAAGGCGGCCCGATCACCGTCCGTGAATCCACCGAAGTTGAAGAGTTTTCCAATTGGTTTTGTCTGGGTGGTGCCAATTATGCGCTCTAACAGCCTGGGGACGTATTTGCGGAGCCGGGCAATGTTATCTCCGTGACCGTGGACAACTAACCAGCTGCCATTTTTCCAAGCTCTAAGTTGGTCACCGATGGCGCCATCAAGGTCGGTGACGATGATTTCAGGATTTCGATATCGAATAACCGCCGATGTGGCTCCATCTGCCGGGATCAGGACTTTGTCCAGATAGCCCGCCCGTTTAAGCCTTTTCAAATCCTCTTCAAGCGATGGACCAGCCCCCAAGACGAGGCACTCATGACCCCTGATAATTTCTGCTAGCCTCTTGAGGTTTGGCTCCGGCAAAAGGCAATTCAGCAACTTGGCGGCTTCTAGATCCGCCTGCTCATCCAGCTTGAGTTTTTCCACGATCTCATGATACCAAGGTCTCCATTTCTCCCATTGCATCAGGTCTCACCCCACGATCTCCAGCTCTATCTTCTCTCCCTGGTGGTTGTAAGCCTTCCAGGATTTTTCGTCGTAAGGAGAGGCGACTATTATGTGGACACGGCCGAACTTCGCGAACAAGAGAAGGTCGTCCTCAGATGGCGTGGCTGCTGGTGAGGGGTGACTGTGAACGGTGCCGCAGGCGCTGGGGTCAATTGGCAGCATGTGGAGACGGAGGACCGCGGATTCCTCCGAGGAAAGCGTCCCGGGCAGCACCAGCACCTCCTTTATCACACCTCCTTTTGCCCTCAGAACTCCGGCAAACTCCCTAGGGTAGCTGGAGCGCGAAACCGCCAGGATGAATTTCAGCGTTTCCCGGTCAATCTTGTCGACCTTCATTTCAGACACCTTTAAAGCCCGCCGTAAATCGTTTCGTATTGGGCCAGCACCTCTTGCCATGTCTCCTCGATCCTTGAGTAGATGTTGTTTTCGTATTCCTGCCTCCTGAAATAACCTGCAGTGGGATCGGCGAAAAGCCAGCCCTCGCCAAAGATATAAACCTCGGCCCAGGCGTGCCCCACGAGGTATTTTCCCTCGGAGGTCACACCAGCGATATCCGAGAATGGCGGTTCAACCTGGTCAAAGATCAGGAAACCGGTGACGCGTCTAGCTGGCAAGCCGGCAGTTCTCATGAGGGCTAAGTAAAGATTGGCTTTATCCAAGCACTTCCCGGTTCTCATCTCCAAAACCTCTTCCGAAGTGAACCAGCCTAAGACTAGAGGGTAGGGATACGATATGTTTTTGTAGACCCATCCGCAGGCATTTTCAGCGAATTGTTCGGCTGCCCCGGATTGTCTTAGCTCTGAGATAATTTGATTCACCCTGTCTGTCCCTGTGATGACGTACTTTTCTCCGAGTGTGAAATAAGCCAGATAGGCCGGAACTTCAACGCCGCCCTTCAACAGAAATCCCGTGGGTGTGGGTAAAAATTTCAATTGGCCGGGCAAGATTCCTTGTTCTCGGTGGGAGGAAATGGCCCGGAGAAAGGTGAGCAAGGCGTCTCTGGGTCTCACGCTGCCGATCGGACTGTCAATGCTCTCGGGCGATTTCCCGGTCGAGTTGATGCGGTCGCGGACATCTCGGGCCAGAGCCACCAGTTCCTCTGTGGTTAGTGTTTTCAGGAAGGCGTCCCAGTCTCCTTTTTCAGCTTCTGGTGGCGTCACGGGGATGGGGTTTTTGCCACTGAGCAACGGCCCAGTGCCGTTTTCGTAAATTTTGATGATTTGCAGCGCCGAATAGTAAAGCAGTTGATGGGTTGAGAGGTTAAGCTCGATTCCATCCAGAAAAACGTCATATGAGTTTCTTTCCCTTCCAAACTTCATCTCAGCAGCTATCCCAGTCGCGATATCCTCAAAGCTCACAGGCGGTGGAACATCCGTGTACTCAATGCTGACGAACCTAGTATTTTCTAAAAGTTCCTCAGCCGAGATCGAAAGGGGGTGGGAAGTAACTGTGAGAAGATCTTCCATCACCACGGCCTGTGCCTCCTCAACATCAGTGATGTGAAAGATGAAGGTTTCCTTAGTACCGCCGCCGAAGTCAATGATATATCTGAAAGTCGCGTCTCTAGGACTGACAATTTTGGCCCCATAGGGCAGGAGGTAGGTCATTGTGGAAACGATGTTGAGCTGGCAGACCTCAGAGGGGTCATTGGAGAAGAGGGAAAGGCTGCCCTGCAGGTCCTTGATCTGGTTCAAAGTGTTGCGGGCATAGGTCTCTGCATCAACGGGCTCGATGGTGATCTTCCATAGCCCGTTTTCCCAGTGGGCCAGTTGCGTTACCGTCCATTCTGCCGTTATCCTAAGATCATTGCCCACTCCTAAGTTAACGAGGTCGCAGCGGGTGACCTCGATCTCTTGGCCAAAGACGGCGTAGGAGCCCTTCAGCTCCGCGATGTACATTTGTCGGGCATTTTCTATACCAATTCCATGAACTAGAGTACCGCCAATTGTCCCGCCCGTAAAGGACAAAACGTTTAGATCGGTGAATTCCGATGCTGGCATCACCATGTTCCATTCCGCTTCTGCACCGCCGCCTTCCGCTATTCTGAAAATCGTGTTCTCATAGTAGTAGAATACCTTTGACTTTTCTTCCGGCTGGGGCAACGGAGATCTCGTCAGAATCTGGATGCTTACGGCCGATACCAAAATGACGGCAAAACTCACGATTAGGATAAGTAGCCCTGCCGTCACCTTTCTCGTTTTACCTACCTCCAATGTCGGCTCGTGCCCTTCTCACCGCTTCGACCATGTTTTTCAGCTTGGCCACGGCCTCTTCCTTGGAGCGGGTCTTCAGGCCGCAGTCTGGGTCTATCCAGAGCTGCTCGGGTTGGAGAACTTCTAGGGCTCTTTTGATCCTTCTCTCGATGGTTTCCACACTTTCCACCTCGTGGGAATGGACGTCCAAAACCCCGAAGGAGAGGTCTTTGGTGAACGGATGCACCCGGAATAGCTCAACGAGGTCAAGTTCCGAATTCGACATCTCTAGGTCGAAGTTGTCCACCGGCAGCTTGAGCATCTCCGGGTAGATGAATTCAAAAGCGCCGTAACAGATGTGGCAGATGAAATAGGCGTCGATGCCACGGGTAACAGTCTGAATGGCTTCGATGGCGAACTCGGAGAGTTCCTCGGGCCTGGCCGATATTGCCGGTTCATCAATTTGGATTATCTTGGCTCCAGCATTGGAGAGGGCCTTGACTTCCTGGTGCAGTGCCTTGGCCAGCGCCAAACAGGCATCCCGCCTTGAGGGATAGTATTCATTGAAGGACCAGTCCATCATGGTGTAGGGCCCGGTTATCATGCCTTTGAGCGGCTTCTTCGTCAGGCCTTGGGCGAATTTCCACCAGTCCACCGTGATCGGGCCTTTCCACCTGATTTCACCCGCGATGACGGGCTTTCGGTAGTAGCGGTTACCGTAGCTGCGGACCAGCCCACTGGTCTTGAACCCCTCCAAGTGTTCGGCAAAATAGGCGGCCATGTCCCCGCGGTACATCTCCCCGTCGACGAGGACATCGATGCCCAGCTCCTCTTGAGTCGCTATCCACTCTTCCGTTGCCTTTTTCTCCAGCGCCCTGAGTTCAGCTGCTCCTATCTTCTTCGCCGAGAACTTCTGCCTAGCCTCAAGAATGTAAGGGGGCTTGGGCAGGCTCCCCACTGAAGTCGTGGGCAGTAGCGGCAGATTGATTCCGAGTCTCTCCAGTTTTTCCCGCATCAAATCATCCTCCTCATCCCCTCAGCGACTGCGGCCACAACCTTAAGTTTTTGGAACGCGATTTCCCGCGGCAGATAGTCACCGAGGCCGCAGGAGGGATTTATGTAGACAGTGTCGCCTTTCAGGGACGGGAGCATCTGTTGTAGTTTCTCTAGCAGTTCTTCAGGTCTTTCCAGTTTAGTGTTTCTGCCGTCGATGAATCCCAATCCGATATCCTTGTCACAGCCCTGCTCTTCTATCACCTGAGGGAGCCTAGGACTGTAGGTAAAGTCTAGGCCGATTACGTCAATGGGAAGTTCAAGCATTTTTTCATAAAGTGGGGCCACGTCGCCGAAGTAGGTGTAGAGAGCCAAGTAGGAACTCCCCTTCTCTCCTGCGATGATTTCCACGGCTTCGCTGAAAAGTTCGAACTCTTCCGGATGCTTTAGGATGGCCGGTTCGTCGACTTGGATTATTTCGGCACCCTCCTCTTTCAAATCCTTCACCTCAGCCGCGATGATTTCGGCGAAGTTCCTAACGATTTTTTGAAGGCCCAGCCCACTCCTGTCAATCGAAAGCTTGGCTAACGTGTAGGGACCGGTCAATACCGGCTTCACCGGCTTTTTGGATACCTTCTTGGCAAAGGAGAACTCTCTCCTCAGCACCGCCCCACGCCGCGACAGCTTGCCCTCAATCACCGGCTGCCTGAAGTAAAAATTGGTGTCGAAGAACCGGAGTAACCCGTTGATCCTACAGCCATTGATCGCCCTAGCTAGGTGGGAGATTGGGTCGTACCAGCGTACCTGACCATCGGTGACGAGATCCAGCCCGGCCTTAATCTGTTCCTCAATAACTTCTTGAGTAATCTCATCTTGGATTTTTTCAAATTCCTCCGTCGTGATCTCGCAACGCTCCAGCCGGGCGTAGGCTTGGCGGTGGCGCTGTTGTTCGGGACGATCGCCTATGCGGGGATAGCTCCCGGCACTGGTGGCCACAATCTTCATTTGAATCATATTCGATATTTTCTTGAGAGTTAAATAGATACTCGATGAAGATAGAAGAGGGGGTAAACATGGAGATAGGGAAGAAATTCTATCCACATCCGAACCTGAAAAAGGTCTACTTTAGTTATCTGGCGCTTGCGGCCGCGGTGCCTCTGGCAGTTTGTCTGTTTGTTCTCTACGCAGCAGCGACCTATGCCCCAGAGCTCTGGCGCGGGAGCTGGCCCTATCTGATGTTGCCACTGGCGGCAGTGGTGATCATCATCGCCTTTGTTATCTATTGGATTCAAAAGTACTACGCCTCCATCTCGTACACGCTGACTTCCGATGAAGTGCTGGTCGAGCGGGGGGTCTGGTGGAAGATGAAGCACACGGTCCCCTATGCGAGGGTGATGTCGATAGACGTCATTCAAGGCCCGTTGTCCAGAAAATTTGGAATCGGCTCGGTGCAGATATACACCGCCGGATATACGGGTCCGGTAGGTGGAACCTCAGGACCCGGCTCCAGAGGCGCTGAGGCGTCAATCTGGGGTGTGACCAACTTTTTGGAGATAAGGGAGACCATATTGAGACATGTTAGAAGCAGGCCGTTATTCGGCGTGTCGGGCAAAGCACCCGCTGACGTTGGGACGGAGATATTGAAGGAACTGAGAAGCATAAGAAGAGCTCTGGCAAGGTGAACTGGGTGAGTGGATGGGCGAAGGGAAAGGTTACGGAAAAGTGATACTCTTCAATGAACACTTTGTCGTCTACGGCGTCCCTTCCATAGTGTCCGCCATCGAGAAGGCAACAGTTGCTAGGGTCGAACGAGGGGAGGGCTCAGGTTGGGTTCTGGATGACCGCAGGCCAGCCACGCCCGGTTACAAAGAGGAAAAGCAGGAGCAGCAACGCGATTCCATTGAGCGGGTTCTGAGGGCTGCCGGGGTGGATCTATCCAAGATCTCACTCAAAATAACCTTAGCGGGTGACCTGGTAGCTGCCAGCGGAATTGGAGCGAGCGCGGCCTCTTGTGTGGCTCTAGCTAGGGCTCTTTCCCAGGAGTTTAACCTGTCTTTCTCGGATGAACAAATCAACCAGATTGCCTACGAGGGTGAGAAGGCCTATCATGGGAATCCTTCCGGAGTGGACAACACTGCCGCGACCTATGGTGGGTTGCTCTGGTTCATCCGTGGAAAGCCGATAGAAAGGATCTCGATAAAGCGCCCGGTTGAGATAGTGATGGGCAACACTGGTCTAGTCGCCAACACCGAGGCGGCTGTGGCTGGAGTCAGGGAACGCCGCCAGAAGAACTCGGTTAAATATGAGAAGATTTTCAAGGAGGCGGAGGAACTGGCCTATATAGCGAGGAAGGCGCTTGTGGACTATGACCTTAGAACGGTCGGAATGCTTATGGACAGAAATCACCAGCTTCTGCAGGCGATTGAGGTTTCCTGCAAAGAGCTGGATTTCTTGGTCGAGCTAGCCCGGGAAAATGGCGCCTACGGGGCGAAGATGACGGGCGGCGGACTGGGTGGCAACATGGTGGCGCTCACCCCAGGCAAGGACCTTCAGGAAAGGGTGGCCCGGGCTATAATAAAGGAGGGCTTTGAGGCCCTGATGATGCGGATAGGGTGATGTCTTGGATCTGCGCAGTTTTTTAAAAGTGCTTGATGAAAGGGGTCTGCTCACGAGGATCAGGCGCCCCGTCGACACAAGGTATGAGATTTCGACCCTGATGAGGCTCAGAAATGATCGGCCACTGCTGTTTGAAAACGTCAAGGGATTTTCCATGCCCGTGGTAGCTAACCTTTGCTCCACGCGCGAGCTGGTGGCCTTAGGCCTAGGCATAAAACCCAATGAGATCATCTCAAAGCTGGCTTGGGCGATTGATCACCCGAAGGAACCCAAGCTGGTTAAAGCTGAGGGTTATCGTGAAGTTTCTGCCGACCTCACCCAATTTCCGATATTGCTGCATTATCCGTTCGACGGAGGACCTTACCTTTCCTCAGCCGTGGTAATCGCGCGGGACCCGGAACTCGGTTTAAATGCTTCTTTCCACAGGATGATGGTGGTCGGAAAGGACAGAGTGGTGGTCAGGATATTGCCGCGCGATTTCGATGCCTTTCTCAAACGCGGGAATAAGGAGTTCGCCATCTGCGTCGGCTGTTCGGTTCCGGTGCTGGTTGCAGCGGCGGTCTCGGTGGAACTGGGAAAGAGCGAGCTGAGCATCGCCAATGCGCTGGGCGAAACCAACCTGATTGAACTGGGGGGACACAAGGTACCAGAAGCAGAAATAGTGATGATTGCCGAGATGACGGGGGAGGAGCAGGAAGAAGGCCCGTTTGTTGACCTCACGGAGATCCCCGACATGGTGAGGAGGCAGCCGGTGGCCAAAATCAAGAGGGTGTTTGTCAGGGAGGGGGCCGTTTATCAGGCGCTGCTTCCGGGAGGTCTGGAGCACAAGACGCTGATGGGCATGCCACGGGAGCCGACGATCTTTCGCGAGGTTAACAGTGTCTGCGAGTGTAAGGATGTTTATATTACCCCTGGTGGCTGCTCATGGCTCCACGCCGTGGTCAGCATAAAGAAGAAGAACCCGGATGACGGCAGAAAGGCGATTGAGGCGGCGTTCAGGGGGCATAAATCCTTGAAGCACGTCTGGGTGGTTGACGATGACATCGACGTTCACAACCCGCATGAGGTCGAATGGGCAATGGCCACGAGATTTCAGGGTGATCGGGACATCATAATGAAAAAGGAACCGGGATCTTCTCTTGACCCCTCATCGGACATGAAGACGAGGATGACTACTAAGATGGGCTTTGATTTAACGGTGCCTTGGGGAGAAGGTCAGAAAGGTTTCTTCAAGCCAGAGCCCCCGTTGAAACTGGACTTTGATAGCTATCTGTAAATTATAAAACGATGTTAAGTGTTGGCACTACCGGGGGAACCAAGTTCGAGTATCAACAGCGGATGTTATTGATCTGCACACGTGTGCACAGTCTAAATAGTCGAGTTGCAAAAGTACAAAAGATAAAATTTAAAAAATCTGGTAAATTAAAAAGGTTATAGTCGCGGGAATTTAACGGCTTGAAATGATACCGTTTGAGATCAGTTTTTCTGAGGTGGGTGTAATGGCTGCGGAGATGAAGATGGAGCCGGAAACACAGAAATTGCAGGAGAAACTGGCGGAACTGCAGAAAGAGATGGAGGAGAAGACCAAGCTAGCTGAGGAGAGGTTGAACCAGCTGAAGTACCTGCAGGCCGATTTTGAGAACTACCGGAAGAGCTTGGATCGGGAAAAAGAGCAGATCATTGAGCTGGCAAACGAGTGTTTAATCAAGGATTTGCTGGTCGTGCTGGATGATTTCGAGAGGGCCCTGCAGTCGATGAAGGAAGGAAAGGACAAGGAGGGGCTTTCCATGCTTTATAAAAACTTTTTCAAGATTCTGGAACAGCACGGGCTGAAACCGATTGAAGCGCTGGGGAAGAAGTTTGATCCCTACTATCATGAGGCGGTCTTGCGGGAAAAGTCGGATCGGGAGGAGGGGACCATCCTCGAGGAGTTTCAGAGGGGGTATATGCTTAAATCTAAAGTTATCAGACACTCAAAAGTGAAAGTCGCTGAAAAATCAACTGAGGGGTGATTTCATGGCCAAGGAGAAGATTATCGGGATAGATCTCGGCACCTCGAACAGCCAGGCCGCGGTCGTGATTGGAGGCAAGCCCACCATCATACCTTCTGCTGAGGGGGCCACCGTGGCCGGGAAGATGTTTCCCTCAGTGGTGGCGTTCACCAAGGACGGGCAGCTGCTGGTGGGAGAGCCGGCGAGAAGACAGGCTGTTTCCAACCCTGAAGGGACCGTTATCGGCGTGAAGAGAAAAATGGGGACGGACTACAGGTACAAAATTTATGGAAAGGAATACACTCCACAGCAGATCTCGGCTTTCATCCTGCAGAAGATAAAGAGGGACGCCGAGGCATTTCTCGGAGAGGAGGTCAAGAAGGCAGTAATCACCGTACCGGCTTACTTCAATGATAACCAGAGAACGGCGACCAAAGATGCCGGAACCATCGCCGGTCTGGAGGTGGTGAGGCTGGTCAACGAGCCCACCGCGGCGGCGATGGCCTACGGTCTGGACAAGGAAGGCGAGCACAAGATCCTAGTCTTTGACTTCGGCGGTGGCACCCTTGATGTCACCATCATGGAGTTTGGTGAGGGGACTTTCACCGTTCTGTCGACCTCGGGAGATACCCAGCTCGGCGGCACCGACATGGACAACGCCATCATCGATTGGATCGTGGAGAGGTTCCGGGAGCAGGAGGGCATCGATCTGAGGAAGGACAAGATGGCGATGCAGCGGATCAGGGAGGCCGCGGAAAAGGCCAAAATTGAGCTCTCCACCGTCCTTGAAACTGAAATAAACTTACCCTACATAACCGCGGACAAGGACGGGCCAAAGCACCTCTCCATGAAGTTGACCCGAGCCAAACTGGAGCAGCTGGTTGAACCCATCATCAACCGATGCATCGGTCCGATTGAGCAGGCGCTTGCCGATGCTAAGTTGACTAAGGATGATATTGACAAGGTGATACTGGTCGGGGGCCCCACGAGGATGCCCTGCGTCCAGAGGTTTGTGGAGGAGAAGATCGGCAAGAAGGTAGTGAGGGGGATTGACCCCATGGAGTGCGTTGCCATGGGCGCCGCCATTCAGGGGGCAATCTTGGCCGGGGACATCAAGGACATTGTTCTGCTCGATGTCACGCCGCTCACCCTAGGGATTGAGACGCTAGGAGGTGTGATGACCCCAATCATCCCAAGGAACACCACGATACCGGTGAGGAAGAGCCAGATCTTCACCACTGTTTCAGATTTCCAGACGGCGGTAACTATCCACGTGTTGCAGGGAGAAAGGACGATGGCCGCCGACAACACCAGTTTGGGTAAGTTCAACCTCGTGGGCATTCCTCCCGCCCCCAGAGGGATACCTCAAATCGAGGTCACCTTTGACATCGACGCTTCAGGGATTTTGCACGTCTCGGCGAAGGACCTCGGCACCGGAAAGGAACAGAAGATCACGATAACGGCATCGACGAAGCTTTCGGACAAAGAGATCGAGCGGATGATCAAGGAGGCCAAAGAGCACGAGGAGGAGGACCGGAGAAAGAAGGAGGAGGTTGAGTTAAGGAACAATGCCGACTCTCTTATCTATACCACGGAGAAGACCCTTTCCGAACTCGGGGAGAAGCTGAGCCAGGAGCAGAAAGAAAAGGTTGAGTCAGCGGTGAAGTCGCTCAAGACGGCGCTGGAGGGCAAGGACGTGGGCAAGATCAGGGAGGAGATGGAGAAATTACAGAAGGTACTGCAGGAGGCGGGAGCCGCCATCTACCAAGAAGCGGCGCGAAGGTATGCTGAGGAGCAAGCCAAGCAAAAGGCAGGATCAGAAAAGGCGGAGGACAGGGAAAACGCAAAGAAAAAGGACAAAGTGATCGACGCCGACTTCAAGGTGAAAGAATAATTTCCCTTTAGATTAATATGACCAAGAAGGACTACTACGAGATCCTAGGGGTGAGCAGGGATGCCAGCCCCGAGGAGATAAAGAGGGCCTTTCGGCAGCTGGCTAGAAAGTACCATCCTGATGTCAATCCTGGGAACAAGGAGGCCGAGGAAAAGTTCAAGGAAATAAACGAGGCCTTCCAAGTCCTAAGCGACCCGCAGAAGCGGGCCCAGTATGACCAGTTTGGCCACGCCGCCTTCAGACCTGAGGACTTGGCTGGCTTCAGGTGGCCGAGCTTCGATGACCTATTCAGGGATCTGGGCTTTGGTGACATCTTTGACGTTTTTTCCGGCTTTGAGGAGAGGGAACGGGCCAGAGAAGGGCGGGA
Source organism: Hadarchaeum sp. (SeqCode) (assembly GCF_038871235.1). Taxonomy (GTDB): domain Archaea; phylum Hadarchaeota; class Hadarchaeia; order Hadarchaeales; family Hadarchaeaceae; genus Hadarchaeum. Next base: position 53,799 of record NZ_JAVZIN010000001.1, read on the forward strand.
CCTGAGCCTAGAAGTGGAAATTTCACTGGAAGAAGCCTTCCGCGGGCTGACCACGACCATTGAGGTTCCTCATTTTTCCGAATGTTCGGCTTGCAATGGGACGGGGGCAAAACCAGGATATCTGAAGAAGTGTAACAATTGCGGCGGCACCGGTGAAATCAGGAGGATCCAGAGAAGTGCTTTTGCTCAGGTCGTCAACATAACCACCTGCCCCAGATGTCGGGGAACGGGAAAAGTGATCGAACGGCCCTGTGAGGCCTGCCGGGGAAGCGGTAAGGTCAAGAAGGTCAAAAAGATCGAGGTCAAGATTCCGAGGGGCGTCAGCGATGGACAGTATCTGAGGATCCCAGGTGAGGGTGAACCGGGTGAGCGGGGTGGTCCTCCGGGTGATCTCTACGTGGTGGTTAGGGTAAAAGAACACGAGATCTTTGAAAGACATGAAGATGACCTCTTCTGCCTGACCACGATAGACCTTGGCACCGCTATTTTTGGTGGGGAAGTTGAGGTGCCGACGATAAACGGAAAAGCTATCCTGAGGATTCCTCCCGGAACACAGAGCCACACTGTGTTCAGGCTGAGGGGTCTGGGAATGCCCAACGTCCGCACGGGAAGAAGAGGCGATCAGCTGGTAAAGGTGGTCGTAGAGATACCGGAAAGGGTACCGAAGGAGAAGGAGCCCTTGTTCAGGGAAATTTTCGAGAAAAAAGCGAAGACTAAGAGGGGGTTCTTCGAGAGATTGAGGGAGCGCGTCGGCTAGCGTTCCGTCTTCTGCCCCTGCAGGAAAAGAGATTAAATTAAGCGGGTTCTATTTTTAGCTGATTTCATGTATTTGACGAAGGACCAAGAACGCATGCTCTCGGGCGAGGAGGGTGAGGTCGTCGAGAGGATGTTCCGGCTGCTGGTGCGGCTGGGGGATATCTACGGTGCCGACCGCATGATTCCCATCGCCTCGGCTCAAGTCGCCGGTGTTTCCTATAAGTCGATTGGAGACCCGGGCCTCGAGTTCTTGGAGGATATAGCAGCCAAGGGCGCCAAGGTAAGAATTCCCACGACGCTGAACCCCCCCGGCATGGACCTCGTTGACTGGAGGGAGCTTGGCTTTCCGGAGGATTTCGCCGAGAAGCAGTTGCGAATAATGGAGGCCTTCAGGAAGATGGGCATCATGATGACCGCGACCTGCACCCCATATCTCGTGGGAAATTTACCGCGCTTCGGGGAGCACATCGCTTGGTCGGAGTCCTCGGCGGTTTCCTTTGCCAACTCAGTGATCGGAGCGCGGACGAATCGGGAGGGTGGACCTTCAGCGCTGGCGGCGGCCATCTGCGGACTGACGCCCAACTACGGCTTGCACCTTGACGAAAATAGGAAACCTAGCTACCTGATTGAGGTCAAGGCCGAGTTGAGGAACACCTCAGATTTCGGTGCTCTGGGTTATCATGTGGGTAAGATCGTCAAGGATAAAATTCCTTATTTCCGGGGCATTAGGGAGGCAGATGTGGACCAGCTGAAGGCGCTGGGAGCGGCAATGGCGGCCTCAGGGGCCGTAGCACTCTACCACGTCGAGGGAATTACTCCCGAGGCCAAACAGATGGATATCTCGGGCTTGGAGAGGGTTGAAGTTGGAGAGCAGGAGCTCCGTGCGGCTTATGAGAAGCTCAACACTGGTTCGAGCCCGGACATCGTCATCCTCGGTTGCCCCCATGCCTCGCTTAAAGAGATCGCGACGCTGGCCAGCAAGCTGGAGGGGAAAAGACTCAGAAAGCCGGTTTGGATCTGTACCTCGCGTGCAACCAAAGAGGCGGCAACCAGAATGGGGCTGACGGGAGCCATAGAGGCGGCCGGAGGAAGGGTTGTTGCCGACACCTGCACCGTGGTTTCACCGATCGAGCGAATGGGTTACCGGACCGTCGGAGTCGACTCCGGGAAGGCGGCGAACTACCTCCCGGGGTTCTGCAAGCAACAGGTGGTCTTCAAGAGCCTTGATGAATTGCTGGAGGAAATGATGGCATGAAGGGACGGATGATTAGCCCTGGAAAGGCGGCTGGTGAGGCCTTGGTTTCGAGATCCCCGCTCAGCTTCTACGGTGGCATCGATCCCAAGACAGGAATAGTCATTGAAAAAGGTCACGAGCTTGAGGGTGAGTGTGTCAAGGATAAAATTCTGGTTTTCCCTCAGGGAAAGGGTTCAACCGTGGGCTCCTACGTCATTTACGGGTTGAAGAAGAACGGCGTGGCCCCGGCGGCAATAGTGAATCAGGAAACGGAAACCATCGTGGCGACGGGAGTCATCTTGGCCGGGATACCCTGTGTCGACAAAATTGATATAAATAAAATCAGGACCGGAGACAAGCTGGTGGTCGACGCCGACAACGCGACCGTGGAGCTAGTTCAAGGCTGATTTAATTTGTTAGATTTTCTTGGATAGCCTGTCCAATATAATACCGACCGCTATCACCAAGAAGACCAGAATCAGGCCGGGGATTATGATCAATTCCAGAGGCACAGGTGGCACCCCCAGAGGCGGCACGGTTGGCTGAGGTGCTGTAGGTTTGGGAGTTGGCGTCGGGGATGGGGTTGGTGTTGGCGTGGGCGTTGGAGTTGGTGTGGGGGATGGGGTTGGGGTAGGTGTAGGTGTGGGCTGGGGCGGTGCGAGCGGTGGAGTGGGACTTCCAAAGATGCCGAACAGCGTCAGGTGGTTGACCCATCCCGAAACGGTGTTGTTCGCCGTATCTACGACGATGTTATCACAAGGATGCCAAGCGTTGTCGGTCGAACTCCACCAGTAGATCTTCAGCGAGGTCTCGTCCATTCCCGCCACATCTTCATCGGTGTAGTGGAAGGTGATACGTATGTTTTCCGCTATGTTCTCAGAAGTGCTTATATCCACAAACAACCCCGCCTGAAGCAAGCCCTCAGGAAGAGTAACCCCGGAGAGGTTCGTTATCACGGTTATCGAGACCTCACCGGCTTGAGCAGCGTCCAAGGTGATGTCGGCCACGCTCGATAAGCTGACAGTATTAGTTCCTTGTACGACATTCTGAGACGTCTGTTTTGAAACGGTATTTTCAAAGGGAGCCGTGAGCCAAAGCGCGTAGTTCACGTTCGCGCTGACGTTGTCTCCTGTGCCCGGACCGACTCCGCCCGGCCCGCTGGAGTGACCCCACCAGTTGTAGCGGGCGTTGAGTTCTCCATCACCACCGTTGTAGATCCCGTAGTTACCCGCTTTGGAGTTGCCGACGATGTCATTGTGGTTCACAGTTATTCCCGTGCTGTTAACTCCAGTCTCAACGTGAATCCCAGAGCCCACCTCTGTGTTGTTTGTGATGCGGTTGAAGCGAATTATGGCAAATGAGGTGCTCCCATCAATATATATTCCGTGGGCATTGTTGTCGATGTAGTTATTCTTGATGAAGTTCCTGTAAGAATTGTTCAGATAGATACCGTAGCTGGAGTTGTTTGAACATGTGTTTTTGAGGATATTCGTTTTTTCAAAGCTTTGTATGTAGATGCCGTAGTAGTTGTTCTTGCACGTGTTGTTTTCAATGGTGGCGTTGTCCTCGGTTCCATCCGAATACACGTAGATGCCGTAACCGTTGGTGTTGTTATTGCTGTCGTTGTTCCTGAGAATAGCGTTGGACACGCCGTAAGCGTATTCCAAGTAGATACCACCGTCATTGTTGTTCTCGCAAGTGTTGCTCACAAGTACTGCGTTGTCTGAGGAATCTCCAGAATATATGTAGATCCCGTAGTCGTTGTTGGGGCATGTGTTGTTCTTGAGGGTGGAGCTGAGTAGGGGGTATGCCGCTATATATATGCCATCGTAGTAGTTGCCCTCGCAGGTATTGTTCTCGAGCGTGGCACTTTCGGAAAAGCTCTCCGAATATATATAAATACCATAGCCGTCGTTGTTTGAGCATGTGTTTTTGTTTATCGTGACAAGTGATAGGTAGTCACAACCTATGTAAATACCATCCCCACCCCCCTCGCCTTCACCGTTATAATTACAAATGTTGTTCTCGATGGTGGCGTTGTCTATGGGCACATAAGAATGCCAAGAACCCAAGAAGATGCCTTCGTAGTAGTTGTTGGAGCATACATTATTGCTCAAGGTGAGGTTAGAGAGTGAATCATAGCTCCTTACGTGGATACCGTGCCAATCATTGTTGGAGCAAGCATTGTTCATGACGATGATGTTTGATAAGAAATTGGAGCTTCTTATGTGGATGCCATTCAAATCATTGAATTCGCAGGTGTTGTTTTCAAGTGTGATGCCGTCGCAGGATGTTGGATATATGCCGATGCCAGAATAAACGTTGTTAGAGCAAGTGTTGTTGTCGAGTATAGCGTTTGAAAGAGAATTGCACCCTATGTATATGCCGTAACCGTTAAGGTTGTTAGAGGATGTGTTGTTCCTGATGGTGACGTAAGACAGGTCACCATTTGTGTTCAGGTAGATTCCATGGGAGCCGTTGCCCTCGCAGGTGTTGTTCTCTAGCGTGGCTTCGACCTGAGAGTCAGAATATATGCAGATTCCGTAGCCGTTGGTGTTGTTGGAGCACGTGTTGTTGTACAAGGTGTTGTTTGTGGAGTAGTACAGCTCGATGCCATTAGCGGAGTTATATTCGCAGGTGTTGTTCTCGACGATGGTGTTATCTGAGTGCTCCAAGCAGATACCATCGCCGGAGTTGTGTGAGCACACGTTATTCCTGATAGTGGCGTAGGACAATGTTACTACGGAGGGATAGGATAGATAGATGGCGTGGCTGGAGTTATATTCGCAGGTGTTGTTTTCAATAGTGGCGCTCTCCGAAGATCCAACTGAAAATACGTAGATGCCATAGCCGGAGTTGTTTGAGCAAGTGTTTTTGTTCAATGTTGCGTTGAGCAGAGGAGCCGAGCTGTAATATATGTAGACTCCGTATGAGTTATATTCGCAGGTATTGTTTTCAAAGACAACGTTGTTCGAAGATTCACTCGATGACAAGTAAATGCCGTAGCCATTGATATTGTTCGAGCAAGTGTTGTTTCTGAACGTGGCATTGAGTAGGGTGGTGGAGGAGTAATCTACATATATGCCTGAGGAACCGTTGCCCTCACATAGATTGTTCTCGAGAACGACGTTGTCCGAGGATTCATCCGCGTATATGTAGATGCCGCTGTCGTTGTTATAATCGCATGTGTTGTTGTCTATGACGTTATAGTCTGAATCATTCAGGAAGATGCCGTAGCCACTGGTGTTATTGGAGCATGTGTTGTTGATCAGGTTATCGTGGGACGAGGACTCCATGTAAATTCCGCAGCTGATGTTGTTCGAGCAAGTGTTGTTCTCAATGATGATTTCTACCGAGTTGTATATGTACATGCCGTAGTCGTTATTCTCGCAAGCATTGTTGGTCAGGTTATCGTAAGACGAGTAGTGTGAGTAGATGCCGTAATTGTTGTTTGTGCAGGTGTTGTTCTCGATTTTTCCATTCCTAACGTTATACAAGTAGATTCCGTGGTGGGAAACTCCTCCGTTCTCGATCAAGCAGTTCCGGATGACAAAATATTTAGTCGTGTTTTCGATCCATATTCCGTGTGCGCTCGACGCGTCGATGGCCCAGTTTTCGATGATGTAAGGATCGTCAACGGTGCCAGAGCCGCCGCCGTTGACGCCGTTCTCCGGGTTAAAAAAAATCGTCGTTCTCAATGAAGATCGGTCCCCGTGATGAAGGTTGAGCTTGGGATTTAGGAAGAAAGGTAAGTATCAGCAACGTAAAGAGACAAATTGTCCCCAAATAAGGGATCAAAAGCCTCTTGTTCGTGGCTTAACCTCCTCCTTTAAGCTACAGCTCGGAATTGCTAGGCGAGCATTCGGAGTTTTCGTAGCTATGGAGTGGATGCGGCTAGGCGATAGAAAGATCAATGGTAGTGGTCCGACCGCGGCAAAAATCATCTTATTGATATACACGTTTCCAGATCTTTACCTTTTACGTATTTATTTATGAAAGAAGAACTATTTAAGGAGGTGAGTAGTTAACTTTGACCAAAATTTGGCACAAGAATAATCCTTAGACCAACGTAGTTTAAATGACGCATTAATAAAGGTTTCAATTAACATCTAATTGAGATTTTCTAGACTGCCCGCTATCTTCGGGTTGTCAAAAATTAAAAATTACAGCTTTTTGGCGAACTCCTTCCCGAACTCGAAGCTCCTCTGCAGCTCCTCTTTGTTCGGCACCCAGTTGACGGATAATCCCGGCAGGACCAGCTTCATCCCCGCCTTCGTCAGCGATTCTTCGATGTGCTTCACCGCCCCGCCGCCCCAGCCGTAGGAGCCGAAGGCCGCGGCCACCTTACCTCGCGGTTTCAGGCCCACCAGATCCTCAAGGAAGGGTGCCACCGTCGGTAAGATGCCGTTGTTAATGGTGCCCGAGCCCACCACCAGCCCCCGGGCGTCGAGGAGTTCCTTGACGACATCGCTGCGGTCGGAGCAGGGAAGCCGGAACAGCATCACCTCCACCCCCTCGCTCCTCAGCCCCTCGACCATCGCTTTGGCCATCTTCTCGGTGCTGCCCCACATCGTGTCGTAGACGACCAGCACCTTTCTCTTCGCTTCACCCTTGGCCCAGCTGATGTAAGCTTGGACGATCTTCATCGGGTCCTTTCTCCAGATGACCCCATGGCTGGGCGCGATCATGTTGATCTTTAACCCAAGTTTCTGAATTTCCTCAATCTTCCTCAGGATCAGGGTGCTGAAGGGCCAGAGGATGTTGGCGTAGTACTTGGCGGCCTCGGCCATCAGCACTGCCTCATCTACCTCGTCGTCAAAACGGCCCGAGGAGGCGAGATGCTGGCCGAAGGCGTCGTTGGGCAGCAGCAGCGCGTCCTTCTCGATGTAAGTAAACATGCTGTCGGGCCAGTGCAGCATCGGCGCCTCAATGAACTTCAAGGTCCTGCTGCCGAGGTTGAGCTCATCCCCTGTCTTGACCACCTGAAAGTCCCAGTTACCGAAGTAGTGCTTCTCCAGACCTGCCTTGCACCTGGCCGTGCCGATGACCTTGGCCCGTGACGCGTGTTTCAGGACCTCGGCAATCGCTCCGGAGTGGTCGGTCTCCACGTGGTTGGCGATGATGTAGTCTATCTTTGCGGGGTCGACCACCTCCTTTATCCTCTCCATCATCTCCCCGGCGAACGGACCGTAGACGGTATCCACCAGGGCGATCTTCTCATCCAGAATCAGGTAGGCATTATAGGTCGTGCCGCGGTGGGTGGTGTAGGTGAAACCATGGAAGTTTCTAATATTCCAGTCCACGGCCCCGACCCAGTAGATGTCCTCCAAAACTTTAACCGGTGGCATGCAAACTTCCAAAGCTAATTAATTTCCTGAGGATAAATGTCTTGCTCTGCGTGGATTAGTTCACCGTTAATGGTTAAGGAGCCGCGAGAGAAGTGGGTTCGGTGATATAATGACTGGGCCGGCGGAGAGCAAGATAGAAATTCCAGCGAAAGTTTACATCCACAAGCGAGACCCGCTCACGCGCTCGAAGATCCCCCACATCGACATCGAGGCACCAATCTTGAATGAGATCATAAGACCGAATGAGTCCACCTACGCCAGCGGCAAAGAGGGCGGGGTCTTCATAGGACTGAAGCGCGAGATGTTGGCCAGGCTGGAGCGCCTATTTGAGGAGCTGGAAAAATAAAAGGATTAATAGCGCTAGGAAAGATTTAGCTTGGGCCCGTGGTCCAGTGGTCAAGACACTACCCTCACACGGTAGATACCGGGGTTCGAATCCCCGCGGGCCCACCAGAGACTGCGCGCGTGCTTTATGACTCCTGGGGAAGCCACGCTCGACAGATTTTGACGAGAACGAGGCGAGATCATGAGGCATTTTCCCCTCTGGTGGGTCATCCATACCGATGAGGAGAGGAGAAGATTGAAGAAAGAAATCTCCAAATGCGGCATAAGGGAGCCCATCAAGGTTTCGAAAATCGGCGGCGTCATCATCGATGGAAATTTGCGCTATGAAATTGCCCGGGAGCTTGGAATTGAAGTTCCGTTCACCTACGCCAGCGTTAGCGATTGGTTTTATCTCGCTTTCCTGAACACGAAGCGTTTGTTAAGAGTTCTCTACTTGAAAATGAAGAAATCAACAGGATCGTCTCGATAAAGATTTGGACTGATAGGACCAAGTGATCTGAGAGCATGAAAATTGAAATCGTCGCTATCGGCAGTATACCAGACCTACTCCTTCAGCGACTGCCAGCAATGCTGATCGAGACATTCAAGCCTCTTGCTGATGAATGTGGGGTAACTACACGGAAGAGTATCCCATCGACCGCGTTTGATGCTCAGCGTCGGCAGTACCGAGCTGAGAGTGTTCTTCGCCATTTGCTTTTTGGAGCGGATAGGGACAATGTCATCCTCGGGATTGTTGGCGTGGATCTTTACGTACCGAAACTTAATTTCGTTTTTGGGCTGTCTCAACTCTTGGGACGAGGGGCTCTGGTATCAATACATCGTCTGAACCCTAGTTTCTACGGGCAAGCTCCGGATTTTGAGCTACTTTGGAATCGAACTCGGAAAGAAGCAATTCATGAGCTGGGCCATGTCTTCGGACTCAACCACTGTGATGACCCGAAGTGTGTTATGAATTTTTCAAATAGCATTCTGGAGGTAGATAGAAAATCTTCCCATTTTTGCTCCAGATGTCGTGCGAAGCTCCTCCATCGGTTTTGAAAGATGTTATCCTGTCTTCTTCAACCTGATTTTAAGGTGGGCGTGAGCACCGAGATCTTCAGCGAGATTTCCCAAGTTCTTTGCGATTTCAAGAACACCAGCGCTACCTACGTAGCAGAGAACCTCGCCCGGGCCGACTTCGCCGAAGGTCCTGACGAACTTCGCGGGCAAATTTTTCCCGGATATTTCTAGCTTTAAGACGTCGCCAAGTCTCGCAAATGTTTCGATGAGATTACGACCGATGTTGGTCAGAAGATTCCCAAATCCATCGATAGCCACCACCTCTCCGCTTATTTCCCCTCCCACCATTTCTGCCTCTGCCAAGTCCAATTTTTTCAGATTTGGCAGAACGGGACCCACCTCCGATGTCCTGACCCCCAAACTCAGATGCGCGGCTACTGGGGCAAAGACGTCGCGCCCGTGAAAGGTGGCAGATATACTTTCCCTCATCAGCTTTCGATTGGTCAGCTCCCTGATCTCCTTCACACCAAACCGCCGGGCAACCAAGGTGAAAACCCCATTGTCAGGGCCGATGAAGTGAAAATCGTTATTAGTGCGGAGCAGAATGTCCCTCCTCTCTGTACCAACTCCGGGATCCACCACGACGACGAAAATGGTTCCGTTTGGGAAAGTTTCGGCGGCGTTTACCAGCATGAACGCTGCAGTGAAAATATCATGCCTAGGCACTTCATGGGTAATGTCAACTATCGTCACTTTGGGATTTATTGAAAGTATTGCTCCTTTCATTGCCCCAACGAAGTAATCCTTTTCCCCCAAATCCGAGAGAAGAGCTATAACCGGCATGTTTCGCCCAAAGATTATTTTGGAGAAGTTAATAATTTATCAGCTTTCAAAATGAATTGTGATGATATTGGTTTTCTGCGGGCCACCGGGTTCAGGCAAGACGGAGATTGCCCGAAAGCTCGCCGAGAAGCTTAGCGGTTCCAAGCTCATCTCAACTGCTAATTTCAGGAGAAAGGTTTATCGGCACCTGTTTGCTGAAGTGGAAAGGTACATCCGTTCGGCAAAATATCTCATCTTGGATGGGACCTTTTACAAACGGGCTTGGAGGGACGAAATTGAAGAGATTGCGAAAAGAAATGGTGAGAAGACCATCACCATTTATCTCAGATGTTCGCTGCCAACCTGCCTGAAGAGAAACGAGCTCAGGAAGGATAGGATTGATGAAAAGGCAGTTCGCATCATACACAGCCAGATGGAGGTTCCAGAGTCTCCAGAAATCGTCATAGACACAGATACTTTGGTGGCTGATGACGCTGTTGACTTAATATTAAAGTACATGGCCTCAAGGGTCGGTTTTTCAGGCGACGGCGGGACTTAATTAACGGGGGGTCCTAATGGTCGGACTTTGAGCCCTGCCATGCGTTTTTCCATGTGCTCGGGAACTGAACAGGGCAGATACGTCAGCAATAAAGTCTTGAGTTCATCCACCGAGATTCCGCCGCCGCACTTAGGACACTTTACCAGCTCAATCTCATCCCAGCATTTGGGACATTTCATTTAGGTCACCAATTGTTAGGTTAACGTGAGTATTTAAGTTCCTCTTTCGGGTGGGCTTAGTTTTCTGATGGTTTTGAAGCCCATGGGATGAGTCAGATCTTCTTCCTCGTCCACCGATTTAATCCTGAAACGCTGATATGGAGAGATGCAGGGTCTGGGCCGGCTAACCACTTCGAATCTAAACAGCGTTGATCGATACCAGTCTATCCCCGGATTCGGCCCCACAGGAAATGGAAGCTCTTTGGCGAAGATCTCGTAATCCACCGCGTCGTATTTCATCGGGTACCTTGAAAAATCCCTGATGATATCCGTAATCACACAGTTCATCTTACCCAGCAGCTTTTCTATCTGTAGCCATTTACTGCGCGAGGCCTCGAGAGTAGTTAAACCGAAGTATCCCACCCCGTTTTCCTTCAGGCAGCTGACCCCACGGACAACAAAGGCCTTCAATCCGCTAATGCTTTCAAGGGGTTCTGAGGAAAAGACATCAAAGGCCCCTATCATTTTTTTGGGCAAGGGATCCTCCACGTTGTACTTAATGAATTCTATTTCAAACCCGTGCTCCCGGTTTACTGCCTTGAGGAATTCTTCCAACCTTTCGTCCGCATCAAGCACGCAGATCCTTGCCGGCATCTTGGTGAGCGATAAAGCGACGCTCAGCAGATCGTCATCTCCCATCAATACGATTTCCCGGCTTCTAAGATCACCATGCCGATGCATCAAGGCCGCTCTTACAATAACGTCCTCCTCCCTCATGTAGCCCTGAAAAAATTTAAGTGACGGAACCGGCCTATCCTTCACGATTTCCCTAAAATCAGCGATAATTTTTTGGAATTTCTCACCCACCACAACTCCTTTTCCATCACAACAATGGCAGATTTCGCCGGCACGAACCCCAGAACCACAATCAATCGCTTTAATTCCTTTTTTATTGGGCTTGATACCGGCTCCATTGATACTGATGTAACCATTTCTTTTCAGCGAGTCTATTGTCCTGATAATCTCACTTAGTGGAAATGGGCTACGCTCGCATAGGCCCCAGAAAGAATCAACTCCAGAGGTCAACTGGCAGAGGACATATTCTTCAACCTTTTTCATTAGGATCCCTCCTCAAGAGCCGCTTTTTAACTTTTTTCGGCTTCAGCCACTTTATTAGAAGATCAAGCGCCTTGATGGCCTTTTTCTCGGAACCGCAACAAAAAATATCAATTGCTGCATATTCATGTTCCGGCCACGTGTGAATGCTTAGGTGGGATTCTCGCAAAAGATAGAAGGCAGAAACACCGTGCGGCTCAAACTGATGAAAAGCGGAGTTAATGGGTTTTAAACCTGATTTAATTATCACTCGGTCTAGGATTTCCCGGAGTGGTTCTACTCGGGAAATCTTCTGCGCCGCCACGCCCAAAAATTCGGCGATAACATGGATGCTCATGGCTCACACCCCATGTAACCGTCGAATTTTTGCGGGTTGTGGATAGTTTTGAACTACTCATCATTATTGTTATTTCAAAAAATTTATTTTAAAATTTTTCTGAAGAAACCGGCGCTAATAATAACTAGGCTTAAGATGAAGTTGTTTCGGTAATCCTCCGAAAAAGGTGGTGGTTCTGAGCAAAATGAGGCAGGCCAAGGGTCTGATGGCCGGCAAATTCGCATCCGATTTATTGGGCGCTCAGAGGGATGGTAAAGTTTACAGCGTTTTCGAAAGAACATTCAACGTCTTGTTCGATAATGGCCTGGTAGGCATCACGAGAAGCGAAGTGCCCCTTAGCCCAATGGACCTGAGAACCGATATTTCTCCCCCGGAAAAAATACCGGAATTGGGTATTAAAAAGGGCTTGCAAGCCAAAGTGTCCGGAGATTTTGTGTCGGTGGGTGATGTTCTCCATATCGACCTCACCGAGGCTGGAGTCTGGAGACCTCCAAACAGGGTCAAAGATCCAGCGGACCCGACCCAGATTAAAAAAGCCTTAAGCAAAGTAGAGGAAGTCGCTCTAGCTCGGCCGCGATCCGAGGGTTTAGGGCAGCTGTTGCCCTATCTGGATTCAATACTCAACTTAGAAGCACCCCATTTAGTTGCGGTTAACGATGTTTCCCAAGCAGCGCTACCACAACTGGTCGATTTAGTGCGGGCGACCACGGAGGGGGATATCCATGGCATCAAAACTGCGGTCAACAAGCTTATCGGGCTAGGACCCGGACTGACTCCGTCAGCCGATGATTTGCTCATTGGTTACATCAGCGCTATCCATTGGGTTTCCCAATCTTTTGATAAGTGGGATGATTTTTTCCGAAAGATTAACGAAGCCATAATTTCCCCTGCGGAAGCCACAACTCTTCTTGGTTCCCAACTGTTGAGGCTTGCGGCACACGGGGAAGTAAATGAGGTTTTGGTGAACCTGTATCAGGCCATACTATCAGGAGAACTTTCCACCTTGAATGTTTTGATATCCAATTTAATGAATTTCGGCAGCACCTCCGGAATGGACACGCTGGTTGGGCTTCTCCTTGGTATAAAAATCACCCTTAAAATGATGTTTAGATAAATAGCTAGTCCAATCTGACCATAATTAGGGGTAAGAAATGATGGGAGAAATTAAGCTTAAATAAACCCGACCGGACTTTTACTATCTGCTGCTGCCATAATATAGACATTGATGAAGCGGGATCTTTGGTGAATATTTGGGGCTATCGGTCAATTCAACCTCTGCCTCTCGCACGACGGCAACGGGAATTCGTTCACCCGCTTCTCCCATCACCAGCTGCGCGGCCGTGGCGAGCTGGTCAGCCGTTGCCCGGTAAGTTATCTTCAACGGCTTTCCATAGATGTCAAGCTTGCCCCGGCAGTCAATGACGGGCTCGATTCCCGCGGTGGCTATCGCCTGACCAACGGTGCCAAGCCTCAGCGGGTGAACGATGCTGTCAGAGATCACCACTCCGACCTTGACACTCGCCCCCGAGATCAGCGCAAGCCTGAGTCTCTCTGCGGATTTTTGGGGATACCGCGGTAGAAGTATAGCCTTACCCTTCGGGGCATTGGATAGATCTACTCCCGCATTGGCGCAGATTATTCCGTCCTTTATCGTCAGCACGACTCCTCTGTGGATCCGGAGCACCCTGTCTGCCTCGCGCAGAATCAGTTCCACAAACTCGGGTGGTTGTCCGCTTTTAGCCGCGATTTTTTTTGCCCTCTGTGACGGTCTGATTTTTGACAGATCTTTGATTCTTCCTTCGGCTGCGGCCACTGCCTTTGAAGAAACCACGACAATGTCGCCGTCGCGCAGTCCCCCGATCTGATCGGCTGCTTTCAGTATCATTGATGGAAGATCATCTCCTGACTCGATTATGGGTAGGCTCAGTCCCAGAACTTCCACAATCTCACCCTACCGCGTCCCTGATCGCTTCAGCGATTCTAGCTGCTTGCAGTGTTTCAAGCGGGTCGTGGGTCCGCAGCGCGTGGGCTCCGTTGACGACGGCAATGGCGGCCGCGGCCAGTGAGCCGTAGAGCCTCTCTCTAGGGTCAGGAAGATTTAGTATCTCGCCTATTGAAGATTTTCTCGATATACCAAGGCAGATGGGTCGGCCAGTTTTAATTTCCCTTAGTTTTACCAGGATCCGGAGGTCTAGGTAGGTTGCCAAACTATAATCACCGTCCCCAAACTTTTTTCTCGCTCGAGGACCTAACCGGTCAAGTCTTGCCGGCCATTGCCCAAACGCAGGGTCAACGACGACTTTTTTTAACGAGATGTTATGTCTGCGACAAATCTCAAGACTTGACAGGAGCGCTTCTTTGATTTCGGCAATTGTATATACATCTCCAGGAAATTTTTTAGCGGCCATCAGAATAGCTGAGCAACCGGTTTTCGATATAACTTCAGCCATGCCTTCATCAGCCTTGAGTCCGCTGACGTCGTTAATTATCGAAGCCCCCGCTGCAACTGCAGCTTCGGCAACAGCGGCCCTTTGGGTGTCGGCTGAAATCGGAACATCGACCTCACCGGCAACGGCTCTGATGGCTGGTATCAGCTTCCGCATTTCCTGTTGTTCTGAAATCGGTTGTGACCTGGGCCCGGTGGCCATGGCACCGATGTCGATGATCTGGGCACCTTCATCCACCATCTCCCCCGCCCGTTTAACGACGTCTCGGAGATTCCCAACAACAGATCCCGGATAAAAGGAACCCTCGCTGAGGTTGATCGCCCCAATGATCACAGTGGGCTGACCATTCCCGACCACAACTTTATCTAGCCTTGCAATGACCACTAAAGCACCATAATCACTTTGATCCAAGGCAATAAAACGATGCCCCAAGAAATTAAGCCACTATCTCAAAGTTCTCGGGTGAAACATAGTCCCCATACTTTTCCCTAGCTTGAGTCAGCCTCTGCCTCTGGTTCTCCAGCTCCACAAATACCTCTCGCGGGGTGTTCGGCACCTTGGCGGAATAAATCTTTAAGATCCGGTCTATCTTGGCCAAATGCTCCGGTATTCTCAGCTTGAACTGCTTCAGGTAGTCCTCCTTGGCGTAGTCGATGTTGAGCACCCGCTTGAAGAGCACCCTGAGGTCATCATAGAGCGGGATGAGTCCGGTGGGTGTTTTCCTAGCCTTGACCTCGTTGTGGCAGCGAAGCTCCATCCACTTCAGCCAAACTGCCTTGTAAAGCTTATCGGTCAGGTAATTGCCGCCCTCCTTGAGGAAATAGTTCACCGAGAATATTTTGGGCGGCTTCTCCAGCTTGGCGCCGAACTTCAGGTTTATCTCAATATATTTCGCCAGCGGGATGGAGAGAAAATCCAGATTGGCCATCGGGTTGAACTCCCTCGTGCCCTCCTTTCCTAAGACCGCCGCTGTGACCTCGGACTCCAGCGAGGCTCCTTTGGTCACTATCCCATGAACCCAGTTGAACGCCTCCTCAACCGGCACACAGGTGTCTGAATCTCTTCCACCATAAATGATTCCTGAGATCTCCACCCCCTCAGGATCCTCTATTCTGGGGTCAAGGTTTTCCAAGAGCCTCATGTTTAGCGTTAGCCTCGCGTTCTTGTGTGAGGGGGGGATTTCATTGCCCTCGGCGTCCCTCTTTCCTGGATACCATTCCCCAGAATGGTTGATTCCCCGCTTGGGCACCTCGCCGTCGTGACCGATCCAGTAAACGCTGCCGTCGTCCAGCATCAAGACGTTGGAGAAAATTATTTCCCCGGGACTGTGAAGCGCCTTCCAGAGTATCGGATCGTCTTTGGAGTTAATGCCTTGGATTATCCCAAACATCCCGCACTCGACATTGACGGCCCTGACTTTCCCGTGTCTTATCCTCAGATAGGCGATATCATCCCCAACTATTTTTTCACCACGCATCATCGAGGTGGAAGTCTTGCCGCAGAGGGAGGGGAAGGCCCCGGTGAAGTAGGTCAACCTACCACCCGGGCCGTGAACTCCCATAATGAACATATGCTCGGTTAGCCAACCTTCCTCTGAAGCCCGCTTTATCGCCAGCCGCATTGCCAGCTTTTTCAACCCAATCGTGTTGCCGCCATACTGCGTGTTGACACTGTAGACCGTCTCATCAGTAAGGTCAACGTAAATCCTGCGCTTGTCAATGTTCTTGCTGACTCCGTTAACGAGTTCACCTTCCGAATGAACAAACTTGAAGAACCTCGCCTTTCTGCCCAGCCTCCTGAACTCCGAGTATCCCTGCCGGTAGAGCAGGTTCTCGCTGTGGGCCACATAAGGAGAATCGGTCAGCTGAAGACAGGGGATAGAAAAATCAGAGTTAAGTGGGCCAAGACAGAAAAATAAGACGTAAAGCCTGTGTCCTTTCATGATGTCCTTCAGCAGGACGTGGATCTCCCTCAGTCCGGCTTCCCTTTCCAGCTGACCGAGGCTCTCACCGGCAGCCAGCGCCCCCAGTCCTAAGTCGACACCTTTAGGCAGGAGCAGCCGGGTGTTTTTTCTGTCCCTAGCCTGATCATAATAACCGTCGAAGTGAATAGTATGCCCCTCTATCGCGAGCCTTCTTTCCTCACCCGTCCTGATGGCTTCTTCTCTAATGAACTTCAGCTCCTCATCCGTGCCCGTGCTGACGAAGACATCGTCGGGGTTACAATGTCCCACATACTTGGCCACAAACTCATGTAGAGCTGGGTTATCTATCGCCAGCAGTTTGCCAAGGTTTTCTTTGCTCAACTTCCGTTCAAGGATACTTAGACCAGTTCCTTCACACATAGTATCGATTGCTACTGAAAGCCCCCTCGTTTAAGTTTTACTGTCATGGGTTGGGACCAGCCTTTTGGACATATAGGGCCCTTCCCGGTCGTATCCTAACCTGTGGTAGTACTCTCGCGTCCCAATCCCGGCCAGTACTAAGATCTTCCTAGCCCCAATCTCTTCTCGGGAGACTCGTTCCGCCTCCTGCAGAAGCCGTTCCCCCCAGCCTCGGTGCTGCCATTCGCTCGGGCCAGCTACTCGACCCACCCCCACCAGTGGGCCGTAAACGTGTAACTCTCGGACGATGGTGGCATCGCCTAGTCTGACCTCGGGCCGATGGGCTTTTTCCGACGGCTCCCTCAACCGCAATAGTCCGATCAGCACATCATTTGCCATATCCTCAAAGGAGAGAAAAATCTCGGTACCCCCGGAGGCACGATACTTTTCAGTTACCAGCTCGATGTCTTCGGGTCGGGGCTCAAAACCCGTTTTGTAGCTAACATGCCCGACCTCTCGACACCTGATGCAACGACAAGCCCGACCCTGTTGCTTTAATCTTTCTTGAACCAAGGCCCTGAGATCACCACGTTTGACGCCCGCGGCCACCAGATTTGCCGGTATGTCCCGCTGGATTCGCTGGATCCTAATCCACTTCGGCGTCATTTTCTTTACCTCTATGATTAAATCAACAAGTTTCTCAAAAGAGTAGGGTTTGTACTCTCCACGGCGCCACATCTCATACAGACCTGTCCCCGGCAAAACTAGCGTGGGATAAATTTTCAGAGCGTCGGGTTTGAACCTCTCATCGCTGAAAATTGTCCTGAACATTTCTAGATCCCGCACATAGCTGGATCCTGGGAGGTTGGGCATCATGTGGAAGACGATGGCAAAGCCAGAATCCCTAGCTATCCGCACGGCCTCCACGACATCCTCAACGGTGTGGCCACGTTTCACGATTTGATAAACATCATCGTAAACCGTTTGGACGCCCAACTCCACCCTCGTGGTTCCCAAACCAAGAAGGAAATCAACTTGGGACTCTCTGCAGTAATCCGGACGAGTTTCTATAGCTATGTCGCTGACGCGGATGGCAGACTTCTCGGCCTCCGTCTGGGCCTCGTGCAGGCTTTTTGCCCTCCCCCCTGTGATGGCGTTCAGGCATTGCGTGATGAACCATTCTAAGTAATCCTTTGGATAGCAGGTTAAAGTCCCGCCGAAGACTACCAGCTCGACCTTGTCCACTTCATGACCGATGGCGCGCAGCTGCTCAATCCTGCTGCTTACTTGAGCGTAGGGGTCATAGTTGTGCTGAAGCGCCCGGGCCGCGGCGGGCTCCTTCCCCGTGTATGATTTCGGGGTGTTGTAATCAGGGCCCCCGGGACAGTAAATGCAGGTTTGCTCCGTCGGGCAGGGATAGGGCTTGGGCATGACGGTGATCACGGTGACGCCTGAAATGGATCGCACCGGCTTAAGCCGGAGGATTGTGATGAGCTTAGACCTTTCTTCAGGGGTGGCGAGAGCTAGCAGTTCCGAGTTTCTCGGCGGGCGGGGAAGTTTAAATTCCCGGCAGATCTCAGTTTTGATTCTTGACAAACCTTGAGGATCAATAGTTCCCTGCCTCAGAATTCTCCGAATTGCTTCGCGGCTGGCAGTTGTAAAGGCCTCCATCCAACCACCCCTAAGATTAATCTACATGGTGGCTAATCTTCTTGACGGTGTTGGCTTGCACATCAGTGAAGTATGCAAAAGATACGGACTAGACGCTCAGATACCGCAGATATTAGAAAGGTCAGGCATTTCCACCCTTTATCCACCGCAGCGGGAGGCCGTGAAAAAGGGAGCCCTCGATGGCAAGAATCTAGTGATGGCGATACCAACCGCGGCCGGGAAGACTCTCATCGCTGAGTTGTGCATGCTCCGGTCGGCGCTGGGCGGTAGGGGCAAGTGTCTTTACATCGTCCCACTGCGCGCCCTTGCCAGTGAAAAGTATGAAGACTTTAAGGAGAAATACGAGCCGCTGGGAATTAAGGTGGGCATAAGCACCGGTGATTTTGATTTTGCCGATCCCAGACTGGCCAATTATGATATTCTTGTCGCCACCTCGGAGAAGGTGGATTCACTGTTGCGCCACCGGGCTAAGTGGCTGGCTGACGTCGTTTCCGTGGTGGTTTTGGATGAAGTTCATCTTATCGACGACCCGGGGCGAGGTCCAACGCTTGAGGTCCTGACGGCTAGGCTCAGACAGGTAAATCCCGATGTCCAGATCTTAGCACTTTCCGCGACGGTGAAAAATGCCGACGAAATAGCTGAGTGGCTGGGGGCCGAGCTAGTCAGGAGTGAATGGCGCCCGGTCCCGCTCAAAAAAGGGATCTACTTTAAGGGAAAGATAGCGTTTGACGACGGAAGCAAACTTAAGCTGGAGGTTGGAGAAATGGACGACCTCACGGCACTAGCGACCAGCACGGTGAGGGAAGGGGGTCAGTCTCTAGTCTTTGTCAACACCCGGCGCTCCGCCCAGGCCGCCGCCGCTCTGATTTCCGAAACCATAGCCACCTTACTCTCAGAGGAGGATAAGGAGAAGCTTGACGCCGTTGCCAAAACTGTGGAGAGCGCTCTAGGTGAACCCTCGCGGACCTGCCGAGAGCTGGCCAGCTGTGTCCGCAGGGGCGTTGCCTTCCACCACGCCGGCCTCCATCATGTGCAGAGAAAAGCTATCGAGGATGCCTTTAGGAAGAACTTAATCAAGGTGGTCTGCGCGACGCCCACCTTGGCCATGGGAGTCAACCTGCCCTCCCGCAGGACCATCGTTCGAGATTACCGTAGATATGTGGAACCATACGGTCAAGTTTTCATCCCCGTGCTGGAGTTTTACCAGATGGCGGGGAGAGCTGGCAGGCCCCAGTATGATAAGCATGGGGAGGCGGTCCTGATTGCGAAGAGCAAGAGCGAGGTCGAGGCACTTTTTGAAAAGTTCATCAAAGCCGAGCCGGAGCGGATTACCTCTAAGCTGGCAACAGAGCCCGCCCTTAGGACGCACGTTCTCGCCTCGATCGCGGCCGGATACGTGAGCGATGAAAACGCTTTGCTCGAATTCATGTCGAGAACTTTCTTCGCCCATCAGTACGGCGTGACTGATGTCGAGAGAGTGGTTCATCGCGTGCTTGATTTTCTTGATCGGGAGGGGATGATTAAACGGGAGGAAAAGTTGTTGCTCGCGACTGAGTTCGGGAGGCGGGTTTCCATGCTCTATATTGATCCTCTTTCCGCGGTGATACTTCGCGACGGCCTTCGCGGGGCAATTTCCAAGGCGCCCACTGAGATCGGTCTGCTTCACCTAGTCTGCCATACTCCAGATATGGAGCTGTTGTACCTCAGGCAAGAAGATTATGCAGAAATGGAAGCATTTTTCTTGGAGCATGCGGACGATCTGCTGACGTCAATACCTGATGGACGGAGCGAGCCGGAAAAGTTTGAATCGTTGCTGGCGGAGTTAAAAACAGCGAGAATGCTTCAGTCTTGGATAAACGAGATGAAGGAGGATGACATTCACGAGATGTTCGGCGTTGGTGCCGGTGATATCCGCCGGGCCGCCGATACCGCCAAGTGGTTGCTCTATTCAGCGCACGAGCTTTCCAGCCTTTTCAGGATCAAGGCGACCCTGGCTCCACTGAGAAAGTTGGAGCAGCGGATCAAATATGGAATTAGGGAAGAACTTCTCGAGCTGGTGCAGTTGCGAGGAATCGGAAGAGTCCGAGGGCGAAGTCTGTTCCATGCCGGCTACCGCAAGCTCTCGGATATCGAGAGAGCAAGCGAGCAGGAACTGGCTCGCGTCCCCTACATCGGCACCGAAATTGCCCGCAGCATCAAGCGGCAAGTGGAACAGAAAATTGAACCAGAAATACCACAACCTGAAATTTAATTTTCGGAAAAGTTTCAAGATAGAAAGACTATTAATCAGCCTTTCCTATTTTATTTTATGCGATCAAAATTTTTGAAAACCCCTACCCACCCGATAGAAGTTCAGCCCGGGCGCAGCATCAGCCATTTGACCGAAGGGCTGCTCGCGACCGGCTTCCAGGGCAGAAAGCTCGGCGAAGCCGTTGAAGTTTGGGCCAAGATGCTTCGGGAAAAACAGAACATAATTTGGCTAGGCTTAGCTGGGGCGATGGTCCCGGCGGGAATGAGGAAAGTAATCTCCTACCTGATTAAACGCCGCATGATCGATGTCTTGGTCTCAACCGGAGCCAACCTTTACCACGATCTCCATGAAGCCAGGGGAAAGAGGCACTACGTTGGCAGCCACCTAGTCGACGATGTGAAGCTAAGAAAGCATTATGTGGATCGTATATACGATGTTTTCGCAGATGAAACCGAGTTTTACAGGACTGATCTCTGGATAGAAAAGGAATTCTGCCCCCACCTCTCTGATATGTATCGCTATTCCTCGCGTGAGATAATCTATGAGCTGGGCAAGTTCCTCGACAGCTGGGGCGCGGAAAAGGATTCCATTATCCTGAGCGCTTACCACAGCGGTGTTCCGGTGTTCTGCCCGGCCCTGAACGACAGCTCGCTTGGCTTTTCCCTGATGTTTGCCAATAGAAGGCGCGGGAGGAGAATAATACTGGACTCCCTCAAAGACGTCGACGAGAGTTCAAGGATAACTGAAGTGGCTGGCACGACCTCGGTTGTCTACATTGGTGGGGGCGTGCCCAAGAACTTCATCCAGCAGACGGCGGTGATAGCGGGTTATCAGACGCGTCATGACCGAAGCCACAAATATGCCCTGCAGATATCGATGGATGCGCCGATGTGGGGTGGGCTGTCAGGATGCACTTTTGAAGAGGCGCAGTCATGGGGCAAAATTGATCTCCGCGCCAAGAAAGTGATGTGCTACGCCGACGCCACCATAGCGCTGCCAATAGTCGCACATGCGCTCGGGGAGAAGTTCAAGAAACTAAGAAGGGATGTCCCGGTCTTCGAGTGGGGTAGAAATGGCACCCTGACGATAAAGTACGAGAAGAGGTCGCTTTAAACCAAATAACGTTTAATCAATCCTGAGGACGTGAACCCTTCCATTTTTTATTTCTACGTCGGCTAGAGTTTTAACGTCCAATCCGGTTTCTCGTTTTACCCTCTCCGGGCCCTGACCGCGGTTCATCACTATGATCACGTCTTTAACGATTACACCAACCTTCTTCAATCCTTGAATGACCCCGGAAACGGTGCCGCCAGTTGACATGACGTCGTCTATTATTATCACGCGATCGCCCTTTCTGACCGAGTTAATGTAGAATTTCTGCACCGTTTCCTTCCCGGCAATTTTGCGGTAGCTCTTTTTTACCTCAACTTCGATTTCCCCAGGCAGGTTGAACTTCTTCTTTCTGACGATAATTATTGGCACCTTGGTCATCGTGGCCACCAAGGCCGAGACATGTATGCCCATAGCCTCGATTGTTACTATCCTATCCACGTTGAAATCGGCTCTTTCAACTATTCGCTGGGCGATTTCCATCAAGAGTTCCGGCTTTAGGGGCGGTGCGACCCCCTGCGTTGGGTTCACGAAGTACTCATATTTGCCCATTTTGACGACGATAGCATTTTCCAGCGCTTCCTTGAGAAGAGGTAATTTGGTCATTTCACCTACCAGAACATTTTTACTCGAACTCTATAGTGGCTGGAGGCTTGCCGGTTAGATCATAGAGGACATGAGTAACAGAAGGATTTTCTTCCCTTATCCTCCGCTCGATCCGGCGCAGTATTTTCCAAGGCAAGGCCACGGGCTCAGCAGTCATGGCGTCCTTTGATTTCACCGCCCGGACAACTACGATTTCACCATATTTTCTCTTGAGATCCTTGGTGACTCCCGTGGCCCGGTCTTGAAGCAGCACTGCAAAAGCCTGGAAGCAGGGAATGTTTTTCGTTTCCTCTTCAACCACCTTGGTGGCCCTCCGGACCAGCTCCACCCTTTCCGGAGTTACCTCGCCGATGACTCTAATGGAAAGTCCCGGACCAGGGAAGGGTCTCCTCATTGACTCCGGCTTCATCCCAAGCGCCTTGGCGACGGCCCTCACCTCATGCTTGTAAATGTCCTTCAGGGGTTCAAGAATCTTCAACCCATATCTTTCCAACGGATGAACATTTATCTGCTCCAGAACATTGTGTTGAGTTTTCACCCCCGCCTTGGTTTCAACCACGTCGGCGGCAATGGTGCCTTGAATCATGAACTTGGCACCGAGCTCCTCAGATATTTTTCCTAGGGACCTGTAGAAAACCTCCCGGAAGGCTTTCCTTTTTTCCTCAGGGTCAATCAGTCCCTTCAGGGCTGCGAAGAAATCGTCCCAGAGGCGGTAGATCCTAGTATTTAGTCCCAGTTGCTTCAGGCGATTGTAGACCTGCTGTGGCTCACCGGCCCTCATCAGTCCGTCGTCCAGAAAAACCACCGTCAGTTTGTCACCGACGGCCATGTGTCCGAGCACCGCAGCAACCGTGCTGTCCACACCTCCGGAAACGGCAGCAAAGGCTTTTTCATCCCCAATCGTCTCCTTCAACCATTCAACCTTTTCTCGAACAAATTTTTTGGCATCAAACATTCAACAACTCTCCTCGGTAATACACTGATAGGTTGAACTTCCATATTTTAGCCTTTGCTGTGGTGCCTTTCCAAGGCAAAAAACGATTTTCGCGGAAGAATTTTATCGTCTCGGTGGAGATCTTCAATTGATTGTGCATGGATTTTTTCACGTCGAGACGCGGCTATAAAAGCAGATGTGTGCTCTGCGGCCTAGAGGCCAATTACGTCTCGGAGACCTTGGGTGTGTGTCCTAGCTGTGTCCGCAACCGTTTTGATGAAGCTAGGCCTTACCTCGCCACGGCCCATGCCAAAATTCGGAAGAGATACGGGCTGCCGCCTGAGCCGCCAAGGGACAAGAACGGGATTGAATGCCGGGATTGCGGTAATCTCTGTAAGATACCCCGAGGAGGGAAGGGATTCTGCGGCATGGTAGAAAATTTTGAGGGTAAGTTGGTCAGGAGATTTGGAACACCTGAACGGGGACTTCTGAGCTGGTACTACGATCCACTCCCAACCAACTGTGTACCGGCGGATTTTTGCGCCGGGTCTAGCGGAGCTGGTTATCCAAAGTGGTGTCGAACACCTCGTGGTGATATCGGTTACTACAACCTCTCCATCTTCATGGGCAGTTGCACCTACAGCTGCCTCTACTGTCAGAACTACGGCTACCGCGATCTGACCGTCACCGGCTCCCCGACCATGAACGCGGCCCAGCTTGCAGAAAAGGCCGATGAAAGCGTCGGCTGTGTCTGTTACTTCGGCGGTGACCCCTCCAGCCAGATGCCCTTTGTGATCGCTTCGGCAGGGATGATGCGCGACGACGCTGAAAAGGAAGGACGCATCCTGAGGGTCTGTCTCGAGACCAACCTCAGCATGAACCATGAAACTCTGGAAAAGTTCACCGAACTATCCATTAACAGCGGCGGGGGAATAAAGGCGGATCTGAAATGCTGGTCGTCTGAAATCCTCTACGCGCTTTCCGGCATCGAACACCGCGCGGCTTACGATAATTTCGTTTGGTTGGGGAAGCAGCATTCCCGGCGTCCTGAGGTGCCGCTCGCTCGTGCCAGCACCTTGCTTGTGCCAGGTTACATCGACGAAGAAGAGATTCGATCGCTGGCTTCATTTATAGCCAACCTTGATCCTACCATACCCTACTCGCTTCTTGCCTTTCACCCCCTTTACCATATGGAGGACATGCCGTTAACCAAGAAGGAGGACGCTGAGAGGTTTCTCAAAATTTGCCGGGAGGAGGGCTTGCAAAGAGTCAGGATTGGGAATCCATGGCTCTTGGTATAACGAATGGAGTAGGCTTAAACATTCTCAAAGAGATTAAAAAACGATGCCTATGGGGGCAAAAATTGAGCAGCTTATCTTGGAGATGCTTTCCCGCGAGCAAGAGGGGGGCTTGATCAAGACCAAGCTAGATACTGTCAGGGCGTTGATTCACTACCACGGTGCCATCTGGAAATCTGAACTTGTTCAGGAATTGACCCTGCAGGCCGCAGCAACCGGTTCTGAAGGGCCGGACATGGGGCAGCTCGACAAGGGGCTTCACGAACTGGAAAAATCAGGTATCGTGAAGATTAAAAAAGCGCTGAGGGCAACCCTGCAGTCCAGTAGTGGCGTGGAGGATGAACTGATCTCGATAGTTGACCTACACGCTGCCTACACGGCTCTGGCGAGGGACAAAAAGCTGGCCCTTCGCCGTTTTTGATGGCGGCCAAAGAAAATCTTCAGGGATTTAGGCTCTCCCTGCTTCGAAAACCTCCGATATAAGCACTCGGAAGTCATTTCTGCGGTCTTTGTGGGGTCTTCCTATCCCACCAGTAAGGATGCTTTTTATTCCGTTTTAAAAATTTCATACAGCACCAGTACAACTTGGGGCAAAGCCAGTTCAATTTTTTGTTTCAAAACTGGAAAATGAATTTCCCAACCGACCCCTAATTAATCATCCATGAGATATTGTTAATGGGGTGATAACCATTGGTAAGGAAAGTGATTGGGGCAGTCTTGGTCGTCGTGGGCGCTTCTGTGCTGGTGCTTGCTTCCTTATTTGCACAACTTTATCCTAAGCCAGCAGTTGAGCCGACCACGGAAAACGAGATTGGCGTAACGCTACCACCGCCACGTCTTGACAGCGACTTCTCAATCGAGAAAGCGCTGTTCTTGAGGAGATCGGTTAGGGAGTATACCGGTGAACCGCTGAGCTTAAGTGAGGTCTCCCAGCTACTGTGGGCGGCGCAGGGAATAACGGATCCCCGCGGTTTTAGGACGGCGCCTTCTGCGGGCGGGCTTTACCCTCTTGAGGTTTACTTGGTGGCCGGAGATGTGGAGAACTTGGAGGCGGGTATTTACCGGTACCGGCCTCAGAGCCATGAGTTGGTCAAAATACAAACCGGTGATCTAAGAGAGGTGCTCTGCACGGCCGCGCTGGGACAGGCTTGGGTAAAAGAGGCCGCGATAGATATCGTTATCGTGGGAATCTATGAGCGGACAACGGTGAAGTACGGTGACCGCGGAGTTCAATACGTACACCTGGAGGCAGGTCACGCGGCGCAGAACGTTTGCCTGCAGGCGACCGCGTTGGGGCTTGGCACGGTAACCGTCGGAGGTTTTTATGATGACCAAGTGCAGAAAGTCCTAATGGCCCCGGAGAATGAGAAACCGCTGTACGTGATGCCCGTGGGCAGACCTACTCGGGGTGGTGCGGGGGAATAGGTTTATACTATCGTTTGAAGCTACTGAAACCACGCAGTGCTGAAATAGGGCAAGAAAGGGGGATTTTTAGCGCCCGCTGCTGGCTGCGATTTTGGGATCTCACCAGTGTGGACATTCGAGTTCTGCCTTTTCACAGACCAAGCTTTCTGAACACATAGTACTTTGGGAAATCGATGGCTAACGTGAACGCGGCAGAGAATACCAAGACAAAAGCAACCTCCAGTGCCGTGACGGGCGGGATGATTAATCCATACACGCCCAACAGCGCAAATCCAGCTGTTGCACCGATGCTGGAAATGAGAAGCTCCCTGCCGGGTCTTGAGTGCCAGAAGTGCCCTCTTTCTCTCACGATGTAAACTCTGAACACACTTGTGAACACGAGAGCCAACATAACAAGGGTCTGTAGAGCGGCCGGCGGCAAGCGGAAATAACTCGTGCCGACAAACACAATTATGCCACCTTCTATTACGAGTAAGAGCCCAACCAAAAGAGACGCTAGGAAGATGTTCTTAACATTCCACAGATTCGGGCTGATCGTGCTCTTGGAGTTGTCCGTCGCAAGCGACATCGTCACGAAGTCGTTTGCGAATATCAGCAAAACCATGCCCAATGCGGTGAGCAAAAAATCGTGTAACCAGAAGAAGCCCAAGACCAGCAATCCTATGAATTGAATCACCTTGCTGATCTTGTTCAGCACCCACGTGAGCATGCGCTGGTAGATCTGCCTGCTGGTCTTTGTCGCGTCGATTATTCCTTTCATTCCCGGTTCGGTCAGGACTATGCTCGACGAGACCTTTGCCACGTCGGTAGAGTTGCTCACCGCTATGCCGACTTCGGCCTGCTTCAATGCGGGGGAATCGTTCACACCGTCGCCGGTCATCCCGACAACGTAGCCTTTGGATTGCAGGAGCCTGACGATTCTATACTTGTCCTCGGGATATATCTCAGCGAAGCCATCGTATTCCTCTATGATTTTTGACTGCTCTTCTTCACTTAGTCCTCTCAGATCAGGCATTCGGACGATCTTGTCCCCAATGGAAACCTGCCGAGCTACCTCCTTGGCTATCGCGATGTTATCCCCGGTCAGCATCTTCACCGCTATGCCTAGCCCTTTTAGCTCCTCTATGATTTCTTTTGAATCGGGCCTTGGAGGGTCGGCCAGCGGCAGCAGACCCACGAGCTGAAGATTGTCGAAGTCGGCTCCTCGGGACCTAGCTACCGCTAGAGTTCTGTAACCCTTTGAAGACAACTCAAGCACGAGTGGATCAATTTTACTGCAGGACTCTGGATCCGTCTCTTGACATAGTGATGCTATCACTTGCGGGGCACCCTTGACCACTTTGAAGCGATGCCCTTCATGTTCGACTATCGCCTCCGATCTCTTCGTTGTCGGGTCAAAAGGCGTGAACGAAATCTGCTTGTATCTGGTCATCTCGGCGCCAACAGATTTTGCGTGCTCGATGACGGTGATGTCTATGAGGTCTCCAGTTTCAGCTCTGGATGCCAGGCTTGCCATGAGCGCAACGTCATCTTTCTTGAATTCCGAGAAAGGCATGCAATCGAAAACTGATAGCTTGTTCTGAGTGATTGTCCCCGTTTTGTCCAGGCACAGTACCTCCATGGATGCCGCGTCTTCGATTGAACTAAGCTTGGTCACGAGGATCTTCTTCTTTGATAGTTCAATTGCGCCCGCCGCGAGGACCACCGCGAAAACGGCCGGCAACGCCACCGGGACCGCTCCCATCAGGAAAACTAATGTGAATGTCAGTATCATCATAATGTCTGTATGCAATAGGGCAGCGTACGCGACAACTAGAATCAGCGCAGCCACGCCGACGTACATGCTGTACTTTACGACGGCCATCATTACTTGCTGCTGATGGGACTTGGGCCCGGCTGTCCTCACTAGTTCTGCGGTCCTGCCAAAGTACGTTTTCGCTCCGGTGGCGATTACGACGCACTTCGCGTCCCCACTTTTTACTATGGAGCTGGAGTATACGATGTCGGACTTGCGAGCCTTTACTGGTAGAGATTCCCCAGTAAGGGCTGATTGATCCAGAGTAACTTCATCATCGCTTATTATTTTGGCGTCAGCTGGCACCAAGTCGCCGAGACCAATGGCGATTACGTCCCCAGGGACTAGCTCCCTTGCAGGGATTGTCACTAACTTACCATCTCGCATGACTTTTGCCTTGACCGCTAACCGCTGCTTCAACAGTTCCAGCGCTTTTCGAGAACTGCGAGAATGCCAGAATCCTATCAACGCGTTTATCGTGAGCAGCGAGAATATCACCAAGAACTCGAGATAATGAGCAGAAATGTACGAAAGCACCATAGCAAATTCCAATAGCCAAGGCATAGGTCCCCAGTAGCGAGACAGAAAGTCCAAGGCGGGGCTTCTCTCCTTTTCCATCACCTCGTTGAATCCGAATTTGTTTAACCTTTCATTGGCCTGGGCACCGGTGAGGCCGTTAGCCGAAGTCTCTAATAGGCGTATTGTTTCTTCGACGGAGATGCTCTTGAAATCGGATGTTCCTGTGGGTTTCAAGAAATCATGCCCCCCACTTTTTGTATTTCACCTGAAGAAGCCTTTGCAAAAGTTTGTCATAAAGCATTCGACTTCTAAAAATAGCCGTTGAGGCAAGGAATTACATGACTTTGCCTAAAATCTGCCTAAATCTTGCTCAGTTGGTCGTTGAAGAATGGTGCGGGGGAGGGGATTTGAACCCCCGAACTCCTTCGAGACCAGCCCCTCAAGCTGGCGCCTTAGGCCGGCTTTTGAGACCATTGACCTGGCTAGGCTACCCCCGCGCCAGCAGAATTATCGCGTTTGCCTTTTAAAAATCAGAGCTTTTTGACCAGCTTGGGGAACTCCTCAAACTTCGCCTGAAGGGATTCAACCGCCTTAAGTATTATCTGGTCCGGTGGCAGTGTTCCCGTTGACTCAACTCTGAAGATGAACTTGGTCGGGTCACCTGAAACCTTAACCGCCTTGGAGTGACAGGCCTCCGCGCAGGTCTTGCACATGGTACACTGGGTCAAATCCTTAACCCGAACCTTTCTTTCCTCGATTTCGAGAATGTCCTTTGGACAGGCCTTGACGCAGTCGCCACAGGCATTGCAGAGTTTGGGATCAAACTCAAGCACCGGCATGTACTTGTAAGCCACGATTCCGGGTTGCCACTTGGCATGTTCCTTACCAAGACCTAGACGAGCGATAGCCACTAGCTCCAGCCTCTGCCCACTCTCCAGCCTCACTATCGGAATAGAACTATTGACTGGCCTTACTTCCTCATCCGATGGGTTAAGTGAACCGCTGTAAACCATGCCGGGGCCCTCTGCTTTGAGTTCGAGTTCCGCGGAACACTTCTCACAACGCCCCTCGCGACAACCGCACTCGCTGGGCAACACATAGCCCTTAGGTGGGGTGGTAAGCGGCACCATGGCGAGTCGGTGGGCAATGATCTCGTCGTACATTGCGGAATCATTCACCTTGAACTCCACCTCGTCGACCGCCATGATCGGCACATCGCGCAAGGCTGCTCTACGGACGGAGTTGGCAAAGGCCGGGGTCGCGTTTGAGAGCATGAACTCCATTTCGTCCCCGTCGAGTTTTCTGATTTCTATCTGCATACCGACACCAAAATCGTCCTTCAAGATGTTGTGTTCAGCTTAAATATTGCTTTCGGTGGGGTTTAAAAACACACACCAGGGCCATGAGACGGTAAATCGGGCCCTGGGTCAAAATGGCGCCCTTCGGCAGAGCTATTGCTCCTTGGCCGGGATTTGAACCCGGGGCGGAGCCTCGACAGGGCTCCATGTTAGACCGGGCTACACCACCAGGGCCCAAACTCACTAAATAATGTCTCGGTTTAAGACGCTTATGTCAGGTAGAGGTCCGCGGAAGTAAATACCCAACCAGCTGGCCCGCGCTCTTTTGGTGCTAAACTCACGAGTAACTCACCATATGGTAAACCTTGACAAAAGAACTAAAATCAACGGTTGGCAGCGAACCGGGCTTCCCTTTGGCTTGCGCACAAAAGTACAACCCGATACGCAGGCGAGCTTGACTTCCGGGATCTGACGAGACCGGGTATTTCCTCGCCGCTATGGCCGCCAACCGAAATTATTGTTGTCCACTCAGTTTTAAAAGCTTGTGTGGTCCCGCGGGGGAGAGTTTCAGCGGCTTAATCCGCGTTTGAACTCCCGACATTTACCGGAATCCTCTAGATTCTGTCGGTTTCAGCGCGGTTTGGGTCTACAGCCGACCACTCTACCAGGCTGAGTTACCGCGGGACCGTTTAAGAATCTGGAATCTCCGTTATTAAGGTTTAACCTCTGCACTTACGAGTCTCATCTTCAGAAAAGATTGGTTTATAAAGTAGTGAGGAGACCTCATAGACGATGTCAACCGAATTGGCCCAAAAAGGAGACGCTGCGCGGCGCAGGTTTTTCAAACCCATGATCGCTGTTCTGATGGTCGTCGTGATTCTTCTGGTGACCGCCCCATCGATTGCCCAAGCTAAATCAAAGAGCACTGCTGCGGTAAAAGTTTATCAAGAACGTGATGGCGTAACTAGGTTCGAGGAATATACCCCGCTCTCATCCCAACTGGGCGTTCCACCAGGATTTTTCTACAAGGCCAATGTTTACGCTGTTAACTTCAAGGGAGGAATTGTTTTAATCGATTGCGGCGCCGAGGATCTTTACTCCGATCTCATGGTGGCAATCAACAAAAAGTTACCCAGTAGACCAATTCTAGCCGTGCTGCTGACGCATGGACATGCCGATCATGCCGGAGCCGGACACTATTTCATAGACGCTGGAATCCCAGTTTACGCGTCCTTCGCGGATTCATATCTGATTCAGATGGGGATGAACTTCCCGGGAGTGCCGATCGACTTTACCTATACTGGCTACACGCCGACCCAGCTGCTCTATGGAGGCGAACATCTTTTTGGTCTAAACGTGATCCCGACTCCCGGGCACACTTATGGATGTCTAAGTTTTCTGGAAGTGGAAACTAAATTACTTTTCAGCGGCGATGTCACGATATCCTATCCGGGTGACGATGTGGCACCTGAGGACATGACTTTTGAACTCGAATACATGACCTTGCAAGCAACCGATGACACAAGTTTGGAGATGCAGTTGAATTCTCTCAACTTACTTCTTGAGCTAACGGGCGACAGGCAAGTCAAAGCGATTATGCCGGGCCACAACCAAACTTATTACGGCAAACACGTCGTTGATTACCTTAAGAACTCAATTGAAATGGTATCACAAGAGCTGGCCAATTAATCCTTAGTTAGCGCCTGAGTCGCTTGTGCTCGAGCATGATGCAGCGGTCCATGACGACCTCGAGTCCGGCTTTTTCGGCCATCTCAGCTGCCGCCTCGTTGGCGATGCCCAGTTGCATCCAGACACCCCTGACTTTGCCGTGCCTTCTTCTCAGCTCAACTGCTTGTGCCACGATTGGAGGAACATCGTCCGATGGCCGGAAGATATCGACCAGCTCTATCTCCTTCTGCAGCTGCTCAGGCACGTCCAAAAGGCTCGGGTAACTCCTTTCACCAAGTATCTCCTCGGCCGATGGATTTACCGGAACTATGCGGTAGCCGTGACCCTTCAGGTAGGCTCCAACCTTGTGGCCATATTTTAAGGGGTCCTTTGACATTCCCACTACTGCGATCACCTTAGCGCTCAAAAGTGACCTTAACTTTTCATCACTTACGGCCATTTACCTCGTTACCTCGGAATCAGGCATACATCTTCTCTGGCTCGGTGGCAGTGGCCTTCTCGTAGTTCTCCGCGATCTCCCTCAGCTTCTCCCGAATCTCATTGGCACCCGCGATCAATTCGGCGGTGTCAATTTTCAGCCCGTGGGTTCTGTTCAGCGCCTCGATCAGCACCGCGGCACCTTCGGGATCAGGAATGGTAGCCATCGCTGGGGTGAGGATGGCCGTTCCTTCTATTTTTCTCGTCAGGCATTCGCTGAGTATAGCACCGGCAATTCCGTAGATGATGCCCTTTCGAAGCAGATTGATTCCCCGATCCTTGAAGTGTTCGCACTTGCCCAGCTCGGTCACGCAGAAGGGCTGGCGATCCGTAGGTAATCCCGGCACCGGTATGCCCTCAAGAACCAGAATTTCTTTGGTGTCATGCTTTTCGGCCCAATCGAGAAGTGCCGAAGATATTGAGTAGAGCCCCTCCTCTTTCAGTGGAATCTCGCAGATAACCACACAGAGGTTGTCCTTTTTGCTCGCGTGGATCCTAAAAGGATGCCTCAACTTTTCCCCAACAAATATCGCCACCGGAGGCAGGTGTTTAGATTTGATATAAGCCACCTCTTCCATTTTCAGCTTAGTTATTATCTGATCCACGGCAATTGAGCCCACCAAACCAGCTCCGACAAAACCGGCGATAATCAGCGGGTTCTTCAGGCCCAGATCTTTAACCTCTACTATCTCAACTTCCGCCGCGTTTGATCCCCTTGTCATGGATATCCCAAATCAATTTTCGCCGCCAATATTAAAGGGCCTCAGATCAACCAATGAACTCATGAAGCCTGCGGATCGCTTTCAACTTTTCCTCATGCCCGCACTTAGCCGCTTCAATGGCTCCTTCCAGGATCTCGGTTGTTTCTTGGTAGGTCTTCCTGTCCACAGGAAATGGAACACCGTCCTTACCGCCGTGGGCAAAGGAATATCTAATCGGATCCCGCCAAGACGGGGGTTTTCCGTAGATCAAGGTTGAAACCAGAGCTAGGGCCCTAATCGCTTTAGGTCCAATTCCGGAGATGGCTATTAACTCCTCATAGTTCTCCGGTTGGATTTCATAGGCGCGCTGCAGGGCGGCGATGGTCCGCTTGGGCAGCTCGGTGATTCTATGGCTGCGGGGCATCACGAGTCTCATGGTCCGCTCTTCCTTGCCCACAAAATCATCCAATGAGCGCTGCTCGAACTCGCGAATTTCGGCCAAAATCCTTTTTGGACCATCGCGTACTAGATCCACGCTTGTCCTCCTTGCCTCCTCACTATCCCGAGCAGTCATATCCAGCGCTACCTCCTCGGCACGTTCACCAATTATTCCAGAATGGGGCTCCTCCACAAAGCTTCTCAATCCCTCGGAAAGCCAGTGATATCGCCGCGCAAAGTTTTCGTTCATCCCCTGCTGAACCACGGCCCAATTTCCGTTCTCATCGACGAAAAAAGCGTGGTGGTAAAGCTGATAACCATCCTGAACGCAGGCGTTGTCCACCTTTGCGGCCATCCTGCTGGCATATTTGAGCCGCTCCGTCTTTGCCGTGGTGAATGAGAAGATATCCGTCAATCCTTCAATTTCCTGTGGCACCAATTTTGACACTTTTCCCTTGCCACCACAGACAGCTATTCCCAGCTCCTCGGGCATTAGTGCTTCTTTCAGGGCGCCGGTGAGCGTCGTGGTCAGACCTGAGGAGTGGAAATCAAAACCCACGATACAACCAAGTGACTGGAAGAAGAATGGGTCCGCCATCCTCTGCAAAAATTCCTCCGTGCCGTGTTCCAGCACAATGGCCTCAACTATTGCACCCGATAATTTAACCATGCGCCGGAATAGCCAAGGGGGGCAAGCCCCATAATGCAGAGGTAGTTCCGCGGTTCCGGTTCTTTTCATTTCAACACCCAATCATTTTCATGGGTGGAAACTGCACGCTTTTTCACTATCCTTTATCTTGGTCTGTTTTTTTATTTTCGATGGTGTTTGGGAAAAAGAATGCTGTGATTGTCTATAACCTAGTTACAACTAAGGCAAGATAAAAAAACAAAAAAGCAGGGGGGTGGAGTCACTTTAACAAATGATATCCCGCCGCCTTTTCTCTCGCCACGCGCTTGGCAAAGCCTTTCGCGACGAGCTCCATCAGCGCGTTGTTCACCATACCCTTGGGTAGGTGCGCGGTTCGCATCACATCGTCCGCTGTTTTCAGCACCTCAGGGCTTGTCGCGCCTAGCTTTTTAAGCGCATCGTAGACCTTCTGGGCATTGGGTGTCAATTCGGCCATATGATCACCTCATTTTCTGCTATTCTGTCACCGATTATCTTAAAAACGCTTACTGTTGCGGTCTCCAGTCACAAAAGACGGGTTTTGAATACCACCTCGCTCAAAGGGCCTCCCTTATCTTTAGCGTCATATCTATTGAATGCGAGCGCATTGTCATGTAGCTAGTCGATATTATTTCAACGCCAGTTGCCGCATAATCGGCGATATTTGCAGGAGTTATCCCCCCAGAGGCTTCCAAGGAGACTCTCTTTCTCAAATCTGCCTTTTCAAGCAACGTGATAGTACGTTTTATCTGGTCCGGTGTCATGTTATCCAGCATCACAATATCGGCACCGGCACTCGCCGCTTCCAGCACCTCCTCTGGCGTGGTGATTTCAATCTCGATCTTTCCGAACTTGCCTACCTCCTTAAACTTCTTCACCGCGGCAGCGATGGAACCCACCAGCTTGAGATGGTTGTCCTTAATGAGAACTTGGTCGCTCAAGTTGAAACGATGAGGATGGCCGCCAGCAATCTCCACTGCGCGTTTATCAAAATACTTTAACAGTGGGGCCGTTTTCCTCGTCGCCGCGATTATCACCTTGGGATTTTTTTCTCTCGCCAACTCGATCAGCTCACGCGTTGCCGTGGCTATGCCGCTCATTCTCATCATCAAATTCAGCGCCACTCTTTCGGCGGCCAGTATCTTTCTCGCCGGGCCGTCCAATCTCATGATCACTTCATCGGGACGGATGCTCTCTCCATCACGACGCAAAATTTTCACCCTAACGCCAACTTCCCTGAAGACCATCGCGGCCTCCTTCACACCGGCCAGCACCCCGTCCTGTTTTGAGATAATTTCAGCCTTAGCGCGGAGCTTCGGATCAATCAGAACGTTTGAGGTCACATCTCCGCTTCCTAGGTCCTCGGCCAGCATCTCCCGGATTTTCTTTCTAAGATAGTTTTCAGTCACGGGTAGCCCTCCCTGAGAGCTCCAACATCCTTCCCGTCGCTCGTCGAGCCCTTGCGGCGATGGCCGGCGGAACTGTCACCACGTGTTTCATATCCCGCAATGACTCGTATAGCTTTTGCAGGTTGTGTTTTTTCATCTGCTGACAGACAGCAGTCCCCAGCGCGGGTATAAACTCCTTTTCTGGGAACTCCCGCCTGAGGCGCTCCACCATACCTACTTCGGTGGTGATGATGAACCTTTTCGCTGGGGAGGCCTTGGCTCTGATCACCATCTGGCTGGTGCTGCACATGTGGCTGGCCAGCTTCTGTACCTCGGGGTCGCATTCAGGGTGAACCAGTACCTCGGCGTCCGGAAACCTCTCCTTTTTGAGGAGGATGTCAGCGGGAGTGAACATTCTGTGAACATAACAGTAGCCGAAATCTGGTATTGGAATAATCTTCTTGTCAGTTCTCTGCTGAACATACCAGGCCAAGTTTTTGTCAGGACCAAAAATGATTTCCTCCTCATCGAGAGCATTGACTATCTGAGCCGCGTTAGCTGAGGTGCAGACAACATCGGCCTCGGCGCGAGTTTCGGCGAGGGTGTTGATGTAAAGAACCACCGCCGCCCCGGGATACTTCAACCTGACCTCGCGGACCGTTTCAGGGGGCAGCTGGGCGGCCATCGGGCATCGGGCATCTGGGTCCGGGATCAGAATTGTTTTATCCGGGTTCAGCATCGCCGCGGTCTGGGCCATGAAATCAACTCCGGCAAAGAGCACTACTTTCTCCTTTACCTTAGCAGAATACCTTGCTAAATCAAGCGAGTCCCCGATGTAGTCCGCAAGTAGCTGTATCTCCTCCCGCTGATAATTGTGGGCGAGGATGATGGCCTCACGCTCGGCCTTCAGCCTCAAAATTTCGTCACGAAGTTGCTCTTGCTGCATACTGACACTAAGAAAACAAGTGGGCAGAGGTTATTAACTATGTGCCAACTTGAACTGTCTCGCTTAGATTTTTTAAAGTTCGTGCTACTGAAAGTGCTGCCAGATAGCTGGTTCGCGGTGACTCCGGAAAGGGCACATTAAGCGACCTAGTCAAGAGTTCGCCTGCCTCGCCGCGGATTCTAATCTCGTGGATATTTCTTTTGATTCGCGGGTCGGCAACAATCCTCACTAATGTTCTATCAAAGCCGACACCGGCCAAGCTCAAGGTGGCGGCCACGTTGACGCTGGCTGGGAAGAACTTCACAGCCTCACGGGCTGTTCCACTAAAGATCACCTTTGGTCCCCTGAGTCCGCTTAGCTTTATTCCTTTTCTTTTGAGATATTCGTTATTCTTAAAAGCAGAAGGAGGTTTTCGCGTTGTCAGCCTCACCTCTTTAATTTCCCGTAGCGACGAAGCCTTTGCTCCGTCAATTCCCACCACGGCGCCGGAGGGGATGTAGATCTTCCTGCCCAAGTTCATGGCTTCGGTTCGCAGACTGTTGAGGAGGTCCTCACCAGAAAGAGCGCCCACACTAAGGATGATGAGGTCTTTTCCGGACCTGAGGACGTCCAGCGAATATTGTCTGACCGCCTCCTGAGAAGCGGCCTCGACAACTATGTCGACATCCTCGTCCTCGTAAATTTCGGCAACCCTGCGCAAAATTCTGGGCTTGTTTTTTAAGCCGGAAACCAGCCTCTTGCAGCGCTCCAGCTTCAAGTCATAGACCCAGCCCAGCTCCACCCCACCTGCTTCACCTGAATCAATCAACTGTGCCAATGCCGCGCCAATTGCGCCACAACCTATCAGGCCAACCTTCATCTCATCCACCAAAGTTTTGAGCTCATAGGTCATTTTTCCATTGAGGGCATCCTAGTTACTTTAATGCGGGCTCTTAAAAGCGATTTCCAGAAGTTTTCTGTATTTTACATTATAGTTAAAGAACCCAACGGCAAGTATGAGGTAGCCCAGATCCCAGAGAACGTCGATAATGTGGCCGCTCAGGTAGGAGCTCAATATAAGGGTGTAAAGGACGTCTGCGACCGCTATTAATAACAGAGCAGCTAAAATTGTCACCCACAGCTTGAAAAGCTCTTTTCCCGAAATGTGGATCATCGTGGTGATGAGGGCGATCAACAAAAAGGCGTCACCAATGATATAGCCTGCGGTGGTTGCCTTCTCCACAGCGG
Source organism: Hadarchaeum sp. (SeqCode) (assembly GCF_038871235.1). Taxonomy (GTDB): domain Archaea; phylum Hadarchaeota; class Hadarchaeia; order Hadarchaeales; family Hadarchaeaceae; genus Hadarchaeum. The sequence goes on from NZ_JAVZIN010000001.1 coordinate 90,683, forward strand.
GCATGTCGACCGCTGTGAGTGTTGGCAACGAAAGGTAAAAAAAGAAGACTAAGATAATCGCTGACAGCATCAGATTGAAAATCAGCCTTTTATAATCGCGCTTTATTTTTGTCGAGTTCCAAACGAGCAAAATTCCCAGTATAAATAGAGGATAGCCGGCAATCCAAAAAACATCAGCAATGCTGGCCACGGGCGCTTCAACACCGAGAACGATTTTATATAAGCTCCAGCTTAATTCCCCAAGAAACCAGAAAAATATCCCCGCCGTCAAGAAAATCATGATTCTGCCTCTGATGTTAGAGAGACCATGCAGTTTGCAGGAAGCAGCGCCGAAAATTACTGCAAGAAGTGAGAAAAACATAGTGATGATATTGCTTACGAGGGAAAAGTCGTCGCCTAGGGGCTGAAAAATGTGGAGAAGCAAATCAACCAAAAAGGCAATCGCTAAGCCTACAGTTGTGGGACCAAGCCTTTTCATGTATGTCCTAAATGACTTGTTTTTTCGTTTTAAATGCTGTTGTGTCAACCAGCTAAATTGCCTTTTTCCCGCGAGCGGGTCCTCACATCTGCAACGGGTTTAATCCCTGTTCCATCGCCCTCAGATATGGCTTGAGCCCACGCTTGATGAACCCGATGAAAACCTTCTCCAGCATGATTCGATGGACGAACGACCTGAATTCATCCTTAGCTAGCTCGTCAATCCATTTCAGGTCATGTTTCACACAAGCGGCCAGCAGTTTCCAATGTTCTGGCATCATGTCGTTAACGGTAAATCTCCTCGCTTCACTGAGCACCCCTAGCGGCACGAAAAAGAGGGGAACGATGAGGGATTTGTACTCCTTTAGTTCCTCCACCAGTTCAATCGTCTTTACAACATCTTCTGGTTTTTCCCCGGGCAACCCCATGATCAGCGTAGAACAGGGCACCCAGCAGTTATCGTGCAACAGCTTGTGGGCCTCAATCACCACCTCCGGCCACTGCTCTGGTTTGAATGGTGCCACCTTTCCCCGCATATTTTTTTCTATGAGACGGGGCGACCCGGTCTCTATGCCAACCTGTCCCGCGATCCATGGTATTTTTCTGCTCGGCACCTCCATGAGCTCCTTCAGCTGCTTTATCAGCTCGGGTTTCGCCATAGCCGAGGCGAAGGCAAAGTGAGAGATATAGGCACCCCATCCCGTGACCTTTTTCACCTCTTCAAACAGCTTCAGGACCTTAGCTTCATCAGGGATGATACTTTTCGCCCCGTATCTCAGCACATCCTCGGCATGCAGGAGGATTCTGTCGAGCCCGGCATCGAGGTTGACCTTCACCTCCTCCAGAATTTTGTCGATCGGTCTGCATCTGAAATAGCGGAGGGTGGGAACGCAGAACTCACATCCCCTGCCGCAACCTCGGGCGATTTCAACTATCCCATTTATCGTGGCGTGTTTTATGGATGGGATTTCCTCAACGGGTACCACTTCACCCTCTACAATCCCCGGGAGCGTCTCACCTTTCAATGCCTTTTCAAATACCTTCACAGCGGTTCTTTCTCCCTCCCCTACAACCACACAATCTATCTCCAATTGTTTTCGCACCGAATCGTCCGCCAGCTGCCACGCCCCAGGGCCACCGACTATCGTCTTTAGACCATTGTCCTTAATTATGGGATTGGTGATCAGTTTCCGGAAGAAGATTGCCGAATAGGTCTCCTTACCCATCAGGCTGGAAAAAGTACTGGAAGCGGGACCTATTCCTAAGGGGTCGTTCGAGGTAATGCCCAAAACCTTGGTTTCGTTATCGATAACCTTATTCAACTGATCCGGATGCGCCACCACCACATCGAAGCCCTTCTCTAATAGGGCGGCCTCGATCTTTCTCGTTCCTCCGGGCGCATATTTCACCACCCCGTTGTGCCGGGGCACGGGGGGACATACCACCAACCTGTATAACCAATCTGGCACTATCTTCGGGGCGCAGGCGGCAAAGCCGAGAAACTCTGAACCGCGGTAATCGCTCATCAGGGAATACTCCGCGGTCAGAACTATCTCGCTCAGAGCAACTACCCCCATTTTAACTAGTCGCTAAGATGTTACGTTGCTCTTTTTTCACCCTGAAATCTTCTTCAGATAGTATAGACGCCGGCGTATCTCACATCCCACTGCCCGGATGAAATCATCAGAATGCAACCTGAAATAGCGATAGGCTAACCGCCCTTCCTTTGTCACTGAGATTTCTCTCTGAACTAGTTTCAAATTAACCAGCTTCTTCAGGTGCTCTTTAACGGCCCGCTCCGATCTTTTCGTGCCAGCGACAATTTCCGCCACTGAGAGTTTTTTCTCAGTTCGCGCCAAGAGGTCCAAAATTCTCCTTCCTGTGGACTTTATCCCTAATATCTTTGCCGCTTCATGAATCATGCCTTTGTCATTCATAACCTTACCCAATATGATGATAAAAAAAGTCACTTATAAATGCACACGTGTGCAAAAATATCTGCATCAGAAATTATCGGGGTAAAAGTTTTAGGTTCCGCAACACGATTTTATAACAAACTTTGGTGAGCTGATGAGGGCAGCGGTGATCACAAAGATTGCTCCTGTCGAAGAAAATCCACTGGAACTAGTCGACCTGATCGACCCCGTTCCCGCTGGCAATCAGATTCTGATCAAGATATCCGCTTGTGGAATCTGCCACACCGAACTGGACGAAATCGAGGGCAGAGTGCCACCGACAAGATTTCCCATGGTGCCTGGACACGAGATAGTTGGTCGGGTGGAAAAACTTGGCCCCCAAGCTTCCAAATTTAAGGTGGGTGACCGGGTAGGGGTGGCTTGGATCAACTGGGCCTGCGGCAGATGTCACTTCTGCCTCGTCGGTGCGGAAAATCTATGCGCCGAGGCTAGATGGACGGGTAAGGATGAAGATGGAGGTTATGCCCAGTACACGGTCGTCTCCGAGGATTTCGCTTACCCAATACCAGAGCTATTTACCGACTTCCAAGCCGCACCACTGCTCTGCGCAGGTGTAATCGGTTACCGGGCCCTGAGGCTGTCAGGGATGGCGGATGGAAAGGTTCTCGGCCTTTATGGGTTCGGTGCCTCGGCCCACATCGTCATTCAGGTGGTCAAACACCTTCAACCTAACTCAAGGGTCTTCGTCTTCACCAGAGTGGGACAAACGGAACATCAGGAACTGGCCCGGAAGCTAGGAGCCGATTGGGTTGGAGCCACTGGGGATACCCCTCCGGCCAAACTTGACTGCGCCATTGATTTTACTCCTGTGGGCGAACCAGTTCGGGAAGCGTTAAGAAACCTTCAGAAGGGAGGCAGAGTCGTGGTCAATGCGATCAGAAAAATAACCACCATCCCTGAGCTAAACTATGCCGAGCATCTCTGGTGGGAGAAAGAGCTGAAAAGCGTCGCCAATGTGACTCGGAGAGACGTGCGGGAGTTTTTACCCTTAGCGGCCGAAATACCGATAAAACCGCAGATCAAATTGTTTAAGCTGGAAGAAGCAAACGACGCTTTGATTCTACTCAAGCAGGGAAAAATTAGCGGCGCCGGGGTACTAAATATAAACGGATAATTTTATTTACCCTCTTTAAGCGTGGTGGTGACGAAATCCAAAAATATATTATGATTCATAAATTGTTCCTGAGATACTAGTAATGAGAGCCAGATGATAGAAACTATACTCAAATGCATGCTTGGTGCCAGATGGAAAACTGCCATCTTCAGTGTTACCTCCGCTTGCAACTGCCGGTGCTCGATGTGCAACATACCAAACCTGCCTCCTAAAAATCTTCCCATCGACGCTGCCTTTGAACTCCTGCGCCAGTGTGTGGAAAATAAAGTGGCCTTTCTTTCCCTCACCGGAGGTGAGCCTTTTCTCCACCCCCATCTTCCTGCGTTGGTAAAGAGGGCCCATGATTTGGGTATCTTCGTACACATAGCGACAAACGGAACCTTGCCCGACAGAGTCGACGAAGTAAAGGGCCACGTGGATGCGATCGGTTTTAGCATCGACAGCCATGTGAGTTCAGAACATGACCAAAACAGGGGGCACGCTGGTGCTTTTGAAAAATGCTTGAAAAGCGTGGGAAATTGTAAAAAGTTAGGAATAAGATCTTTTGCCAACACCCCACCCAACCGATACATAATCGAAAAAATAGAAGAATATGTCAGGTTTGTAAACGACGAAGTTGGCATTCCCGTTGGTTTCTGCTATCCCGAAACGAATGGCGGGGAATATTTTTCGAAGTGCAACAGCATCATCAGTGGCCTGAGAAATGAGCAGATAGCAGATTTCTTCAGCGCCGCGCTCAGGCTGAAAAAAATGGGTTACGATATCATCAACACTGATATTTTTTTGCACGAGGCGATAGCATACGCAAAGGGTAATTTCAGTGACACGAGCCGTTGTGGCAGCGGGCGCGTCGTTTATTGGATTGATTGGTCCGGAAAAGTTCACCCTTGTTTTAAAAAGAGGACGGTGTTGAACAGGAACAAGAGCTGGGAAAAATACAACCCATTTGGTTGTAATGATTGTTTCGTTCAATGTTTCAGGGAACCGTCTTCATTTGTTTACCATCTACCCTTCTCGCTCAATGACCTGAAAACTTGGAAACGTTTTCTTGTGAAAAAACCAAGTGGCTCAAAGTAAAAACCTCATTTTTACAAACGGGAAGTCCAGAGTTTAATTTGAGGAAGCTAATGAGGGATAAAAAGTTTATTTTCCACACGCACCAAGAAGTATATTTGTACCTCAAAACTTTTTTGATTTTAAAACTACTTAACAGTTTCAGCCAAGTTTACCCTCCCGGAGTTCCATGATAAGGAACGTCTCTCCAGAGGGCACTCCACCAGTCCTCCTCAGTTACCGTTTCACCTCGAATGAGAATCTCCAACACCTTTTTTAGCAATTCGTGATGTCTCTTCTCGTCCGAAAGTATCGCATCTAAAAGGAGTTTAACCTTCTCATTTTCGATGCTTGGCATCACTTCGCTGATCTTTTGAATCAGTTCTGCCTCAAGGCGGATGTGTTTTTTCACGAGTTCCTTTTGTTTGTCGAGATGCTCCTGTGTAAGGGCGCGGGTAATGCCAGTTAATAACTTAATGGCCGCATCGTACATTTCCGCGTGCTTTTTCGAATCCAAGGAGATGCCTTTAAGAGCTCCCTTCACGGCGGGATTTCCAATTTCAACCAATGCGCGGTTCAACGAGCGAGTGATCTCTTTTTCGATCTTAATTTGTTCCTCAATGAAATTTACTAAGGCTTCCTTTGATTTCAAGGATTTCCCATATTTATTGTAAATTCGTTTGATAAATATTTTGCAGAAACTGAGGATCACGGAGACTGCAAAACCGATAGATGGTCAAAAGATATTAGATGGAGGACAAAAAGTCTACTAGGAAAGACTTATGAATTTGGTGATTTATTGAAAAAACTTACGTCCATAACCGCCGCGATGGTCTTGGTGATTGCCCTAGCAGGGGTGGCTGGATATTTTCTAACGATGGGGAAAACCAGTCCTCAGGGTTCAGAAAATCGACCAGAGGAAAATGACATTGGCATTGGAATCGGACAAATAGCCCCGGATTTCACCCTGACTGATATCGACGGTCACCCATTCAGCCTTAGCGATCATCGCGGCAAAATCGTGATCATCGATTTTCATGGCCACATGGTGCGGCCCCTGCGTTGCGCAGATGGGCCATCTCAAGGAAGTTTATGGCAACTACGGTAATAAAGTTGTGATAATGTCGATCGATATCGACACAAATGAGACAAACGAGACCATCCGGGTATTCAAGGAGAGATACGGTGGTGAGTGGATCTTTGCAAGTGGACCAGACGTTGGAGTAACCTACGCGGTGAGTTATATTCCGACGATATACATACTTGACCAGCAAGGGCGCATCTCACATAAAAACGTGGGCGCGACATCCTACGCGGTCCTATCGGCTGAAATCGACAGGTTAATCTAGGTTGTCGTTGATATGGTAGATACTGCGCTCCTTTCGCTCGCTTTCGGAGCTGGCCTTGTCACCTTCTTTAACCCCTGTGCCTATGCCCTGCTTCCAGCATATGTCGCTTACCATTTCAGACGACGCGGAATTATCTCTATGCGGAAAAGTGTCGCCGAGGGAGCCAGTGTTGGTGCCGCGGTATCTTTCGGCTTCATCACCGTTTTTCTCATGACGGGCACACTGGTCTCACTGTTGGGCGTCCAAATCGGACCATACTCTCCCTGGGCGATGATCGCAGTTGGGGAATTCCTCATCGCGCTCGGTCTCCTCTGGCTGGCCGGAGTTAAGCTCTCCCTCTCTGTCTCACTCCCCGCGCCACTTCGCGGAGGTCTGCTGTCCTTCTTCATCTTTGGAGTCGGCTACGCCATTGCATCCACCGCTTGTGCCCTCCCGGTTTTTCTGATGGTGGTCTTCACGGCGATAAGCTCGGGGGAACTCCTCTCGGGACTCTTAATCTTCTTGGCATATTCGCTAGGAATGGCCGTGCTGATGGTTCCACTGACGATAGCGGTTTCAACATCGAAAAATTTGATCCTGCATCGCTTTGAGCGGGTTATACCACAGGTGCGAAAAATAGGGTGGAGTAATCCTGATCCTCGCGGGAGCTTATCTCATCTATCTTCAGAGCTGGATCCTTTTTTTAACTAAAGTCAGTTCATGGCTGTCTGCGCTTCCAGCCCGGCCAATGTGATTTTACCGAGATGTCTTGGAATTTAATATCCAAAAGGTTTGGTGGGGCCGCCGAGATTTGAACTCGGGTCACCAGCACCCCAAGCTGAGAGGCTAGACCAAGCTACCCCACGGCCCCCTAAGGATTAACAACTTGGTATAAGAAAATGTTTTCTGCTGAACATCGCCCACAAAATCGCTGTTTTTGGTGCGTACATTACTTAGTGACGTGGATGCCTAGATGCTCTCAGCGACTGGTTCCTCTTCAGATATCACGAAGAGAAAATCACCTTTTTTAAGTCTAAATTCACCCTTTGGGTTTATGTTTATTTCACCGCCTCTTTCCACTGCCAGCAGGATGATGTCTTTCTCTCTACCAAATCTAACAAAGGTTTCCTTGAAACTTTTTCCGACGCAACTGTTGGGCAGTGGTATCCTATAGACCTCATCACCCTCCCCAAACGTTAAAAGCGAGGAGAACATCTTCGACAAGCCTGGGCTGACACACGACTGCAGAATCAAATACTCCCCAAATTTACTGGGACAAATAACTTCATCGACCTTTGCCTTCGCTAGATGTCGCTCGTTCTCCGGGTCCAATATTTCCACACAGGTGTAAACATCCCTGTTCAGACTCTCCACCGTAAGCGTGGTGAGAATAGCTTGGGCATCGGGATTATCTGACTTTTCATCTGCCAAAATTATAGCGGCATAAGCAGACATGACGCCGGCTTTTCTCATGTCTTCGTCTTTGGTCGGGTCACCGGAAATAAAATGGATGTCTTCCTCAGGGAGCGGGTTCTTTGGCTCCTTGGAGAGGTAAACTATTTGACGCTTGGTCTTTATGTCCGGTGACCTTAACTGAAGAATTATCCTTCGGGCTTTTTCCGGCGGGCCACATAAGATTATGTGGTTTTTAAACCCCTTGCCCTTCGTAATTGTCCCACCCTTCATGATATAGCTAGCAACTGCAGCGATAAATATTGAGAGGACGGCTAGACCCTCAATGACGACCATCGTGCAAACGATGCGTCCGGCTGTTGTCGCTGGTACTATCTCAGCCCCGCTCACCAGATAGATGATTATGAACCAAAATGCCTCAAAGGGATCACTGGCCTCTGGATTGGCCTGACCCTCAAATATCCAAAACAGCATCGCTTGAACAAAAATTATAGCAGCCAGAATGGCGCCGACCTTCAGGGTTTTTATAACAGCTAGCTTAAACGACCTGCTAAAAACCATGCCCTGTCCCTAATATACCGTTTGCTACAATTTAAAACTATCTGCCGTGCCTTGCATCGTTTTACTTCAATAATTCACCGCTTTAAATTCTAGTATAACTATTCACGTTTTTATCACGCGCAATATATTCTCATGCGTCTCGGCCGGTGGCGGCACGGTGTTGACCATGAAGACCTCCGATTTTTCTAGGAGCCTTTTGAAGAAGTTCTTTCGCAGCGCCATCTTCCTGGCGTCCCTGACCAGCTGGTGGGGGTTGCAGAAATCGTTGGCGAGCAGGTATTCCAGTCCCTCCTCGGGCGAAATTCTGTAGACCCGTCTCTCATCTGTGCTATCCCGCTTCAACAGGATGATCTTCCTAATCGTGGTCATGGGGATCACGCCACCTGAACCAACTATCCACCTCACGTTTACCACCGCTCGGCCCTTCTCGTCAAAGTGCGACCGTTCCACAAGCGGTAGATATTCACCCCAGATCTTGCCGATGTCGGCCTCGATGTAGCAGTTCTTCTCCGAGCCGAAGGCCAGATGCCCCCGGTCGAATAACCTCACGAAAAACCAGTCATCCGAGATCAGCCTTGCCTCAGGATGTCTGAGCAGCCCCCAGGAGTGCGTCGTCTTTCCCGTCCCAGAAGGCGCGATAATGCAAACACCGGTGCCACCAAAATCTATCGCCGCCCCGTGAACCGAGTAAATCCCGTGCTCATCCTCGAGAACATCTCCGGCCACGGCCAGCGCGATGCTTTTCACCCACCCATAGTAGTTCACGTTGGTGAGAAAGGCGGTGTTGGTGTAAGGATCGTACTTGACGTTCAGTTCGCCACCTTTTTCCCTCAGCACGATAAGGCGGCCGTGGGAGCGGATGTTCTCATCCATCGTGTAAAAATTTTCCTCCCACCTGTCCTTGATCTCCTCAAGCTCGGTGAGCAATTTTATGCAGCAGCCGTAGATGTTGGCCTTCTTGGTGTAGAGGTAGCGGTGCAGGTTCTGGTTGAAAATTTCATCCTTTTCCTCAGGAGTGATCAGCTCAACATTATAAGGCGACATCGCTCCCTCTCCATTGTTCACTTCGGTCTGGTGTATCCCCAGGTTTCCAGAGCCCGCCTTAGCTCCTGGTGCGTCTTGGCATACTCGCTCAATGGGATCCCATCCATGGTGGCCTCAATCGCCTGCCGGAGCGCCCTAGCTCCAGCACGGCCACCATCAGGATGGCCCCAAATGCCGCCTCCGATCTGGATGAGGATGTCGTGACTCAAAAGCCTCATAACCTGTGGGACAAGGCCCGGATGAAGTCCACCGGAGCTGACTGGAAAGATCGGCCTGAGCCCGCACCAGTCCTGTGGCAAGAATCCATCAGATTCTTTTACCCGATCGCTGGTGATTGTTTCTTTGAGCGCGAGCACCTCTTCCTTGGGTGACTCCAGCTTACCCACCACTGTACCTACATGAAGCTGGTCAACGCCCTGCAACCTAGCTATCTTGGCGACCACGCGCATAGACATGCCGTGTTTCGGGTTCCTCGTGAAGGCCGCGTGGAAGGCCCTGTGGGCGTGGATGGCTAGGCCTAGCCGCTCACACTCCTCTCGCAACGTCTGCACCGCCGCCCAGCCGACTGTGAGGATATCAACCATCACGTATTCGCCGCCGAGGCTCTTCACCATCCTAGCGCGCCTCAGCATTTCCCGGGTCTCGGCAGTAACGTTAATGAGATAGCTCTTTCTTTCACCGGTTTCCTTCTCTGCCTTATTCCTCATCTTGAAAGAAAGCCTAGCCCTCCTTTCAAACTGGTTGAAGGTCTGGCTGGAGAGATTCTCATCGTCCTTCAACAAGTCCAACCCGCCCGACCAAGCCTCGTAACCAGCCTCGGCGTGCTCCTCGCTACTCATTCCAACCTTGGGCTTGGGCACCGAAACCGTCAGCGGTCTATCCTTAACTCCAAAGATACTTCTGATTCCTGAAATGCCGAACTGCGGCCCGGGAAATGATTTCACCAACGATGGCGGAAAACTGACGTCCTCCAGCCTGAGGTTTTTGATGGCCTTCATACCAAAGATGTTGCCCGCGATGGAGCTGAGCACCTGCGGCATGTTACCTAGTTCGAAAAGCTCAGAGGGGTAGGCGACCTTGACCCAAGGCTTGTTGATGTCGAAGGCCTTGGCCATAAGCCTCCTCCTCTCAGGAGTCATCGTCGTCAGCTTGGTCCAGGTCCCTATCGAGCTCTCAGAAGCCACCCTGCCCACTGCCTCAGGCATGCTGATGCCTTTAGCCGGCTCGACTCTAAAGAGGGCGACGAGCTCATCGCCAGAGGGCCGGTAGTCGAGGTCAACAAAGTCCAGATACCACTCGGTGCTCATGTGTTTAAATTGATCCTTTGCGGCTAAAAAGCTGTTTGACTACTTCTTGAACTTGGCGATTTCTTCGGTGAAATCGACGCTAGTGATAACCGCCGTCCTGCAGCAATAGCGCTTCAACCCTAAGTCATCCAACACTCGGGCGGGTTCCTCGCCCTTCTTGACCCGCTCCTCGAAAATGTCGTATTTATCGGCGAGGAGCTTGCCGCAGGTGAAACAGCGCACAGGTCTCATCACAACACCTCAACGATAGCTCTTCTGGAACTTGGCCCTAGCCCCCGGGCCTCCCGGCTTCTTCGTCTCCTTGAACCTAACATCGCTCTTGATCAGTGTCCAGTCATGGCGCCTGAATAACTCGCGAATTTTGGGATCCTTGGACCACTCAAAAAGCCCCCGGGCAATCGCCGTGCGGGCGGCCTCGGCCTGTCCCATGAACCCACCACCCTTCACCTCAATTTTTATGTCCACAGTCTTGGCGAGTTCCGGAACCAGCTGCAGCGGCTCCATGATCTTCAGGCGGGCCAGCTCCGGCTCATAGGCCTCTAGTGCCCGATTGTTCACAATAACTTTTCCCTTACCAGGTGTGATCTTCACCTTAGCCAGCGACGCCTTCCTTCTCCCGATGGCAATAACCGGCTTCATCAAAACCTACCGCCCAACAACTTGCTCAGCTCGCCAACCCTTATAAAGCGTCTGGTACCGAGGTCCGCCAAACTGGCTCGCGGCACCTTAGCGGTCTCCTTCCCGGTGAACTCCTCCGGCACCCCAACAAAAACACGAAGGCGACGAAAGGCTTCCCTGCCTTTGGGCTTATCGTACGGTAACATGCCCCTGACTGCGCGTCTTACGATGTCCTCAGGTCGTTTGGGGTGTTGAGGTCCTTTTCTTGGGTTGGCGACGTTCCTCGTTTCCAGCCACGCCCGGTAGGACTCCAGAGTAGCGTCTTTCCTTCCTGAGATAACCACCTGTTCCGCGTTCAGCACGACGACCTTCTCACCCTCCAGCAACCTCTTGGCTGCGAAACTCGCCAGCCTGCCCAGAACCAAGTCCTTTCCGTCAACGATAATCATGATATCACTCCATCAACTTCACACCTTTGCCCACCGGGTTCTGCTCCAGCAGCTGTTGCAGGGTCATGGGGGTGCCACCTGCCGCCAAGATCTTGCGCTTCGCCGGGGCTGAGAACGCCAGCGCCGCGACCTTGACGGGATGATCCAACCTTCCCGCCGACAAAACCTTGCCAGGAACTGCAACGAAGCTTCCGTTTTCAGTATAGCGATTGATCTGGCTGAGGTTGACCTCGGCGCGAGACCTCCGAGGTCGCTCCAATCGCTCGGCCAGATCCAGCCAGATCTTCGCCTTCTGCTTTTTACCCTGCTCGCGAAGTAGTCGCAACAGCTTCCTTACTTGGGGGTTGGTCGGTCCCGTGGGCTTAGGCATAGTATCAGCTTCACAAACTTATCCACTCACCCCAAATAAATGCTACGGTTGAGGACAATAACCTCGAACTCACCTGCCCGCAATCCAGCAGCTGGCCATAGAAAGGAACGACTTTGTATCACTGCTCAGTTTTCTCGGCTGGGGCACCACCCGTTTCCGCAGGGCTGGGCTCAACCGGTCTTCTCTTCTCCAGCTCACCGGCTAGATTCAGGGCACCGACGACGATCAGGTAAATACCCACCAGCCAGGAGATCAGCGCGGGAAAGGCGATGATCAGGGCACCGAAGATTATCATCAAAATCGCTGCCGCCATCCCGTGGATGCCAACTTTTTTAAGAAGCTTTTCCGGCGTTTCCATCTCCCTTCACCTCCGATATTTTTCTCTTTCTCTCCTGCAAAAAAGCTTCTGGTCTTCTCCGATGACCAAACTGGTGCAGGGGGTGGGATTTGAACCCACGAAGGCCTTAGCCACAGGGTTCTAAGCCCTGCTCCTTAGACCTAGCTCGGATACCCCTGCCCGTGAGAATCTATTCCTCACTGAATTAAACTTATTTTGTTGAGCTGATTATCTCCAATAATCGCGCTGGGCCATCCTCTCATAGCGTGACTGCTTTTTGCCCTCCTTGTAGCAGCTCCGGCAGTAGCTCTTTCCCAAGGTTTTCTTGGCGCACTGGCGATGCATCTCAGCACCGCATCGGGCGCACTTCACCGTGGCTTTTTCCAGCGGTTTTCCGCAAACAGCGCAGCTGGGCATGACTTCACCAACCAAAACGGCAGGTCCCGCCCATATAAATCATGGGTCTAAGATTTACCTGATGGGAATTCTCTTGGTCTTTATCGGCTTCAGCAGCGGGGCAACTATCTCCAGCAGCCCCTCGACATCGTAGTACTTGGTCTTGACTTTGTTCGGGTCAACGGGGACATCAAGGGAACGGCAGGTGGCGAAGACGAGATCATCCCTCTGAGCCTTGATACAGAATCCATTCTTGGAAAAGTTCAGCTCGATGTTCTCCTTTTTCACCTGTGGCAACCTGACGTGGATTTCGTATTTTTTTCCCGAATGGTAGTGTGCGCAGACCTCGGGAGCAACCAAAGGTCGTTTTACCAACTATTCACCTATAAACAATCCGAGTCGATGTTTTTATCTTTTTTTGCCCATCGCAAGGAGCGGCTACGAGAGCGGCGGCCTAGTGCCCAGCTCAACGGAGACATTAATGGTGGTGTTGCTCCTGACTACCGTGAATTTAACCACCTGCCCCGGGGTGGTGTTTTCCTCAAGGTAGCTCATCAGATCATCAAGGGTAATTATGCGGTGCCCGTCGACGGCTATCAGGATGTCGCCCCCGATAGTCACCACAGCACCAGTTGAAGTCAAGTACTGCTTGGTGCCACCGCGCAGGCCCGCCTTATCAGCAGGGCCTCCAGGGACTACCGAGACGACCAGCCAACCGTAGGTCACGTCGGTGTTCATGGCTCGGGCAATCTCGTAGTCCATGTCGCGCCCCAAAATGCCAAGCCAGGGATGTTTGTTGTAGGTGCCTGTTTTTACCAGCGCCTCTATCTCGCGCAGAATTGTGTTTGAGGGAACGGCGAAACCCAAGCCCTGGGAATCGGCGACAATCGCGGTGGTGATTCCAACTACCTGACCAAGAACGTTCAGCAGCGGCCCGCCTGAATTGCCGGGATTTATTGGTGCGCTGGTCTGGATGATGTTCGCGATTGAGTAGTTTCCAATGGTTGACTCCTGTATTGTGCGACCGAGCTGGCTCACTATCCCCACCGTCATCGAGCCGGTGAGGCCGTAGGGGTTGCCCACCGCCACCACCGTATCACCGACCTTCAACGTGGACGAGCTGACGATCTCCAGCGTCTTGATTTCATGGCTGGGGACGCTGAGGGAAAGCACGGCGAGGTCTGCATATGGATCCGAGCCGAGCAGCGTGGCGGGATAGGCGTTGCCGTTTCTGAGCGTCACCACTATCTCGCTGGCACCGCTGACCACGTGGTAGTTGGTCACTATCACTGGCTGGCCCTCAAAATTATACCAGAAACCAGAGCCCTGAGCCACCCTACCAGAAAGTGTGGAGCGAATCACGACGACGGCGTCCTTGACCTTTTCATATAAGTCAGGGAGAGAAAAATTCTCCTGCACCACGTGAATGACATTTTCCCTCGCCAGCCCAGAGATCTGGTCGCTGATTGACGAAATTTTGTTTTCCAGCGCTAAGAGCTGCTCCTCAAGTGAAGACACCTGGCCTTGGAGGTTTTTAACCTCCTGCCAGGTTATCATGTAACCGGCCACTGCACCGGCAAAAATGCCGACCGCCAGCACCAAAACGACCAACCCAACCAGCAGCCGGCCTGAGTAGCGGCCTCGGCGTCTCGGCAAACCATTCACCAAAACCCAATTTCGCTGCGATTTGTTTTAACCCTTATCATCTAGCGATCGTGGGTTGTTTTTACCTCATGAGCATGGCGCCGTTTGCTACCCATGCCGCCCAGAGAACCGCGATCAAAATGGCTAGGGCCAGAAGATAAATTGCGATTAAAACGGCCTTTCTCTTCCAGCCCGTGGATAAAAGTCCACCGAAGAATCTCCTCAGTCGATGTGGAACGAATGGAAGTAGAAAGGGAACCCGCCGTTGATATTCCAAGTACGCCTGGCCAAACTTTTCCTTGAGCCTCCCCTCCTCATCCTCGGCTAAGATTGCGTGGAGGAAGACTAGGTTGGCCCAAGCAATGAAATCAATTGGCCTCAGGCCGTAAAGCACAAAGCCAAGGGCCAAGATGTTGACGCCCAGATATTGCGGATGTCTGACCAGCGAATACAGTCCAGCTGTCACCAGCCCGCCACCGCGAATTTTTGACCTGATGATTTGAACAAGACCGACCACAAAAATTGCCAAGCCTAACACGGTGAGGATTGGGGCGATAAGTTGGAACAGTTGCGGATCTGATGTTCGTCCTCTCACCAGCCAAGCGGTGGCCTCAGAGGAGAGCAGCGGGGCCCAGATTCCGTAGATGAGAGCAACCAGTCCACCGTAGATCAACGCCATGCCTACCGAGACCTGAAAGAGCGCTAGCAGGACTGGGGCGTAAAACGCCCACACCGCTCCGGCTCCGGCCCAGCTCAAAATTCGACGCTTCCATAGAACTCCTAACAAACCGATGGCGAGAAGCGCTACGACTAACAGTGCCGGAAGCAGCTGCGGAACGCTGCCCATGATCCAGAAGACAGAAAAGAGCGTCAGGAGGATGATAACAGTTTGTGCAAGCGTTTTTCTCATCTCAGACAGCCAATTAACTGACGTGGTTGAATAAATAAATTACATCATTCGTAAAAACCGAAGCTGAAATTCTCAACTAGAAAAACCAATTTAAATATTATTCAAAAATATCAGATTGAGTGCTCTTGGTGGATGTATGAACAAGGTGATGTTCACCATCATGATCCTGCTGATATTAGGAGCGTTAGGCACCAGTGTTTACTTATTTTTTATGAATCCGAGACAACTGACTCAAACGATATCCACAACAACCACCTTGACATCCCTCCCGCCAGAGTTGCCACCATCTAACACGCCGACCACAACTGGAACCATAAAGCTGGAAGTGCCTGTTTATCCCGGCGCAAACGAATTTCTGATACCAGATTGGATGAAACTCAGACTGGGGATTCCTTCAGATGCCAGCCCTGAAGGATACACCACAAGCGCAGATGCTGAAGAAGTAGTGGACTGGTACCTCCAGCACATGGGCGAATGGGAATTGGTAAAGGAGAACAGCTTTTTCCCTGACACCAAAACTGCCGTGTATCTGCAGTACTACAGATCTGGTGACAGCGGTGTATTCATCTTTGCGGTAATGACCACTGAAATGGAAGGCACGATATTTGGCATCGTCACTGGGTCCTGGGCGGCTGTTCTGGGGTATGGTCCAGCCGCAGAAGAGCAGGCCGAAGAGGAAAAAGTATTTGGCTTTGATCCCGCTCTTCCTCCGGGAGAACTTGAATTTACCTTTTCGCCCGTGGAAATCGACTTAATCAAGTACATCATCCCCTTGGGTAACTTGGTGCCACCAGCCCATACCCTGCCCACGGACCACATCTACTTCGTTTACGGTGGGGCCAAGAGTGATGTTTTCGCTCCGACCTCGGGAAAGGTTTTAGAGATAAGACCCAGTGGCCCGGACGACAATCAGATCATCATCGGCGTATCCAGCAGCTTTTCCTACTATCTGGACCACGTAATAGTGGACGAAAAAATAAAAGTCGGAGACTATGTGGATGCCGGGCAAAGGCTCGGAAACTTGGCACCGCCGACGGCGTTGGACCTAGGCGTACTCAACAAAGACTTGATAAATCCCTTTGTTAATCCGCAAAGATACAGTAGCAAAGGAATACACGGAGATAAACCTCTCCAGTACTTCGTCGAGCCAATCAAAACGCAGCTGTACTCGATGGTGGCGACCACCGGGGAGGACAAGAACGGGACCTTCTGCTCCGACGTCCCCGGAAAGCTGATCGGAAACTGGTTCTACGAAAACATCCCCCCAGAGGTCTTGAACACATCCGAGTTCGAGGAATATGCGATCGCTTTCGTTTATAGTAACTACGATCCATCTCAAGTTATGATCTCAATCGGGAGCGAAATGGTCGGTCTGCCTCCTGCGGCTTACAAGGCCGAGGGACCACCTCCTGAAAGCGTTGCTCCTTCTTCAGGAAAGGTTGCATACAAACTATACTCGTTCCAGTGTGGATGGCCGTTTAACTACGGTGGAAGAGTGGGAATTCTCATCGTGGAGATGCTCGACGAAAACACCCTCAGGGTTGAAGCTTTTTCTGATGTGGTTTCGGAGACTAGAGAGTTCACTTCGAACGCGAAAATTTACCTCAGGTAATTTCCGTTCTTGTTATTTCGCCAAAGACCTAGGGAACCGGATGGCTGGAGATTAACTTAATTGAACATTGGCCAAGTTGGTGCCCCGGGCGGGATTTGAACCCGCGTCGCAGCCTCGAAAGGGCTGTATGATTGACCGGCCTACACCACCGGGGCCCACTATCTTTTACGCTTCAGATTATTAAACCCGATTTCATCAAAAGCTATTTCTCCATGATCCTGAACTCAACATCACCCTTGAGCTGGCTGACCATCCCGCCACCCTGCGAGATCTTCCTCATCACGCTCGCGGGATCTTTCACCCTGACGCCGGCGAGCACATCCGCCCCGTAGTCAAAGAGAACCTCGGACATTGGCGTGGATGGTCCCATGATCACGGTGAACTTGCCCCGGCTCAGCTCCAGCAGCCTCTCCAGTGACTTGTTTATGATCGCCGACCCAGTGATGGCGACGATATCGGCTCTCGGTATCAGGTACTCCGCCGCGGTATCGGGGAGGTCCCCGGGTTGCGGGTTTCTCTCCAGCACCCAGACCTCCTTGGCCACCCTCTGCAAATCTTTGATATCGGGAAAGTGCCCCACCATCACTATCCTCTTGTTCCTGCCTACCTCCCTGATGATGTCAAAGGCGTTCTTCCTCTTCCCTCTGACATCGATCAGCGAGTTCAGGGTGGCGATGCCGATGCCCGCCTCAAGGAAGTTCCAAGATTTAGCGTAGGACAGTAGCTTAGAGCACCCCAGCTTTTCCAGATTGCCGAAGCCCTCCGGAGCCGGGGTGTAAGGCCCACCGTAATTCTTCGCCAGCCCGCAGTGTTTGGTCACGACACCGATCCAGAGGTAACCGACGCGGACCTCCCTGACCTTACACTCCTTGTCCGGCAGGCTGGCGATCAGATCATCGATGAGCATCCACGTCCACCTGAAATTTTCCCATCAAATCAACGAGCAAACGGGGCAGCTCCTCCCGGTTCTCCTCTGTGACCTCAACAACCTTGAAGTCGATGCCGTCCAGCTCACGTAGCAGCCTGTCCTTAAGAGTGTCTTGGACTACGAGGATGACATTATCATGCTGTTTGAAGGTCTCCAGTGCATTATCGAAGCCCCTTCCCATCAGCTCCAGCTTGCCGAACTCGTCAATTATCATCAGATCGCCTTTCTTTCCCAGCGCCCTCTTACCAAAATCGATTCCTTCCGGACTGAAGACAAAGTGACAGTGTGGTATCCCTCCCGGAATCTCGCGGGAACCGGTCACGGCGGCAAGAAGCTTTTTATCACCGCTGGCGATGTCCTCGACCACGAGTTCATCACCCTGCTGTGAAGTTATCGTGCCAGCACAGATGAGCCTCATCTCAGCAGCGATCTCGATGATCTTCCGGCAAATCGTTGTCTTGCCAACTCCCTTCTCTCCAGCTAAGATAACCCTCACCGTCTCACCCTGCGAAGTTCTCCGGGGCCAGCTCCGCTATCGGTCGCTTCTCCACCTTTCTAAACACCAGTTTCATGCCATATATCCCTTTCAAGACCCGTTCCGTCAGCACCTTGATCGGGTCTCCCTGAGCGATTATCCTGCCCCCGTTCAGTATCTTGACCTCATCCGCCACTAGTGAGGCCTCATTGACATCGTGGGTGGAGAAGATCACCGTCTTTCCTGCCTTCGCCGCCTTTCTGATCGCCTGAAGCACTCGAGCCTTATTCCTAAGATCTAGGTGTACTGTGGGCTCATCGAGGATTAGCACCTGAGTTTGCTGAACTAGGGCCCGAGCGATGAAGATTAACCTCTTCTCGCCGCCGCTCAGGTCGGTCGTCTTTCGGCAGCTAAGTTCCGAAATTCCCAGCTCAGCAAGGGTGCGCCTGAGTATCCGCTCGTCCTCACCCGTCGGCACGTCGAAGAAGCCGAGGTGCGGTGCCCGGCCCAGCATGAGATATTCGTGCACCGTGTAGGGAAACAGCGGCTCCTCCTCCTGTGGCACCCAGGCCACGATTTTGCTCAGCTCAGACAAACTCAACTGGTTTAGCTCTCTTCCGTTGAGATGGATGCTGCCCGCGGTCGGGGTCAGCACCTTGAGGATTAACTTGAAAAGCGTTGTCTTTCCGGAGGCGTTGGGTCCGAGCAAAGCGGTGACTCTGCCTCCAGAGAAGACCGTAGAAACTCCTCTCAGAACATCCTCGCTTTGTCCCGAATATCGGAACCTCACTCCCTTGGTCTCTATCTTTGTCATCAGCTTTCACCCCCTCTTGAAAGCAGCAGGAGAAAGACCGGCGCTCCGCAAAGCGATGTGATTATGCCCAGTGGAATTTCACCGGCGGTAATGGCTCTGGCGATGGTGTCAAAGACAATCATGAGCGTGGCGCCCAAGATCAGAGAAGCCGGGACAATCCGGCTGTTATCGGCGCCGAATATTTTCCGAGACATGTGTGGTACGATCAGGCCCACCCAAGCGATAACTCCGGCCACCGAGGTGACCGCCGCAGCGGCCAGTACGGCAAAAACAACCACCACGGCGCGTAGCTTCCCCGGATCGGAACCCAGTGAAAAGGTGACGTCATCCCTCAAGGTGAGCAGATTAATCCTCCAGCGAATTATCAGAAGCCCTGTAATTCCACAAAGAGTCAGCGGTAGCATGTAAATCAGGTCATTCCACCGCACCCCGGAGAGACCACCCAGCAGCCAGAAGGTCAGTGCCGGAAGCTGGTTCAGCGGATCGGCCATGGTCTTGATAACCCCGACCCCGCCGGAAAACATCGCCGAGACCGCAATCCCAGCCAGAACCAGCCTGAGGATTTTTCCACCGTATTTTATTGACGAAGACAGCGTGTAGGCGACCAGAAGCGCCAGCAACCCGAACACGGTTGACGACGCCTCGATGACGAACGGCGAGTTTACCAAAAACAGGATGGCCAGCGCCGCACCGAAGGCCGAACCCTGGCTCACGCCAAGCAGGCTTGGCTCCACCAGCGGATTTTTAAACGCCGACTGCAAAGCCGCGCCCGCCGCCGAGAGCGCCATTCCCAGCAGAACCGCGGCGAGTATTCTCGGCAATCTAATGTTGAAAATTATTTCCGCGCCCAAGCCACTAGAGATCAAATCCCGAATATCCGCTGCGTATCTGCCCGCGAATAGGGAAACAAAGAAAACCGCCAGCAAAACGACCGTTATCGCCAGAAAGCGGAAGTGGTGCCTCATGTCCATCTCTACAAATCCCCGGTGATCTGCTGCATGATCTCACCGGCCCCTACCTCATCGAGACCATACATTTCCCTGTAGAACTGCCTCACCTCAGCCGTCAGATCCAGCTCCGTGAAGATGGTAGGCTGGATTTTCTTGGCCATCCAAAGCTGTCCCAGTATCCACCGGGAGTTTGGAGTATCCCAGCTTCCAATCGCGATCAAATGGGAATCATCCGGTACCGCATAAACCCGGCCCTCCTTAACCGCGGCCACATCTCTCCAGAGTGGATCATGGAGGATGTTTTCCTTGACGCTGGCTGGAGAAGGATTATCAGAATAGGTAACGATGAAGATGATCTCCGGATTCCACTGTGCAATCTGTTCGAATGACACTGTGTTCCATCCCCCGCCGCCGAGTTCTTTGGACAGCGGGTAACCTCCGGCCACTTCAATCATCATTGTCTGCAGCCAGCGAGATCCCGGCGCGTTGAACGAGATGGTTCCTCCCTTGACGCTGTAAAATAGGAAGAGAGTTCGAGGTCTATTCGACAGCGGTAAGGAGGAGGTCTTGGAGAGAACGTAGCGGTATTTCTCCTCATAGTAGCCAGCGATTTTGTTGGCTCGAGGCTCTTCACCAAACAACTTCCCCATCAGCCTGACATCGCGGAGATAGCTGTCGATGTTCTCCAGATCAACATAGACCACGCTGATGCCGAGGGACTCTAGGGACTCAGCGACCTGGAGTTTTACCACCGTCTTGAATATCACCAGATCAGGGTTCAGCTTGGCCAGCTCCTCGACGTTAGGGGCATCAGAGCCGGCGCCCAGATCACTGCTCACCGTCTTGGCGTCAATTGATGGATCGACCGCACGGAAAAGCGGCACGCTGGCGGTCCGCTGGTCCAGTCCATACAACACACTTCTGGCACTGGAAAACATGTAGGCCACGCTGGTGATGGGAAAGGCGCTCTTGCCGGTGATGATGACACGATCAACGGGAAGCTCGACCTGAACCGTCCTGCCGAGAGCATCGACAACGGAAATTGGCCCCGTTAACGGGGGATAGGATGTCTGTCCGATAACCAGATAGGCGGCCACCACCACGACCAGTATCAGGACAATCGGAGAGATAAGATTCTTTTTCATTCCCTTACACCAAGTTCCTTAATTTTCAAACACTACTTTTTGTTAAACAATAATAGTATAAAAAAAGATATGTTAATTAAAAAAGGTTTACAGCTGGAGCACTCAAAATCAGATGGTGGGCCCGGAGGGCTTCGAACCCTCGACCACCCGGTTTCCCCGGTCAACCTATGAGCCTCGCCCAACTTCTTCAGTTGTCGGGCGCTCCACCAGGCTGAGCTACGGGCCCACAAAAAGCCATATGCAATCACTGCTAAAAAAAGTTTGCAAATCTCTAGCCCTGCTGAAAAAGTAGTCGTACCTGTTATGTAGCCATACTACATATTTATAGACATCGCCACATAGGTTGATGGTAAAAAGCCTGGTGGGCCGGATGAAAGAAGTGGTCAAGGTTGATGAGGTAACCAAGATCTACCGCATGGGTGAGGTTGACCTGCGGGCGCTGGACGGAGTGAGCTTAAAGATCATGCCCTCAGAAAATCTATCGATAATCGGTCCCTCGGGATCGGGAAAGTCCACCCTGCTGCACCTGATGGGCTGCCTGGACAGGCCGACCAGTGGCAGGATCTACATCGACGGTGTTGACACCTCGCAGCTCAATGGCACTAAGCTGGCCGAGATCAGAAGACACAAAATTGGCTTCGTCTTCCAGTTCTTTTACCTCATCCCGACGCTGAACGCCTTGGAAAATGTGGAACTGCCCATGATGTTCGCGGGTGTGAATGAAAGCGAGAGAAAAAAACGCGCCGCCGAGCTTCTGGAGCTGGTAAACCTGAAGGATCGGATGAAACACCGGCCCTCCGAGCTGAGCGGAGGCGAGAGGCAGAGAGTGGCCATAGCCAGAGCCTTGGCAAATAACCCCAAGATCGTGCTTGCCGACGAGCCCACCGGCAACCTCGACTCCCGTTCGGGCAGAGAAATCATTGACCTATTAAGAAGGTTGAACGAGGAGAAGGGGGTAACGCTGGTGATCGTGACCCATGATCCTTATATTGCCAGCACTATGAAGAGAACAATATATTTAAAGGATGGTCGAATCGTAAAGGAGGAGAGGAGATAATTATGAAAAAAGCGATGTTGATGCTAACGGTCTCAGCTCTGGTCGCTCTGGCCATCATAGGGGGCGCGGGGTCGGCCTCGGCAGCTGATGGTTCGCTCAACTTGGGCTGGTCACTGCTCGATAACTACATCAGGCCGGGCGGAGAAACCACCCTGATAATTTCCATTCAGAACGCCACGACCTCAAAAATTTACCACGTGGAAATCAGCTTTAAAACCGGGGATGAGCTTTCGCTTGACCCCTCCGATTTTTACCTCTATAGCATTTCTCCGATGACTTCCCAGCTGACCTCGTTCAAGATCAAGGCAGGCGAAAATGCACCGCCCAAGGTCACCTATGTGGAAATCACGGCAAAATATCACGTCGGCAACGTCAGCGCCGAGGAAAACGAGCTCAAAATCTGGGTACCTGTAGTCATCAGGTCCGCACCGCTGCTGAAGATAGAGAAGATCGCGTTCGACAAAGATCCAGTCAGCCCAGGCAGTGTTGTAACCGTTTCCTTTGAGGTGAAGAACTATGGTGATGGTCCAGCCAAGGATCTCATAGTTTCGCTGGACCAAGCTGCGGGTACTTTTGTCTCTGATCTGAACGAAAAATACGTGGGGGGGGTGCCGGTAAACGGCTCAGCAAAAATCTCCTTCAGGCTGAACATCAACCAGAACCTGAGCGCGGGAGTCTACTCGATCCCAATACTTTTGAGTTACTTGGATGAGACCAAGACACAGATTTTCACCGGCCGAGAATTTGCCGGGCTGAGGGTCTACGGCAGCATCAACCTGATAACCACGCTGAACTCACAGGACATGGTGGCGGCCGGTACCAGTGGCTCCATGGAAATAAAGATCGCCAACGCCGGGACGATGGAGGCTCAGTTCCTGCAGCTGAACTTTATCGGCTCCTCGGTCTTGGAAGATGTTTCGCCCACTAGCATCTATATCGGGCGCCTGAAATCCGACGACTACGACACCGAAAAAATATCCTTCCGGGTCAGCGGAAACGCGACCAAGGGGGTCTATCCTGTGAAGCTGGAGTTGGTCTACCAAGACCCGTTTGGCAAGGAGTTCACCGAGGCCGAAACGGTGTACCTAACGGTGTTGTCTCAGGAGGACCTTAATAAAAATGTTGAAATTCCCCTCTGGCAGCTGGCCATCATTGGTCTAATTATTGTCATCGTCGTCTACTCTTTCTGGCGTAAGAGGAGAAAATGATGTATGCTGAAGGGTTCCTTTATCCTGATCTTCAGGAACTTGACGCAGCGGAAGCTGAGGAGTTCCCTGACGACGCTGGGCGTCATCATCGGAATAGCGGCGATTGTCGGCATGGTCTCGGCCACTCAGGGAATCAGCAATTCCATCGGTGAACAGCTGGAAAAGCTACAGGGGAACAGAATCCTTATCACCTCGAGTAGCCGGGGTGGACTGTTCTCCCCCGGCACCGCCGGAGGATTGACGGAAAAGGATGTTGAAATTATTCAGAGGATCAACGGGGTCAGTGTCGCCTACGGCCAGCTTCAGACCTCGGCCCTCGTCATTTACGGGGGCGAAGGGCAGGGTCTGACCATCGTCGGGCTCTCGCCCAGCGATTTTGAAAGGCTGGACACCCTTGGCGTGGAGGTGGGGCGGTATCTCAAGGACTCCGATCGCTACGCCACCGTCATCGGCAATTCCGTGGCCTACGAAAAGTTCCAGAAGGAGGTTGGCCTGAGGAAGAAGCTGGTAATCAAGGACACCGAGTTTCAAGTCGTCGGCATCATGAACAAGGCTGGCGGCGCCCTGATGACCACCGACTCCACCGTTTATCTCCCCAAAGAGGCGATGAGGGAGGTATTCAACTTGCCCGAGGACCGTGTGGACTCAATTGTCGTGGGGGTAAAATCAGACGCGAACATCAACGAAGTGGCGGAGAGGATCTCCGAGGCCCTGCGCCGCTCCCACCGAGTCACCAAGAACAACGAAGACTTTACCGTGATAACGCCCGACTACGTCAAGAACATCGTGGGGCAGATAACCGGGCTGCTGTCCATCCTGCTGGGCGGCATCGCCGGCATCTCCCTGATCGTGGGGACCATCGGCATCACCAACATCATGTTTGTCACCGTCTCCGAGAGGACGCGGGAAATTGGCGTGATGAAAGCGCTGGGATCGACCAACCGCGATATCCTGATGCTGTTCGTCTTGGAGTCCGGCATCATCAGCCTCATCGGTGGCGTCATCGGTGTGTTTGTAGGGCTAGGGCTTGGGGAGGGTCTGATATTCCTCTCCCGCATGGCCATCAGCGGCACCACCATTGCCAACGGTGGTTTGAGTTCACTTCGTGCCAGTATAGCCATCATTCCAGAACTCATTGCCGGTGCCATTGCCCTTTCCTTCTTCGTGGGTGTTATCGCAGGATTTCTACCGGCCAGAAAGGCGGCCAACCTGAACCCCATCGAGGCCCTCCGCTACGAGTGAACCTTTATGCCGCTGGCTCAAAGTTATTAGTTAAAAAATCTAACTGAGCGTGGTGCTGGCTTGGGGATAAAGATACTGACTCACGGCGACACCGATGGCATTTGCGCCGCCGCACTGGCCCGATACCGGTTTCCCGATGCCGAGATTTGGTTCACCAGACCCATTAGGTTGCTAAGGGATCTGAACACCATCGAGCCGGGCACGGCGGTGATGATCTTTGACGTGGCCATCGATGAAGCCAACAAGGATCAGATCTTCCAGCGGATGCGGGAGCTGGCCCAAAAGGATGAGGTTCTCTACGCGGATCATCACCCCCTCCCACCCGGAACTCTGAAAAGGGATTTCCCGGTGACGCAGTTTGCCCTTGATACTGGGGCAAGTTCTTCCGAGCTGGCCTTCAAGCTGCTCATTCAGGACCCCAAATCTGACATGGACCGCGTCGCCCTCTGGGGAGCCATCGCCGACTACTGCTGGGACACCGAGTTCGTTCGGGGAAGGATGGACAAATACGACCGGAGAACCATCTACATGGAGGCGGGCCTGCTCACCCAGGGTCTGGGGGAAGCTGCCGGAGACTATCACTTCAAGAGGGATATCGTGATCAAGCTCGCCCAAGGAATACCGCCCACGGAGATGCCCGACCTGGTCGATCGAGCCCTGAAAGCTACCAAGAGGGAGTGGGACATCTACGAATATGTGAAGAAGCACGTTGTTGTTGAGGACAATATCGCCATCGTCTACGATCTCCCAGTAGGCAGCTTGGGAAAGGCTGCGCTTTACGCCTTGGGCATCACCGGAGTTGACGTCGGGATCTGCACCCGGGTAAAGAAGGACGATGTGGATATCAGCATCAGGCGCAGGACCGGGAGCAAGATAGACCTAAACGAGATGCTCCGCCACATCACGGCTAGGGTCGGTGGATCTGGCGGTGGGCATGAAGGGGCTGCCGGGGCCACCGTCCCAGTAAACCTGCTGGAGACATTTCTGGAGACGATAAAAAGGGAGGTTTCTCCCATCAGTGGTTTGGGAACCGTTTAAACTCGCTTCAAAAAAGTTCGACCCACTTTCCCTTGCCCAGTTTTTTTGCCTTCTGATAAACGAACCAGTCGGTGGCGATGTCCTGTATGGCGAGGCCGGTGGAATCGAACACGGTAATTTCATCGCGGGAAGTTCGACCTGGTTTTTTCTTGGTCACTATTTCACCGAGGTCTGCATAGATATCGGACCTCGAGATCAAGCCTTTCGCCAGCGGGACGTTAACCTCTCCCCCATGAATCGCCTGCTCCACATCGTCGACGACCACCTTGGCGTGCAGGAGGATGGCCGGATCGAGCTCCTGTTTTCCCGGGGCATCGGCACCGATGGCGTTAATATGCGTACCGCTCCTGACATACTCGTTCATCAGGATGGGCTTCGTCGAGGGGGTGGTGGTTACTATAATGTCGGCTACCTCAACGGTTTCCTTCACCCTCCGAAAGACCTTCGTCTCCACCCCCAGCTCCTCGCGCATCTCAGCGGCAAAGCGCGAGGCATTTTTGGCATCGATATCGTTGACCCTGACCTCCTCTATCTTCAGCACCTCGTTCAGCCCCAGCAGCTGGGTCCTCGCCTGAACTCCGGCGCCGAGCATCGCAACGACCTTGGAATCTCGCCGAGCCAAATACTTTGCCGCGACCGCCCCGCCGGCTCCGGTTCTCAGGTTGGTTATCAGTGTTCCATCCATGATGGTGAGGGGGGCGCCCGTCTTGGGGTCAAGCAGTAGTATCGTGGCCATGACTGTGGGCAACCGGTATTTTTTTGGATTTCTGGGGTGAACGTTAACGATCTTGACACCTGCGGCGCCCATGTCCTCCAAGTAAGCGGGCATGACCCTGAAGTCGCCCCCGTACTTTTCAAAATTCACGTAGGACTTGGGCGGCATCTGGACCTTGCCCAGCCCCTTTGCCATGAAGGCCTTCTCGACCGCGTCTATAACTTCGCGCATCGAGATTAACCCCTCGATCTCCTTCTTTGACAAAAGCAGGATTTTCATCTTTGGCACCGATTACTGCTACCGGGACTAGGTTTTAACCGTTGCGCCTTAGCGCCCTATGGTAAGCGATCAAGGTTAGGAAAATGGCGCCGGGGAGAGGACTCGAACCTCTGACCGCTCGGTTGCTGTGCCCAGACGTGTCGTCTTTTTTTATTGAGGTTCGTTCTTCATTCACATCCGGTTTAACAGCCGAGCACTCTACCTACTGAGCTGTCGGGCCGCAACGGAACCCCGGCATTTCCCCGGCACTTCTTACTTTTCCACCGAATTCATAAGCTTTTGCCCAGTTTATCCCTTGCCCCCTCAGGAGCAAACTGCCTCTGCTCAGCTTTACCTATTCAGCAGTCGACAATGGTTGCTCATGCTCCTCTCTTCGTCCAAGCGGGTTCCAAGCATTGAGTCAAAAATCGTACTGGGGAGTACGACACGGCTTTGTCTTTAAACCCATCAATCAGTACCGGGGAATACGAATTCTCAAAGACCGTTAGATCTGTGCGAGCACCTGAGCAGGCGAGCTAGAACCGAAATCGTCCAGCTGCTGATCGATAGAGTCGGGCCAATCGCGGGTCTGGCTAGGAGGGTAGGTGTCACTGAGGGTGCCGTTAGAAAGTGGCTGATCTCGACCCATCCATCCAATTTTACCCTGTTTTCATTGCTGATACTGGCCGCTTAAATTGAAAGAGAACGAGCTCTCGAGATACCGGAGCAGGATTTCCACAACTACTGAAAGGACCTCACCAATTTTATCAACCAAATTCATCTCCCACATAAACCAAGGCAGGGCCCCTACCGAACCGAAGGGTCTGGAATCTCATCGCCTCAAGGTGCCGGTTTCCGCCAGACGACGCAGCCCATCCTGCATTAATCGATAGGTTGCCCTCAAGCTAGAGTCATTGTCAAAATCGCCAATCGCCTTTTCAGCGCTCCTTCGGGACAGTTTGGAGAGACGCCTGGCCTCTGCGACCAAAAGCGGCATTGCCCTGACGATGTTGTCCACAATGGTGATGTCCGCCGCCCGAGCCGTTCTTGACATGGGATTCAGGTCAATCGCAATCACGCGCTTACCGAGCCTCTTCAGGGCCTCCGTTCGGTCGCCGTCCTCCAGAGGAACCAGCACCACATCCGCGGCGGCTATTCCTCGCCTGTCAACCTTCCTCCGCTGGCTGTGTACTTCCCGGATCCTCGTGTAAAACCTAGGGTCGACTCCAAGAACCTCGCTGGCACCGTGTTGGCGTAGCCAGCGGGCGATGGCTCTCTCCCTCCCTCGTGAACCATGAAACAAGTTGACCTCAAGCTTCGCCCCAGTTACCCTCGAGAGCTCGACCAATTCCTCAGGGACAAGGGCCGCGGCATTTCCGTTGACAGAGATCACCGGCCGCTCAGCCAAGAGCAGCGCTGCGGCCGCGGCCTTTATCGCTCTTCTGGCCTCACGCGTGGTCCTTTCACTCAGCAGATAATCAAAGGCCTCCCCCCTTCCGTGCGCCGCCAGCCCTTCCTCGACGACCAGCCCCATCTTAAACCCATCCACGAGTTTTTTCCTTACCCTCAAGGACTCCGCCCGCGGATGCAGGGAAGAAATTTCATCCATGGCTCTTCCTCCGGAGTCAAATTTACTTCCTGCTGATATCACCAAAAAGCTTTTTGAACAGGGAGAGAAGGTCTAAAGCGGTGAAGTTTAACATGCGGCTATATCCCCTCGCGATAATCCCATTGGTCTTGTCTCTGGGCGCGATAGTGGTCTCGGGCATAAATCCCGGGCCGCAGTCCTATCTTACCCTCGGCGTTGCCGGCGCCACTTTCTTGGTCTCCGCGGCGATATTATTCGCTTATTCTAGAAAATCCACTGAGGCCAAGCAGATCCCGCTGGAAAATTTCTCCGTCTGGGCTGACGTCGGCGAACCAGCTTCAGAGCTGAGAAGGCTGAGCCGGGGAGAGACCTTTGCCGCTGCCCAGATAGCTGCCACTGACCTAGATTCCCTCGCCGCAAACGCTGAACTGCTCCAAGCACGAACTTACATGCTCGTAGGCAAGGTCGGTTTTGAATCCGTCACCGAGGAGAAGATGCACAGGCGGGTGGAAGCGCTAGTGAACGACATCAACCATATCTCAAAATCCATCAGCACCTCTAAGGAATTAACTAAGGAAGTCATCCCTCAAATAGAACAGTGCGCCGCCCAAGCCGAACGAATCGCCAATAAATTTTTTGAGCTTGAGGAAGGAAAACCAGAGACCATCTACATATACCTGGAGCCGCTGAGGAGAGCGGCTGAAAAGCTCTCCCGCGACCTGAGGCTGGCGGCAACCAACATCTCCAAATATCTGCTGTGGGAAGAAAAAGCGCCCGGCCAGGTAGAGACGCCCGCCCCGCTGGCTGCCTCCGGTGTTGAAGCCCCTCCTCAGCCCCCGCCAGCACCGACTGAACCTGAGTCGAAGACCTCGACCACTGAGATGCTCCCACAACCTGAACTACCCTCTGAACAACCGACCGAGAATAAATAAAAGGGTCTGAACGTGAAGCCGCATTTGAACCTGGTCTTTATCGGCCACGTTGACCACGGCAAATCAACCCTCATCGGGAGACTGCTGGTAGAGATGGGAGTCGTCAAGGAGAAGGAGCTTCTGGATGAAGCCGGAAGCTTCAAGTTCGCCTGGGTGATGGACAGGGAAAAGGAGGAAAGGGCGCGGGGGGTGACCATTGATATCGCCTACCAGAAGATCGAGACCCAGAAGAATGTCATTACCATAATCGACGCCCCGGGCCACCGCGACTTCGTCAAAAACATGATCACGGGCGCGAGCCAGGCCGACGCGGCAGTGCTGGTTGTGGCCGCTGATGATGGGATTATGCCGCAGACCCGTGAGCACGCGGCACTGGCCTTTACCCTTGGTGTTGGCCAGATCATCGTCGCCATCAACAAGATGGACCTAGTGGGTTTTCGCCAGGAAGTTTATGAAGAGATAAAAAACAGCATGATCACCCTGCTCAGCAGCATCGGTTACCGAAATGCCTCAGAGTTGCCTTTTATCCCACTGGCGGCTTTCTTCGGCGAGGGCGTCACTAAACCCAGCCCAAAGATGCCCTGGTACAATGGACCCACCCTACTCGGAGCTCTGGAGAGGTTAAAGGAACCCGAGAAGCCGATAAACAAGCCCCTGAGGATCCCGATTCAAGATGTTTTCTCAATTACTGGAGTTGGCACGGTACCGATAGGTCGCGTGGAAACCGGCGTCCTGAAAATTAAGGACATCGTCGTCTTTGAGCCTTCGGGCAGTAGCGGTGAGGTCCGCAGCATCGAGATGCACCACGAACAGATTCAGCAGGCGGTTCCGGGCGATAACATCGGCTTTAGCGTCAGAGGGGTCTCCAAGGATGAGGTGAGGCGGGGAGACGTCGCCGGCCATCTGACAAACCCGCCCACCGTCACCAATGAGTTCACAGGAAAAGTGGTCATCCTCGCCGTCCCTACTGAAATCTCGCCGGGATTCACGCCGCTCTTCCACTGCCACGCGGCTCATGTCCCGGGAACCATAATCGAGATCCTGCAAAAAATAGATCCCAAGACCGGGGCGGTTGTCGAGGAACATCCGAAATCGCTGAGGAAGGGCGACGCGGGCGTCATCAGGGTCAGGCTGGCCAAGCCGATGGTGATCGAGCGATCCAGCGAACTCCCGGAGCTAAGCCGGTTCGCCATCAGGCACGCCGGACAGACCATTGCCGCCGGCATGTGCATTGACCTCGTTGAAATTAAGAGGGCCGCGAGATAACTCGATCACGAGTTACTCAGCTGCTTCGCCCTGATTCATCTCATCTTTTCCCTTACCGCTTCCACCTTCGACTCCATGGTCATCCTTTTGTCGCGACGCTCATCTAGGTTTATCTTGGTCACGATTCGAGAAACGCCCATCTTGAAAACCGCCTCCTGCATCTCCAGAGCCAGCCGTAACAGCTCCTCAGTTTCTCCTTCCACGATGGTTCCCATGGCCGTGACCTGATACTTCGCCCCCTTGCTTTCCAGAACCCCCACCGCCGCAGCCACATAATTGCTGACCGAAGCACTCCCCGTGCCCACAGGGACGATGCTAATCTCCATTAGTGCCATAACTGCCACCCAACCAAGCTTGCTCAGAGAAGTAAATAAAACCGTTGCCTCGCCACCAGCAACGAGGGAATGCAGCCGGGGAATCAGTAATTTTCGCTCAGCAGCTCATAGTATGCCTGAGGGTGCTTGCAGGCGGGACAGACTTTTGGTGCCTCCATCCCCTCATGGACATAGCCGCAGTTCCGGCACTTCCACTTCACCACTCGGTCCTTTCGAAAAACAGTGTTGTTCTCCAAATTCTCCAGCAGCTTCCGATATCTCTTCTCGTGCTGCTCTTCAACCTCAGCTATTTCCCTGAAAGAATCGGCTATCTCGTCAAAGCCCTCTTCCCTAGCCACCTTTTCGAACTCGGGGTAAAGTGTTCCCCACTCCATCCTCTCCCCTTCGGCAGCGGCCAGCAAGTTCTCCTTGGTGGTCCCGATTTTCCCGGCAGGATAGGCCGCCTCGATAGCGACTTCCCCTCCCTCCAAGTATTGGAAGAACACTTTGGCGTGCTCCTTCTCATTATCCGCGGTCTCAAGAAATATCGCACCGATCTGCTCATAACCCTCTTTTTTGGCGACGCTGGCAAAATAGGTATACCTATTTCTGGCCTGGCTCTCACCGGCAAATGCCTTCAGAAGGTTCTTCTCCGTCCGACTACCCTTTAACCTCATTACATCATCCCCTGATAAACTAAAGCCCCCCTGTTTAAAAATATCTGCAAAATAAAAACCGATTTTCTGAATCAGCAAACCTTTTAGAGCTTCGGGATTTCCGGAGGCCTGAGCTTGTGGAGACTCCTGCGCTCACGTTCGACAATCGACTTCACTTCATCCAGCCTCAGACCAACTGTTTTTGCAATCGCAACTGGCTTAAGACCCAGATCCAAGCCAGCGAAAATCATGTCAAGATTCTTATAACTTATACCTAACTCGCCCTCATCTGTTTGGCCCGGCCACAGCCCCGCCGTTGGTGTCTTATCCACTATCTGCTTAGGGATGCCAAGATAACAGGCCAGTTCCCTCACCTGTGTCTTATACAGCGCGCCCAAGGGGGCTAAATCAGATGCACCGTCCCCGTATTTGGTGAAATATCCCGTCCTAAGCTCGCTCCGGTTACTACATCCCACGACAAGCCTGTTCAACATGTTGGCGTAGTAATAAAGCACGACCATGCGAACCCTGGGCAGAATGTTGGCGTTTGGCAGTTTGGCCTCGGGTTTAAATTCCAGCTGGCCTCGCAGAGCCTTTACCACCGGAGCGATGTCAATAACCCTGAAATCTATGCCCAGCTTCTCCGCAACCAGCCGGGCATCGGCTACGTCGCTAGGGTCTGATACCCCAACTTCAGGAAGTGAAATTCCCAACACCTTTTCTGGACCAAGTGCTCTTACGCAGAGGACTGCCGTAACGGAGGAATCAATTCCGCCGCTGAGGCCTATGACAACACCATCGGCGCCAGACTCACGAACCTTGTTTTTGATAAAGGTAATCAGCTTTTTTTCCACCGCGACCGGATTAATTTTCAGCACTCTAGCAATCTGTTTCAATTCCTCTTCAGACATGCCATCACCTAGAATTTTCTGGGATAGGAACCGAGGATCCTCAGCATCGCAGTTTTCCTTTCAACCTCTCTGAGGGCCTCCTTGACCTTTCTGTCCTCGCGGTGCCCCTCCAAGTCTATGAAGAAGAGGTAATCACCCAAGGCCTTTTTGGAGGGTCGGGATTCTATCTTGGTGAGGTTAATCTTCCTCACCGCGAACTCTCCAAGTATTTCATGCAAAATACCTGGCCTATCATCCGCCGTGTAAAAGACGATGGATGTCTTATCTCTGCCGGTTCTGCGGCTGTCCTCCTTGGCGATATGTAAAAAGCGAGTAATGTTCCTTTCGCCGCTTTGGATGTTGTCCCTCAACACCTGCAAATTATATAATTTCGCCAGCATCCGGGGGCCAATGGCCGCAATGTGTGGCTGTCCTAGCTTGCTCACCTGCTCCGCTGATCTCGCCGTGCTACCCATCTCCACTATCTCCGCCATGGGTAGATTCTTTCTCAAAAATTCCCGGCACTGGGCGATTGCCTGTGGATGTGAGAGGACCTGGGTTATCTTCTCAATCTTGGATCCCTTCACCCCGAGCAGAGCGTGCGTAATTGGGAGGACGATCTCACCCTTTATCTTAACATCGGCCCAGGTAAGTGCATCAAGCGACTCGCCCACCGATCCTTCCCTCATGCTCTCCACTGGGATAACGCCGGCATCAACCTCGCCTCGAGCGACCGCCTCAACAACGTCCGATATCGTTGGATATAGTACTACCTCAGCCCGTCCCTTGAACTGGGACCAAGCGGCGATCTCCGAGTAGGTACCACGGGGGCCCAGCGCGCCAACCTTCATGGTCCTCCTCCCTCAAACCGTCGATACAAATCTGCGTAGGCCCGCTTAACCTCATTCCTTCCGAACAAGGCCACCGCCTTGCCAACAATGGTTCTGACGGCCTTTAAATCACCCCTAGCCAATAAAGCATTCAAGGAATGAAATGCCTCTATTGCCGATTGTCTCACCAGCTCGGAATATTTATTCTGCTGTTGAATTTCCAGATACAGTTCCGGCTTGCCCGCCGAGGCCGCTTTCGCCAGCTCAACCAGCGCCGAGAACATCGGCGTCCGCATTCTTCGGGATATCTTCCCGCCATTGAGCGCCCTTAACGCTTGGACGTAGGAAAGTAGAATGAAATGGGACAGACATTGGACAACTGCCATGGTTCGGTCGTGAAGTTCTGCGTCCATCTCAATGACCCGTGCGCCATCACTCCTGAGCAGTTCCTTCAGCTTCCGATAACGTTTTCCTGGCCTGACTGGAATTGCCACCACGTCCTTGTTTTTCAGGCTTGAGGCCCCCGGTCCGAAGAGCGGGTGAATTGAAACCAGCTCAACGTCTTTTTCTATTCTCTCCATCGTCTTTACCACCTCTAGTTTAACCGAGGCCACATCAGCTATCAGCGCGCCGCTCTTGGCTTCCCCTGCTACCTCCAGCAAAACTTTTGGCGTGGCTGAAATAGGAACTGCAATAAATATTATGTCAGCCTCAGCCGCGGCATTTCTTGCCAGCGCGGCCTTGACCTTTAACTCCGCGGCCAACTTTCTGGCCTTAAGGCGATTGACATCAGAAACAACAACTTCGCCTAAGCGTTTGGAGAACTTTGCCAGCCACTTTCCCATTTCACCAGCACCTATAACTGCCGTCTTCAACCAACCACCTTCCCTATTTCACGTCTAACTGCGTCTTCCATAACTTTGATGGGTGCCCTCTTTCCTGTCCAAATCTCGAAGGCCAGAGCCCCCTGTCTCACCAGCATGCCCAAGCCATCAACTGTCATGGCCCCTGCTTTCTCCGCCTCCAGCAACAGACGGGTTCGAATGGGCTTGTAAACGATATCATAAACGGTCAGATTCCGGTGCATCATCTCCGCTGTCACCAGCGTCTCATCTATCCTCGGCCGCATGCCAACCGAAGTGGCATTAATCAGGACCTCCGTGTTCGTGATAAATCTCTTAAGCGTCCTTCGGTCTATGGAGATAGTTGGCACCTCTTTTCCCAGCTTCTGCTCAATCAATGAAGCCAGTTCCTTCGCCCGCGACACCGTCCGGTTAGCGATGCTAAGCTCCGCCCCGGCCTTGAGCAACGAAAAGGCAATGGCCCGCGCGGCACCTCCGGCTCCAAGCAACAGTACCCTCTTGCCTTTCACTTTGCCAACTTTCTCTTCAAGATATCTCAGCGCACCTTCGCCATCTGTGTTAAAGCCAACCAGCTTGCCGCGGCTGTTTTTTATCGTGTTGACTGCCCCGGCTAAAGCCGCTGATTCATCCAATGCGTCTAAGAACTTCATCACAGCAATTTTGTGCGGGATGGTGACGTTGAGCCCGGCAATCCCCATTTTCCTAGTTCCGGCAATGGCATCCCCAAGTAAATTTTCTGGAACTCTAACGGCCACGTAGATATGGTTGAGCCTCAGTTTCTTGAAGGCCGCGTTCATCATCGCCGGGGAAAGGGAGCCCGCCACAGGGTCTCCGATAAGCATGAAGACCTTTAGGGATTTCAACCTCCGCCCTCCCTCGGCATTAGTTTTTGCAGCAGGAGTTTGGTCTCAGCGACATCAAAC
Source organism: Hadarchaeum sp. (SeqCode) (assembly GCF_038871235.1). Classification (GTDB taxonomy): domain Archaea; phylum Hadarchaeota; class Hadarchaeia; order Hadarchaeales; family Hadarchaeaceae; genus Hadarchaeum. The sequence goes on from NZ_JAVZIN010000001.1 coordinate 125,384, forward strand.
TGCCCAGGTGCGGTTGGTCTGCCGACGCTGGCGTAGGTTAAAGGAGAGCCAAGCATCAGGCTGGCGATTCTGGTTATCCTGCCTGCCTCCCCCATGGCAAAGGCCACCACCGGGACTGAAATTTCATCCTGAACATCAACGAGGAAATCCAGAACTCTTATCGAATCGGTGGGATCATGGGCCATCGTCACCAACTTAATCACATCTCCACCGGCCTTGACCATTTTACCCGCCATCCTCTTGAGCGCTTTAATTCCAGGCGTCATTGAAAAATCGTGCCATGACATCAACACCGAAACCCCTTCCTGTCTAGCCGCTGTCACCACCTTATCCCTGAGGGATTTAGGTGTGGAGAACTCGAGATCCACGCAGGGCACCTGGTTCTCGATGGCCTCCAGAATTATCTCAACCCGTTCCCCCTCGCTTCCTGAAAAAGCTCCACCCTCTCTCTTCGGCCGATGGGTAAAGATCAGGGGTAAATCATCCTTCAGAATTTTCTGCCAACCTTCCTTATCCCCAAGGCTGTCCATCCTCAGCTCAACCAGATCGGCACCCCTCTTCAGCGCTAGAGAAATGGCCCGGCTCATCTCACGCACGTTCCTGCCCTCCACGGCGCCGCAAACTGCAGGAGTTTTGACAACGAGCCTTCCCAGTTTAAGCTCATTCAAAGAGAACACCGACTTATCTCTCAACTACGGTCTCCTCAACACTGACGCCGAAGTGTCTCCCCGCCTTCTCCACATGAATGAGAACTTCATCGCCGGGCCTCAGCTTGGCCACGGAAATCGGATTGCCATCCTTGCTGACGAGATTAATCGTCTCCGCGTTCTGGAGAAGGGTCTTGTAAATCTCGCCCGCGTATTCGACCTCGACCAACAGCAGCGGTCGTCTCTCTATCTTAACCCTGCCTACTGTGGCCACTCTGGTCTCCCCCCTGAAGTTCACCAAGAGAACCTCGTCACCAGCGCTGAGCTCCGACATGTACTTAGTCTTGCCTCCCGGCAATCTGATATAGGCATGGACGGCTCCGGCATTAACCCGAAACGGCCGCGGAGCCACAAATTCGCTGGTTAAGGTCTCCGAATGTACTAAAAACATGCCACTGCTTTGACTACCCACCAGCATGCCCTCGCCAATGGTCATTAAAGAAGCAGTATCAATACAAGCCCGGTCGCCCATTCCCACTGGCCTGACCAACCTCACCGTGGCGGGGACGAGCTCCAGCCTCTCCCGCGAAAGTGACTCCAGCATTTCACCGACCTTGTTAATTTCCTCCGGTCCTCGCTCTCTGGCATCCAGAAGAACGCCCGCAGTTCCCACCTCCAACGTTTCAACGGCGACCCTGGCCTCGGTGGCGTCTTTTACTCCAGCCAGGACCTTCACGTCCGTCCGCTGCAGCTCTGCGATCATGTTTTCTAAGGGGATAACCTTCCAGTCGGGTGTGACCGCTATCAGATAATCCACACCTTTTCCAACCTCGACCGCTGCCCTCTCCATTTCCTTGTTTGAAACCTCAACGAGAACGGCGACCTTCGCCTGGGCGCGCAGACTTTTTGCATGCCTCAGCACTTCTTCGACCTCACCGCTCTTCGCCAGGTTGAGGACGACAATGCTGATTCCAGGAGCAAGTTCCCGGGCGGCCATCAGGATGGTGCCCTGCTTGAGGACTTCGGAAGCCTCCTCAGGCTTTATCAACACAGCGTCGGCTCCTGTTTCTATGGCTGCTTTGACAAACGGCTTCTTTGACTCCCAAGCTTCATCCCAGTCCGCCCTGACCCAGAGTAGCCTACGCAAAAGGCTCACCGCTTAAGCTCACGCATCGCCTGCTCGATAGTAGCGCCCTCATGAACTATACGCGCCAGAGCTCTAGTCATCGCGGTCGGGTTCTTGTGCTGGAAAATGTTCCGGCCGATGGAAATCCCGATGGCGCCGGCGCTCAGAGCCTCTGATGCTAATTTCAGAACATCCAAATCCGTGTTCATCTTCGGTCCCCCAGCGATCACAATTGGCACTGGACATCCTTTCACCACCTTACTAAAGGACTTGACATCACCGGTGTAAACGGTCTTCACGATATCAGCGCCAAGCTCAGCGCCTACGCGGGCAGCATGGGCTACCAGTGTCGGATCATGTTGGTCCTTGACCTTAGGTCCCCGGGGATACATCATCGCAAATAATGGCATGCCCCAAGTGTCGCAGGACTCAGCCACCTCGCCCAAGTGCTGCAGCTGTTCCTCCTCATTGGGCGCACCGACGTTAATGTGAACCGAAACTCCATCGGCACCCAGAGCGATCGCCTCCTCCACACTAGCAACCGGCACCTTGCAGTTAGGGTCGGGCCCAATCGAGGTGCTACCGGAGAGATGGATAATCAGCCCCAGATCTCTTCCGTAACCTCGATGACCAGCACGAACGATTCCCTTGTGTAGCACCACGGCATTAGCGCCGCCATCGGCCACCTTGTTCACGATGGCTGCCATGTTTTCCAAGCCTGAGATGGGACCCATTGACAGCCCGTGGTCCATCGGGACGATTACCGTCCGTTTGGTCTTGCGGTCAATTATCCGCTCTAGCCTAATGCGCTTACCGGCTTCGGACAACCTTTACACCTCCTTTTGAGATATGCCGCGCATGGATTAAAAACGTGTAGGGGAGCTTTTCTGGACATTTAGACCACGGCTAGCTGAATAAGCGTCGGGCTGCCCCACCTCTTACTCATTGTTACCTATCCTTATCATCATATTGAAAGAAGAAATAAGCCCACCAAGAACGATGCGATGCCAATCGTTTGGTTAATGTCAACGGTTTCATGGTAAAATATCTTGGCCAAGATAATGGTGACTATCGGTGAGGATGCTGTTATTGGCGCCACGATGGCGGTATATTCTGAGTTCACGCCCAAGCCATAACCCAAGAAAGCAAGAAACTCCAACAGCCCTATTAAAATTATGAATGTTGCGGCGACTTTTGGAAAAGACACGTTTCTCCCTGAGGTGCTTGAATAAATGATCAGCAGGGGGAGTGAAAAAAATTTGATGAAGAAAATCGGCAAGAACCAGCCAAGTTCAGAGACCAGGTAATCGACAATGGCATACTGAACGCCAAAGGCAAACAATGCCAAGAGCGCATAACTGACCCCAGCAGCCAAGTTCATCTGCCTTAGCCCCAGCATGTCTTGCCATTTGAAGGAAACCAACACAACGGCACAGATCACCAGAGCCACGCCAGCCAATCTAGCACCAGTCAATGTTTCATCTAAAAAGATCAGACAAAGGATCACCGTGAGAACGACCCATGAAGCGGAAATGGGCGTAACCACAGACACCTGCCCCACCTGTAAACTCTTATAGAGGGCCAAGTAAGCCGTGATGTGAAGAAAGCTGCAGCCGAAAATAGTTCCCAGCAAAAATCCAGAGATTGGGGGCAACTCAAAGAAAAACAGAAGGGTCAAAAAATAAAAAAATAAGCTGACCACTTCCCCCCACAAAAATGCCCTGAAGACGCTTACGCTTTTGACAACTTTCACCACCAAAAAATCGGCGAGGCCCCAGCAAAACATGGCGACGAGTCCAAAAATGATGCCGACAGGTAAACTCATAAAAACAATTTTATAAACGGAGTACTTAAGCTAATCTGAAAAACAACATTTTTCATCGATTAAAATTAAGATTCAGGCCAAAATATTTAACTAATAAAGTACATGTAAAATCGATGTGTGAAGAGTTGATTAAGAAGCTATACAATTCTGTTTTGGAGGGGGATGAAGAAAAAAGCCGGAAAGCCGCAGAGGAAGCCGTTGAAAAGGGGATCGATCCTGTTTTCGCCATCGAGCATGGTCTGGCAGCAGGTTTGAATGAGATGGGCTCGAAATTTGAACGTGGTGAGGTGTTTCTGCCGGATCTCCTTCTCTCTGCTGACGCGATGAAAGCCGGCATGGACATCCTCCTAGCAAAAGTGCCCAAAGAAATGTCCCAAAAGGCAGGTGTCATAGTAATCGGCACTGTCGAAGGGGACATTCATGACATGGGAAAGAGCTTGGTTGCGGCGCTGTTATCGGCTGCGGGCTTTCAGGTCCATGATCTGGGAAGGGACGTCAAAGCGATGAACTTTGTAAAAAAGGCCGAAGAAGTTAACGCAAACATCATCGCTGCATCAGCCCTTATGTCAACCACCGCCCCTTTTATCAGAGACATTATCTCACTCCTGAAGGATAAGCAGGTTCGAGATAAATTTAAGGTGATCATTGGCGGTGGGGCGGTAACTAAGGAATTCGCAGAATTGGTCGGGGCTGATGGCTATGGCCAAAACGCCACCGAGGCCGTTCGACTGGCCAAGGAGGCGATGGGAACTTGAAGCTCACGCCGGCTGAGATCTATAACCGGGCTGAAACCGGCCCGATTATGGACGAAGGACAATTTGATAAAAAAATCCTGCCGAGGAAGCTCAGAGAGCTAGCAAGGGATTATGATATCAAGTATAATCCCGCTGAACCCGTACCTACCGACGATAGTCTAGCCGATGCCGTCTTCGAGGCAGGAAAAAGGTTGCTTCTCGATCTAGGCATCCTCTGCACTGACACGGGGAGGTTAATAAAATTCTCTGATGAGGAAATTAAAGAAGGGTTAAAGTCAGCACCGAACAAAATTGAGGTGGGGCAAGGAGAAAGAACAAGAATATTAACACCCAGAAAGGCCGGAGACAAAAGCGTGCCTTGGCTGGTTCCTGGACCTAGCGGGATGCCAATATCCGAGGAACTAGCTCCAATCGTGGCCACATCCATTGCTAAGGAACCGCTCGCTGAGGGTTATTGGGGACCGACGATACCAAGATTTCAAGGTATCCAAGTAAAACTGCACTCACCGCTCGAGATCTTTGCCTCAAAGTATGAAATCACGTCTTCTAAGGAAGGTGTGAGGAGAGCTGGTAAGGAAGGCCTAGCTGTGGTCGGTGGGATGACGGGACTTGGCCTCCCTGCCTTCATGGCCGCTATGTCCGCCGGAGGGCTCACCAAGGGTGACTGCATTCTGACCAGCTGCGTCAACGAGCTGAAGATCAATTACGACATTTTGTCCAAGGTGCTGTACACTTCGAGGTGCACCGATGTGAACCTGATGTACGACCCAACACCTGTCCTCGGCGGTATTGCCGGCGGGCCTGAGACAACCGCAATCGTCTCGGCCGCGCAGGAAATAGAGTGTCTGTTACTGGGCGCAACTCTGAGCGGCGGAAACGCGATCGACATCTGGTCTGGAACGAGTTCCAATCGTGAAGCCATCTGGGCCTCGGATCTGTTTCTAATCGGAATGAACAGAAACGTTGAGGCGCTGGAATATTGTTACCATTTCGCAGCCGCAGGGCCGTGCACCGAGATGCTTCTCTACGAGGGGGCGGCGAAGACAATAGCCGCCGTCGCCTCTGGCTACGACTTCCACTGCGGCCCGCTAGCATTGAAAGCCGGAAAAGAAAACTACATCTCCCCGCTTGAATTCAGGCTGTGTATGGAAGTGGCCCATGCTGTCACCGGGATCAAACGAGGGGACGCCAACGATTTAATTAAACTGTTATTCGTCAAGTTCGAGGATAAGATTAAGAATCCGCCGCAGGGAAAAAGCTTCACCGAGTGCATGGATCTGAAATCGCTGGAACCATCCAAAGAATGGCAAGTAATTTATGAAAAAGTGAAAAAAGAGCTGGAAGATATCGGAATTCAATTTAGATAAACTTCTCTCGGCTGTCAGCTACGCTCAAGGCTGGACCAGTGTCTTCAATAACGGTGATTAATCCTTGATCTCTCTAAAGGTCTCGTAAGTCGCTTGGATGGTTTTCTCAATATCCTCGGGCTCGTGCATTGCTGAAACCATCCACTCCTCAAACCACGCTGAACCCGCCGGTATTACCCCGCGGTTCAACATGTGGAGCCAGTATCTACCCCACTTAGCAGCGTCACAGCGGGAGGCCTCACGGTAGTTCTTTGGCGGCTCATCCAGACCGAAGAAGATGCTACCCATCATGGTGCATCGACCCACAACAGCCTTTATGCCGGTGTCGGCTATGGCGTCAACCACTCCTTTGTAAAGCTCGTCACCCAGCTTGTTTATCTTCGCATAAGTGGTGTCGGTCATCACCTTTTTCAGCGAGGCCAAACCTGCGGCAATGGAAAGTGGGTTGGCGTTGTAGGTTCCATAGTGGACGACCCCGCCCAAAGGCGTTATCATCTCCATATATTCCCTCTTACCACCAAATGCCGCCAGCGGAGCACCGCCTCCAATGGCCTTGGCGAAGGTAACTAGATCAGGCTCGATTCCGTAAAGCTGACTGCCACCACCTGCGGAGAGGTTGCAGCCCGTCTTAACTTCGTCCAGAATCAACAGGACTCCGTACTCATCGCAGAGTCTCCTGACCTCCCTGAAGTAATCCTTTTCGGGCGTTATGATACCACTATTGGTCAGCACCGGCTCGGTGATTATTGCCGCGACTTCATTCTCGTGCTTTTGGAGAACCCTCTCCAAGCTACCGACATCGTTGAAGTGCGCCACCAAGGTCTGCTTAACGACCTCCTCCGGTGTGCCCAATGAATCTGGCGTTGAAGCTGGATTGTGTACCGAACCCAATATCACGCGCCTTCTGGGCTTATCGCTTATCATCAGGACATCGCTGGCACCGTGGTAGCATCCTTCCATCTTCACGATCAGTTTTCTTCCGGTCGCTGCCCTCGCTAACCTAACGGCGTAGAAAGTCGCCTCTAGCCCGGTGTTAGAAAAGCGCAGCATTTCCACATAGGGATATCGTCTCATCAGCTCCTGGGCCAATTCATACGCGCCCTCGGCTTGGAATCCCAACAGCGTTCCTTTCTTTACCTGCTCATTTATGGCCTCGATTATAACGGGATTGGCGTGCCCCGCCGTCATAGCACCGTAGCCAAGGCAGTGGTCCACGTATTCCCTGCCATCCAAATCCCAAAGCTTACCACCAAGTCCCCTAGCCATATACAGCGGGTAAGGTCGGAAGAACTGAATAGCGGTGTTCACTCCTCCCGGAATTATTTTAGATATTTTCTCAAAATATTCTCTAGACTTGGGCGTGTTTTTTATATAAATTTCCTCCTCGGGTAAAGAAGGCATTCCACCCCCGCTAACTACTCCTTTCTTTCGCTATTTAAACCTGAGTTCAGGGACTGACCCTATAATATCGAAAAACGCGGAAAAAGAAGTTAAATTTTTTAACTGATATGAAAATGTTTAATGGGACATATGAAAATTGATGTGGAAGTTAAAAACGTGACCAAGAAATTCGGAGAAGTTATTGCGGTGGATAATATTTCATTTACCGTTGAAAAGGGCCAATTTTTCTCCCTCTTGGGACCATCAGGTTGTGGAAAAACCACCACGCTCAGAATGATCTGTGGCTTTGAAACCCCAACCGAAGGTGAAATATTCATCGATGGAAAGCCAATGACAAACGTTCCTCCCTACAAGAGGCCCACCAATCTTGTCTTCCAAAATCTGGCCCTGTTCCCACATATGAACGTGTATGACAACATCGCCTTCGGTTTAAGAATAAAGAAAGTTCCAGAGCCTGAAATCCAGAAGAGGGTCAAAGAAATGCTCGAGCTCGTGCGGCTGCCCGGATATGAAAAAAGAAAGATAAGCCAGCTCAGCGGGGGTGAAAAGCAGCGGATAGCGATAGTGAGGGCGTTAGTGAACCGGCCTGCGGTGCTGCTGCTTGATGAGCCGCTGGGCCCTCTTGACCTGAAGCTCAGGGAGGAAATGGTCGTGGAATTAAAGCGAATCAAGCGTGAGGTAGGAACTACCTTTATCTATGTCACGCACGACCAGGGCGAGGCACTAACCATGTCAGACAAAATAGCCGTTATGAATAAAGGCAAAATTGTGCAGATGGGAACTCCACTAGAAATCTATGAAAGACCAAACTCCAAATTCGTGGCTGACTTCATCGGGGGGACCAATTTCTTTGAAGGAAGATACCGCGATGGTGTGGTGGAAGTTGACAAGCTGGGAAAAATCATCGTTGCGCCCGGACAGAGGATTTCCAAGAAAACCGTCCTGATCTCCGTGAAGCCCGAAAAAATATCCATAGGTAAAAAGTTGAGGAAGCTAGACAACGTCTTCGATGGGAAAATCACCGAATCATTCTACCAAGGAAAGTCTGTCACCTATAAGGTTCTGTTGGAAAATGACTCTTTACTCACGGTAGTGGCACCGACCACCGGCGTGGAGTTCATTTTCAAAATAGGAGAGAGAGTGAAGATCGGCTGGAACAAAAGAGATGCCCGAGTGATTGAATAAGCAGGAAAAACATGAGTTAGGGGGCCTGATGAAATCGGGTGAAGCCCAAAAGAACTCCCGGGGACCAAAAGCGGCACGATTAAAGGGATTGCTGTTGGTTGTCCCCACCTACCTCTGGCTCATTGTTACCTTTTTAATCCCTGTCCTTTCGGTGTTAATGCTTAGTTTTGCTGAACTTCATCCGGCAACAAAGGATATTTTGAGATTCCCCATATTGGACAACTACGCCACCTTGGTAATAAACTTGGACTACATCTTCGTGCTGCTGAGAACTCTGCTCTTGACCGTGGCGGTAACCGTCTCTTCAGTTGGGCTGGCCTATGTCTTGGCCTATTTCATAACTTTCAAAATCCTAAAAAACAGATACACTATCCTCATAGCATTTCAAGCACCTTACATCGCCTCCTACATGATGGTGCTGCTGGCTTGGCGCCTGCTTTTGGGAAGGACGGGAGTAATCAACTCGTTGTTGATGTCGATCGGTTTGACCAACGCCCCAGTTGAGCTCCTAGGATACAATGCCTTTTCAGTCTGGTTGGTATTGACAGCCACTTGGTTCCCTTGGCTGATCCTACCGATTTTCGTTTCTCTGGAGAAAATAGACAGGTCCCTTCTTGAGGCTTCACAGGATCTGGGCGCCTCACCGACGAAAACATTTCTCAAAATCACCTTCCCCCTGAGCTTGCCCGGGGTTTTCGTGGCCATTTTATTCGTGTTCATCCCGACCATCGGAGAATTCGTGGCCCCCAGCGTCGTGGGTGGTACCACTGGACTTATGTTCGGGAACCTGATCTATGATTTCTTCCTCAAGGGCTACAGATGGGAAATAGGCTCCGCCTTTGCCGTTTGCCTGCTCGGCATAGTTATCGTGGCCGTCGTTGCCCTTTTCCGGAAAATAGGCTTTGAGAAATTGATGGAGAGTCTCTAGATGAAAACGGAAAAAATCTTTTGGACCATTGTTGTCGCCTTTGCTGTGGTTCTGGCATTCTCCCCAATAACCATCTTATTCCTGCTCTCCCTCAACGAATCACCGGCCCTGCCGCTGAAAAACTTCCCAACCACCAAATGGTATGAGGCGCTGTTCCAATTCCCGGGTGCGGTGGACTCGATTATCAACTCCTTCATGGTCGCAGGAGTTACTACGGTGGTAGCAGTAATCTTAGGAATCTGCGGTGGCTACGCGCTGGTCAGAACCAAATTCTATGGAAAAAACTTGTTTACCGGGCTGCTCCTGTTGCCGATGGTTGTCCCCTACATCATCATGGGTATAAGCCTGCTGTCCTTCCTGCTGAGAATGGGAATGCAGCCCTCGCTGGTTACTATCATCATCGGGCATATCTTATTGGCGATACCCTACTCCACGCTGGTGCTGACCTCTAGATTCATCGGGTTCAACATCAGCCTTGAAGAGGCAGCAATGGACCTAGGGGCTGACCGATTAACCACCTTCAGAAAGATCACCCTGCCCTTGATTATGCCCGGAATCGTGACCGCAGCTATCTTGTCCTTCATCATCTCGTGGGAGGATGTGGCCATGGCGGTTTTGCTTGCCGGAAGTCAGCAGACAGCACCGGTCTTCATGTATACGTTGATTACCAAGTTGCCCAAATTCGTGCCAATATTGACTGCGATGTCCGCCATCATGTTCGCCATGGCCATCCTGCTTGCCGTGATAATGAGAAAGGCGGAAAGATTCTCGGTAAGTTAGCTTAAAAAACGTGCCCATATAAAGTCAAAAAAATAAATTCTTCTTTAGCCCGTTGACGGGCAGCACCTTTGCCGTTGGCCTGTGATTCTATCCAACACCGGCAGCTGTTTTAGCCTCTGTCCACGCCTCAAAGTACCTGTCCCAGATTTCTGGATCTGGATGCTCCCAGTTATAGAAAATTCCCTTACTCAGCAACGCGTCCGGGTTGTCAAGCCCCAGCAGATGGATAATCTCTGGATCTGCAATTTCCCATGCCTTTGTGTTCGTGGATGCATAGTAATAAACGTTGGTAAGGAATTGGCCCAATCTGGGATCCAGAAACGCGTTGATGTAGTCATGCGCAAGTTCGTACGTTCCTCTTTCTTTTGCACCCTGACCCACATTCATACAGTAGGGCCAGATGAAGAGCGCTTCCCCCTGCCTATAATCGTGTCCTGGTGTGAGACCCAAGTAGACCACATCCAGCCCGTCCTCAAGGCCCATCGCGTACACTTCCGTCCACATGGTTGCGATGGCCACCTCGCCTGATTTGAGGCTCTCATAAAGCTCGTACTGATCGTCATAAATGATCTTTGCCTGACGAAATGCCTTCGTTACCGCGTCTTTCCAGGCCGCCAGTTGAGCATCACTCGGGTTCTTGAAGTCCTCTACGGAAAACAGAGCATCAAAGATGGGGCCTCCTATCTCCGAAGGTGCATCGTACATGGCTATGCCAACTTCGGCATATCTTGGATCCCAGAGAACCGACCAGCTGTCAGGTTCCGGCAATCCTGCAGCTTGGATCAAGTCTCTTCGGTAGAGGATCGAAGTCATTCCCATGTCTGTTATCACGACATAGAGGTTGCCATCCTTCCTGCCAACTGTTTCGGTCAACTGCTTGAAGAAGGGATGCACATCTTTGTAATTGGGGATAAGGTTCAAATCCAGCGGTTCCAGTGCGCCGAGTTCCAAGTACCTAATTAGATGCGTGCGGTAACCTCCGTAGTTGGAAACGTCAAACCGATCCCCCACTGCTACTCTAGCCAAGGCCGATTCCTCATCAGGGAAGTTGGTAACCGATACTTTCAGACCCGGATGGGCTGCGATAAAATCATCCCAAATGCCATATTCCCCCATCGTCTGCAGATCGTACCCAGCCCATGTCCAGACTTTTAATTCACCAGCCCTCTTCGGACCCTGTGTCATTAGATAAAGTGCAGCAACGCCAACGACGATTACTACTACCACCACTATTGCAGCCAGATATTTCTTATTCACGTTAATAACTTTCCAAACGTCATTTATAAAGCATTTTGTCCTTCCCCTTTTCTACCGACAATTCTAGATCCAGTTAATATCCTTGAAAAACTCAAAACTTCAAATTTATGTTTTGGTGACCAATTCCTTACACACGGAAACGGCTTCGATGGCATCGGAAGCATAGGCGTTTGCCCCGATTTTCTCGGCCCAATGCTTTGATGTTGGCGCTCCGCCAATGACTACCTTAACTTCCTTAAGTAGCCCCTCTTTTTCCAGCGCCTTGATGACCTCCCCCTGATTGATCATGCTTATGGTCATCAGGGCTGAAAGGCCAACTATCTGCGGTCGATGCTTTTTGACGGCCTCAACGAACTTTCCGATTGGCACGTCTCTACCCAAGTCAATTATTTCAAAACCTGCTGTGGAGAGCATCGCCGCAACTATGTTTTTTCCAATATCGTGAATATCGCCTTCCACCGTCCCCAAGATGACCTTACCTAACGTCTCCCTGCTCACGCCAAGCTGCCTGAGCTTTGGCTCCACGATATCCATTATCGCCTTTCTGCAACCTTCACCCGCGGCAATTAACTCGATTAGATAAAGTTCGCCGCGCTCATACTTATCTCCCATCTCTCTGAGGACGCGGGCAAAGGCATTTATGACATCCAGAGGGTTCACATTTTGATCCATCAGCTGCTTGGCGAGATTACAAATCTCCAGCTCGTCAAGTCTGTACACGACCTCTCTAATTTTTTGTTCTAATTCCGATTTATCGCTGCTCATGTGTTAACCCGCCGTCGCCTTGGCCAGCTCCTTATCGGCCCTTTTCAAGATTTCACCAAGTCTTTCCCTCACGCTCCGATCAAGAGGTGCCGGCACATGCGTCTTGAGAATTGTTTTAACCCTTTCCCTAGCCGCCTCCGTCGCCGATCTGCCGCCAGCCTTCAGCCAAACATCGTAAGGCCTAAAGTCGGAAATCATCGGCTCCCAAGTTTCCCGGAAGTGCGCCAAGGTGTGTTTGTCGGTAAGGTAGTGGCCATCACAGCCGACCCTCATAATCGTGTTCAAGGCAAGCGTCTCGTCGCTAATCCCCACTCCTTCCAGAAGCTTCACCATCATGGTGACAATTTCGTAGTCTATCACCATCTGCTCGAAACAAAGCGTGTTGTAGTTCTCCAAAATACCTATGTCTCCAGCACCTATGTCCGCTCCCGTAATTGCCGAGATAAATCCCCCCAACGCCTTTTCATACGCGGATTGGGCGTCTGGCAGCTTGGAAGCCGTGGTCGTTCCTCCCGAATATACAGGGAGGCCATAATATCTGCCCATCTGATTATGCCCAGCAATCACCAAAAGGGCTTCCGGAGAGGCTCCCGAATTTCCTCCTCGTCTCATGTCCTGAGTGAGGGGGAAGGAGCCGTACATCACCGGTAGCCCGGGATTTGCCAATTCCAAGATCGTTAAACAGGCCAGTATCAGCGCGTTTCCTATTAAAATTGACCCCGCCGCCGTTACCGGAGCGGTTGCCCCCAGAATGGGCATCGAAACAATACTAATCGGCACATTGTACTTAGCCAGCTCAAGAAAGGGATCGATGCCTTCTCGGGGTATGATTAGCGGGCTTACCAAACAGGTACAAGCCGACATGATGGGTCTTTTTCTGATCTCCTCTCCGCTGCCCACGATCTCCGCCATCATCTCCACAAGATATGGAATCGCCCTGTGATCATCTATTGCCCCAGCACAGTAATGCTTTTCAGTGTTGTTAAGCACAGCATCAAACTCATGCAGTATGTGAGAGTGAAGCGGCGTGTCATGAGGCGTCAGAGGGGTAAAAATCGCGTTCATATATTCCAAAAAATCAACAATCTGCGCGGCCCTGCACAGATCCTCTTTGCAACCAGGGCGCCTCTCTCCGCTTTCAAGATCAATTACGTGAGAGGCCACCCCGTCGGTTATGTTAAAAATGTGGGCTCCGTCCACGTGCAGGTCAAGCTTGGGGTTCCTAGAATAAAGGGTAACTGATCTGGGCGCCTTTCGTAGTGCTTCTTCAACTAAATGGGCAGGGATTTTGGCAACGCGTTTATTCCGATCCACCTCTGCTCCTGATCCTTCAAGAAGATTCAGGGCCGTTTCGCTGATGACCTTAACGCCGAGATTCTGAAGCAAAGTCAGCGAAAGCGCGTGAATTCTATCGGCCTCCTCGTCATCAAAGACGCGAAGAAGCTTCAGCTTTCTTTCACCGATCTTCATGAAACCTACCGGTATCGTTCCAACCATCTCTTTAAACCGCATTTTAAAATAACTTTTGTGACTGGGCTGACCTCATTTTCAAACTGACCGATTATCTCTTTATTCAAAAAGAAACAATATCTGGCTGGTGAAACATGAGCGCGCTAATCGTCCGTCCCTCGAAACTTTCGGGTGTAATAACCGCGCCGCCGTCGAAATCCTACACCCACCGCGCCTTCATGATAGCGCTGCTCGCCGATGGAGAAAGCGTTATAAAAAATCCGCTCATCGGCTACGACACCATGGCCACCATTGAGGCGGTGAAGGAGATGGGTGCCGAAGTGATTCAAGAAGGCAACACCTGGAGAGTACGCGGTACTGGTGGCAACATAAAACCGCGCAAAAGATTTATCGACGCGCGCAACTCGGGAACTACCATTAGGATGATGAGCGCCATCGCTGCCCTCTCCCCTCAACCCACTAAACTCACCGGTGACCAGTCGATCCTGCAGCGACCGATGGGCCCACTGATTGAAACGTTGGCTGAACTCGGTGCCAAGGCCAAGTGTGAGGGAAAGGATGGCAGGCCACCTGTTATCGTCGCTGGAGAACTAGAAGGAGGAGATGTCGAGATCACCGGAAGCATCAGCTCCCAGTTCATCTCGGCCATTTTGCTTGCCGCCCCATACGCGCGAGGGGATGTCAACCTCACCATAACCGGAGAGCTACGCTCGAAGCCGTACGTCGAGATTACCCTAGAATTGCTTGAGATGGCGGGGGCAAAAATAACGCACGACGGCAAATTCAAGGCCTTCAAAATACCGGGCCGGCAAGTCCTGAAGCCGATTAATCTGACCATTCCTGGGGACTTCTCCTCGGCGGCCTTTCCCCTCGGGGCCGCCGCGATAACTGGCTCCACGGTGAAAGTAAACAACTTAGATATTAAGGGGGCCCAAGGAGATAAACGCATCGTGCCGCTGCTGAAAGAGTTTGGCGCCGAGGTTAGGGTGTTCAAGGACGCCGTTGAGGTCAGCGGAGAAGGAGGGCTCAACGGCATCGAGGCCGATTGCGGTGACAATCCCGACTTGGTACCCGTCCTCGCGGTTATCGGTTCAGTCGCGGATGGAGAAACACGGCTGACCAATATACCGCATCTGAGGTTCAAGGAAACAGACAGGCTCCGTGCGCTGGCTACAGAGCTGCGTAAACTTGGCGTGGAGACTACCGAGCTACCTGATGAGCTGAAAATAGAAGGAGCGAAATATCTTCAAGGGTCAACGTTGAGATCATACGATGACCACCGAATGGCCATGGCCTTCACCGTTGCTGGCCTAGTCGCTCGTGGTAAAACAATAGTTGAAAACGTTGATAACATCCCGGTCTCATACCCTAGCTTCATTGACGACATGCGCAAGCTGGGGGCAAAAATCGAACTAATAAAATAGGTGGGTTCTGATTTCCTCTGCCCCATTAAACAAATAGCGGTTTTGCTCATATCCGATAAAAATCGGGGAACATTGAAATGTGAAGCACGACATGTAGAAAGAGAAACGCCGAGAAAAGACCTGAAAGAAGAAACATTCTAAACCTCGTCTTGACCACCAAGTAACAATACCGACCAAAAAGTATGCCGTGTTAGCTAAAACGTAAAAGGTATCATCCCTCGAGGTCTTTTTTATCAGATGCTGTGATCGGCCACATAGGGAAGGAGAAAGAAGGGGATCATCATTATAAACAATGGCGCAAGGGTTTTCAACAGCCCTGATACTTTATCCCTCTTGTCTAAGACCTCCAATCAAAGCCAAATGGCAAAATTGCTAAGGATACATCGAAAACTTGGTCCCAGATAGAAAAGCCGTAGGAACCTGTGGGCCACAGGGATGAAAATTGAATCCCGCCATCGCAGATAACAATCAGTCAAAAATCATGAAGAAAAATACATCGAGATTACTGCGCAACTGACTCAATCAGCTTCGGCCGCAACCATTACCAACGAACCTTTTTTACCGTCCGTCGTTGGATAACCATCGATTATTAATCCACCGCTCACATAAACTGAAATTTAATTTTATATCAGACAACAAGGTGTCCTTTCTAATAACTATTTTATATTGAATAGTTGAAAACCTGTGAAAACTACAAAACCGATTAAAAAACCAACTCCGTGAGCGAAGACATCTACTTCCGGCGCAACGTTCAGGAAGCTGCCGATGTCGAAGATAACCAAAAACAACAGAGAAATGACCAGCGAAACGGCAAGCACGCTGGAAAAAAATTTCAACGTGTTGGGGTCTAACCTGAAAACGCTCTGTTTTTTCTTTCTGCTCCTCAAGCGCCTGCGTTGCCCTGCAATAAATCTAGCATTAGAGGGTAGATCGTGGAGGGCGCATGAAAAAACGATGCCCAGAGAACCGTAAACAATTCCGGAGGCGCCGTATGATGACTTGCCTAGTTTAGCCAAGAGAAAAGGATACTGCAGAAGATTGGCAGCGAATCCTGCAACGAATACCAGCAGTAGAAATCGGCTGCTCAAGCGGCGCCTTGTCTTCTCGGATTTATTCAGGTTGATTAATACGAATAAAACCGCAGCGAAAACAAACCCCACAATATTGCTGGAGATGTGATCTAAATCCACGTGAGAAAAGACCGAGGTCACGATGCCCCACGGGCGGTCGGCAGAGAGCCATAACCATCCGAGCAAATGTGGCCAGAATGAAAGCACAACGAAGACGCCGAAGTTCAATGTGAGAAAAATCACCAACGCCTCGAGGACCGGGCGGAACCCGGCAAGAAAGCGGTTGGTTTTACTCATACCATCTACCGCTATTCCTTTTGTCAATAGGCTAAAAAAGATGCCAAGAAATCGCCGAGGTGCCGCTTGGAAAAGCAGAAAAAGCTTTGAATCTTATAAAATCAAAAAATAAAATTTTCTGTTGGGGGCGACATCCCAAACATTGAGGTTTTTCTAACCCTCGGGACCGCCGTCCAACTTTTGGCGTGATCCTGTTGGAACCACGACCAACATCCGGGGTTTTGGTTGCCCTAATTCTTAACAAATTACGGGCCACGCCTTGATCCCCGGCGTTTCTGGAAGCATTCCCTGCAGTAAACAGGTCTGCCCTCGGTCGGCTTGAAGGGAACCTCGGTCTCTGCACCGCAATCGGAACAGGTTGCCTTGTGCATTTCCCTTGGCCCGAACCTTCTTGGCCCACCGTATCTTCCGCCATATGCCATTTTACTAACTCTCCTATTTTTTCTCGGATACGTTACGGAAAAACAGTTTCAACTATTTTTCCTGCGTCTCACAAGGAGACCCCACGTATCTTGAACTTCGTTGTCTCTCCTTGCTTAAATAGGGCTCGGTCTGCCCTGAAAATTAAAAAAGAAGTCAACTTCAAAGGCCAAGTGTTCTTTGGACCGCTTTTACTATAGGTAACAACAGCATCCTCGTGATAAACTTTAGTGCCCGTGACCTGCTAATCAGCTTCGCAACGGTTGGTGAAACTCTGTAATACAAGGAGATGAAACCCCTGCCCGCACTTTCCCGCATTAGATAGTTATCCCGGAAAGACCTAAGCACGTTTATCTCGTGCGCCATTGATGTCCCGAAAGCTGCGGTGGCGATGAAGCAGCCGCCCCCACGGCGCTCAAGGTTCAGATTAAATTCCGTCTTATCCTTGGCACACTGGTAGACTAGATGGGGAACCTTTCTAGTGGTCTTACCCCTCAGAGTTCTCGCTGTCTTTTCCACCTCCTTCCTCCCTTTTATCTCCATGGGGAGCCCACACATGGGACAAAGGATCGTGGGGACAGAGATAAGCGTTCTTGGGTCCACCTCGGTGTACTTTTTCTTCCCCTTTTTCTCTTCCTTTTTAACCTCACTATCCTTGCCTTTGGCCTCCTTCTCTTGCTCCTTAGCCATTTGAATCAGTGATTTATTGAGTCCGACCTTTTATTAAACTATTGGTCGCTGTCATCTTGCCACAAATTAAAATTCGATGAAAAGTGATTTGTTGTCTTACCTAAACTAAAAAGATTACTTCAGGTAGGACTCGATGCCCACCGTTTTGTCCAGTATAATTATGGCAATGATCGCTATGACGATGTATATCGACGCTGCCGCGGCAACGTCGGGCGTGATGGCGGTTTTGATTCTGGTGTACATGCTTATGGGAAGCGTGGCCGACCAAATCGTTGTCAACATAAGGCTGGTCACAAACTCATTCAGACCTAAAACAAACATAAGAAGTCCTCCTGACATTATTCCTGGCAGAAGAGCCGGAATAGTGATGTGCAAAAAGGTGTGGATTTCATTGGCACCCAAGCTCATCGAAGCGTTTTCCAGATTGGGATCCATGCGATTGACGGCGGAAGAGACCGCCCAAAGCATGAAGGGGAGATTTATTTCCATCAGGGCAAAACCGATGCCTAAAATATTCCCCACCATCCCGGCGCGCGCATATATGAACAGAAGTGAGATTCCCTGCACCACCAGTGGAACGGTGAACGGAAGTAGGAGATAAACTTGGATGGTGTTCCTTGCCTTTATTTTGTAACGGAGAAGCCCATACGAGGCCAGCATGCCGATGGGTACGGCCAGAATAGTGCAGAAAGTGGCGGCAATTAAACTGTTCTTTAAACCTGCCTGAAACCACGGCGACGCCAGCGCAGTAAAATACCACTGAGTCGAGAACCCCTCAGGAGGAAAGCTCACCCGTGGGGCGCTAGTAAAAGAGCAGATCAAGACAATCACCAGCGGAAGAACAAAAAACATCACCACGCCTGCCAGAAAGATCTTGGTATACCATTTCAAACTCTCACCTACCTCTGATGAAGATGTTCCCTATTTTTCCTAACCTGAGTATTATGTAGACGATAGCTGACAACGTGATGACAAGCACGACACCCATGGCCGCACCATAGGGATAGTTTACTGCATTGAAGATCATCATGTACATCACATTGGCTACAAAGTCAAACACGCCACCGCCCAAAAGGTCCGGGTTCGCATACTCGGTGGCACCAATAGCAAAGGTAACTATCAGCGCACCGAGAATGCCTGGTTTCAGCTGGGGTAGTACCACGTGGAAAAAGCATTGTCTTGGTGTTGCTCCCAGATTCTGGGCCGCCATCTCAGTATACTCGCTGACTGCAGTCACTGACGGGGCTATGAGCAGAATCGTCATCGGTAGTAACATGTGCAATAAACCCATCAAAACCGCATATGGAGTGTTAATCAAGCTTACGGGGCTGTGAAAAAGCTGTAGGGTCACTGATCCCAGCAGGCCCCTCTCTCCAAGGATTATCAACCATGCATAAGCCTTAACAATCTCACCGATGAAAAATGGCACCAACGTCATCAACAGCAAAATTCTCTTGAGGAACAATGATTTTGTCCTCACCATAAAATAGGCATAGGGAATCCCGATGAGAAGACACAGGATACAGGTTATCGTGGTCAAAGTAAAGGTTCTGATGAAGGAGTTTATGACTCCCTCAGTGGTGAATACCCTTACGTAATTTTCGAGAGTAAACGCCGGAACAAATATTTGGATGATATCATATTTAAAAAAACTAATTAAAGAAAAATAAAAAAGTCCAACCGCCATTATTCCTACGGCTATTATTGCCGGGAGGATTAACAAATAACCCGTTCTTTTCTTTGCCCAAGCATACATTTTTTCCCTAAGCGAAACTGTGCCTTTCTCTTCCACCATGTCACTCTAATCTCCTATGCACGCCGCGTGCCCGTTGATAGGGGAATTGCCACGACATCAACCGGTGATCTCTTGGAACCTTGCGAACCACTCTTTCTGGTATTTTGCCAACACGTTTTCTGGTACAAAGATATTCATTCGCCAGTGCTCGGGCTCAGTCGGGAAGGCAGGGTCTCCTTTCATGTACTCAGGAATAGTTGCACCCATTGCCAGGGGTGGGCATCCGAGAAGCTCCGCCCACTTGCCCTGGACCACAGGATCACAGGCGATGTTTATAAATTGCTTGGCCCAGTAATCACGCGCGGGCGGTAGATTCTTGACAACCTCCATAGAGTCTGTATGTACTTCCACACCCTCCTTTGGAACTACCCAAGCCACTTCAGCTCCGGCTCTCTTCGCCTCAAAGACGTTGGTCAATATGGTTACCAGAAGCGCCATCTCTTTCCTCTCGATCCACATGGAAAAATCTGGGTCCTCACCAAGTCCGCCGATGTTCGGAGCCAAAGTCTTAAGCAAGTCCCAAGCCGCTTCCATCTTCTCCGGATGAGCCAAGACTTCACTCATTTCAACGCCCGCCAGTCTAGCCAGAACTGCGTGGAATCCTATCCCGTCGTCGTACATCGCTATTTTGCCCTTGTACTGTGGCTCCCAAAGCACCCACCAAGAATCCGGCACTTTCGACACCAAGCTCGGCACGTACGCCAGAACGTAGGAGTAGGCGTAAACGTTGACGTAGGGCCATTTGTCGCCGTAGGGTGCCATCGCATCGGCGCCCGGCTTTGCCTCGGGTCGCATGTTGGCGAGGTTCGGAACCTCAGAGAGAGACATTGGCGAAACAAGGCCCCATTGTGCTTCCAGATAGGAGTTAGTTGATATCGTCCAGTTCACATCCACTGGAGGTGTCTGCCCGGCTGGAATTATTTCACGAAGTCGTGTTTGTAATTCACTGTCTTCAGTGTAATCGTACTCCACCTTTATACCCGTGGCCTCCTCAAAGGCTTTACCAACCGATTCATGTAGCGCGTATTGCCAGCCTCCGCCCCAAGCCCTGACGACAATGCTCGATGGTTTCTCTGCCGCTGGTGACGGTTGACCTACAATCCAAACTGCTGCCCCTACCACGATCACTATCACTACTATTGCCGCTATCACGATACTCCTTTTCATCGTTTTTCATTTTGCCTACTCATTTATAAACATTTTTGCATATCTTCCAAAAATTAAAAACTCAATAAGGGTTCATTAATCAATCAGAGTTTCTCATGTAATCTTGCTCTTGAACATACACTTAATGGTGCCACAGTAATTGAACTGATACCTTAATTGAAGGTGGAGAAAAAGTCACCCAAGAAATTAAGCTGAACAGAGAAAGATCTGAATTTATAAAGTTAGATGTAACGCGCGCAGAAGAGCGGCAAAAAATAGTTGGTGAGATAACGAGAAAATACGGAAAAATAAATATTTTAGTTAACAACCCTGGCATATTAATCTTAAAAATACAGCGCTGGCTTTTGAAAATTAAAACAAAATTCTGGATATAAATATGAGGGAACCTTTGAGTTGTAAATATGTTTTGCCTGCCACGAAAAAATCAAAATGCGAATCAATCATAATCCCTTTACCAATCGCGGGGGTGGTTGCTTTTCCAGAACCTGACCATGTTTATGATACATCAAAAGGTGCCGCAAAAATGTTAACCAAAGCCCTTGCGGTTGACTGTACCAAATACCATTGGTGCTACTTAAGACTCAAATAATGTTTCCTGATGTTTTTATTCTTGAGGAGCTCACGTCCTTTTCCCTGCATCGCTATTTTACCATTCTCAAGAACGTATGCTTTGTCTGCAACTTCAAGAGCATAGCGTATGTTTTGCTCCACCAAAAGAATGGATACCCCATTTTCTTTTATTGCCTTAATGGAATCATAAACACCAGCGACCACTTTGGGCGCCAATCCCAAAGACGGCTCATCCAGCATTAAAAGGGACGGACCACGCATCAATCCTCGAGCGATGGCTAGCATTTGTGCTTCTCCTCCGCTCAGCGTTTTTGCTGGTTGACTTTTCCTTTCTTCTAGGATGGGAAACATCTCAAAAACTTTCTTCAACGTGCCATTTTTCATGTTTTCTCTTGCTAGGTATGCTCCCATCTTGAGATTTTCTAACACGGATAAATTTGGAAAGATCTTTCTCCCTTCAGGGACATGGGAAATCCCCAACCGCGCGACCTCATGAGGTGGCAAGCCGTTTATTTCTTTGCCCTTAAAGTAAATTTTTCCCGAGTATGGGCGCAAAATTCCCGAAATTGTGTTAAGGAGGGTCGTTTTTCCCGCCCCATTAGAACCTACAATTGCAACTAGGCTTTTATCAGCAACCTCACAAGAAACTTGGTTTAATATCGGCGACTCGCCATATCCTGAAGTTAATTTCACAACTCTCAATAAATCCATTCTACCACTTTTCCCCCAAATAAGCATTTATAACCTGTTTATTTTTACAGACGCTTCTGGGGCATCCTTTCGCTATTATTTCACCGTAGTGAAGCACATACACATTTTCACAAAGCCCCATTATTATTGGCATCACGTGCTCAATGATGAGAATGGTAATTTTCTTTTTTCGATTGATCTCCCTAATCATCTTCATAAACTTACTTGCTTCACTAGGATTTAGTCCCGCACCTGGCTCGTCTAAAAGCAAGAGTTCGGGCTCCGTCGTCATTGCCCTCGCTAGCTCCAATCTTTTCAATTGTGTCACGTTAAGTTCTTTACAGCGCTTCGATCTTAATTCGTCCAACTCGAAATATTCCAGCACGTGATCAATCAACTCTTGTGCCTCGCTACCGCTCCGTTTTTTTAGCGTGCCTATTAAAAGAGACTCTTCAACGGTGAAATTCAAAAATGGTTTTACTATCTGAAAAGTGCGCGCCAGACCTAAACTACATATTCTGTGAGGCAGCCAGCCAGTTACGTCCCTCCCTTTAAATACAACACTTCCATGATCTGGCTTTAAAAACCCTGAAATGACATTCAATAAAGTCGATTTGCCCGCTCCATTCGGACCAATAAGTCCAGTTATTTTGCCTTTTTCAATCTCAATGTTCACATTATTTAAAGCAACTATTCCACCGAACTTCTTAACTATCTCTCTCGTTTCAAGAATAATATCGCTATTCATATTGAACCTCTCAATTTTTTCTTGATTTTTAAATAAACATTTTTAAGAATGTAACTCAAACCCTCAGGCCTAAACAATATTATCAATACTATAGCCAAGCCAAAAATCGCTGGATAAATACCAAGTACTATAGTCCCAAAAGTTGCTCTCAAAAGTTCTTTAAGAGTGACCAATATTGCCGCCGCAAGTAATGGTCCATAATATGTTCCCAATCCACCAACTATTCCCAGAACCGCTATCTCAAGTGCAAAGTCCATGTTGAAATCGGTCCCAGGTTGAATAAAGCTACAAAAACATGCGTAAAAACCACCAAATGCCCCGACGATTAACGAATAAATTAATAATCCTTTTAACTTTGTCTTGCGAGTATCAACTCCTAAGCTTTCCGCAGCATCTTCATTACTGCCTAAAGCCAACATCGAATATCCGATTTTAGAGTATCTCAATCGATAATTAACTAAAAATGCAACTAACAAAAATGCTAGAGCAATATAAAAATATGGAATATATGATCCAAAACTCATGTAATAAAATTCATCTGTTCTAGATCGAGGCAAATATCTTTCCAATGGACCACCAACCTCTTTCCACAACATGAAAACTACTCGCAAGATCTCAACAAGGCCCAACGTCGAAAGCGCGTACCATATCTCCTTTACCCCGTAGCGAAACATTACATATCCAACCGCCACGGCAAATCCTGCGGCAATAATTGCGCCGAAGAACATACCAATCCACGGTGTAATATTCCATCTAATCAACAGAGTTCCCGTTACATAGGCTCCAAGACCCAAATAAGCAGTTGCTCCCAGATCCAACTGTCCAGCAATTCCCCCCATGATATTCCAAGCTGTAGCAATTACTCCATAAATTAACACGACAGTTGCAAGCAACGTGTAATATTCATTGAACCCAACTAAAACAGGTATCAAGCCGAGTATTAAAGCAAATACTATAAAAGCCGAAGCAAACTGCTTGGATTTCATATCATTTCCTCCCAAACAGCCCCTTCGGCTTGAGCCATATGACCAATATGAAAAGCAAATATATCGGCAAGACGTGGGCTTCAGGGGCTACAAAGGTAACCACTAAAGATTCGGCGATACCAACGATAATCGCCGCAGGAACTATTCCAGATATGCTACCTAATCCAGCAAGCGCTACTATGCACCAACTAAGTAAGCCAAATCTTACATAAGAAGATGGATCTGCATGTTGATATGTCATCAAAAAAGCAGCTGGAATCGTGACCAAAGCCAAACCGATCCCAAATGCCAGAGCATAAACCCGCTTAACATTAACCCCCATCAGATAAGCGGCTGTTTTGTCATCGGAGGCCGCTAACATAGAAAGTCCTGTGTATGTTCTAGTTAAAAATAAATGAATGATTATCAACAACGCCACGCTTACCAAGGCCGTTGCCAAACGTGAATAAGTAATTGTAAAGGCGCCAATATTTAAAATACCAAACATAAACGATGAAGGCAAACCTTTGGGTGCTGTACCACCAACTATTTGAACGAAAGAACGTATGATCATTGCAACACCCATCATCAGCGCAATTTGGGAAAGAGGAGTTCCCATCGTCCGATTAAGCATGCCATAATAAATTAAAACACCAAAAAGAAAGAAAATTGGTAACAATGGTAAAAACGCCAAAGTTTGATCTACCCCTAGAAAAGAAACGAACCAAAAAACAAAGTACATCGCTAACATTACAAACTCTCCATGCGCGAAATTTATCAAATCCATTACTCCGTAAATAATCGATAACCCAAGTGCAATCATTGCATATATTAGGCCATTGACCAGTCCACTCATGATAGCTTGGAATAGTACTTCTAACATTGCATCTTTAATTTTCTTGCCAGTAACATTTATTAAGCTTTTGCCAAATTTTAATCCCTTAAAACTGCCAATAGTTAGACGATTTAGAATCGATGCACACTAGAGGCTGTGATTATTTTTATTACAAAAATTTGCTATCAGGATTTTAAAATAAATTTGATTTAGAAAATAAAAACAAAAAACGTTAAAAAGCAGAGAATACATAAAAAAATGATTAAATGGAAGTTTCAGTGAATGAACTAATTGATAAATACAAGACAATGGTGAAAATTAGAAGATTTGAGGAAAAAGTAGGTGAACTTTTCGCGAAGGGGAAAATACCGGGATTTCTGCATTTGTCAATTGGCCAAGAAGCTGTGCCAGCCGGTATGCGTAATGTGGTAAAAAAAGGCGATTATTTAATAAGCACGCATCGCGCCCACGGACACATGATTGCTTGGGGCTTGGATTTATCCAAAATGTTTGCTGAGCTTTTCGGCAAAGAAACTGGTTATAACAGGGGGAGAGGCGGTTCGATGCACATAAGTGATTATGAAAGCGGCGCTCTTTTTGCCAGCGCCATTGTAGGTGCTGGAACGGTGATCGCAACCGGTTCAGGGTTATCAGCTAAATTGAGAAGAACTGACCAAGTAACGATTTGCTTTATGGGGGACGGAGCCGCGGAGGAAGGAACTTTCCATGAAGGCTTAAATTTAGCCGCTATATGGAAGTTGCCCGTCATTTTTGTTGTTGAAAACAATATGTATGCGATTTCTATGTGCGTGAAAAATGCGATGCTGTGTGAAAAAATTTCAGATCGCGCCAAAGCTTACGGGATGCCTGGTGTAACTGTAGATGGAAACGATGTCCTAGAAGTATATAACGCATTTAAAGACGCGGTAAAAAGAGCCCGAGAAGGT
>NZ_JAVZIN010000002.1:0-138730 GCF_038871235.1 Hadarchaeum sp. (SeqCode)
GCGGGCTTTCCTGCCACCGGTAGAAGAAACTTGGGCTTGGTGAATGTCAACGGCCTCATCCTAGTGCCGAGGCCCGCTGCTAAGACTACCGCCTTCATCTTTATCACCATTATTGTGGTAGTGGTGGCTAATAAAACGTTGAGAGATATAAAAAAGCAGCTAGGACAATTCCAATTTCTCCCCATATAAACAACTTACCCAAAAAGGCATGGCGGGCGAATTTGAAGCTCGTCCATTACCAAACTCTCGAGCCTGTTACTCCCGACGAGCTAAAGCAACTGGTCAGGATAAAGGAGAAGTTCAACGAGAACCGGAGTTACTGGGAACGCATCAAGCTTTGGCGAAAATCAGACATCTTGGACCGGCTGGAGCCAAGCGGAGCTAGGTGGGGGTTCTCAAGAGTAAAGAGCGAGAGGGACAAAATGCAACTGTTATCTGTTCTCAGGATGATGTCCCTAGCAACACCCAGGCTAACTTGGATCATGTACGATGAATCTAACGGTGGGTGCGAAATGGTGCTGAAGGGCGGCTCGTCGATAGCATAATGAGACAATTTAGATTAAATGTTGGCGACATTTTTTGCTTCCATTATTCTGACCCCGGTCTAAGATTCCACTCAAAAATAACGGTGCGTAAAGAGATAAAAAAGGTGAATCTCAATTTTGTACGATTGGATGACACCTCTGAAGAAAATTGTCGAAAGCTACATAAGAAAAGTCATTGGTGTGAAAAAACTCTGTGATCGATGTCTCGATACGAAAAGATGGGGGGGAAACGTGGTTCTGATGGTGGTAGATGCGGCTTTCACTTCAATCGGACTGAACTATTTCACAGCTGTGGTTCCCAAGGTAGAGGAATTTAACCAGAAATTTGTGAAAACGGGAAGGATAAAAGATCTATCCGACCTTGCTAAAGCAAACATCAATGAACTCAAAAAAGTGTGGCAAAATGAAAGATCATGGAAAGCCGCCAAAGAAATCGCCTCCTATTTATCTAAGCTTGATGACGGTAGAACCGCCCTTCGAACCTGGGCGAAGAAATCCAGCCTTGAAAATTGGTGGGAGGATCCCATCGGCAGGATCAAAGGAGTCGGACTAATCACCTTTCAATACCTAAGGATGATGGGTGGCGTTGATACCGTAATGCCGGACAAAATTGTCAAACGAGTAATTAATGAAATCTTAGTGCTCGCAGGCGAGCAACCGGTAAACGACGATATGGAATTTATTAAAAAAGCGGAGGAGATCGCCATCGCCTGCGGCCACAGGCCCATAGAGCTGTGCTGGATGACTTGGCTTATCCAGCCGGAGGGAAAAATTATGCGAATGAAAAAGTACCGGAACCTCTTTTCCAAGATATAAACCAATATTCGCTAACCTGATAAGCGATCAACAATTCAGGTTATATTTGGTGCGCCTATGAAGCTGATCGATTGCCATGCTCATCTCGAAGAAGTGCCAAATCTTGATCAAGAACTCAAAAGCGCCAAGGAAAAGGGCGTGGCGGCCATTATAGCCGTTGGCTCCGACCTATATTCAAACATATCAGTACAACAAATTTCTGAACACTACCCTAACTACGTGTACCCAGCTCTGGGCCTTCACCCCTGGGACTTGGACAGAATCGACGAGACAATTCAATTCATTGAGAAAAACATTGAAAGATGCACTGCCTTGGGTGAAGTAGGACTAGATTTCAAATATCAAACTCCAAAAGAACTACAGGTCAAAGCATTCGCTCGCATACTTGAGCTAGCCGAAACTACGATAAACCAGTTATCATACACTCCCGCTGGGCCTGGCGCGAAGCTTTTGAGATGGTAAAAAAAGCTGGAGCCAAAAGAGCGGTTTTTCATTGGTACAGCGGCCCATTGGATGTCCTGCGGGAAATCATCGCGCAGGGATTTTACGTCTCGGCAACTCCTGCGGCTGAGTTCAGTGAAGCACACCAGCTGGTGATCAAAGAAGTGCCGCTCGAAAGACTGTTGCTCGAAACCGATTCTCCGGTAAAATATCGCGGCATTGCTTCCACACCGAGTCACGTTCTCAAAACGCTGAAAGCGGTAGCACAGCTGAAGAAGGTCGATGAATCTCGGCTGGCCGAAATAACGACGAAAAACGTCGCTAACATTTTTGAAATAAAAATTTAATTTAAATTATCTTCTTCAGGAGCTTTACTGTTTTACTTATTATTTCCTCCGCACGCCCCGGGGTTCTCGCCTCAGCAGTTACGCGTACATACGGCTCCGTGCCCGATGCCCTGACCAGCACCCAACCATCTAAAAGATTCACTCGAACACCGTCAACTTTAAGAACCCCGATATTCTCGCTGAATTCCTTGACCAGCTTTTTAGAAGCCAAGGCGATCAACTTGGTCTTCTGTTCCTCGGAGCACGCGATTTTTTCCCGAAGCATGTAGTACTTCGGCAGAGGACCTAACAACTCAGAAATCTTTTTTCTGGAAACGTCCATAAGTTCCAGAACTTTCAACGCGCCAAGCAAGCTTTCTGGAGCCATGCTGAAGCGCGGAAAAATCCACGCTCCACAGGGCTCGCCACCGAACATCGCCCCGCGGCGTTTGATTTCAGCTGCCACACTGACATCTCCTACCTTGGTTCTGACAACCTTGCCACGATTATCGGACACAACCTCATCAACCACATTGGAAGCGTCAACAGTGGTGACTACTACATCTCCTTTTTTAGTGACTTGACTTGAGGCCACGATTGCCAGAACTTCATCACCGGAAGCCACAGAACCATTCTCGCTGACGAAGACCACCCTGTCGGCGTCGCCATCATGAGCGATGCCTAAATCGGACTCGGTCGCCCTCACTACCCGACAGAGCTCAACCAAATTCTCCGCACTGGGCTCAGGCGGCCGCCCAGGGAAAAGACCATCTGGCTGGGAGTTCATCGAAATCACCTTGCAACCAACCCTTCGGAGTAGCTCTGGAGCCACGACGGAGGCTGCCCCATTTCCGCAATCAACCACGACTTTATAACCCCGAGAAAGTTGAACTGCACCGACGAGAGCACTAATATAATCGGGCAAAATATCTAAATCTTCCACCTCACCGATTTCCTTCCAAGATACCTGCCGCCATTTTTTTCCAAAGTAAATCCGCTCAACTTTACCCTCAAGCAACGGAGTATATGCCATCCCAAATGAGTCGAAAAATTTAACCCCATTGTAGTCCGGTGGATTGTGAGAAGCCGTGATCATGACGCCTGCTTTGGCCCTCAAATTTCTAACAGCAAAGCTAACCGCCGGTGTTGGCACCACACCCAAGCGCTTGACATCGCATCCCCCTGAAAGCAAACCAGAAATCAAACAGCTCTCGAACAGGTCGCTTGAGGTCCTCGGGTCCTTTCCTACTACCACGGTTCCTGAGTTTCCCAATAGAGAAGCAAGTGACTGCCCCAGATCCATGACTAGTTTTGGAGTGATTTGTTTCCCCACTAACCCACGCGCTCCGGAGGTTCCGAAAAGCCTTCCCATGGGACCATCCAAATTAAAAATAGCCTACTGGCTCTTAACCTGCGCGGAACTGGGCTCACTCAGGACCTTGCTCTTGTAAACTTCCACCCGGCGGATAGGACAGTATTTCTTGGCTTCCTTGTAGATATCAGCCGAGAGTTTCCCCAACACCGCCTCTTGAACGAACTGGTCCAGCGTTCTCTCTGCCGCCCTGGTCTCAACCACCTTCCTCATGTCTTTGTGGATGAAATCAAGCTTTGTGCTCTGCACCCGCCTGAGCGTAGTTACCATTGAGGTGACCCGCAGCTTGTAGCCATCCTTGGTGGTCACTGTCGCAATATCGTCAACCTTGCCGGCTCTCCTCCTGACCTGACTTCGGATATAGTCGCGGGCCATCTCATGCCCGATAAACTTCGTCACTGCCTGCCTGTCCCTGACTTCCTTGACTTGGAAATACAGCTTGATGTGAGATTTGGAGAAATCCTCGATGAGGTCTCCCAGCGTGGTCTCAAATACCCGGCCCAACAGCTGCTCCGGCTCAGAAGCCAGCGTCTCTCCTATTTTTTGGCTGCCAAACATCGGTGGCGCCACTACCTCAAACCACTCCTTCTCCCGCCAGGATTTTTTCACCACTCGCTTTTTTTCCTCTGCCATTACTCAACCACCTTTGGAACGGGTGGCAGTGAACCAACCCGTCTTCTTATCGGCTCAGGCCACCGCGAGGGATCAAAGCCATGCTGGGCGAGGAACCCCACCACCCAGCGGCTCGTCCCGAAGCCGCAACAGCCTGTCCAAACCTGCCGACCTTTGACCTCCTTTATTTTAAAGGTTTCCACGAACTTGTTTCTATGCACATTGTAAGAGCCTATCTCGAGCCAACTATCATTGTAAGGCAACAGAACCTCAACGTCATACGTGGCCACTTGGCTACTGTCGCTCCCATCGCCGATAACTCCCTCTCTCATGTAAAACGGGGTAGCTACCAAGAGTCTCCACTCCATCTCCAGCTTGTCAACTACTTTGATGCTTTGATCAACTACCGCGTCACGAATTGAAACAACATCCTCCGGTGAACCCAGAAAGACGAATTCGATGCGGCGGAACTCCTGAGTCCTGAGCAGCCCCTCGACACCGCCGCCTTCCCAGCGGTATGTCCAGCCACTTCGGTCGAACTGCTTCACAGGAAGATCCTCCATTCTGACATGGCTGAAGGCGAAGGTTTCATAGAAAGGCTCACACTGCGCTGGGGCCAGTACATAGGCCGGCTCTTTCAGTATCTTTTTGAGGTCTTCAACCGGGACTCGCTTAGTGAGCTTGAGTTTCTGTTTGAAATCCTTAAAGGCCTCCGGATCCCTCGGTGGTGGGGAAACATAATACATGCCTTCAGGGACCCCATCCAGATAGCCCGGCATCCTCTGCATCACCTCTAGCGGTATGAGCTTGGGCAACATCACCTCCTCAAACTTCAAGGGCCGGGCCACCTCCTCGATGATGATATCTTCAATTGCTTGGAGCAGCTTTGCGTAGGGTTCCTCGTAAATCCACTGGCCGCGACCAGGGAAATCCCTAATCCACCCCAGCTTCTTGGCAACGTCAAAGGGGTTTTTCTTGAAGGTATGTGGACGCTTGGGGCCCTCCCTGACGACCATAGGCTCAGCGGCTCTTGCAGACGCGCGAGCGAGGGTCTCCTCAACCATTGAAACTAATCTGTCAACTACTCTGCCCCTTAGCTCGGCTTCGGTGAGCTCCTTTATGTGAATTTCAACCGAAGAGTCACCAACCACCACTTCGTGGGGCAACTTCTTTATCTCAGCCACCGCCTTTGCTGGAGCCTCCGCGATTGGTAAAATAATCCTATAATCGCGGGCAAATATTCCCCTGAGACCCAGCTTATGCTTCTTCCCCAGCTCGGTTGCTAAAATCTTGGCAAGTCTAAGCAGCGCATCGTGCGCCCTAACATAGCGCCCCGACTCCAGCTCCAACTCAAGCTCATTCCCCACTATATGCCATCTGATTATCTTGGCCGCCTCGGTCTCCTTACCCTTTGGCGCTCCCTTAATGAGGACAGGTTCAGCACCTTTGATAACAGCGTCGATATCCTCCTTTATCCTAGAGAGTTCGCCGCTGAATACAAGCTTGCCTTTTAGTTCAAATCTCACTCAATCGCCAAAAACCTACTCATCTAACGGATATGAAAAGCTTGCCCTCGGTTTGCCTCCATCCTACTTTATCTTGGCTGCAACCATCCGGCCAAACTCAACTACCTTGGTCAGCTCCTCTTCTGAAACTGGTCCCTTCATACCCTGAACCTTTACCGACAGTCCGGGAGCCAGCACTTTTGCCCCCGGAATTTTTTCAATTATTCTCCTCTCCAGTTTTTTCACCGCCTTTCCAAAATCACCGCCGAGATATGTGTCAAAGGCGACGAACGTCTTGCCCCCCAAGCCTCGTCTTCCCAGCTCATCCACAAACTTTCTGACTCCACGCGTCGGCCCACCGATGTGATTGGGCGAACCTATGAAGATCACATCATACTCATGAAGAACGTCGAGATTCACCTCCTTTATTTCAGCGAGCTGTGGTTTCACCCCCTTCACTTTTTTCGTGCCCTCGGCAATTTTTTCTGCTACAAGCTTGGTATTGCCGTATTTTGACTCATAGGCAATTAACACCTTAACCAAGGCACCGCCCCCAATTATTATTTTTCAGATAATCTTTTGAGTAATTCATTAAAAAAACTAAAATTGTAGAAAGCTTGATCGTGGTGAAAATAATTTTCTCTAAAGCATGCTTTCTGCGGTCAGAGTACATGCAAGCAGATCGTCGAGCGTGGCTAAAAGTGTTTCTAGCTTTCCATCCAGCTTGACCAAACTGACCACCTTATTTCCACGGGATACCGTCGAAACCTGCATTCCTTTCGGTAGCCCAAGATTATCGGGTGCGAGAGCCTTAGCCACCGCCTTCGCCATCTTGTCCTTTTCGTACTCGCAAATGACCTTGGCCTGCATTTTCATACCAACACCAATGCGGAGGAATCCTGCTCAGCGCCGGACAAGGCGCCTTGCTGAAATATCTCCGCCATCATCCAGAGAAGTTCTCTCATGACTGAATACATGGGTACTGATTCACCAGCAAAACACTCGGCCGCGTCGACATGTCCTCCTCCTTCAATTCCGACATGGCTTGGATATAGCCGTCGCAACCGATACGCCAACTGAGAACAAACTCTGCTGCAATCGATTATACCACCGCCTCCGCGAATGGAGATGTGAACCCCGGTTTTCTTCGGGCAAAACACGATTATCATTGTCCCTCTATGGCCGAAAGCCCTTTTGAGTGGTTCCAGCTGTGTGGATGCGACATAAGGCAGTATCGCCGGGAACGGGACAGACTGCATTCGAGAAACTTCCCGAGCAAGTACCATATAAACTCCAATGTTTCGAAATTCACCCAGAAAAATTGGGCCTCGCACCCGAGATTCTAGTTGTTCCCAGTCCAAGCCAAAAAACTCCAGAACACGAGAAATGATTTTACCCGATGGCGAAACTGTCAAAAAATCATCGAGGTTCCTAAATTCTGCAGGTCTTTTTGTTGTCACCAAATCATTAAGAAAGTCTAAAACCAGATCCTGCCCAGAAACAGCAACTTTCAAAATTTCTTTGTAGTAATGGGCTAGGGTCCCCACATGAAGCGCCTCAGTAATCTGATTTATCAAAGCGGTGCGCCTCCTGTCCACTAGATCATACATTGTGGGATTACCTAGCCTAGTCTTGAACAGCTGAGGGAACATCTTCATCAAACGCACAATAAAAGGCTGGACAAATTCTGCGCATCTCCTTTCAACAGGATCAAATGTAAAATCTGCTCTACAGCCCATCAAGGCGACAAAATCATCGAACTCGTCCGTAAGGCTCAATTGAGTGGCAAGCATGTGGCACATCAATGAAGCTGAGGTGGAAACATGTTGCTCCACCGAAGGATTGAAAACAACTGCCCCCCTTGGATTGCCGTCCGGTGTGTGGTGGTCGATGATTAGAATATTTTCTGCCTTTTCAGAAAAGTCTTCGTAAGAGGCAAAGGTACCCTTGTCAGAGATCACCAGCAAATCAACCTTACCCTTCGAGACCAACCCAAAATCCTCCTCCAGAAGCCGGAATCGCTCGGGCATTTTTACCGTAAACCTGGCCCCTATACGTCGGAACAATCGCTGCAAGATGAAGGCACAAGCAACGCCGTCTACATCGTGGTGAGAAAAATTGATCACTTTCGGCTCTCTCAGTCGACTAAGCTCCTTTACCAGCTCGACTGCTTTGGCAAAACCTGAATCTCTCTCCTGCAATAACTGTAGCTGTTCACGATAGTTCATAGCCCACCTCTAGACATTGCGCTGTCTAACTCTCTTACGAAGTCATCCAGACGATCCCGTGGGATGCGGGCCGCGGCTGAGACATCGTGACCGCCGCCGTAGCCCCCCACCGCTGTCGCTGCCCTTGCAATCGCCTGTCCAAGGTTCACGCCCATTCCTATCAAGCTTGGCGCTACCCTTGCAGAAATTTTCACATGCCCCTCTGCCGTATCGGCCATGCCGACAACTGGTTGGTCTGCTGGAATTAGGGCTGACTCAATCGCTAGAGAAATCATTTCACCAAGAATTGCCGAGTCAACGTCTTTTCCAGCGTAAATGTATCGGAAATTGGCGGCAAGTTTAAATGAGGCCAGCTTATCGACCAGCCATTCCAATGCCCTGAGCATCCGTTCATGATAGTTGCTGAGTAAGCCAAGCGCATCTATTTGGTAGCTTCCATCTCCAACCGCCAATGCAAAGCCAATCTCGGGTTTCTTCATGTTCCCGCACGCGTCGATGAGGGCTGCGTATTCTCCCAGTTCCTTAGGTCCGACTAGGTCTTCATTAGCGGTCGTCAAAATTGTCCCCCACAGTGCCTGACGAAATTCCTCCTTGGCGGCCTGAGCACCCACCTTAGAAAAAATGGCGTCGGCAAGTCTTCTCTCCATCTCAGCACCAAGCTCGGAGATTAAACTGGAATGAGATATGCCCAAGGAATCCAATAGCGAACGACACGATGATAGATTGTCTGATAGGCCCAAAAGATACGGTCTGATAGACGTCCTCAAGCATTCGACCGCCGGAACCAAACTCCGTCGTGTCATTCTCAAACCATCTCTCTCTCGAACCAACCCAAGGTCCACCGATCGCTTCAACAGAGTGTCGTTGACCCCAGTAAACCCGGACGACATCTCCTGTCTGTCTCCAATAGCGCCAACTATCGCCAGACTGATTAGCGATCTGAACCGAAGGTCTAATTGCTCCACGACCGAAAAAACAGCTCCACTGGCGCTGACATCAGTGGAGCCACTGAGACCACAATTATGGGGATTAAGACAGGAAAGTTTTGGATGCTCTAGAAGCTGTCCCGGATGGTGGTCGATTATAATAACCTCCTTATCCCGCGCCAGCAGATATTTGTTGATTGCATCCAGCTGCCCGCTACCTTGGTCAAGAAAGATGTAGAGACCATAGTTCTCCGCGCCAAGCTGAGCGATGTCATCATCGCTCGGTGGTCTCCACAACTTGACGGTGAAGGGCACATTGTAGGAGTAAAGACACCTAGCCAGTATCGCTGCTGAAGCAATCCCGTCGGCATCGGTGTGGGAAACTACCTTGATCCTTGTCTTACCATCCAGCCTTGGTCTGAGAAAAGCTGCGACTTCCTCCGACGCCCTACGAAACCTCTTGATCTCCGCTCTTCCCACCCCAGATCACCGCCCTTCAGGACTCATTTTGCCGCCGCATGTAATAACTTTTATTAATTGATGAAAACATTGACTTCAGTGATCTTATGAAAGTTCAAGTCTTATACACGATGGATTGCCCATGGTGTCTAAAGACCAAGAAACTGGTGAGAGAAAGCCTGCATGAGCTTGGTGTAAATGCTGAACTTGAGGAGATTCTAATAGATACCAAGGAAAAAGCGAGGAAACACCGCTTTACGGGTTCGCCTACGGTTAGAATTAATGGTAAAGACGTTCAGGATGAGGCTATAAAAGATAGATGCTTGCCCTGCGAGGAACTGGCAAAGCGAGTTAAGACCACAACCCAATTTGTCAAACAAGAATGTATGTGCGGTTGTAGAATATACTTCTACCGCGGTAAACAATATCCTTATCCACCTAAGGGGATGATTAAAGAAGCTTTAAAAACGATTCAACGATCACTTTAAATGATTTCATCCTGTTTGCTCCTTGAGTAATCGCGAAAACTGAAACCAATCTGATCTAAGGTCAAAAAAATCTGATGAGATTGAAATCGTTGCCAAATAAAAACTAATCCCAGATGTCGTTTCAAAAGGAGCTTTAAACCCTTTCTAAATTACAAATTTAACTACCGTTCAGAAAAATAAACTGACCTTAGGTGCTACTAATGTGTTTTATGTCGAATTCTAGTGGGTTTTCGCCCTGAAACATTATTTCATATACCTCCCTTGATCCACACCGGCGACACTCTCTAAACTGCAAGGCACATGAACCACAAATATCCGAATCGGTGCCTATCCTCAAAAAAAGATCCTCTTTTCCCGATACACTGGCGATGACAAATCCAACCGGTTCGATCCAAGTATTGCCACAGTGAGCACAAGCAAATCTCTTTTTTGTTAATCTTTCTTCTATCTTTGCGCCGTCCGTATCATGAAGTAGCTCCATCAATTTCACTTTATCACACATTGTAAGTAAGATTTATTCTATTTATATCTTTTGTCCGAATATAATTATATAAAGTCGACAATTTAAGATAATAATATAAAATAAGCTTAAAAAGTTAAAAAAATAGCAAAAAAATGTTTAATTCCTCAACATTTTAAGATTTAAAACAAAAAATAATCAAATTTATAAACTTTTAGAGCATAATTTTTTGACATGGGGCTAATAACATGAAGTCAAAAAACATGGTTGACGACATAGACATAGAGATAATACGGACCCTGCAAAAAGATGCTCGCTACAACTTTGCCGATATTGCCAAAAAATGCGGTGTTTCTACAGATACCATAAGCAAGCGCTTCAAGAAGCTGAAACACGCCGGCATCATAAGAGGAACTACAATTCTGCTGAACCCGAAGAGCTTTGGATATGAATGCGTTGCTAGCTTTGGTTTAACCGTGGCTCACCTTTACGTTAAAGAAGTGGCTGATTTCTTACGAAAAATACCTGAAGTTGTCTTCTGTTCTCCAACCATAGGGAGATGCAACTTGTTTGCTATTCTGGTTCTGGAAAACATTGGCAAGCTAAACGTGATCAAAGAATACATCAAGGGGCATCCCAAGATCAAAGAGTTGGAAGCGAGCATATGGGTTGATGAAATATTATTGTGCCCCGAAAATTTCGACTTTGAGGGATTAAAAAAGGGTTAAGTATGGACGAAATCGATCTGGCAATAATCGAAAAACTGACCAATGAAGCACGCACCTCTTTTAGAAAAATTGCTAAAGATCTTGGGTTATCTCCAGACACTGTAATAAACAGATACACGGCATTACTAAAAAACGGTGTCATAAGAGGATCAACTGTTGTAATTGGTCCAGACAAAATCGGATACCGGGCAATGGTTGCTTTCACGATTGATATCGCCCCATCCCACATCTTCGCGAAAGATACCATCCCTGTGGACTCTCAACTGATATTGGAAAAAATAATCAAAATGCGAAATATAATAATTGCCACCAAAACATTTGGCGATCACGACCTGCTAGCTATTGGTGTCGCTAGAGATTTTGAGGACTTAATTAACTTAAAAAACGAAATCACAAAAATACCTGGTGTCGAAAATCTACAGATTTCATTCTGGGTCGAAAAAATGGAAATTTGCGCCAAATACTTCATAGTTTGAGATAGGAAACTAAATTCAAAACACCGGATTTGGCTGATCTTTTAAAACGTTTCAGCCGCGCACCAGTAGCGCCGCCCTCTCTCTGTCGTATCTCCAGTCCGCGGGCAGAATTCCCTTGCGCTTGTAGTAGGTTGCCAGCTTGTTAACCCTCGCTTCCACTCTCTCCAAGGACCTTTTAGTCCTGAAATCCTTCGGGTTCCGGCCGAGGTGGGTGGCTATCCTCACCGCATTCCGGATGACGTTAACCAGATCTTCCGGGAGCTCCGATTTAATCCCATTGGCCTCTAATATTTCCTTTACGCTCTTCCCGGTGATTTTTTTGATATCTGGCACCGCATGCTGGTCACGCAGGATCAAGCCGATCTTGCTCAACGGAACTCCTTCCTTGCCCAGCTTAACTACTAGCTCTTCCACTTCACCGGCAGAAAGCACCGCCCCTCTGCCCAAACTCAACCCTGCCTTTCTCGCGGCCATTTTTCTCACCCTTTCACTTCTATGAACCAATTCAAAAACTTATCGACTGCCCTCGCGCGGTGGGAAAAGAGGTTCTTCTCCGAAACGGTCATCTCGGCAAATGTCCTGCCATTACCTTCACACGGCACGAAGATGGGGTCGAAGCCAAAGCCACCGGTCCCCCTCGCCTTCTCAGCCATCTTCCCTTTAACCCTACCTACAAACACCATTGGTTCCTTCCCGGGCTCGCAATACGCTACTGCCGACCTGAATTCGGCGCTACGATCGTTAAAGCCAGCCATTAGCTTGATGATTCCGGGATTACCGATGGTGCGAAAGACATAGTTGGAATATGGGCCTGGAAAGCCGTTGAGGGCATTTACAAACAGTCCGGCGTCCTCCACAAAACAGGGTTTTCCCAGTTTGGTGCAGACCTCCATGACGCTTGCACGGGCTATCTCTTCAAGGTCATCCGATTGAATTTCTGTATAACGCCATTTGTAGTGTACAATCTCAACACCTCGTCTCCTCGCCAGCTCATTAACCTCACTGAACTTATGTTGATTACTGGTCACGAAGATTAGCGCCATGCCCTCTCCTCCTTGGACACATATCGTCCCCGGCTCTCAATATCTTTAGCTCTTTCGATTATCTCCTCTGCCCCTTCCCCAAACTCCTCTCGATAGCCCGAGAGAACCTCTGCATAAGCTTGGTCTGCTATTCTAAAGTGAGTACTCTGAAGCGCGCGTTTCAGGAGGTGCAAGTCAACGCCCCTCTCCTCGATTGATGAATCATATCCTCCCAGACCGAAATCGACAAAATAGACCCTGCCATCGGGTCTGATGATCATGTTGGAAGTGGTGAGATCTCCATGGATTATCCCCGCCCGGTGAAGTCTCGCGATCTGTCTGCCTATCATGCGACACAGCTCCCTTCTTTTTGCAGATCTGAGCTTATCTAGGACCAACTTTACCTGTTTGCCCTCAATAAATTCCATAACGATCCTCATATTTCTCCTATCTACCTCATAAACGATCGGTGCCAATACACCCGCGCGCTTAGCATCAGAAAGTAGCTTGGCTTCCTGAGCTGTTCTCGATTCACGAAGTCGAATGTCCAGCTCACTGATTCGATAGCGTTTGGGAATTCTGGTCTTCATCACGACTTTGCCTTTGCCGGCCTGATGGAGGACCTTCGTGAACGACTCCAAGTAAAGATTGGCCTCAGCTCCTTTCTTAATCAGCATTCAGCTCCGCCTCCAAGTGACCTCGACCTCATCTGTCCGCCATCTCTGCTTGACCTTGGTATCCTTAATGCTCTGCCTGAAGCCTGACTTATAGGCCAGAATGCCATTCCAAGCAATCATCGCGCCTTGGTCTCCGCAAAGCTCCCTCGGGGGAACGTAAAACTTGGCTCGCTGCTCCCGCGCCATCAGCTTCAGCATTTCCCTCAGTCTGCCGTTCGCGGCGACCCCACCTGTGAGCAACAGTTCCTTCTTTTCTGTGTGCGCGAGTGCCCGTTCGGTCACCTCGACCAGTGCCGCAAAAGCGGTTTCCTGAAGGCTGTAGCAAAGATCATTTATGTTGGCACCTTCACGATGTTTACGGATGGCCTCGGTCAAAAGTCCAGAAAACGAAAGATCCATGCCTTTAACCACATATGGGAGTGGAAGATAATTCTTACCTGCTTTCGCTAGTTTTTCAACAATTGGACCACCAGGGTGTGGTCTTCCGACCTCGCGAGCGAAGACATCCAAACAATTGCCGACAGGTATATCAATTGTCTCACCGAAAACGCGATAACGGCCGGCATCGAAAGCAATCACTTGAGTGTTCCCGCCGCTCACGTATAGGGTCACCGGATCTTTAGCAGCCTCAGTCAAACGCCCAATTTCGATGTGGGCTATACAATGATTGACCCCCACAATAGGGACGCCAAGCCAAACGGCCAGCGCTCTGGCCGCAGTAGCGGTGGTTCGTAGAACTGGACCAAGACCCGGGCCTTGAGAAAAGGCCACGAGATCGATGTCCTCAATTTCAATCCTAGCAGCCCTGAGCGCCTCTTCCAGAACTAATTTAGCATTCGCGGCATGGAACTGAGCTGCCTCGCGAGGGTGGATGCCACCCTTCTCGGGAAAATAAGTCTTAGTGGGATTAGCCAGCACTCTCCCAGCGGAATCTACGATGCCCATGCCAAATGTGTGAGCCGTTCCCTCTATCCCTAAGCAAATCATGCAGTTGCCTCAATTTCAATCTTATAATTGGTGAAAAATATACGGGTTGTTGCCATGGTCGATTTAGATAAAATTCATTGATTGTTTTCAGTTTAGTTAATCTACAACGTTTAACCAAATAAAATTTATTAAACTACTGTGTTTAATATTGCTGGGATTTGAAGTGAAATTCAACCTACTGCCGGCGGTATTGATCGCAATTGCCCTTACCCTTTCGCTCTCCCTCGGCGCATATCGAGGCCAAGACAGATTGATTGTCTCTACGACTACCAGCCTTTACGACGCAGGGTTATTGGACTTCATTGCGGAGCGCTATTTTGAACTTTACCACATCAAGCTTGACTTCATCGCGTCAGGAACCGGCCAAGCTCTGGAACTGGCGAAAAACGGTGATGTCGATGTTGTCCTGACACACTCCCCTGCCTTGGAAAACAAATTTTTGAAGGATGGGGTGGTTGGGGGAAGGAAAATTATCGCCTACAATTTTTTCATCATCGTTGGTCCGCCTGACGATCCCGCCAACATCGAGGGCCTTCCTACTATTGAGGCTCTCACCAAAATAGCCGCACTAAAGGTAACTTGGGTCTCAAGGGGGGACAACTCAGGGACCCACCTCAAGGAAAAAATACTCTGGGAAAAAGCTGGAATAGAGCCCTATGGCCAATCCTGGTATATAGAATCAGGTTCTGGAATGGGACAAACGCTGGGAATTGCTAGCGAAAAAAGAGCTTACACTTTAACAGACACTGGAACCTACCTCAGATATCAGAATGAAGGAATAACGAATTTGGGCATCATCATCAAAAGTGGCGAGGAGCTGCTCAACGTCTACAGCGTTATGGCTGTTAACCCAAAAAGAAATCCCAGAGTAAACTTCGACGAGGTTTTAAATCTAATAAAATTTCTGGTTTCCGACGCTGGGCAAGCACTAATCGAAGAATTTGGGATGGAAGAGTATGGGACTTCGCTTTTCCTGCCAGCCGTACCAATTCTCAGAAATACCTCCGACCCAATTGCTGGTTGGATACGGGACTATGCATTTATTGACAACAGCGAATGCCCACCGGAATTCAGGTTAGGGCAGGAGGAACTGTACCAATGAACCAGCAGCTTTTGGATATCGTTCTTCGGTCGATATGGATTTCAGGGACCGCTTTACTTCTCTCTCTACTGTGGAGTCTGCCGATTTCGCTAGCTTTAGGTCTTAAAAGATTCAGGGGGAGAAACGTAATCATCAGCTTCTTCAACGCCATGCTGGGTATACCAACAGTCGCTCTTGGGCTTTTTCTTTACATGATCTTCTCGCGCCGGGGTGTTTTAGGAGCCCTTGGTATTCTCTACACACCAACAGCAATTATAATCGGACAAGCCGCGCTGATAACACCCATTCTGGTCAGTCTGCTCACCAACGCCATCGAATCCGTGGAACCAAGAATTAGAGACTTAGCCAGAACGCTGGGCGCAACTGAACGTCAGGCTTCTCTCACCGTTTTGAGGGAAGCTAAAAAAGGCGGCGTCCTAGCCGGGGTTTCCGCTTTTAACCGAGCCATCGCTGAGCTTGGCATAGCCCTTATGCTGGGAGGAAATATCCAAGGTCTTACTAGGGTGATGACTACTCAAATCGCCTTAGGTGTGAACCGCGGTGAGGTAGTTCTTTCAATTGAGGCTACCGTGGTGCTTTTGATCATCGTCTTTACACTAACACTGATCGCCAACCACTTTAGGGGGGATTAGTTGAGCGCCCACGTAAAACTGGAGAAGATAACTCGAAAATACGACGGTATAATGGCGCTACGGGGCATAAGTTTAGATGTTAAAAGCGGCGAAATTTTGACGATAATTGGTCCCAACGGCGCGGGCAAGACAACTTTGCTGAGAATCCTGGCCCTGTTAGACAAACCGTCATCGGGGAAACTCATCTACCAAGGACAATCTGTGGATAGCTCAAACACGCCCTTCCTCAGGAAAAAAATAACCATGGTCTTTCAAAGACCTATACTGTTAAATGATACTGTTTTTGAAAACGTTGCTTACGGGTTGAAGCTGAGGGGTTTAACGGAGGATGAAATTGCCGATCGGGTAGAAGCTGCCCTTGACTCGGTAATGTTAAAAAACTTCGCCCATCGAATGGCAAAAAAATTATCCGGAGGCGAACAACAGCGAGTTGTCCTAGCTAGGGCCCTAGTCTTAAACCCGGAACTGCTGCTTCTAGACGAACCAACTGCAAATCTCGATCCAACCAGCGCCACCATTGTTGAAAAAATCATCAGGCAGTTGCGCGGAAGAAGCACGGTTGTGGTCGCCACACACAACATTTTCCAAGCCAAAAGGCTTTCCGACAGAGTCGGTTGTATACTCAACGGTATGATTATTGATGTCGACAAACCGAAAAATATCTTCACCAAACCCAGAAACGAAATAATTAGAAAGTTCGTTCGAGGGGAGTTCTTTTAAATTATTCCTCACCCTTTTAACCAGAAAAATGAAAGCTAAATCAGAGGCGAAATATGCAGGCGTTGGTGTATATAAGAACCGAGCCAGGCAAGGCGCTTAAGTTGTTGGATGCCGTCAAGAAGATTCAAGGTGTCCAAGTGGCCTTCGCAACCACGGGAAGGTTCGATATCGTGGCCAGGATCGAAGCCGCAGATTTAAAGGCACTCGGTGAAACCATCGTCGGTAAGATACAGTCACTACCAGGAGTAAAATACACTGAGACCTCACTGATAGTGGCCTAAATTAACCGGACAATGAGACCGATGCCGGCCGATCCAGTCAAGATTAGCTTTCCTTCGACAAAAAACTGGAGCAGGTAATATGGTCACAGTTGTCTTCCTTGGCTCCGGTGGCGGAAGATTCCAGATGGTCGGCCAGTACTTCAAAACAGGTGGATTCAGGATCCATACAGGGGTAAAAGTGCATGTTGACCCTGGTCCCGGCGCACTCCTGCTCACCCATCAGTATGGACTGAGCCCATTAGACCTGGATGGCATCGTCGTCACACACTGTCACCCTGACCATTATACCGACACTGAGGTACTGATTGAAGCTATGACGAAGCACTCGACAAAGAAGAGAGGATCACTGATCTGTAGCCGGAGTGTCATCGACGGTGTCGGCGACTATGGCCCTGCTGTGTCAAGATACCACCAAAGAAAACCGGAAAAACTGTTAATCCCTAATAACGGGGAAAAAATTCAGCTGAACGACCTCGAGTTAGAAGCGGTGCCTGCGAAGCACAGCGACCCCACCACGTTCGGCATCATCTTCCACACGGACGACGGGGCAATTGGTTATACCAGCGACACCCAGTACTTCGAAGAGATTGCCAGATACTACGATGGGATTAGGATTCTCATCGCCAACGTGACGCGCCCACTGTCGATGAGGATACCTTGGCACTTGTGCTCTGAAGACCTCATAAAAATTCTCACCGAAGTTAAGCCTGAGCTAGCCGTGATGATTCATATGGGTATGATGTTTCTAAAACACGAGCCACAATCGGAAGCGGAGAGGATAAAATCTGAAACTGGAGTAGAAACCATCCCAGGACAGGTGGGTCTACGTGTCGATATGAATGATAAAATCAAAATAACTAGGCCAAAAAAGCAGCCGACCTTAGATGAGTTTGCTAGACCAAAGTTGGAAAACTTTGTTGGAGCCGAATAACCAAAAAAGCATAGAATAGGCCATTTCGAAAAATCCATATAAACACAAAATCTTTTATAAACTAAACTGAAGGGGGAATGGTGAATATATGAGTGGACTAGAACTTGAAAGATCCCGCAAACTTTGTGAAAAGTCTAAAAAAATCCAAGCTGGCGGAACTGGAAGTACCCAAAGATTGAAAGTGATAACTGTTGACGGCACCACGATTTATATGGAGAGGGGAAAGGGCTCCAAGATCTACGACGTTGATGGAAATGAATACATCGATTATTATTTGGACTATGGACCGCTGATAAATGGTCATGCTCATCCCGCCATAGTTGAGGCGATTAAAAAACAGCTTGAAAAGGGCACCATGTATGGAATAAACAATGAACTTGAACTTACTCTTTGTGAAAAACTCATAAAACATGTGCCCTGCGCGGAGATGGTCGGATTTCACAGCTCGGGCTCCGAAGCCGTCCACACGGCGATCAGACTGGCAAGGGCCTACACAGGCAAGACCAAGATCATAAAGTTCGAGGGGCACTA
Organism: Hadarchaeum sp. (SeqCode); assembly: GCF_038871235.1. GTDB lineage: Archaea > Hadarchaeota > Hadarchaeia > Hadarchaeales > Hadarchaeaceae > Hadarchaeum. The sequence goes on from NZ_JAVZIN010000002.1 coordinate 18,266, forward strand.
TCATGGGTGGTTCGATGACATCAATATTTCTGCCTTCAGCCCACCGAGAGGACCAGAAGAATCACCGGAACCCGTGCTCGCCGCGCCGCTCTGCCAGCCAAAGAGCGTACTAGAAAACATCATCGTTCTGCCTTGGAATAACGAGGAAGTTCTAGAAAAAACGCTCAAAAAGCAGGGAAAGGAAGTTGCAGGCGTTATTATGGAACCCATTGAATTAGGGCATGGAATCCTTCCCAAAGAGGGTTACATGAAAGCGGTTAGAGAGCTGACGGAAAAATACAATGTGCTCCTGATTTTCGATGAGGTGAAGACCATGTTCCGAGTTGGGCTAGGCGGTGCCCAAGGATACCTCAAGGTGACGCCGGATCTCTTCGTTTGTTCAAAGGCCATGGGTGGCGGCCTGCCAATAAGCGCCTACGGCGGTAAAAAGGAAGTGGTCGAGCTGATCTCCCAAGGTAAGGTTCCGGCCATGGGTACCTATAACGCTAACCCGCTGTCTCTAGCTGGGGCCATCGCAAACATCGAGGTGCTGGAAAAGGACGGCGGAAAGGCTTATAAACACATGTACCGGGTCGGAGAAAGGCTCATGAAAGGGATTAGAGAAATATTCGAGGAACTGAATGTGAAAGCAATTGTCAAAGGACTGCCCTGCCAGTTTGTCACCTGTTTCACAGAAATGTCGGCTGATGAAATCAACAACTACCGTGCATGGTCCAAAGCGATGGCATCGGCTCCAGAAAGGGGAGAAAAATTCAGGGTTGAGCTGCTCCACAGGGGGGTGTTTAACAGCTATCCTGACTGGCATCTGTCCACGGTTCATAGCGATAGCGATGTGGAAAAAACGTTAAAAGCCGTGGAGGACTCTCTCAAAGCCATCTGATTTAGTATAGACCAAACGCGACTATTCGGGATCAAGACGCCGGGAATCTGATTTTTAACTTCATGGTTCCCGGTCGCCCGACCATTATTCGGCATCTTATCGCTTTCGTAAAAAATGACCGTAAAAAACAATAAACTGTCCAACAAACGCTATTAGCGAATTCATGAGATCAGAAACCATTAACGGTTGTTTTATATCAACAGATTGAAAAGGTGTTGAAGGAACACCCTAAGAGGATGGTCTTATGGAAATACCGAAGGACTATGATCCATTGAAAGTTGAACCAAAGTGGCAAAAATACTGGGAAAAATTAGGTGTTCACCGCTTCAAGCGCGATGACCTCCAAGCACCAACCTATGTCATCGATACCCCGCCGCCCTATCCGAGCGGGGAGTTTCACATGGGCACGGCGCTGAACTGGACCTACTTCGACATCGTGGCCAGATATAAGCGGATGCGCGGCTTTAACGTCCTTTTTCCACAGGGCTGGGACTGTCATGGACTGCCTACTGAAGTCCAAGTGGAGAAAAAGTATGGAATCAGAAAGGGGGATCTTCCGGCGGAGAAGTTCCGAGAACTCTGTGTGAAGTTGACCACGGAGAACATTGCTCACATGAAGGAAGAGATGAATTCCTTTGGCTTTTCCATTGACTGGACCACTGAGTACCGCACCATGGATCCCAGCTACTACGGCAAGACCCAACTCTCTTTCGTCCAACTTTACAAAAAGGGACTAATTTACAGAGGAGAGCATCCGGTCAACTGGTGCCCGCGCTGTGAAACTGCCATAGCCGACGCCGAGGTTGAATATCAGGAGAAAAAAACCACCCTCCATTACATCAAGTTCAGAGTACCCGATGAAAAAGAAACTTTGACCATCGCCACCACCAGACCGGAATATTTGCCCGCTTGCGTAGCTGTGGCCGTTCATCCCGATGACAAAAGATATCAAAAATATGTGGGGGAAAAGCTCGAAGTCCCGCCGCTAGGAAATTTGGTGAAAATCATCGAGGATAAGGAGGTTGACCCTCATTTCGGCACGGGAGTGGTAATGATCTGTACCTTTGGAGACAAGACCGACGTGAAGTGGGTGAAGCGTTACAAACTGCCTGTCATCAAACTGATCGACGAAAGGGGCAGGATGACTGAAGCCTCAGGAAAATACTCTGGGATGGCGATTGAGGAGGCCCGTAGGTCGATTGTGAAGGACCTGAGAGAGTCGGGGCTAATAGAAAAACAGGAGGAATTTCCCCATGCCGTTGGCGTCTGCTGGCGCTGCAAGACACCGGTTGAAATCGTGAGCAAGCCGCAGTGGTTCATGCGCGTGCTCGCCCTGAACGACCGTGTCATCGAGGAAGCGAAAAAGATCCGATGGGTCCCAGAACATATGCTCACTAGATTCATCGACTGGGTAAAATCAATGGACTGGGATTGGGTAATCTCGAGGCAGAGGATCTTTGCGACACCTATCCCGGCTTGGTATTGCACCAGCTGCCGACAACCGATAGTGGCTGAGGAAAAGCAACTGCCGGTGAACCCGGTTAAAGATCCGCCGCCCGTTAACCAGTGCCCCAACTGCGGTGGACAAAAATTTGAACCTGAACAGGATGTCCTCGACACATGGATGGACAGTTCAATCACCATAGCTGTCCATGCCGGCTGGCCCGATCTCGACCCAAGGCTCTTCCCCGCAGACCTTCAACCGAACGGGACTGACATTATCCGAACTTGGGACTACTATCTAATGGTTCGTCATCTGGCCCTTCTCAACAAGGCACCCTATAAGACGGTGATGATCAACGGCATGGTTCTAGGTACCGACGGCCGGGCCATGCACAAGTCACTGGGAAATTATGTGGATAGCAGCAAGGCACGTGATAAATACGGCGCTGACGCCCTGCGACAATGGGCGGCAATTGGGGCATCCACGGGTGCCGACATACCTTTCAGCTGGAAAGATGTTGAGTTCAGCTATCGCTTCTTGAGAAAATTCTGGAACGCCATCAGGTTCGCCAGCCCTTACCTAAAGCCCGAAATTCTTCGGCAAGACAAAAACAGTGTCAAACTGCGTCCGGTCGACCGCTGGCTGCTAAGCCGGGTGAATAGGCTGATCAAGGATGTCACCGGATGGCTCGAGGACTTTCAGTTCAACCGGGCTTTAGGCGAACTACACAATTTTGTCTGGCACGAACTCTGCGATATGTACATTGAAGAGGTAAAGTACAGGCTATATGGAAAAGATCAAACATCAAGTGGGGCCGCCTTCACCCTCGGCCACGTCATAATGACAACGATAAAAATGCTGGCCCCGTTCGTCCCTCATTTCGCTGAGGAAGTTTACCAGACTTTTTTTTCCGCCATGGAAAAACAGTCCAGCATCCATCTCACCAAGTGGCCCGAACCAGATGAGTCTGCCATCGATAGGTTAGCTGAGGAGCTTGGAAAAATCGCCAACAAGGTAGTCAGCGCACTGAGACAGTTTAAATCAGCGAGGAAGCTAGCGCTCAACACCGCGATACCGGAACTGATAATTTACACTCCTGATCAGAAGCTGCGCAAACAACTCGAGGAAATCGTTGGAGATATTGCAGGAACGATGCAGGTGAAGGAAATTAAAATACTGTCTGAAAAACCTGAACTGGAGGAACGTCTGATCTCGGTTGAGCCCAACTTCGCCAAGCTGGGATCACGTCTGCGCGGCGATTTAAAAGCCGTCACCGAAGCCCTGCGCGAGACTAATCCCAAAGAGCTATCGGAACAGCTACAAAAAGGAAAGATCACCATACCAATGCCAAACAAAGTTATCGAGCTGACTGTAGACGAACTCAAGATAACCAAAGAAACGGTTAGAAAGGGTCATCGGGTTGAGGTTATTGATTTAACCGAACCGGCGCTGACGCTGCTCCTGCCACTAGGTGGGTTTGGAAAGTAGTGAACTAACTATGATGAAGATAAAGAGTATAGCAAAGATTACCAGCATTATCAATCTCGACCTTTTCATGCTCCTCTGCTGTCGGTTCAATATCTCCTCGCAGGAAAGCGAACAAACCGTCTTGTCTGGGTCAGTCGGTTTTCCACAGACTACGCAGTGCTTGTGATCCTCTACCACTTGCTCACCCTAGCTATTACAGTTCCGGTGTGCTTGGCACCATTTAAGATTTCCGGTAAACGTGTTATTTCATGTCTGCCCAGAATAAGCGTCTTGATGTTGGACCTCTGGATGAGCTTGACCGCCACAGGATCCATGACCGATTTCATTCCTGGCTTGTACTCGGCTGAACCAACCAGCTTTGCCAGTTCATCCGGGGTGAGTCGGTCCAACTTCTTGGCCTTGGGATCTACCTTGGGGTCAGCCGTATAAACACCATCGACGTTAGTAAAGAAAACTAAAATCTCGGACTTGCTGACTTGGGCAAGCATCGCGGCCACTGCGTCAGTGGTCTGCCCAGGAGTCGTCCCTCCCATTACAGGCACTTTGTTCCTGAAGATGGCTCGCACCGCCTTCTCAAAAACAGTAACTGGCGCTGGCTCAGCAATTTCACCCAAGGCTGCGATCAAAAGCTGGGCGTTCAACCTGGTGGCCGCTATCCCTATCTGATCCTGATCAATCCCCGGAATGCCTAGTTCCTGCGCCGCACTTATATACGACCGGGCCAATTCCCCGCCTCCAACCACAATCAATACCTCGTGATTTTGAGACCTAAGCTCACGGACCGTCTTAACGATATCCCTGATGCAGGCCAAATCAGGTGTACCGGGAACTAAGATCGAGCCACCGAAGCAGATCGTTACCCTCATCGAACCATCACTCTTTTTTACCCCATACTATTAATGTTCGCGGTTAAAAATTATCCAGGCGAGCCAAATGCCGGCAGACAGTAAATCCCTATACCAGTTCAAGAGGATGCTGGAAGAACTGGAGGGCAAGCGGGGGCGAGGCACGGAGCTGATCTCCGTCTACATCACCCCAGACACAGACCTAGCCAAGGTCATGCAGCAGCTGAGGGACGAGCAGGGCACCGCTTCCAACATCAAGTCCAAAACCACGCGCAAAAACGTGCTGGCGGCCCTAGAGAGAATCATCCAGTTTCTTAGAACCTATATGGAAAACAACAAAAAACCACCGCCGCACGGGATGGCAATCTTCTGCGGCAATGTCGCGGGTAGGGACGATGTCGCCGATATCCAGCTCTACTGGATAGAACCTCCCGAGCCCGTAACTGTTAGGATGTACCGGTGCGACCAAGCGTTCGTGTTGGAGCCACTCAAGGAGATGCTACAAATCAAGGAAACAATTGGGCTCTTCGTCATGGATAGAAGGGAAACCACATTCGCCACCCTTCGGGGCAAACATGTGGAGATACTGAGAAAGCTGACCTCGGCTGTCCCGGGAAAGCACAGTAAGGGAGGACAGTCATCAAGGCGCTTTGAACGGCTAATAGAGATAGCGGCCCATGAATATGCCAAGAGGGTCGCGGAAGCCGCCAACGAGATCTTTTCCCAAATTCCCGACCTGCGTGCAATTATAGTTGGCGGTCCGGGACCGACCAAGGAGGATTTCCTTAACAGCGGGCTTCTCCATGAATCCGTGCAAAAGAAAATCGCCGGTGTTTTGGACACGGGCTACACCGACGAACAGGGCATCAAGGAACTGGTGAACAAAGCAGGTGAAATTTTGGCCGATTTAGAGATACTGAAAGAAAAATCAGTGATGCAGAAGTTCATGGAAGAACTGGTCGCCGGGAAGGGTCTCGCTGCCTATGGGGAAAGCGAAATAAGGCGCGCGCTGGAGCAGGGCGCCGTGGAGCTGTTGCTGATCTCCGAGGGGCTGAGAAAGCTCCGGGTGACGACAAAATGTCAAGCTTGTGGGGAAACCTTTCACGAAATCGTCGATAATCTGGACCATTATCAAAAACAGCTATCTGATAAAAGCTGTCCCAAATGCGGGGAAAACAAGCTTGTCGTGGTTGAAAGCAGAGACGTGGTCCAAGAACTGATGGAGCTAGCCGAAAAATTCAACACTAAAATTGAATTCATCTCCACCGAAACAGATGAGGGCAAACAGCTTCTAACCGCTTTCAAAGGGCTTGCAGCAATCCTAAGGTTCAAATCGGCCCAGTAGAAAAAATCAACTGAAACTCAGAACAAATAAAAATTTTTTATCCGCATGGTTCGATTGCTTTGGCTTAAATTTCCGCCAGCCATTTCATTTCCTCTTGACCCGCACCAAGGGCCAGTAACTGAGCTCGTGACTTATAAAAGGTCTCCTGATATTCAGCTTCAGCCGAGGACTGGGAAACTATTCCAGCCCCAACCGGGACGTAAGCCATCTTTCCCTTGACCAAGATCGATCTGACCATTATCCCCATATCTAGACACCCGGAATTGCTCAAGTAGCCGAATGAACCTGCATAGGGGCCTCTAGCGTCCGGTTCGATCTCATCTATCACTTCCATCGCCTTTCGCTTGGGGACTCCCGCTATCGTCGCCGAAGGGAATGTGGCCCTCACCAAGTTAAATTTATCCTTCAGTCTCCCGCTAATCCTCGAAACCAGGTGCTGAAAAAACGGAAACTTTTTGACTCTTAGCCTTTCATGTACTTTTACTTCACTGCACACGGATTTGAACTCAGCCACACATTCCTCCAGCAACATTGCGTGTTCAGACCTCTCTTTGCGGCTTTTCCTCAGTTCAAGTTCCAACCTTTTGTCCTCTGCGTGGTCAGTTCCTCGTCTCCTAGTCGAAGCGACCGGACGACTTTCCGCATAATCTCCACGTAGGGTCAAGAAATTCTCCGGCGAAGAACCCAAAACACACGCATCACTCGTGCGTAAATAGAAAATATAGGGACAGGGGTTGATTTCTCTTAGTTTTAGGTAGGTGGCAAATGGATCAACCGAGGCGCAGGATATCCTCCTTGAGATAATGGCCTGACTAATTTCTCCTCGAGAAATACGCACTTTAGCCTCATCGACCATGTCCATGTACTCCGCCCTTTTAACGTTCGCAGACACCTTGGATAGATGGGGTTTCCTTAAATCCTTAGGCTCGGGCAGTCTCAGCATTGACTCCAATTCCTCAACTGCATTACGATAAACTCTCGCCGGCTCATCATCCAACCTTGCGCAGTATACTGCCTTTAGGGCCCCTCTTCTAACTTCATAGAACTTGCTCACCTTTAAAAGAATGGAGTTCGGAAGCCCCATGGGGTCAGGCTCCTTCCATTCCAGATCAAACATCAATCTCGCAGAATCGTATCCGATATATCCAACCAAACCGCCGCTGAAGGTCTTCGAAGGTGGAGCGATCTCTTCCCTCAGTTGTCGTGAAATTATTTCGAAGGGAGTGTGTTCTGGACCTCGTCCAAAAACTAGGGCTTCATCGGCTGAGCCAAATATCGAAGTTCCGTCTCTCTCAAAAGCAAACGATGGGCCTCGCATGGATGAGAGGGCCAAAATCGGATCATGCTTTACCTCGATTTTTGTACTAACCGGAATCACGCTGTATCTTTTTGAAAGCTTGATGAAGTTCCGCAGACCCGGCAAGTGCTTAACCAACAGATCACCGGCATATTAGGTTCCAAGTGTCCATGAAGCAGAATAATCGGCTTGTTCTTTGGTCCGCTTCTCTAGTTTTATTCCCATGGAGCGCAACTTTAACTCAGCGACTCTCCGGTCGATTTCAGGAGGCACCTCATAAACTTTTGGAGCAAGACCTCTGCCAGATCGGGCCAGATAAACTACGCTTAAAGCTTGCAGAGCGAAGCTCATGTCCATAATCTCCATCGGATGACCGAGCGAGCGCCTTCCGGCGAGATTGACCAAACGTCCTTCAGCTAGCAAGTATATCCTGCGCCCGTTCTTCAGCTTGAACTCCTGAACATCTTCGATCACTTCCCTGCTACTAACAGCCAACCTTCTGAGACCATCCAAGTCTATCTCCACGTTGAAATGTCCTGAGTTACATAGAATCGCACCATTTCCCATCATTTTCATGTGCTCCACACGAATAACCTTGAAGCCCCCCGTCGCGGTGATGAAAAGCTCTCCCCACTTCGCTGCCTCGTTCATCGAGGTAACACAGAACCCATCCATCGCTGCCTCCAGCGCCTTTACCGGGTCGGTCTCAACAACCGTGACCAAAGCACCCAGCCCTTTGGCCCGGGAGGCAATTCCTCTGCCAACAAACCCATAGCCAACAACGACCACGCGCTTTCCTGCAATTAGGGTGTTGGTCATCCCGGTTATGGCCTGAAAAGTTGACTCTGCGGTACCAAACCTGTTATCGAAAAATCTCTTGCAGGGGCTGTCATTGACCGCTATCACCGGAAATTTCAATGCCCCTGCTTCTGCCATAAGCCTCAAGCGGTTAACTCCGGTGGTGGTCTCCTCTGAAGCGCCAATCACTCCATCAAGAAGCTCCCTGCGGCGAGTGTGTACCCTCGTGATCAGATCCGCGCCATCGTCGATCAGGATTTGTGGTCTTACATCGAGCACCGCGTTCAGATTGGCATAATAATCCTTGGTGCTCTCACCTCGCCAAGCATAAACGTTGACACCTTCTTTTGCCAACGCTGCTGCCACCTCGTCCTTAGTAGAAAGGGGGTTGCAACTTGCTATCGCCACCTTGGCCCCACCGGACAATAAGGTCCTAACAAGCACACCAGTCTTGGACTCGGTATGCAAGGCGGCGCCAATGGTAATGCCTCTAAGCGGCTTGGTCTTCGAAAACTCCCGGCGAATTTCAGCTAGGACGGGCATGTGGTTTTCCGCCCATTCCATCATCCGCCGGCCCTCTGCAGCGAGGCGTATGTTTTTGACCTTGTAACTCACCTATCTCCACCTAACCTTGAAACCAAATCATCAGAAGTTCTCTGCGCTAGCTCTAAAACCTTCTCTTCATCGAGCGTAAGCACTTCGCCTTTCTCCATCAATATCTTTCCGTCAACAATAACCGTGTCAACGTCGCTGCCACTTGCGCTGTAGACGAGGTGGGAGACGATATCGTGCATTGGAGAAAGGTGTGGCTTTCTCAGGTCAACTATGATTAGGTCGGCTTTTTTACCTACCTCCAGCGATCCCAACTCTGCCTGTAAACCCAGCGCCGCCGCCCCGTTTATGGTCGCCATTTCCAAGGCTTTCATCGCTGGTAACACCGTGGGATCAAGCCTGCGTGCCTTGGCCAGCAGCGACGCTAATTTCATCTCCTTGAACATATCGAGGGAGTTGTTAGAAGCGGCGCCATCGGTCCCTAGAGCTACCGGTATGCCCGAGGCAAGCATTTCCGGAACCGGGGCAATTCCTGAGCCCATCTTCATATTGCTGGTAGGATTATGAACTGGCTTGACGCCATTATCCTTAAGTAATTTGATTTCCTTGTCAGTGACCCAGATACAGTGAGCAGCTAAAACCTCAGGACCGAGAAATCCAATGGAGTTCAAGTATTCCACGGGACGTTTGCCGTACTTTTCCGTCGTCTGTTTCACTTCCTCACTACTTTCAGCTAGGTGAATGTGAATGCCTACCCCGAACTCCTTTGCCAGTTCCTTAACCTTCTGTAGACACTCAGTAGAGCACGTGTAAGGTGCATGTGGGCCAAACATCGCTAATATCCGACCCCGCGCTTTTCCGTGAAAGGCTCTGACAAAGTTACGGCCGATTCTTATCTCCTCCTTCATCTTCTGCTGATCACCCCGGTCAATCATACCGTAAGAGAGGACTCCTCGAAGACCAGCTTTCATCACGGCCCTAGCAACCTGATCCATATGGAAATAGTTGTCGGCAAAACAGGTTGTGCCAGATTTTATCATCTCGAGCGAGCCGAGCAGTGCTCCAACGTGGCAGTCGCGCGGTTCCATCCTCTTTTCCATCGGCCAAATTTTATCGAAGAGCCATTTATCCAAAGGCATGTCGTCGGCAAAACCACGGAGCAAGGTCATGGCCAAGTGAGTATGTCCATTTATCAATCCTGGCAGGACTGCCTTACCCCGAGCATCGATCACCTGATCCGCCTTCTCCTTAATTTCTTCTCCGACCGCGACAATCCTGCCGCTCTCGATGGCAACTGACCCCTGTTTGACGATCTGGCGATTGTAGTTCATCGTGACCAAAAGGCCGCCTCTGACCAAGATATCAACCAATATTTCACCTAACCCTTGAGCGCTTTCGCGATGGCCCGACCAAACTCACGAGCTGCACTGGGACCATTCGCAGTGATCACGTTACCGTCAATCACCACTGCCTTTTCTTGATAGATCGCCCCACCACTTATTATTTTCTGCACATACTCGCCCGGAAAAACCGTGGCCCGTTTATCCTTAAGCACTCCGGCATTGGCGAGGATTACTGGGGCGATACAAATTGCACCCATCTTTTTGCCCTTTTTGAAAGCCTCGCCAGCTATCGAGATAGCCTTCTTATCCTTAAAGTAAACCGCAGAACCCGACCCACCCACAAAGATTATTCCGTCATATTCATCGACCCTAACTTGATCCAGAGTTATGTCAGGAGTTACCGTGGCTCCGAGCATCCCTCGCGCTTCACCTCGCTTGGAACTGGCCACCACCGTTGCTACTCCGGCACGCTCAAGCTCCTCCTTAGTGTGGAGAAGTTCCTCGTCTCTAAAGTTCTCAGGGGCTATTATCAGCAGCGCCTTTTTCGCCAGAGAAATCACCAAGATATGTTGTTCTAGATGTTAAAAATAGCTGACTACTCAGTTCCAACTTCTTAAAAGTTAGAGCAGTTATAGCCGAGATCACTAACAGACACCGATGATTTTAGATAATAATAAGATAAAGACGAAAAAGTTGTTGAAAAGTTTGTTAGACAAAAAGTCTAAAATTTTAAATTAAACAAGAACAAGTGAGAAGGGTGAGAAGATAGCCAAGTTCTACATCACCACGCCAATCTACTATATCAACTCGGTGCCTCATATCGGCCACGCTTATACCACCGTGGTAGCTGACACCCTCGCCCGTTGGCACCGCCTGCGCGGAGATGACGTCTTCTTCCTGACGGGCTTAGATGAGAACTCTGCGAAGACGCTAGAAGCTGCCAAGGAGAAAGGATTCAAGGATATACAGTCATATGCCGACTCCATGGCGGACCTTTGGAAGGGAACATGGAAGATGCTGGATATCACCAATGATGATTTTATTAGGACCACCCAAGAAAGGCACCATAAAAACGTTATCGATCTCTTCGAACGCATTAGATCCCGTGGAGACATTTACAAGGGTAGCTATGAGGGACTTTATTGCGAGGGTTGCGAGGCCTATTACACGGAGGCCGACCTTGTCGATGGAAAGTGCCCATTACATCTAACCAAACCAAAGTGGCTTCGAGAGGAGAACTACTTCTTCCGACTGTCTAAGTACGCCGATGCCCTACTGAAACATATCGAGGAAAACCCTGAGTTCATCCAGCCGGAGGCGCGTCGAAATGAGGTTATCAACTTCATAAAACAGGGTTTGAAAGACGTGAGCATCACGCGACAAAACCAGCAGTGGGGGATAGATGTACCTGGTGAACCCGGGCAGAAGATCTGGGTTTGGTTTGATGCCTTAACCAACTATTTACTACCGAAGCGGTACTGGCCGGCTGATGTCCACGTCATCGCTAAGGACATCATCAGGTTCCACTGCGTCATCTGGCCGAGCATGCTGCTCTCCGCCGGACTTGAACTTCCTAAGAAGATCTTTGCCCATGGCTTTCTCACCGTCGAGGGACAGAAGATCAGCAAATCTCTAGGCAATGTCATCGACCCCGCTTACTTGGTGGAGAAGTACTCAGCCGATGTCGTCAGATACTTCCTAATTCGAGAGATCTCCTTTGGGCAGGACGGGAACTTCTCCGAGGCCAGCCTTGAAGCTAGGTTGAACGACGAGTTGGCCGATATCCTCGGCAACTTTGTCCACCGCGTGCTCACCTTTATCCGCGATCGCTACAACTCCAAATTACCGGATGGAAAAGTCGACGAAAAGCTTGAAGAGGAAGTCAAAAAACGCGTGGCCAAGATAGAGCAGCTAATGCTAGATCTTAAAGTTTCGCAGGCGCTCGAAGAAATCATGGCGATAGCTCGGCGGGGCAATGAATATTTCCAAGCTTGTAAACCCTGGGAAGCCCTGAAGAGGGAAAAAGAAAAGGCCGCAGATTGTATCCTCACCTGCGCTAACCTAGTGAAAATTTTGTGCGTGGCCCTGACTCCGTTCATGCCATCAACGGCAACCAAGCTTGCTCGTCAACTAGCCATTGAGGTAACAAGCTGGGACCAGGCAAAGTCTTTTGACCTCAAGCTTGGTCACCACATTGGTGAGCCGATGACGCTCTTTACGAAAGTCAGGTCAAGCAACGCAAAAAAACAAGAAAGTAAAATCTCCATTGATGAATTCGGCAAACTTGACATCAGGATTGGTCACATCGTTGGCGCTGAAATTATCCCGAAATCAAAAAAATTGCTCAAGTTGGATGTGGACCTCGGAAAGGAGAGGCGGACGATCGTTGCCGGCATAGCAGAAAAATACTCACCTGAGTCCCTTGTTGGGAAAAACATCGCCGTGGTGGTAAACCTCGAGCCCGCAAAGTTGATGGGTGTAACCTCTGAAGGAATGCTTCTGGCCGCTGAAGATGAGAACGGCGTTTCCATCCTTGTAACCGACCGGCCAGTTCAACCGGGCTCGAAGGTGAGATAGTTGCTGCAGCTTGACCTCCACGTACATACAAAATATTCATACGATGGCACCTGCGCGGTTGAGAAAGCTGTTGAAGTCGCCAAGGCAAAGGGACTGAATGGCATAGCGATAACGGACCACGACAGCATCTCCGGACACTGGGAAGCCAAAAAAATAAGCAAAGACGGGTTTCTCGTCATCCCTGGTGTTGAGGTATCCAGCGCTCACGGGCACATCGTGGGGTTAGGAATTAATGAACTAATACCAAAAGGTTTGTCAGCGGTAGAAACCGTCGAGTTAATCCGGGCGCAGGGAGGAATCGCCATTGCCGCTCATCCCTTTGTCCCGGGCAGGCATCCGGAACTCGTCTACAGGGCAAACTTTGATGCGATTGAGTGCCTTAACTCCAGAGCCATTCTCCTAAGCAACCCGCTGGCACAGAGATTTGCCCGGAAAAACGGGCTGACGATGGTGGCCGGTTCCGATGCTCATCGTTGCGATGACGTCGGGATGGCCTACACGCTGGTGGATTGTGAGTTGAACCTTGAAACAATATTGGAAAAAATAAGGCGGGGAGGGACATCCATCGGAGGGCGGACCCTCCCTTTGCCAAGCTTCATGTGGAGGGTTCTCCAGAAGGCCCTCCAGCGAAGACATGAACGCTAGGCGGGAGGACTTTTAGGGAGGTGCCTCCCGCCTTCACCCTTTTGGAGGCTGGACCGAGGAGGTAGGGTGACCGCGATTTCATTTCTCTTTGGCATACTCCATGAGACTCTTCGCCTTTTCGAGGTAAGTCATGGTCCAATCGTGGACCATCTTGCGGATTACCTCGCTGCGATTCGTCCCATAACCTGACTTAATCAGGTCATCGATAATCTTGAGGTAGATGCCGTCGACGAAGACACGCACCTCACCTTTCTTATCGACCATGATCAGTTCCCCCAAACAGGATGGTTAAGTAGCTTGAATATTCTGCCTTCAAACGGGGCCACTATCCTATCACCTGACCCTGCGACACTTCCAGCCCCATTTTTCCACATTCACCTGCCTCCCATTCACCATCCAGCTACAATCCAGTTATATGACAGTTAGTATTTAAAGGTTGTGGAAATCGATCGGAGATCGGTGCTTTGCCTACAAAAACTACGCACTTAATTTTGGGAACTGAACCTGCTCTCGAGCTTTCTTAGCACATACTTAAAAAGGATAACGTCCCCATCTGCATTAGAACGACCAAACCTATGAAAAATATAACAAATAAAAATTCTTAGGAGGTTTCCTAGATGATTAAGATATTGGGAATAGTTGGCAGCCCTAGAGCCGGTGGCAACACGGAAATTTTGGTTAACGAAACATTGAAGGCTGCCGCAGAGGAGGGCGCCAACACTGAGCTATTACGGCTCTGCGACAAGGAGATAAAGCCCTGCGATGGCTGCCGCGCCTGTAGGAAAACCAGAGAATGCTGGATCAACGACGACTTTAGACCCGTATTCGATAAAATGGTTGAGTCTGACGGCATCATCATCGCCTCCCCAGTCTATTTCAGCTCAGCGACACCGCAGGTAAAGGCCCTCATCGACCGTGCTGGCTACCTCTCCATCGCTAGAGGCAGGGTCTTCGAAAACAAGGTCGGCGGAGCGCTGGTCGTGGCGAGAAGGGCTGGTCAGAACTTCACCTTCGCTGAGTTGCTCTTTTTCTTCCTGCACCAAGGTATGATCGTCCCCGGTTCTAGCTACTGGAACGTAGCCTTCGGGAGGGAGCCGGGAGAGGTGCTGAAGGACGGGGAAGGGATAGAAACTGCCAGAAACTTCGGCAAGAAGATGGTCTGGGTCATTAAGAGACTAAAGGGGCTTGGCTGAAGCAAAGATTTTATTCAATCTAGTTTAACTGGAACTATCCTTCTGCTCCTGACGTCAACGAGGCCCTTGTCAGTCAAACCGAGTTCGGGGACCGTAGGTAGCGAGATGAATGAAAGCGTCATGAATGGCGCATTAAGTTTGCAACCCAGCTGTCTAGCAGCTTGATTTAACTTTTCCAGCTTACGAGTCACTATCTCTGGTGAATGCATGCTCATCAGCCCGGCCACGGGGAGTTCAAGCTTTTCCAAAATTTTACCTTGGTTAACTGCCACTAAACCGCCCCCCATCCGCTTGATCTCGTTGACTGCCCTAGCCATGTCGGCCTCGCTAGCACCAACCACAACGATATTATGGTGATCATGTGCAACCGAAGAAGCAATAGCTCCTTCTTTAAGTTCAAATCCCTTCACAAAAGCCGTAGCAATGTTTCCTGTTCTCTTATGTCTTTCCACACAGGCTATTTTCAAAATATCATTAGCAGTATTAACAATTACCTTGCCTTCTCTGACGGCTAACTCGGTCTTAATTTCCTTGTTTATTATCTGGCCCTCTATAATCTGAATTACTCTAACCGCTTGAACCTCCTTGCTGCTGTTTATTTCGAAATCAGCCGGCATCACATCTCGCTTTATCTTAATGGTGTTGGTGCTCCAAGCAGGCCATCTATATTCACGCAGTCCAACAAGCAATTTTCCCTTTTTCGCTACAATTTTTCCGTTTGCAATGACGATTTCTGGTTTGAACTTTTCCAAATCTCTAACCAAGATAACATCGGCAAATCTTCCGGGCGCTATGCTTCCAACATCGTCATCGAGTCTGAAATGCTCAGCACAGTTAATTGTGGCGAGTTGTATCGCCTTAATCGGATCCAGACCAAGGCTAATCGCTTTTCTTACATTGTAATCTATGTGTCCCTCTTTGACAATATCGTTCGGATGCTTATCATCCGTACAGAAGAAAAAGTTACGCGGATCTTGGCCACTTTTTATAATTAATTTTATTAGCTCCTCCAAATTTCTCTCGCTGGAGCCCTCTCGAATCATCACTTTCATGCCAACCCTGATTCTCTCTAGAGCTTCTTCAGCCGTTACGCACTCGTGGTCGTCTCCAATGCCTGCTGAAGCATAAGCATTAAGCTCTGCACCGCTAAGACCGGCCGCATGTCCTACTCTCACCTTCCATGACTTCTTGGTAGCTATAACCTTCAGAAGATATTCGTCCTGCGGCGGGATAACCTTTGATGGATCTAACTCTCCTAGTCCGACGACGGTCCCCCACCTTATCATTCGAACGACTTCTCTGACTCCTAAAACCGCTCCAGTGGTTTCCAAGCCCGGAGCCGTTGGAACTCTCGAGGAAATCTGCACATAGGTTTTCAGCGGCGACCCCCATGCATCCTCCAGCAGGGAATTGATGCCGCGAAGACCAAGAACGTTAGCTATCTCCATTGGGTCAATGAAAACTGTAGTTGTCCCGCAAGGAAGAATGATCTTTGACAACTGGGTAGGAGTCAACAGTGTTGAATCAAGATGCACGTGCCCATCAAGCAACCCAGGAACTGCATAATATTGGCTACAGTCCAAAACTTTCTTGGCTTTTCCTGAGGACTTGTCAATAGAAGCAATTCTGCCTGCCGCTATGCTTATATCGGTTCTAGAGATCTCGCCTGTAAAAACATTGAGCAAATTGCAGTTACTAAGTATCAAGTCGGCTGGCAGTTCTTTTAATGCTGTTTTGATAATCCTTTTATACACTGAAAGCTCTTTTGTGTTGCGTCCCACATTACTCCCTTTTACTACTTGAAACTCCTCTTGTTTTTACAGAATCCACTTGTGATACCTTGGCGCTGGTGATCCAAACAGATATTCTTCAACATTGGGTCCGTATGTTGATAGGTTCTTTTCGTCTCCATTTATCTTCACGGCACGCTGAGTAAACTGGTAATCCCTTCCTTTGATGGCAACCACCCTACCATCAACCATCACCAGTGCCGGGGCACAGACATCTCCGTGTTTCAAAGCATCCAAGAAGTCTTTAGCCGCTGAACCATGTGGTTTATCGGTAATCACTATATCCGCCTCTCTTCCTACCTCAATTATCCCTCGGTTCATGTCGACAAACTTACCGAAGTGTCTGGCCGCATTACCAGTCGCCATGGCAACTACTTGCTCCGGCGCAACATTAGTCATGGACGCCACTTGAGCCATTAACACCCAGAGAGAGCCCCACTGAAGTCCCAAACCCACGGCCTGGTCGGAACCCATCACCACCCTGTCCAGCTGTCCTTTTTCCCTTGCATATTCCACTATCTTCAGAGCCAACCTAGTGTTCGATTGGGCACTTAACTCAAGTGCTGTGTCTCGCCGAGTCTTGTCAATTATCTCCTTTATCTCATCCCAAGATAACGGAGTTGAACCACCGCTTAGGTGCGCCACCTTGTCTGGGTCTATCTTTATGATCTTCTCTGGTGACATGTGAGAAGAGCCAGGTATTGAACACGGTGAAGCATGGGCAGAAACATGCCAGCCAAACTCCCGTGCCCATTTTATATACTGTAACACATCTTCCGGCTCTGAAAGACCCCCGCCTCCGATCTCAGCTATCAACCTTACTCCGGCATCGGTCATCTCCTTGAAATCTTGCTTGGTCAATCCTCTTACCAGAATCAGTGCCCCGCCGACAACCTTCAGCGCACTGCCAGGCATCCAACGCTTATATATCGTCGCCTCTGTTATCGTATTGGCTTTTGTAGCAACCGGATCATCATAATATCTCCCAAGTCCCCAAGCATGTAAGCCCTCTGATATTAAGGTGGTTATCCCGCAGTAGGCCAAGTTCTCCATCCAGTTCATTGCCTGACATATCGCGGAGTAATCGTGGAAGGTGATGTGGGCGTGCGTTTCGATTAACCCAGGGATTACCATCATTCCGTTGGCATCAATCACCGTCTCAGCTTCGCTATCCTTGATAGTCCTTTCGTCACCAATTTTTTTAATCAGACCCTCTTTAACCAAAATTTTTGATTTGTTTAAGGTTGGTTTGTTGATGTCACCTGTAACAATCAATCCGATGTTCTTTATTACGGCATCCCCTTTTTCGTGTTTGAGGGGAAATGGTTCCCTCTTAATTTTAGTCAAAAATACACCTCCAGAGCAAATTTTCGGCTTCTATTATATAAATTTTTATTAACTGAACGACCGACTCCAAAATCACCGTTTTGAGGATTGAATCGGAAAAATAAAATTAAAACTTAAGCACTTGCGCTTGAAATTACCTTTTCCTTTATTTCTCTTAAAACACTGCAAAGCGCATCAGACAAGATTTCGAAAATCAACTCCCCCTTATCTCTACTGGCCTTGGTGGGGTCTCCAACGGCTCCAGTCTGAGACATTTCCTCGAAATTCCACGAAAATGAAAAAAGATGGTGCGGTTTTTCGATCAGAAGATGTTTATAGCCTGAACTCTCGGTAAATTTACATGGATAGGACTCGGCTATTCTTTCTTTGTTCACCAGATCTGGACGCAGGACCATCATCTGAGAAGTTTCGGCCTCGCAGGCATGGAAGATCCCCGCTTCACCGCTTTCTCTGACTCCAGTCTTTAAATCATCTTGAATATCCGTCTGCCACCAATCGAAAACCGCCACAAAGGTATTGGTTTCCCTAGCGATATCAGAGGTTAAAGCACCCAACAGCTGAACGTGGCCCCCATGGGCGTTCACAAAGACCAATTTTTTAAACCCCATTTTGGCAAGAGATGCGCAAATGTCCTTAACTAGGTAAATAAATGTAATGGGCTCCAAAGAAATAGTCCCGACCCAATTTTTGCTCTCAGTTGACTTGCCAAAAGGAACTAGCGGAGCGACCACAACCGGAAACTCCTTTGAAATTTTCTCTGCGGCCATTTTAGAAACTTCAACAGCAATGTAGTTATCGGTAAAGATGGGTAAGTGATCACCGTGTTGCTCCACCGTGCCGATTGGGATCAAAACTATATCGCATTTTTTTATAATCTCCTTTATTTCTGAAACGTTCATTTCTTCAAGAAGATATTTCACTTCTACCACATTAGAACTTTCCAAAATTTCCTTAAAAGACTTCTCAAACCAAACCTATTTCAAAGTAAATCGACAAACAAAAAAGAAAATAAACAACCTTTAGAGAGTTGTCGGCACAGTTAATTTTCCTGACAGTATGTCCTCTCTCGCCTTTGCCACCATGTCTTTAGCTCTTTGTGGAATCTCGGTGTCAAAGTTATAAAATGGAGCCATCTCCATACCTTTGCCTAACTCAATAGAATATTTGCCCTTTCCATAGTTTCCAGTATAGATGTCATTAATCATAGAAAATAGGATATCGCTGTAGTCATAGACGTTGCTGGTCAACACGTATCCCGGCGCCAATACTGATTGATCTACTGGATAACCTATGTAGAAAACTTCCTTACCAGCATCCCTAGCTGCTTTCACCGCTTGAATGACGCCGAGACTCGTCCCGTCGCCTTGGCAGTAGATAACATCAACGCCTTTTGCCATCAATGACTCTGCCGCCACTCTCCCTCCCTCAGGGTCAGCCCAGCCGCCTACATAAATGTGATCAAAAGTTATCGAAGAATCGTACGCCTGTGCTCCTGCCTTGAACCCCGCTTCACCCAAGACGATGTGCAGTGTTTCCATTCCAGAGATGACACCAACTTTTTTAGTGCGCGACATTGAGCCACCGATTATCCCCAGAAGATAAGCAGTTTTATGGGGAAACTCGTCGATCACATCTACTTTCCCAGAAATTGCATCAGCCGCCTTTCCTTCGTTTATCAAGAAATACACTCCTTGCGAAGTCCCTGAAGCCACCGCTAGAATAGCCTCACGATACTGGAATCCCCACGCCCAGATCCAGTTATACCCAACCGAAACTAAATCTCTGGCTGCACCCTCAGCATCTCCCGGCTCTACCAGTTCAACAAATTTGTGGCTAGTTATTCGGATCGGTAAATCCATTGTCTCAAGTTTGTTCAGGGCCACAAGCGGAGCGTAGTCCCATCCATAGTCCGTCACTGTTCCAGGCAAAATCACTCCTACTTTCAACTCAGTAGGAACTCCTGCTGCAGGACCGGTAGGACCACCACCCATCATCAAAGCTACCGCTGCAACCACTACTACGATGACGATGACGGCAACGACGATCGCTACATTCTTACTCTTCATTTTTCCTACCTCCTTTTTAACAAACACCTACATTTGGTTGTGTTGTTAAATTAAATTGTATTTAAACCAATATTAACATTTTTGTGTTAAATTTACGCATTTGTGTCAAGAAAGGTTTAAAAGCGATTCAACCCTGCATTTCAGCTTCAAATTCCTCTTTATTTTTTGCACGGAGTCATCAATCGAAAAAATGGTAAAAATGCCTGCTAATCTCGCCTTCGACCTTTCCACCAGCCTTACCAAGGCCTCGATCGTCGCCCCTGTTCGGGCTATATCATCCACGATAAAAACTTGATCTCTGGGTTTTATCGAACCCTTAGGGATGTAAAAGGTTTTAAACAAGACTGGTGAAAAAACCGCCCTTTCTTCCAGAAATTCGATGCTTCCTATATCCCTCTCCTTTTTAGCCACTACTATTTTTGCTCCAAGTCCATTTCCTATTTGTACTGCCAAGGGAATCCCATCGGTGGCAGCAGTAAGCACCTTATCGATCTTGGCTAGTTCAAACTCGTGTATTATAAACCTCGCGATTAGATTCTGTAAGTTAACATCATAATTTACTTGAGTGAGAATGTAGGCGCCTCCCACCTCAGTGACTTTTGCCTTAATTATCTCTAATAAGTATTTTTCCTTGAAAAGGTCAATTATTTTCTCCGATTTTTCGGAATTTGGTAACATGTGGCCGTTGATGTATCTACTTAAGACGGTTGGCGGCAAATCGATCAACTTAGACAGCTGCGCGTAGGAATAATTGCTCTTTAACGCCCTCAGTATATCCACAGCCAAGATTCTTTTTCTAACTTCCGCTAAACTGCTCATGTCTTCCGCCAACTAAACAATTAGAGATGGTATTGTTTAAGTTTGATTGCTTCTTTCCAACCGACGATATCGTAAGCGCTTGGAGGTTCTGTCAGACCTTCGCCTAATTCCAAAGCAGGTTCAGATGGCGACACCTGATCAACTGACAACCAAGCAAAAGAGATAGGTCAAGAGCTGGGTGAAGGGGTTTTATTTCAATAACACCGGCACGACTTTTGTAAGCTTTATAATTATTATACTTAAGTGTAATGGGAAACTTATGAAAAGTATCCCTTACCTCTCATGGATCGCGCCAATAATTGCAATAATCGTTGGCTTTTTCATCGGCGCTGTTGTGATCGCCCTGAGCGGCCTAAATCCCATTGACGCTTATGCAAGGACTTTCTCGCAGTTTTTTAGCAGCTTGTTTAAAATTGGAGAGATCGTGGTCTTCGCCATACCGCTAATGATAATAGGTGCCGGATTAGTGCTTTCATTTGAAGCTAATTTCTGGAACATAGGAGCTGAAGGACAACTTTGGGTTGGTGGTCTTCTGGCAACTCTGATTGGACTTTATATAAACACTTCGGCGCCTATATACTTCATAACTATGGTGATTGCCGCTTTCTTAGGCGGCGTGGCTTGGGGACTGTTGCCAGTGATACTGAAAATAAAATATGGAACTAACGAAATTCTAACCAGCATGTTGTTGTGCCCAATTGCCATTTTATTAATTGATGCCCTCTTAACCGGTCCGCTAAAGGATCCAGTTTACCTATTCAACCAAACTCAGCTAATCGCGACCGAAGCTTGGCTGCCCGTTTTGATACCCGAAACCAGAATAACACTCGCTCTATTTTGGCCCTCGCCTGTGTAATTGTGGTACACCTCATTCTCCAACGTTGCTCCTTGGGCTATCAAATAAGGGCAGTTGGCCATGGACTTAAAGCCGCAAAAGCATCAGGAATAAACGTATCTAAGATACTTTTGCTCACCATGATTATAAGCTCCGGACTCAGCGGAGTCGCGGGATATACTTTGCTAACTTCAATTCACCATCGACTTCTGCGCGGTTTCTCGCCAGGAGGCGGCTTTCTTGGATTTTGGGGCTATGGCTACATGGCTATTGCGGTGGCACTACTAGCTAAGGGCAGACCACTGGCAACCATAGCCACGGCGGCAATCTTCGGATTTCTTGAGGCCTCTAGTTATTTGATGGAAGCCGCTGCAGGTGTCTCAAGATATATAATGATATTTGTTGAAGCGGTGATCCTAATAGCGATCGTCTGGCTTTATAGAATACGATAGGTGATAAAATGGTGCTCGATATTTTGGGATACATTTTATCCACAACATTGGACTACTCTACTCCAATCCTGATTGCTGCGATGGGAGAACTTATCGGTCAGCGTTCTGGTGTTCTAAACCTCGGTATTGAAGGGACTATGTTAATGGGTGCCTTCATGAGCTATTTCGCCTCAATATATCTGGGCAATCTATACCTTGGTGTGTTTGTAGGAATTTTAATCGGAATCGGACTAGGGATGATTATAGGTACCTCAAACATAGTGCTCGGCCGAAGCCAGATTGTCACGGGGATAGGAATGAATATGATGGGTATAGGCCTCTCAAGCTTCCTTTTTGTAAAAACCATCACTGATGTTTTTGGCAAGGTGCCTCCTGCAGGAACTATTCCTGCAATATTTTTCGGCGTCAGCCCCTTTACTTTTTTAGCCGTTGCTCTCGTTCCGACAATCTGGTTCTTTTTATACCGAACCACTGTTGGTCTCAAGGTCAGAGCAGTAGGTGAAAATCCTGAAGCTGCTGATGTCGCTGGCATTAGTGTGCTCAAAACTAGATTTTCTTGTCTGCTTTTTGCAACGGCTTTAGCAGGATTAGCGGGCAGCTCGCTAGCGATCGGGACAACAGGTTTATTCACCCATAACATGACGGCGGCGCGTGGTTTCATAGCTATTTCAGTCGTCATCCTTTCCAACTGGTCTCCACAAAAATGTTTGTTTGGTGCCCTTCTCTTCGGCCTCGTTTACTCAATTCAGGCAGTGTTCCAAGCCTACGGCGTTCCTGTGCCGTGGCAGGTGACGCTGACATTTCCATACATCGTGGCAATAATTGCTCTCTTAGTTGCCTCGCGCAGGGCTCAAGCCCCTGCAGCTTTGATGATCCCATTCTTGAGAAAGAGATGAAAATAAAGAAAGTTATAATTGAGTTTGCGCCGTCTTTAAAATTATGCAGTACATCATCGAAACCTTCGATCTTTGCAAATACTACACTAACGTCAAAGCAGTAGACAGGTTAAACCTTAAGATAAAGAAAGGAGAGATCTTCGGTTTACTCGGTCCCAACGGCGCCGGTAAAACCACCGCCATCTCAATGCTCTGCACAATACTTCCGCCCACCTCGGGGACGGCAACTGTAAACGGTTTTGACATCATTGAAGAGCCGGGGGAGGTCAGAAAATCGATAGGCATCGTCTTCCAGCAGCCGAGCGTTGATGATCTTCTCACTGGAAGGGAAAATCTCATGATGCACACCCTCCTGTTTAAGATGCCAAAGGAAATCAGGAAGAAAAGAATCGATGAGGTGCTCATGCTGGTCGACCTCGAAAAAAGAGCCGACGATCTGGTCAAGACCTACTCGGGAGGCATGCGCCGAAGACTGGAACTGGCGCGGGGCATGATGCATTACCCCACCGTGCTTTTTTTGGATGAACCTACGTTAGGCCTTGACCCGCAAACGAGGGAACACATTTGGAGATACATCTCAACTTTGGCAAGGAAAGAGAAGATGACAATACTGCTCACCACCCACTATATGGAAGAAGCGGAACTCCTCTGCGACCGTGTGGGCATCATCGACGCGGGGAAGATAATCGCCCTCGATGAGCCGGAAAAACTGAAATCCCGGCTGGGCGGCGACAAGATAATCATCAGGACAAAAAATCCGAAGCTCGCTGTGCTGAGAAAGCTCGACTGTGTAAAGGCCATTCACCGGCAGGGGGACATGCTCCAAATCGTGCTCAACAACCGTGAATGTGATCTGAAAAAGATTCTCCTCAACGCCGGTGATGTCAAAAGTGTGGAACTGAAGCCAACCACGCTCAACGATGTCTTCCTCCACTACACCGGCAAACAGATAAGGGAGAACGAGGCCGAGGGAGGATTCTGGCAGAGAATAATGAGCGAGCGGAGAACATGAGCGAGATCGAAGGAATCTACGCCGTCTGGCTGAGAGAGTTCAAGGTCTACATCAGGGAAAAGGAGCGAGTAATCTCATCGTTGATATCACCGATCCTGTGGCTGATCGCCTTCGGCACAGGACTGGGATCGGTTGTGACCATTGAGGGAGTGAACTACCGAACCTACATTTATCCAGGCATCCTTATCATGAGCGTGCTCTTCTCCTCGCTTTTCTACGGGGTCTATGTGATCTGGGACAGAAAACTAGATTTTCTAAAAGAGGTACTGGTGGCTCCCCTCTCGCGTGTCAGCATATTTGTGGGAAAAGTGCTGGGCGGCTGCACCACGGTAATGGTCCAGACAACGGCGCTGCTGGTAATTGGCTACTTCATCGGTCTTTATCTCACTCCGGATGTCTTCATAAAAGTATTCCTGCTCCTTTTTCTGCTCTCGGTCGCGCTGGTCAGCTTGGGTCTGAGCATCGGTGCCAACATGAGAAGTCCAGAAGGCTTCATGCTCGTGGCCAACTTCGTCATCTGGCCGCTGTTCTTCTTCAGTGGGGCTCTTTTCCCCCTAAGCAACCTGCCTCCATGGCTCTCAAGCATAACCTCCATAAACCCGGTGACTTATGGTGTCGATCTGGTGAGAGGAACCATCATCGGAATCCAGCATTTCCCCTATTTAGCCGACATCGTGATAATCTTAACCTTCTCGCTCGCCACTATCCTAGTCGGAACTTGGAGCTTCAAAAGGATGCACGATTGAAAATTAATGTTTTCAAAAAATTCAAACTCTTTTGAATATGATCGTGGACTTATCCCTATTTTTACGAATCTCATGCAGGCCCTCGCTCGCCAGTCTCGCCGCCTTTTCCGCGTTGGGCGCTGCCCCCACCCCGGCCTTCAATTCCAATCCCAGATCAGCCTTGACCTCGGCAAGAACATCGGATATCTCCGACACCTCAAGTCCATTCGACAGTGCCATGATGTTGTCGCCGCCCATGTAAAATACTAAGGCGTTGCGGCGGAGAAACAACTGTACTAAAGCCAAATATGCCCTTTGAAGCATAAAATGAGTATCGTAAATTGGCTCGCTATCCGTGATAAGCGTGGAATGGTTTATGTCCATGTGAGCGATCTGTACCCAGTCTTGGTCTGGATAGCTCACACAGCTTCCCACCAAGGCGCCTTTACGTTCGGCAGACTGGCTACTTCCCACACGCTGCAGACACAGCGTGGCTAGGACTTGGGCCTGATAGGGTGTTGTCGCGGCCCCCACACTCATGCTTACGGTTACCGGAAATTTGTTATTGATCACTTTCTGAATCTCCCGATGCTCTTCCATAGAGATGCCATTAGTCACGGCGAAGAGATTATCGAACCTGGTCGGGAAAACTAATCCGCCACGCGAGCCGAACTGACGCTCCAGCTCGGCAAAGAGCTCCGCCTGCAACACTTGAAGCTCAAATTCCCTTCTGGGCTCAGGCGTGACTGTCCATGGACCATAATTGTCTATCTGGATCAGGGTGAGCTGTATTTTCCTCATAACATCCTCTAATTTTATTGCCTGAAGTGTGTAAATAATGTTTCGAAAATATGTCAAATTCTTTCCGAAAAAAGGGACGAATAAAGAGCAAGGAAGGGAATAACATGAAGATTCCCTGTGTCCTAACTATAGCTGGCTCTGATTCCGGAGGCGGCGCCGGGATTCAAGCCGATATAAAGACAATGGCGGCGCTCGGCGTTCATGGGCTGTGTGCCATTACTGCCGTAACCGCTCAAAACACGCGCGGTGTTGCTGCCGTTATCGAGTTGCCACCGGAGTTCGTCGCCAAACAAATCGATGTTGTCATGGACGATTTTGATGTGAAATTTGCCAAGACTGGAATGCTAAGCAGCGGGGAGATTATCAGGGCTGTTTCAGACCGTGTTAAAAAATATCAACTAAGGGTAGTTGTTGATCCGATAATTATTTCCGCGAGCGGTTCGCCCCTCATGAGAGAGGGGGCCTTATCGGCAATTGGTGAATTACTCTCCTGCGCTGAACTAGTAACGCCAAACATTCACGAGGCTGAAAAGTTATCTGGATTAAGAATTAAATCGATTGGCGACATGAAACGCGCTGCCAAAAAAATTGCCGATCTCGGTCCACGAGCAGTCCTGATTAAAGGCGGGCATCTGGGGAGGGAAACTGTAACTGACGTTCTGTACCAAAATGGAGATTTCGAGGAGTTCAGCGGGCCTAGAATAACTAGAGAGACCACCCATGGCACAGGTTGCTCCTTATCCTCAGCAATTGCTGCCGAACTCGCCAAAGGCGCAACGCTGAGCGCCGCGGTCGGAAAGGCCCGGGAATTCATAACTCAGGCAATCAAAGGTCGGTTAAAGCTGGGCCATGGTGTCGTGCCGATCAACCAGATGGCGGGAATTCTGAGGGAGATTGAAACAGCGCGAGCTGTCACTGAAGTCTGGAAAGCCGCCCAGCTACTGGTGAAAAATCCGAAATTTGTAAAGTTGATCCCTGAAGTGGGGACAAACATTGTGATGGCATTACCTGGAGCAAAATCCAGATCTGATGTAGTCGGGCTTTCGGGGCGGATAGTGAGAACCAGTAGCGGGGCCGTGTTAACCGGATTTCCTGAGCTTGGAGGCTCAGAACATATGGCCAACGCTGTTCTGATTGCACACAGATTTGACTCCAGGATTCGCTCGGTGATGAACATCCGATTCTCTCCCGAGAACCTGCAAGCCTGCAGATCACTGGGACTAAGCATCTCTTCCTTCGACCGCGCCAGGGAACCAAAGGGAGTGAAAACCATGGAGTGGGGCACGGAACAGGCCATAAAAAAGATAGGCCGAGTTCCGCAAGTCATTTTTGACAAGGGCGGTCCGGGCAAAGAAGCCATGATCAGACTTCTAGGCGATGCTCCAGGCGAGATTGCTTCTCTGGCGTTGAAAATAGCAGAAAAAATTAACTAAGAGGAAAGCTTTTTTACCTATCCGCCAAAACGAGCGGGAGGGACAAAGATGGGAAGCGTGAGGTCGCTGTACATAAAACGAGCGGCGAGAGAAATCCTTGAAAAATATCCCAACAAGTTCACCAAGGATTTCAGTGAAAACGCCAGAATCCTCGATGAGTTAATAAAAACGGACAGTAAGACAACCCGCAATAGAGTGGCAGGATATATAACTAAAATTATGAAACGGGAAAACGGAACAGCGGCTGAGAATATCTAAAAACAAACTTGTTCTAAAAAATTAATTTTCATTACCACCTCCTAAGCC
Source organism: Hadarchaeum sp. (SeqCode) (assembly GCF_038871235.1). Taxonomy (GTDB): domain Archaea; phylum Hadarchaeota; class Hadarchaeia; order Hadarchaeales; family Hadarchaeaceae; genus Hadarchaeum. Next base: position 45,155 of record NZ_JAVZIN010000002.1, read on the forward strand.
AATTTGCCCCATTTTTAATCCATTTTCCTCCGCATTTTTTAATAGAAAGAGCGTTAATCAATTAGATTCCTATGTACATTCCACTAATCATCTTAGTTGTAGTTTTCTTACTGATCGCGATAAGAAGAGTTGGTAGAATAAGTCTGCAGATGTGGCAGATCATGCTGTTCGGTGCCATCGCGGTTTTAGTGACAGGACAAATTTCACCGATGGATGCTTTGAAATCAATAAACTTGGATGTGATGCTGTTTCTCTTCGGGATGTTCACCGTTGGACAAGCCATGGATGAAAGCGGTTACTTATCACACCTATCCTACAAGATTTTCAACCGTTCCCGCTCAATCGACTCCTTGATACTATCAATTCTTTTCGTTATGGGCTTGACCTCGGCATTCTTGATGAACGACACCATTGCCATCATCGGAACTCCAGTCATGCTGTTCCTAGCCAAAAGACATGCCATCTCCCCCAAGCTGTTGCTGCTTACCTTAGCCTTCGCAGTTACGATAGGAAGTGCGATGAGCCCCATCGGCAACCCGCAGAACGTCCTAATTGCCATAAACGGGGGCTTCGCCAACCCATTTATCACCTTTTTCAGGTTTCTCTTCCTGCCCACGATTATCAATCTTTTCGTGGCCTATCTTATACTGAAGTTCTTCCATCGGGAACAATTTCACTCAAAACCGTTGCTGCATTCCCAAGAGCCAATAAAGGACCACTTCCTCGCCTTACTTTCCAAACTTTCCTTGCTCATAATAGTGGTCCTAGTAATGATTAAAATCGGGTTGTGCTATCTGGCCCCCCAGTTCGATTTCAGGTTGACCTATGTTGCGCTAATTGCTGCCGCACCTATTTTAATTTTCAGCCCGCGGAGATTAAGAATACTAAAAAATATTGACTGGCATTCCCTCATTTTTTTCGCGGCAATGTTTGTGCTCATGGAAAGCGTCTGGCAGACGGGGTTTTTCCAGTCCATGATAACCAGCTTGAAAGTGAATATCGTGTCAATAACTATGATCTTAGTAATCAGCACCATTCTGAGTCAGTTCATTTCAAATGTGCCTCTAGTAGCTCTATATTTGCCCATGCTGACCCAAGCCGGAGCCTCATCCAAAGAGACGATCGCCTTGGCGGCTGGAAGCACCATCGCTGGAAATTTGTTCATCTTAGGAGCAGCGAGCAACGTGATAATCATTCAAAACGCGGAAAAGAAATCCGGGGACACCTTGACCTTCTTTGAATTCGCCAAAGTTGGAGCTCCGCTGACCGTCGCAAATATTATAATCTACTGGATCTTCTTGTCTTGGCTCTAATTTGGCCAGCTGTTCTTTGACAATAATTCAGTCTACAATTAAAAAGCGATCAACGGAAAAATTTAAATAAACACAGGGTTTCCTTTTTTTATCCTTGAAGAAGGAGGAATAGCATGCCACCAGTCGTTGACCTTAAAAAGTGCACTGGGGCTGGAGTCTGCGCAGAGGTCTGCCCGGCCAACGTCATTGAAATCCAAAATGGAAAGGCCGTAGTTGTTCGTCCGGATGACTGTATTGAGTGCCGAGCCTGCGAGGCCTCGTGCCCAAACGGTGCCATTAAGCTCCCATGAATGTGACTAAATATCCCGCATCAAAATTGAACCTAATCAAGCGGGGACTATTTTTCACCCTCGTTATAATGACTTGATTATTGTTGCCTAATCTTAATCGAAGTGTTTACAAAATTTTCGAAAATGCAAAATTTAGATCTCGTGATTATGAAAGCCATGCATAGGTCGCAACTGCACTAACCTGTTACTGGAACTTTCAGCCGATATGTACCACCGGGCTGAACACCTCGCCGAAGCTCGGTGCTTACACCCGTGGCCATTCAACGGGATCTTCTAGTCCCGGGCTGCGGGCTACCCAGCAAACCGTGTCGCCACGGCTCGCCGTGACGGAGTCACCGGTAGCCCAGGGTGCCTATTTTCGGGTATCGCTTCGGCCTTAGATGCTTTCAGGCCTTATCGATTGGCGCGTAGCTGCCCGGCTCTGCCCTGTCGGACAACCGGTAAACCAGAGGCGCCGGCATCCTGTTCCTCTCGTACTAGGGATACCTTGCCCTCAGGCACCCAACACCCCCGAAAGATAGCATCCGACCTGTCTCACGACGGTCTAAACCCAGCTCACGTTCCCCTTTAATGGGCGAACAACCCTACCCTTGGCCGCTGCTACACGGCCAGGATGGGAAGAACCGACATCGAGGTAGCAAACCGCGGGGTCGATAGGGGCTCTCGCCCGCGACAACTCTGTTATCCCCAGGGTACCTTTTCTGTCATCCCGAGCCCTCACCAAGAGGGACATCGAGGTTCGCTAGGCCCGGCTTTCGCCTCTGCGAGCCTTGGTAGTGAGCTCACAGTCAGGCCGGCTTTTGGCCTTGCCCTCCACGGCGGAGTTCTGACCCGCCTGAGCCGACCTTTGGGCTCCCTTGATATCTTTTCGAGGGACTGCCGCCCCAGCGAAACTGCCCACCTGCCGCTGTCTCCCTTGCGGGGTTAGAGACGTAGTCACGAAAGGGCGGTGTTACATTGGCGCCTCCACCCGACCCTAAGGCCGGGCTTCTAAGGCTCCCGCCTACGCTCTGCAATCGCGACCGCGCCCCAACGACAAGCTGCAGTAAAGGTCCATGGGGTCTTTGTTTCCCTTCGGGGGTCCCCGGCATGTGCGCCGGCCAGTGGGTTCACCGAGTTCCAGGCTGGGACAGTGGGGCTATCGTTGATTCCTTCATGCAAGCCGCCAATTAAGCGGCAAGGTATTACGCTACCTTAAGAGGGTTATAGTTACCCCCGCCGTTTAGCGGCGCTTCTGCCCGTTGGACCGGGCTTTCACGTACCGCCACTGGGCAGAATTCACTTACTGTACAAGGGCTTTCGCCTTCGCAGTAAGCTACGTTTTTATTAAACAGTCGTAGCCCCCTAGTCACTGCGACCTGCCCCTCGCGGGGCAGGCACCCATTATACCGAAGCTTTTGGGCCAACTTGCCGAATTCCCTAGCCTGGTGTATCTCGACACGCCTTAGGCTTCTCACCTAGGGGCACCTGTGTCGGATCTAGGTACGGTCACCTAGGGTCCCATTTCCCAGCTCCCTTTTCACGGGCTCCAAGAATCAGCCGAACCCACCTAACGGCAGGCTATTCCCGCCTTCATCCGGTTCTCTCCATTACGGAACTCCCCGGATTTCAACGGTTAAATGAGGCGACGACCTCACTCGGCCTATCTCAGAGCGTCGGAAGCTAGGCTTGCGTTGCCGCAGGTACCTAGATGGTTCCGGAATATTAACCGGATTCCCTTTCGATGGCTTCTGGTTGAGAGCCACCTTAGGACCGACTAACCCTCGACTGACGATCATTGTCGAGGAACCCGAGCCCCTTCGGCGGTTGGGATTCTCACCCAACTATGCTGCTACTACCACCAGGATCCTCATTCCAACGTGGTCCATACGACCTCACGGCCGTACTTCTCCCCACGCCGGACGCCTTCCTACCAGATCAGTCTACTAAACTTCGACTGCCCCGAGGTATCGGCAGTCGGCTTAGCCCCGTGAATCTTCGGGGCCCCCGCCCTCGATGGGTCCGCTATTACGCGTTGTTTAAAGGATGGCTGCTTCTGAGCCTACCTTCCCACTGTCTGAGGACGAGGACACCCTTCTAGGTTGACACTTAGCCGACATTTAGGGGCCTTAACCCCGGTCTGGGTTTTTCCCCTCTCGGAGCGGGAGCTTACCCCCCGCATCCCGTCTCTAGCGGTCTACGGTGCCGACAGCTTTGGAGTTCGACAGGAGAGCCGGGGGTTTCCCCCCATGCATCCCCAATCGGTGCTCTACGCCACCGGCGACCTCGCGCTAGGCCTGACTGCGGCCAGCTTCGGAAGGAACCAGCTGTCACCGGGCTTGATTGGTCTTTCGCCACTAGCCCAAGGTCATCCGACCGAATTGCACATCAAGACCGGTTCGGCCCTCCATCCCCCAAAGGGGGACTTCAGCCTGCCTCGGACTAGATCGCCCGGTTTCGGGTCTTCGCGCCGTGACTCCGGGCGCTGTTAACACCCAGTCCCTCGCCCTTGCGGGCTGCGGACCTTTTGCTTTCGCTCTGGCTCCGCGGTTGAACCGCTTAGCCTCGCCACGGCACGAAACTCCCTGGCCCGTGATTCTAGACGGACGGCACGACCCTGATTCCCTCCCCTCGTACAACCGCCTCGCGACGGCTTCCTTCAGGGAGGATCAACTCTTTCGAGCCGTGCCCTACTATCGCCACCTAGTTTCAGGCTCTTTTAACCCCCCTTCCGGGGTGCTTTTCAGCTTTCCCTCGCGGTACTGCGTCCGCTATCGGTCTCGAGACGTGTTTAGGGTTGGGGGTTGATGCCCCCCAGCTTCAGGCACCAATTCCGAGGCGCCCTACTCAGGATACTCCCCCTCGTACCCTGCGCGATTACGCCTACGGGGCTGTCACCCTCTAAGGCGCAGGTTTCCAACTGCTTCGGCTTCTCACGCGAGAGATTGGAGGGAGTCCTACAACCCCACATCCCCAGTGATTTTCACCACCAGGTTCGGTTTGCCCTCTGCCGGTTTCACTCGCCGTTACTTCCGGCATCGCGTTTGCTTTCTTTTCCTCCCGGTAATAAGATGTTTCCGTTCCCGGGGTTCCCGCTCGCTCGCGCGAGCGATGGAGGTTTCCCTCCACCAGGAAGTCCCATTCAGCGATCCTAGGTTCAACGGTTGCTTGCACCTCGCCTAGGCGTTTCGCCGCTTGCCACGGCCTTCTTCGGCGCTCGAGCCAAGCCATCCCCCAGGTGGCTTACTAAGTTCTCTGTAAACCCAGCTAGCACAGCTGCGACCTATGCATGGCAATCATCTTGCGTTTTCCGCAATATGCCCTTAGCACGAGAGTTTCCTCGCGTGCCGCATTTATAATGTGGACCCGGCGGGAATCGAACCCGCGACCTTCGGCTTGCAAAGCCGACGCTCTGCCTCTGAGCTACAGGCCCCACGAGGGTTCGGTACTCAAAACTTCAAAGGAGGTGATCGAGCCGCAGGTTCCCCTACGGCTACCTTGTTACGACTTAGCCCCTCTTGCAGAACTCGGATTCGACTCGCCCAACTAGAACGAGCCTCATCCGAACCCCACTCGAGTGGCTTGACGGGCGGTGTGTGCAAGGAGCAGGGACGTATTCACCGCGCGGTGTTGGCACGCGATTACTAGGGATTCCAGCTTCACGAGGGCGAGTTGCAGCCCTCGATCCGAACCGAGCGTAGGTTTAGGGGATTAGCTTCCTCTTACGAGGTTGCAACCCATTGTCCTACGCATTGTGACCCGCGTGTGGCCCAGGGGATTCGGGGCATACGGACCTACCGTCGCCCTCTCCTTCCTCTGGCTTAGCGCCAGCGGTCCCCTTAGAGTGCCCAGCTTTCCACTGGGGCAACTAAGGGCGAGGATCTCGCTCGTTGCCTGACTTGACAGGACGCCTCACGGTACGAGCTGACGATGGCCATGCACCACCTCTCAGCTAGTCCGGCAAGGTCGTCAGCCTGGCCTTCATCCAGCTGTCGCCCCTGGTGAGTTTTTCGGCGTTGAATCCGATTGAACCGCAGGTCCCACCCCTTGTGGTGCTCCCCCGCCAATTTCTTTAAGTTTCAGCCTTGCGACCGTACTTCCCAGGCGGCGGGCTTAACGACTTCTCTCCGGCACCTGGTGCTCTCGAGGAACACCAGACACCTGGCCCGCATACTTTACAGCTAGGACTACCGGGGTATCTAATCCCGTTCGCTCCCCTAGCCTTCGCCCCTCACCGTCAGGTCCGTTCTCGTCAAGCGCCTTCGCCACTGGTGGTCCCCCGAGGATCAGAGCATTTCACCGCTACCCCCGGAGTACCCTTGACGTCTCCCGGCCTCAAGGCTAGCAGTATCCCTTGCCAGCCGAACGGTTAGGCCGCCCGATTTCACAAGGGACTTGCTAGCCCGGCTACGAGCGCTTTAGGCCCAATAATCGCGACCACCACTTGGGCTGCGGGTATTACCGCGGCGGCTGGCACCCGACTTACCCAGCCCTTATTCGTGGAGCTTCTTACACTCCACAAAAGCCGTCGATCAAAAGACCAACGGCACTTGGGGTTCCCCCGTCACGCTTTCGCGCATTGCGGAGTTTTCGCGCCTGCTGCGCCCCGTAGGGCCTGGGGCCTTGTCTCAGTCCCCATCTCCGGGCTCCGACTCCCATCGCCCGTACCCGTTGTAGGTTTGGTGGTCCGTTACACCACCAACAGCCTGATAGGCCGCAGTCCTATCCTCGGGCCCCGGAGGATTTGAGTGAGGGGGCATTCCAGCGTCCCTCACCTATCGGGGATTGTCCTCAGTTTCCCGAGGTTATCCCCGTCCCGAGGGTAAGTTGACTACGTGTTACTGAGCCGTGTGCGGGGCCATCCCTTGCGGGACGCCCTCCACTCGCATGGCTTAGCCGAACCCCAATAGCGGTGGCCTCCGGCAGAATCAACCGGAGTTATTGTCGCAAAGCCAATGAAATTGGCTTGAGTACCGAACCTATCTCGGACCCGAGCCCTTCCAGTAGCCTGGTTTGTTCGGATCCACATTTTGAGTCCACACCAAGAGTACGATTTCTCATCGTGGGACATTCACGGTCCCAAACTCCAAATCGACGCCGTTCACACTGCAGTGTGGACGGTATAATCTCTGAAACTTACCATACTTAAAGCTAACGCAGCGCCCCACCATTTTGCTCGATATTCGAAAATTCTGTTTTCCCAACCTTTCTAAAATCTTAAACGGTCACGAACATGAAAACAGCTTTTTCCATCTGTTCAACTACTATAAAAACATGTTTTGAAACTCGGCGAAATTAAATCTCGCAAACGTTGCCATTCCCATAAACAACCAACGAAAGTACTAAAAAGCCGCCGTATAAGTAATTGGCGAGGTGACCTGATGAAAAGGTTGTCTGAGTTGAACGGCCTCAAGGTCTACAGCGATCGCGCGCGCTACGTGGGAACTGTAGAAGATGCTGTAATCGATGATAAAGAGGGAGCGGTAGTTGGCCTTGTTTTTGGGCGAAAGGGAGATAAGGCCCTATCAATTCCCTACACGAGCATCATGGCAATTGGAGATATCATTTTAATTCAGAGCAAAAAGGAAGAGGCAGTTGCGCCAACATGATTGAGGCTTTTCGGGGTAAAAAGCCCCGCATCCATAAGACGGCATTCGTTCATCCGTCCGCCACAATTATAGGTGATGTTGTTATCGGCAAGCGCGCAAGCGTTTGGCCTGGGGCGGTCATCAGGGCGGACTTCGCCAGCGTAAAGATTGGTAACTACTCCAACGTTCAGGACAATGCGGTAATTCACTCCGGAGATGTGTACCGGAACGGGAAGCCTGAATATTTTCCCACCAAAATTGGCAACTATGTAATCATCGGCCACCGCGCGCTAGTTCATGGCGCTACTATCGAAAACCAATGCATCATCGGTGCGGGCTCGGTTGTCTTTAACCGCGCGAGAGTCAGGAAAGGCGCAATGGTCGGGATTGGAGCAGTTGTTCTTAGAGATGTTGAAGTGCCACCGCGCACGGTTGTCGTAGGCATACCAGCTAGGCCCCTGCGGACGATAACAGACGAAGAATTCAGGCAGATTAAAACCCAAGCCATTAACTACTCAAAACTAGCTGAAGAATATCTTAAAGCGGAATCAATGTCGTCTCAAGTCCATCGTAAGTGGGGTAGGCCTCGACTAAAGCGAAAGTGAGGTTTTTTTCCATTTTAGCTAACTTTTCAGCCACGTACCAAGGCATTTCAATCCTTTTCTTGTGGTGGTCAATCACTATTAATTCTGCAGGAATCCTGTAGTCTCGCATTAACCTTGACCGTACCGAAACCAATCTATCATCAGGCAAATTCAATATTACTCCCTTCACCAATAGACCATCAGGCGTAACGACCTCATGTGGTCTAGCGATATTTTTTGCCTTGCGTTTGAGTCTGTTGCGCAACTGAACTGAATCCTTTAAAGCGCTGGGACAATAGTGAATGTTTAATTTGGTATTCTTGGCGGCCCACTTAAGTACCCTGATTGCCACCTCTTCACTCCCTTTAGCTGCCATGGAGGTACTGGACTTTAGTGTGAACCCTTTCTTTTTAAGTTGATCTAAGTTAGTATCGGAAAACTCCAACTCATTCAAGTTCACAAATTTGCACTTTATCTTATCCAGCTCAGCTAAAAGCGATGTAATCTTTCGATATTCACCCGGGATGGCGGGTATTTCAACACCGGCACAAAGACATACGTCCAGCGCTAACTTAACCGGCTTTACCGACCAAGTATGGAACCTAATCTCATCCAAACCTTCGCGTTTAAGCTGGAGCAACTGCGACCTCGATAGCTCCCCGCAGCAGTACATATGCACATGGTGATTACGACCGAATTTTTCTTTCATAAGTCGCAAGTAGAATAAAACGCGCTTAAATCTAAGAGAAGGGTCACCTCCGGTGATCCCGGTGCCCAAGGCCTCCATTGATCTCGCCTCATCCAAAATATCTTTAGTCGATTTAATCGGCCTTTCATTCGCATAAGCTAAATCCTTGCCCGCCCTTTTCTCAGACAACGGACAATAAAAGCAACGGCGGCGGCAGAGCCCGGTTACAAAGAGCACCAACTTTGCTCCCTTTATGCAGAGTCTGCAGCCTTGAGGCATCTTTCCCAGAACTAAAGAATTTGCTGAAGTACGAATTATCCTGCGGTCGGCTCTATCTGTGGCCAATCTCATGACCCCAACGTCTTTTCTTGTCGGTGACTTCCTCTTTCCAAATGGGAACTTCCTTCTTTACCCTGTCCATTATCTTGGGAAGTGCGCTAAACACCTCGGCCCTTCTAACGCCAGCCACTAATACATATATTGCGTCATCACCTGGCGAGAGTTCATCGACAACATGGTGGATCATCACCCTCTTGATTCCGGGCCTTCTCTCAAAATCAGACGCTATTTCACCGAGCTTATCCACCGCGTCTTCTGCGCTTTCATAATGCAAATATTTAACAGATCCCCCTTCTAACGACACTCTCCGAATTACGCCCACAAAACATCCAATAGCTCCAACCTCCTTGTCTAAGCTGGCCTTCATCCGTTCAAGAAGGTCGTGGAAATTAACCTCTCCCTTTCGATGCACACCTACATCAGGCAAAAGATATCACCGCTGAATCTAACCACCCGAGACTGGAGGGAAGATTGCCACAACGTCTCCGTCTTTCAATTTAGTGTGCAAGCCTTGTAATAGGTTCACGCTCCTTCCATTCACGATGATGTTTACCGTCTCGCGCAATTTTTCGCCATCAAAGAGTTGCCTACCCAATTTCTCACCAAACTTGGCTACGAGCGCCTTCAGCAGGGAGGAAACATCAGCGGTGCCCTCTATCACCGTTTTATCCGCACCTGCTGCCTCCCTGAAATTGGCAAAAAATTTTACCGTTACTGCCACAACGCTCACCGAAATCCTTCCAACTACCTAAAAAGATTAATTACTCAACCTTTTTAAGCATGCGTAAGAGAGTAGTCAAGGAAGGGTTGATTTCGTGGCGGAGGTCAAAACCCAATTACAGAATATCGTGCTTTCCGTAACTTACGAAGGCGTTGAATTTGACTTGGAGAAGTTGGCCAGATCACTTGAGGGGGCAAGATACGATCCGGAGGTATTTCCTGGAATCGCTTATAAGTCGGAGGACCCACAGGCTTCCTTCTTAATTTTCGCCTCAGGAAAAATGAACTGTGTCGGCGCCAGAAGCATGGCAGATGCCAAGCTGGCCATAAAAAGGCTCACCAAGAAGCTTCAAAAGGCCGGAGTCAAGGTTAAAAGCGAGCCCAAAGTAAAAGTTCAGAACATCGTGGCCTCATTCGATTTCGGGCGCGAGTTCGACTTGGAGAAAATAGCCAGAACTTTTGAAAACACCGAATATGAACCTGAAGTTTTCCCTGGGCTGGTTTTCCGGTTAGACGAGCCAAAGGTAGTGGTTCTTCTCTTCGTCTCTGGAAAAGGGGTCTGCGCTGGTGCCAAAAGCATGGCGGATATCAAGGCGGCTGGGACAAAGATATTAAAACTTCTGAAACAGCACTAATGATGTAACCAACTCGCTGTTTTGCCTACATAATGCTACTTGGCCAACTTTGCCACAATATTTGCCACTCTGTATCCCAAATCTCGGCAGTTTTCAATACTTTCTTGGCTTGGGCTTCCGACAGCAACTGATCCGTAATGCATAAGATTTGATCTCCCCACTACAACCATGCCGTGAATAAGCATGGCATGGATTATGGACAACAGCGTGGTTTCGGACCCACCTGACCCTCCAAAGCTGGTAAAAGCAGCACCGACCTTTCCATCGAGCTTGCCGTAGTATTTAACCGACTCGTCAACGAAGGTTTTCATCTTGGCCGACATCTGTCCGAAATGGCAGGGCGAACCGATAATTACTCCGTCAGCTTCTAAAAGCTCATCAACCTTGGCCTGATCGACCTTCCTAAGCACCACCGCTACACCAGCGACCTTTTTAGCTCCCTCTGCCACTGCGTGAGCCATCTTTTCCGTGTTTCCAGATGCTGAGTCGTAAACGATTAAAACTTTGGGCATTGAATATCCTCATTCATTATTTGTCTTTTCATTTCAATTTAAATTATCTGTACTGGACTAATCCATTTCCAAGATAAATCCCTCAACGAGCCTAATTTTTAACTTGGGCGAAGATAGAGCTTTTCGATACTATGACTTCCACTGTCATCGTCAGGTATGGAGAATTGGCCCTCAAAAGCGAGCCTGTAAGAAAAAGATTTGAGAGGTGCCTAATAAACTCGATAAAACGATCGCTGCGAAATGTGACTTACACCATTAGAACCGAACGCGGTAGGATTTTCATTGATACTACCGCCACGGCAAAAACGGTGAAAATTCTGTCTCAGCTTCCTGGCATAACCTCAATCAGCCCAGCTGTGAAGACGAAGGCAGACCTTGATGCCATTAAAGTCAAAGTAACTACCTTAGCCAAAAAAATACTAAAGCCCGGTATGTCTTTCGCAGTCAGAACTACTAGAATCGGAGAACATGCCTTTTCCAGCAGAGATATAAATATTGCTATAGGATCATATGTCCTTTCCCTCCTGAATAATCTAAAAGTCGATCTCTCCCATCCTGACGTTGAAATATCGATTGAGATCCGAGATAACGATGCCTACGTCTTTTCCAAAACGGTGCGGGGTGTTGGTGGATTGCCTGTTGGAACTCAAGGGAAAGTCGTGGCAATTTTGTCCGGGGATAAAAAAGACGCCATCGCGGCATTTATGATGCTAAAGAGAGGATGTATGGTAACACCACTAATTTTGGACGCATACGACGGGATAGGCAATCACCGGACAGGGCTTACGATTGCACAAGCGGAAAGATTGTCACTTTTTGGCGCTGCCACCTCCCTCTGGTTATTCCCATTTAAGGATCTACTAAATCAAGTACAGAAAAAAACGGACAGCAAATTTTCCTTTATTATTCGCAGGCGTTGTGAACTGAGGGCCGCTGAGCTGGTCGCAAGAAGAATCGCCGCCGAAGCCGTTGTAACGGGTGACGACGCTCAATCTATTGCGGGGATAATGCTGCCAAACCTACATACCATTGACGCGGCCTGTCAGCTGCCCGTGTTGAGACCACTTTCCGGTCTGGAGGTAAACGAAATCAAAAAAATTGGCGTAAAAATAGGGCTAAAACTAGCTAAGGGTTCAAAATTGTCTCACCCCTTAAAAGGCGCCGTTATTAGCGCCGAAGAAATTCTTGAACAGGAAGGGATAATAAACGTTAGGAAAATTATTGAGGATGCCTCTGAAAAAATAAGAAAAATAGAGGTCCGGTGAAAACATGGATTTGGTGATTAACCCGGCCACTTCGATCACTGGTGAGATCGAGGCCCTACCATCAAAATTTCATACGCAATTTTCCACCGCACTCGCGATCCTAACCGGAGGAAAGTGCACCATTGAATCCCCTTTAAGGGTTCGCGATACCCAAGTTATGCTAAAAGCAGCTGAATCCTTAGGGGCTGTTGTAAAGCGGTCCCAGGAAAAATGGACCATCTGGGGGGTAGACGGCAAAATCAAATCAGATAAAAACACCCTAGACGCGAAGAACTCCGGCACCTCGATCTGCCTGCTTACAGGGATCTCCACCATCTCGCCATCGACCATGGTCCTCCATGGTGACAGCCAATTGCGCTCAAGGCCCATGCCAACATTTCTTAAGGCGCTACGTTGCCTAGGCGCCGATGTCTATTCGACGAAACCAGATGAAAGTCCTCCTTTCATAGCTTTCGGCGGCGGGCTCAAGGGTGGCAAGGTTAAGCTTGATTTTCTTGAACCCAGATATCTGCCGCCCGTTCTAATCGCGGCACCTTATGCCAAAAAAAAGGTAGAGTTAAAGGTCAAATCACCAACACTTGATCGGATCTCTGAACTAATGAAAATCGGACATGTCAAAGTGATCGAAAAAAAGAACACCGTCATTATCCCCAACCAAACCTACCGCGCCTTTACTTATCGAGTGCCGCATGAGATCTCTGGAACTGCGCCTTTTCTGGTCGCTGCCTGCCTAACCGGTTCAAGCATTAAAATAAACCCTCTAGGACAAATGACCTATCGCGACAAGGAATTTCTCCAATGCTTAAAATCATTCGGAATCAATCCACAAATTTCAAAAAAATGCCTCAGTCTAGATGGAAAACACCGACTTAAAGCCACAAGGCTGAACCTCCGTTCTACTCCCGAATTGCTGCCCTTAGTCGCAGTAATTGCCTGTATGGCAAGAGGGAAAACTTTGATTTACGATGCCGCGGGCGCTAGGACCATGAAGTCAGACCGGATTTCAGCGATCGCCAACGAACTGAGACGAATGAAAGCCAAGGTGCTCGAGAGAAATGATGGATTGATCCTCCAAGGACCAGTGACATTGCGCGGCTGCGAAGTTGATGGTCACAACGACTATGCCATCACCGCGGCTCTCGTGGTGGCAGCGCTTGTATCAAATGGAATTACGACAATCAAAAACGGTGCCGACTCGCTTATCTCGAGTTATTCAAGATTCATATCCACCTTCCAAGCGATGGGCGCCGAGATAAGCTACCGGCACCCAACAGTTTGATTAAGAAAGTTAATATTTCTGAAACATCATGGTTAATTGACCTATTTAGTTTATCCCGAATTGTGGTCACTTGAGGGGGCAGCTGAGTATAGAGTTCTTGGCGGTCATGGCCGGTTTCTTGATCATGGTAGCTACTGTTACTCTGCCGACGTATCTTCAGGCAAACTTCGACGCGGAAAAATTGAGCAAAATCTCTGAAGCAAAAGTGGCTGCCAACGAGCTGGCAGCTGGACTGAACCATCTGTATGCAGTGGGGCCAGGTTCACGTCTGACCGTCGAATACTCGCTTCCGGCCGGGATCTTGACCATATACTTGGGAGGCTACGATAATCTTGATGTCGATGGGAGACTTACAGCGGATGAAACAGTTCCGATAAATGGCCGTGCAGACATCCAAATTCTGATGGACTTTAACGGCGATGGGTTGTGGGACAACATGCGCGATTCCATAATCACAGTGGATACGGTACTGCCCAGTCGGTGGAATGAAGACGGTACCGACCGGGGAGAAGACTGGGTTAAGGAGAATTGTCTACACGTGGAAGAAAATGGCTTGAAAGTCGGTCCTGAGTACGGGACTCTTTCTAACAGAACTTTTCACCGAACCACGCTAATTTACTGCTACGATCCGAGCAGCCGATACCCGCGAAGGATCGTGGTCTTAGATGAAATCAGATAGACATTATTCAAAAGGCCAATCGGCGGTTGAATATCTGACCATACTCTCCGCGGCGCTGGCCCTACTGACCTCAGTAACTCTCACCCAATCCATCAATCCATCCAAAAATGCTGCGGATCATTCGGCATATCTAATGCAGGCAAAAGCGACAGCCAGTTCCATCGCTGGTGCCATAGATGCTGTTTATGCGAACGGGGCCGGTGCATCCAAAAGTTTAATCGTGAAACTGGGCTGCCCCTGGACGGCCCAAATGGACAACTCGAAAAATGTCTTTAGGGTAATCTTCTGGACCATGTCGGGCGCAGAAAATTCGGAAGTCAATCTTCAGTACAAAATAAAGAAACAACACTTGCTTACAACAATCCCTCCGGGAACCTACACGGTCATCGTGACTTGGTCTGAAAACAAAAATTTTCCAGAAACTATGCAGCTGGATGTGGTCGGCGGCGGGAAAATTTACATCTATCTTAACCCACAGGGGTGATTAATCTGGCCATTGCAGAAAAAAGAGGATTCTTCTCAATAGACGCGCTTTTGGCGCTAAGTCTGTTGGTGATAGTCGCTACCTCGCTCATAACCTTATCTGAAGGAAGAAGAAAATCCGCAGAAGCGATTGAGATCCACCTAGAAGCAAAGATGATCGGCGACAGACTTGCCGCAGCGATGAACTCTGTATATGTGAATGGGCCCAACATCAGTCTAAGTCTCAAGTTGCCGGAGAACATTGGACCCTATCCATACAGAGTATTCTCAGACAACTCAGTTGGCTTGTTAACTGTTGAAAGCAGTGTTGAAGTAGTAGAGATAAATACGGTCTGCAAAAACTTCAAAAATTTTGTGCTTGAACGGGAAAATCTGACCAAAAAAATTCAGATATTCTGGGAGGGTTCCCAGCTATGTATTGCGGGGAGATAGCAGGCCAATCCAGCACAGAATTTTTAATCCTGGTCGCAGGCATAATTTTAACCGCAACATCATTTTTTTGTTGGAGTTTACAAAATACCGAACTCACTACAATAATTCAAGCGGCTCATGATGGAGCTGAAAATGCGCTTGCAACCATTGAAATCAACTATGGGTGTTCTGCATATGTCGAATGCTTTGGACTCAACGATAATCGAATAGAGATATCCATCGTTATCCTAGCTGCTCCGCCGGAAAATATCAACCAATTTGATTTCACGGAAAAAGTTGTTAAAAAAATGGTCAAAGAAAGCGTCTTTAATTATATCCAAAGGGCTCTGAGCAGTCTTTCGACAAACAATCCGATTGAAACAGCATTTTGCCCCTATGATGTCTCCATCCGCATAAGAAAGGGAATCGAATGAACGAGCATGGACAGATTTTTACCTTAGATATGTTCTTCGCCCTCGTCTTAACCGCGCTAATAATTAGTAGTTCCGGCCTAGCATTGGAACAGGTGAGGAAACAAACTAATGATTATTTTTTAAGATATTCTCTCGAACAAACGGCAAATGATGCTGCTGACGTGCTTGTTAAAACTGGCGGGACCCCGGATGATTGGCCAAAGCAGCCCAATTCCATAGAAGCTGTTGGCTTATGCCAAACTGATCAACACGGTTTTCCAATACCGAACAGCCTTTCGATACAAAAGCTAGAGAACCTAAGGCAACTTTGTAAAAATGAAATCTGGGAAAGCTATCCCGCTGCCTCTCAGGCAATAAAGGCCCTTTTTAATCGCTCTGAAAAATTTGAACTCATTTTGATCGACGAAACTACTAACGAAAATCTATGGCCCCCAGTTTACCCTCGATGGAATATCAAACAATCGTCGGGAGTTCAAGACTCATCAGAGGTTGTCGTGGTAAAGCGCCTAGTTGCTACAAATGTGATAACCGAAAACTTACTTGAAAATCTTATCCACATCAGCAAACCACCACGTTACCAAATCTACTTTAACGTTGACCCTGGAGAACTAAACACTCGTGACTGGTACATCGTTTTAACAAGGTCGCTGCCACCGCCACCAATACAACCGGAAGTGAGGATTTGGGTGAACCGAAACCCGAGTGACGGTGATGGAGATCGGGACTTCAAATCCCCACCGCATGATTCGCCCTTCCGAATAAGATGCGATGGAGTGGATTACCCAGATGGTTCTGACTACGCCTTTCCAGTGCCGCTGCACGAAGGGCAGAACTTCATCTGGATTAGAATTTCAGGTAAAAATGCCCCGGTTAACGTTTCAATAGTTTCGCTACCGAGGGGTTCGCCATCAAAGTTAGTTGAACTTCCCCCAGTGGCAACCTTGGTTGTAAAACTATGGAGGTAGAAGATGTCCTCACTTTATGATGAAAAAGGTTTTATATTCAGCCTAGATGCAATTCTGGCCATCGCGGTTCTGATCACGGCTTTGCTTGGCGTGGCGAGTTTCATCGGACCCCAACCAATTCATGATCAACAGGGGTATCTTAGACTTGAAAGATACGCTAACGATGCTCTTGAAGTTTTACAGCTAACGGGAACAATGGACGAAATAATAAACTATGTTAGGCAAGGATACCCAGAAAATGCCGAATACTTGGCCGAAACGCAGCTTAGAAAAATTTTGCCTGCCGAAATTCAGTTCAGGCTGATAATCGGCGACGAAAACAATCCGCGTCTGGATAACGTTTTTTCAACGCACGGAAAGAATGAAGAATGGTTGGTCGCTTTTCAAAATGTAAATGAGATGGCCAAGGCTATAGGAATAACCACGCTACCTAGGAAAAGGATCAAGGTGCTCGCTTGGGTTGACAATAATGACGAAGAATTTATTTTCCAACTGCTTGTAAACGCTGGCATCGACCTCAAAAAAGTCAACACCATTACAGAATTCTGGAACGAAGTTGATACCGCCATCGCTAAATGGCAGCCGGGTCATCCCTATTATGACGCAATTTTCATTCCAGATGCTGAAATTGATCTCGCTCCAAACGGATTGACTTCAAAAATCATTGATCTAGTGATTTATCAAAAGTGCGAGGGTAGGATCGTTGTCGGTGGAAGTACCCTCTATCACAACTGTCAAGTTGAAGAAACTGATGGTTATCTCTGGGAATCGCTCGGGATTCTTTGGAACGATTCACCTCAAGAAATATCTGGACCGCCGCTGGACAACATGCGTATACTCAACTCTACCAGTTTCGTGACCCAAGCCTACAAAAATGGAGATAATATTGAATACAATTCGAATTATGCCCAATATGTTTACGCGCCTATCGATGCTTCGTGGGTAGTCGCGCGATGGGAAGATGTTCCAAACATCATCGCTAACCCTATAAGTGGAATAATTATCCGTCCTAGTGGCTTCACCCATACCCGTATGGGCCTATTGCCCCAGCCGGCGGTGCTGTTTAACATGCGCTTTGCCCAAAGTGCTACGGACAATGAGAACCCGATGGGTACTGCTGACTGGATAACTCTAGTAAAACTTGCACTTGGTTACGAAGAAGTTCCAGAGCTAATCAGCCTCTATGTTTGGAGGGGCCCGCCTGTGTGATGACGATGAAAACGGATTATGGACAAAAGGGGGTCGCTCTGAGCAGTTTGGCGCTGCTGCTGATGCTGCCGGCTCTGCTGTTAGCCGCTTCCAGCTTGAAAATAATTGAAATTGGTGGGGAAACCAACTCCATCCAGATCTTGGCTGATAAAGTGTACTATACTGGAAAAGAAATCTCAGAAACAATAAAACTAATGCAGAAGAATAGAGTTCCAATTAATGACATCAGCTTACAGGTGCTCGCTGAAAAATATCGTGCGGCGACTGGGTTAATTATATGTATTACCTCCAATCAAGTTTATCCTCTCTGGATCCACGTACAACCCACCGGCGTTAATCATTATGCTGGAAGCAAATACTGTGTTGTTGAAAAAATCTCCGCCAATAGATGGAAATATTCGTTTGAAGACTCAGATGCAAATGCCGGCGAAACTGTCGATTTTGACTATAACGAGCCAGAATTGCTCATCGAAAAGATCGATGAAAATTTGAAAATAACCGTGTTGGCCTACAACAGCCCTCATTTCTCGGACGTTTATTATTCAAAAGAACTATTGTGGTCTGAAGTTGGAGGCATCGGTGAAAGACATGTGGGAGAATCTACGGAAATAGAAGAAAATTGTTTTGGGTCATTTATTTTGATCTCCATTGAAATTAGAGACCCTAATGATTTGGTGAGATGCTTCGAAAATGTCCTGCTTACGTGAGAAATGGATGTGAAAAGATGACGGAAAGTTCTATTGTCCGTTTATTTTGGGAAGTTGGCAATATCATACTGGGTGCAGATAGGCGTGCTTCTGCCTGTAGAGCACAAGAAAACAGGATTAAACCAACGCGGGATAAAAACAGGCAAATAATTCCTGAAAAAATTAGGATATTTTTTGAAAAACACTACGCTGGCTGGCCAGAATATGTTATGTTGAAGGCACAAATTGCAATATTGCTGCTCTTTCTTACCACCGTGGTTTACTTAGTCCTATTGCCAAACGAGAATTTGATTTTCCTCACTCTGCTCTCAATCTGTAGCGGTTACTTGATTTACCAAACAAAAACCCAACTTAGGCTTGCCTTTAAACGAGAATATCCCGCCTATCGGTGTTTCGTGGTAATTTGTATAACAATCAACTGGTCTCTATTATTGCTGCTCAGATTGCTTCCCACAGTTTTTTCTATGGAATCTGACCTGAACATCATCATGCCGACATTTCTCGCTTTTGTCATAATTATCAGCGCCTTTGCGGCTTTCAGGATAAAGTATGGGCGCAATTTCACCTACGGTTTGGTTGAAGAATCCCGCGGCGGTTTCGCTTTGGTTCGGGTCGGTTACGATATCAGAAGTAATGTCAAGTCTGGAGTCTATCCAGTGGAAAGTTCTATCAAAGTAAGAAAAGGAGATACAGTAAAACTTAGGGTGGCTAGGCCGTTGCTGGGCTTAGGAGGAGCCAAAGTTAAGGCGATTACAGAAGTAGTTGGCCAATCTACATCTGCCTGAGTACCCTAATCCGCTCGGAAAGAGGTGGGTGTGTGGCAAAAAGATCGTCTAGAGGGCTTCTCTTCGGATCGGTAAAGAAGAGATGCGAAATCGCCTCGGTTACCTCCATCTTGCCGGCGTTCTTTTTCATAATCTTTTCAAGAGCGGAAGCAAGTCCTTCTGGATAACGGGTGAGTTCCACTGCGCTGGCATCGGCCAAAAATTCCCTCCGCCTTGATATCATCGCCTGCACGAGCCTCGTAGCTATGGGAGCAACTACGGCCAGAATTAACCCCGCCAGTATCAAAATTGCCGCTAAACCACCACCGCGCTCACCTTGTCTTCTCGAACCTCCGGCAAAAAAGGCCCCCCTCAATAGCAGATAGCTCAAAATGGCGGCGAATCCAACAAAAACCGCTATCATCGTCATGAAGCGTACATCGTAATTTCTTATGTGCGAGATTTCGTGGGCGACAACCCCTTCCAGCTCGATACGATTGAGACTCTCCAGTGCTCCGGTAGTTACCCCAACTGCGGCATGCTGCGGGTCGCGGCCAACCGCGAAAGCGTTTATCTCCTCGTTTTCAATGATGTAAACTTTTGGCGCAGGTATGCCCGCGGCCAAGCTGAGGCCCTCCACGGTGTTTATCAGGTAGATGTGTTTCACGGGATCAGCGGGTTTGGCCCTCATGACGCTGAGCACCGCCTGATCTCCGTATCGGTAAGAAACAATTGCTTGTACAGCCATCCAGATGATTCCAAAAATAAGAATTAAAACCACAAAATCGGGAGCAAAAATATATCCTATAGCAAAAAGCAGGCAAAGAACTATCGCAGTGATGGGGAAGATCAGCAACATCGAGTTTCTTTTATTTCTATTGATCTGGTCGTAAAAGCTAATTCGCGGCATCAAAAGGTCACTTTAGGAACCGCTCGCTCTTTCTCCGTAATCTCAAAATAGGGCTTCTGCTCGGTCCTGCCCATCCTCTGAGCAAACCATCGCCCGGGGAAAGTCGTAATTGCGTTGTTATAAGCAAGCACTGAGTCGTTATAGAATTGTCTGGCGTAGGCAATTTTGCTCTCGATACCGTCGAGCTGCTCTTGGAGTAATTTAAAGTTCTCGCTGGCCTTGAGGTTTGGGTAGTTCTCAGCCAAGGCAAAAATAGTCTTCATCGCTGCCGCTAACTCAACTCCTGCATCCATCTTATCCTTAACCGTCTGGGCCCCCATCATCCTTTCCCGAGCCTTGGTCACCATTTCAATGGCTTTTTTCTCGTGCGCCATGTAACCCTTAACAGTTTCCACAAGGTTGGGTACCAAATCAGCTCTTTTCTTGAGTTGTACGTCTATCTGTGCCCACGCATTATCAATTCTGTTTGACAGGGAGATTATCCGATTGTAATAGTTGAAAAACAGGGCGACTATCACCAGCAAAACTATTACAACAATAATGATTAGAATCCATTCCCACACTTTCTCGCCTACTGCTTTTTATGGCTCCTGACATTTAAACATATCCAAACAACCTAATCATAAACTGCCAATAAATATCGCCGAAAAATACCGTTACGAAAACACCTGCGGCTAGTGCTGGCGCAAACGGCATTCCCTTTTTGATCCTTAATTCATCCTTAATTCTGCCCTCTCTGACCAGCCTCTTGAGAACTCCAACTTGATAACGGGTTAATCCTGCCGCCCTACGGGGGTTCGTGTATGTTTTATCCCAATCGCTTTTCAGGTAAAACCAAGAAGAAGTCCGATATATTTTGCCTCCTTTTTCATAAATTAGTTCAGCCGGAATCATGCCCTCTTTCAGCTCGGTGATCTTAACTGTCGCATAAAAAGCGCTCCCCCCTCGTGCACGTAAAAAAACGAAGTAAACCAGCATAAAAGGCAGAATGATCAAAATGCTGTTAAAAAGGATGGTCAGGGGTACGGGGTAAATCGGGTTTTCTGTGGGCATTTTATATCCGTAGAGCAAGGCCCCAAGCGCGGTGAACAGTTTAACGTCTCCACCTGCCCACCCCCCCGTCCGCCAGAGAAGATAACCAATGGCGAAAGAGATTGCAGCACCGAGAACTCCGGATATCATGACGAAAAAATCAAGCGAAAAAATTCCAAGAAGAATATAGTAAATTATGCCGAAGAAAATCATGGTAAAATTCAGTTCGTTAGGTATTATGCGTTTGCGCAGATCAGTATATACTGCAATGATTGAACCAACCACTGCAATAACAGTGGGTATAAAATCAAAACCCATCAAGCTCATACACTCAGTTTTATTATAATTTGGAAATGGTTTTAGCTATTGTGTTCTTAAATTTTTATTTCACAAACTTCATCTAACTCAAGCCTTCTCTAACCAAAAACCAACAAATAAAAAAGATTAAAAAATTTGCTGATTTTAATTAGTTAGTAGCAAAACTATTTCTCTAGCTCACGGTAGCCGCATCATATACGTTGCCCTTATATCGTATCTTCAGCAAATCTCCGGTTTGACAACCCGAAGCGGACAGAGCTACTGGGATTCCTCTCTCTAAATCGAACGAAACAGTTTGCCAGCTTGATATAGCTGTAGCACCCCGATACACAGCATATTCCCATTCTCCTGCGTTTATCTTGGATGGAACCATTGTACTCGATGGTGTAAAATTAATGTTGTCACCGTTCTTTACGGCAGTTCCTGTTATAATCGCCGATGGCCCTGTGCTTGTAACGTAGTATACGGCTATGGCAACTATGACCAAAACTGCTGCCAACATGAGTAAGTATTCAGTTGCTCCTTGACCCCTCTTATCAAACCTCATTTTATCCCTCCGGTTCTAACTCCGCGAAAAATTTGATTTAAGAACTTCTTTACGAAGTTCGAAAGTTTAAGTTTCTAAATCTGAAACTTGCCGCGACAAAATTACCGGCCCAAGCGCTCAAATTGATTTAGGCACCAAAAAATTTATCACATATCCTGCCAAAACAAAAACCACGGTTGCTACTATCATAAACGGAATGGTGTATGTGAGTCCTTTTGATATCTTTCCATATCTTAGGAGACCGACGACTAGGCTGCAAATAAAGGCCTGTAGTGCGTTATAAACCATCGCAATGATGGCCATCTCTGAAGATATACCAATATTGGTTCCACCTACCCTGATGCCGCTGACACCAACCGTCAGCCCCACTATAAACGGGGCCGCAAATAAGGTCACCGCATACAGAAACATTATCTGTTGCGTGGTCGCGGCTTTCCGTTCCCGCTGTATGGCCTGAATTTCACGAATATCGCTTGCAACTGAATCCAAAACATTGGCCAAAGCTGCACCGCGCTCAATTCCTTCTGCAATCAGTTGAAATGCTCTCTGAAACAAGGATGAACAAGATCTTCGGGACAGGGCCAAAAGCGCATTAATGAGCGGCCTTCCTTTATTGACCTCAGTTATCACTCTCTCAAACTCTAACGAAAGTTCTCCGTAATTAGATCTAGCAATATCCTCCAGCGCTGAATCTATACCCACTCCCGCCCTAAGTGTGCTCGCCATCTGATGAAGTGCATCCGGCAACGCCCGTTCAAGTTCAGCCGCTCTTCGCTGGGCCAGTAACGCCAACAATCCTTGCGATATACTCACAAAGGAAACAATGGCAGCCAAAGGAGCCAGAAAAATTAACAACCATCCAAAGAAAAATGATATCGTCACTATTGCTAATGTCACCCCGACTGAAAATACCACAGATATCCCCAAAAACTGCTCCGCGGATAGCCTCAGCTTAGTTGACTCCAACTTTCGGCCAATTTTATATCTAAATTTTTCTGAAAAAACCCGCCTCGCCAAGTCCGTTAACCACCGCGAGAACACCATCTCATAACCTCGGTTCTAGTTTCTTTATCATAATTACGAAATAAAACAACAGAAAGGGGAGCAAAATTAGATAGATAACACCAGCGGCCTGAGTTGATATCCCCGCCCGCCCCATTCCTGAGGAAATGTTTACCGTTATCATCAGCATTGCCGGTATTACCGCGGAAACAAACATGTAGATCATTGTAATCATATTCAGAGACTGAGTGTAATCGCGCAACTTCATGCGCATCTCAAAGGCGGCCTCATCCGCCAACACGCTCAAAACCTTGGCTAGGTCCCCACCGGTTCTCAAG
Source organism: Hadarchaeum sp. (SeqCode) (assembly GCF_038871235.1). Classification (GTDB taxonomy): domain Archaea; phylum Hadarchaeota; class Hadarchaeia; order Hadarchaeales; family Hadarchaeaceae; genus Hadarchaeum. The sequence continues at coordinate 68,146 of NZ_JAVZIN010000002.1, forward strand.
GCCCTTCTTATCTGGCGTGTGGTCTTTCGAAGGGGCTCCGAAGGCACCCGACCATCTAGGCGTGCTAATGCTTCCTCAAAACTAACACCTTTATTCATGTCCGAGATAACCCTGCTGAATTCCTCGGAGAGTGCCCCGTAATCGGCTCGACTTATTGAGGTAATCGTCTCCGGTAGGCCTATTCCTGACGAAAGTTGGGTACTCATGTGTCGCAGAGCATACGGGAGAACTCTATTCACCTCCGCAACTCTTGAGTTTAACTTGCGCTTGGGATATGTCCTAACAAAATACACTGTAAATAAAAAAGATAATGCCCCGCCAATACCTAGGAACAAAAATGGAACGACAAAATAGAACAACAAGACTGATGTAAAGGCCGCCATAAGAAAGCCGCTGACAATTGTTTTCACCGCGCGTCTCTTAGAAGGAGTCTCTGTACTGAGTTGAAAGGAGTCGGTGCTTACTCTCTTGAAGAACTTAGCAAGTGAAAATTTTTCTGATTCTTTATCAAATGAATCTAGACTTGTCGCACCACCCCATAGCTGACTGTTTGAATTTTCCTCAAAATCCGAAACTGGCTCCTCGACTCGAAATACGCTGGAACTCTTAATTTGTTTTTTAGCTACTGATGTTGACTGGCGCATTGAACCCCGAATCTTTTGGACCGACTCACCCACGCTAAAGACCTTATTTCCAACCGCCAAAAAGATCTTTACCAAACCTTTCTTTCCGGCCCTTCTTTTTGACATGGCACCACGGTCGGCCTCAAGATTTTTTTAATCCAGCTTTATTCAACACCGCAGCAGGGTTTCGATAATATTCTTGGACCAATTTACCCACCTCAAAGATATTCCGAAGGCCCTCGCGCTTCATCCAACTGAGAAGCTTTTCTCTTCTCCTCAACTCAACTTCTATCTCATCCCCGCTGACACCGCTGAACTCAGCAATCATCCTTTTTATTTTTATTGGCACTCCTGTGGGCTCAACTGTGTCGGTTTTAGGATTCCATCTGAAGATCCGGCTTAGCTGTGGCTTTCCTCCCTCAAATCCAGTAATTTCGGCCACCTCAGTAACTCGGCGAATCTGCCCCATCTGCCTATGATAAATGCGCTGTTGCATGATGACAACATCCAGAGCGGTGATCATCATATGGGGGACACTCATTGGTGGCTCCGTCAATCTGGTGATGGTCTCCATTGCACTGTTAGCATGCACGGTACCCATACACCCATCGTGTCCAGTATTCATGGCGGTGAACATAGTCCTCGCTTCAGGCCCCCTCACCTCACCGACGATCATCCTGTCCGGCCTCATCCTCAGTGCATTCTTGACCAAATCATCCATCGTTATCTCTCCGCGCCCCTCAACGTTCGGTGGTCTGGTCTCCAGTCTTATCCAGTGTTTATGCGGGAGCTGAAGCTCGGCCGTGTCCTCGATGGAGATTATCCTCTCCCTCTCCGGGATAAAAGTTGTAGCACAGTTTAACGTCGTGGTTTTTCCTGAGCCAGTCCCTCCTGCTATCAAAATATTGGCCGGCTTTACTCCCAACCCGTCCACGATCAACCAGAGAAAGGCGGCAAAATTTAACGACATGGTACCATAATCGAGGATATCCAAAATAGTCAACGGGTCCCTTCTAAATTTCCTTACCGATATGGTTGGGCCATCAATAGAAACTGGTGGTATCGTCGCATTGACCCTGCTACCGTCCGGCAGTCTCGCGTCTAGCAAGGGAGATTGCTGGTCTATGCGCCTACCTACAACCCGGGCCATTTTGTCTATTAAATACTTTATAGACCTCACATCTCGGAAAACTATGTTTGTAAAACACATCCCATATTTGCGGTGATAAACGTAAACGGGCTTGTTAACGCCAATGACCATGATGTCCTCAAGTCTGTCATCCGCTATGAGCGGGTCAAGCATTCCATACCCTAGCATGTCCCTAACGGCAAGTTCTCCAAGCTGGTGAAAGCGGTCTGCAGGAATTTTAACTCCTCTGCTCTCCCGCGCTATTATCTTTAAAACTTCTTGGGTGAACGTACGCTGCCGTTTCGCTGGGTCTGATATCCCTTCTGGGTTTATTTTTATCTCTTCGGCGGCGATGTCCTTAACTATTTCAAGAAGTCGTTGTTCTTCCTCCGTGATCTCGGGCATTTTCACCCTGTAAAAAATTAAGGGTTGCCCTTCTTCCGATATTATTTCTACCTGTCCGTAACTTTCAAGTATTTTTTCTCGAACACGAGTTTCTTTGACCTGAAAAACAGAGGAACTAGCCGACTTTTTTTTACCTTTTATGTCTGTCCTAGGCTTAGTTAATTTGTCTGGAGGAGGGGACTCTTTTGCATCTGAGAAGAGGTAACTGGACGAAGCTACTTTTACAGAATGATTCATCATTTTTTTCGAAATAGCCCGGCTAATACCCCGAATCAAATTTTTGGGCGCTTTTGACACGGGCAGACCATCTTACGTAAGTTATAAATGCGTTAAAAGGATTATTTATCAAATACTGAAAGTAAAGTTTAAATCTGAAAACAATGGTAAAAATAGGAGGGCGATATTATGAGTGCGCTAGGAGGTAGGCCGGTACTCGTGCTGCCAGAAGGTACCCGAAGACTGATCGGGCGTGATGCCCAAAGAATGAATATTCTTGCGGCCCGGGTTATCGGCGAAGCCGTTAGAACTACCCTGGGTCCGCGTGGTATGGACAAAATGTTAGTTGACAGCTTGGGCGACGTCGTAATAACTAACGACGGCGTCACCATATTAAAAGAAATGGAAGTGGAGCACCCTGCAGCGAAGATGATGGTGGAGGTCGCCAAGACGCAAGACGAACAAGTGGGCGATGGAACTACAACCGCCGTCGTCATCGCAGGGGAGCTGCTGCACGAAGCTGAACGCCTTTTAGACCAGTCGATTCACCCGACTGTCATCGCTGGCGGATACCGGCTCGCCGCTGAAAAGGCCCAGCAGATTCTGGACAGCATCGCTGAACCGCTGAAAATCAGTGATGACGAGATACTGAAGAAGATAGCTATGACGGCGATGAGCGGCAAAAAAGCCGAAGGATCAAGAGAAAAATTGGCTGACCTTGTTGTCAAAGCGGTAAAACAGATAGTTGATAAAACCGATGGGGGCTACATTGCAGACATTGATTACATCGGTGTGGAGAAAAAGCCAGGAGAAAGCACCGATGACTCTCAGCTGATCCAAGGTGTAATTTTGGACAAAGAGAGGGTTCACCCAGGAATGCCCAAGAGAGTTAAAAACGCAAAGATAGCCCTACTCGACTGTGCCTTAGAGATAGAGAAGACCGAAACCGACGCCGAAATCAGGATAACAAGTCCAGACCAGCTCAAGGCTTTCATGAACGAGGAGGAATCCATACTCAAGGGCATGGTTGACAAGATCGTTGCCACCGGAGCTAACGTCGTCATCTGCCAGAAAGGTATAGACGACTTGGCCCAGCACTACCTTGCCAAGGCAGGAATTTACGCAGTGAGGCGGGCGAAAAAGTCCGATATGGAAAAGCTGGCCCGCGCGACCGGAGGAAAAGTGGTCACCAACCTTGATGACCTCACGGCAAATGATTTGGGCAAGGCCAGCTTGGTGGAAGAAAGAAAAATCGGCGACGACAAGATGACCTTCGTTGAAGGCTGCAAAGACCCCAAGGCTGTTAGCCTGCTCATTAGGGGAGGAACGGAGCACGTTGTTGATGAGGTAGAAAGAGCCGTTCACGACGCCATCTGTGTTGTTGGTGCCGCAATTGAAGATGGAAAATATGTGGTTGGTGGCGGTGCACCCGAAGTCGAGTTGGCCAAGCGACTGAGAGAATATTCTGAAACTGTCGGCGGCAGGGAGGCTCTAGCCATCAACGCCTTCGCCAATGCCGTCGAATCCATACCTAGAACCTTAGCTGAAAACGCCGGAATCGACAGCATAGATATCTTGGTTGAACTGCGGGCCAAACATGAAAAGCCAGATGGTAAATATTATGGTATTGACGCCTACAAGGGAAAAGTAGTTGACATGAACAAAGAAGGAATCCTTGAACCACTCAGATCAAAAACGCAGGCGATCAAATCGGCCAGCGAAGCTGCAATAATGATACTGAGAATTGATGATGTCATCGCTGCCTCCAAGCGTGAGATCTCTCCGCCTAAGGGCCCAAGCAAAGAAGGCGAGGAAGAAATCGGCGAGGATTAAGTCTATCTGATGAAGACAACGGCGGCTAAGGCGGCACCGTGTTGCTCGACAACGTGACCCGCTGAAACTGAAGTGACCTTGGTGGGTTCAAGTCCCCTCCTTTCCATCATGTATCTAACCATGTCCTCAGCCGTCCTTGCCGCCATCTTTTGAGTTATGCCGATATCGTGGTACTCAGAGACCATCCCGTGAGAGGTTTCACTGATTGCTATCCCTACTGCTGCGGCTATCTTCTGCCCTGGTGTTGAACTACATATCTTGGAGATAACGAGGGGTACTATTGTCCCTGGTTCCATCTTCCTCCATTTGACTATCTTACAACCAATGGGCCAAATGCTGGACACTGGTACTAGATTAAGTTCGGCAATGCCTGCCTTTCTAAGCGCATTGTCAAAGGCGACTAATTCAAATGGTCCATCGGCGTCGCCTGCTACCAACGCTGCTTCTTTGGGTACTTCCCACATACTATCACACTATCCTAGGTCGGTGTGTTATTTTCTCCAGTAACATTCCCTCGATCTTGAGAGGGAACTTACGTCTCGCGACTTCCAGAGCTTCATCGAGTTTTGACTCATGTTCTGCATAAATTTCAAAAAGCGGCTCTCCCTTATCAACTTTTCCCTCCTTTTTCCGCAACAACACAATGCCAGCGCCTTTGTCCCTCGGAGCACCTGCAGTCCGTGCTATCTCGTTGACATTCTGGTTGTATATTTGAGTCACGTAGCCGGAATATGGGGCCACTACTACTTCTTTTTTATCGCCGATGGGGATATCCTCTGGTTTGATGTCAGGATTTCCTCCTTGAGCAGCAATTATCTCACGCATTTTTTGATATGCCTTCCCCGACCTTAAAATTTCAATTGCCATCTCCTTACCTAATCCTGGAGGAGCCGCACCACCTAACTCAAGCATGATTGCAGCAAGGCTGGTTGATTTCTCAATTAGGCTTCCGGGACCTTTCCCAAGGAGCGCCTCTAGCGCCTCTTTTGCCTCAAGGGCAGGGCCCACATTATGTCCAATAGGCTGGCCTCCGTATGTTACTGCCACTTCCACTTGAACTTTCAAACGATGCCCAAGCTCGATAAAATCGTGAGCAAAACTGCGCGCCTCCTCAATGTTCTCAACTTTCGCTCCCGGTCCGGTTGGTATATCGATCAAGATGCTGTCGACTCCTTCAGCTAATTTCTTCGACATCACGCTGGCCAGTAGCTGGCATCTCGGATCAATACCCAACTGACGCTCTATGCTAATTATTATATCGTCGGCCGGGGCTAAATTAACAGCCCCTCCCCAAGCCAAAACGCCACCTACCTTATTAGCGATCTTTTTTATTTCATCTATACTAAGGGTCACATTCGCAAGTACTTCCATAACGTCGGCAGTTCCCGCTGCGCTAGTAATGGATCTGCTGCTGGTTTTAGGAACTATTATTCCTGTTGCCGCTACTATGGGCACCGTTATCAGAGCATACTTGTTTCCTGGAACACCTCCTATGCTATGAACATCTAGCACATGTTCCCGATCAAACTCAATTCTATCACCAGTGTCCAACATGTGTTGAGTTAGCGCAACTATCTCATCCAAATCCATATCTCTGATGAACTCGGAAACGACAAAAGCCGTCATTTCGGTGGTGCTCAAGTTACCAGCAACGATATCCCGAATAATGGCACCGATCTCATCGTGGGTCAACTTCCCGCCGGACATCTTCTTTTTAATCGAAGCAACTGACTGGGGGCGCGGCGCGATCTCAACGCTCACCACATCACCGGATTTCAGGGCTAGGGCCTCTGTGACCTCGCGAAAAGCACCAAGTTCTCCAGGCTTAACCAGTTTATTGGTCTCATTAGCAATCGCCACGATCGTCTTATTTTCCGTGATCAATTTCACTCTATCACCGGGAAAATGGCCGATCTCTTGGGAATCTCTCTCATGTATCACAACAATGTTGCGTCCGGTTTCCATGTCAAGCGGCTTAGTTCGGAGAGTAAGTTTTTTCATGATATCAGAATTTTTTATGTCATTAAAAGACTTAAACGTTTTCAAACAAATGATGAATGGATTGGATGATAAAAATCGAAGAGTTAAACGTGGAAAACAAGAAAATTTGTGGATTAGTAGCTGATCTCCCTAAGGCTCCACTGGTAGCAATAATCGCACCCAAGGGATACATCATGTGCGGTTATTTGAACCTAGAAACTGCGGAAAATTTGGGCCAAGCAGCCGCAATCGTGAGAGGCGTTGCTAGTGTTGAGGATATGCTAAATAAAAAAATTTCAGCAGTTACCTCACAAGCCAAGATTCTTGGGATTAATGAAGGTACTCCCGTTAAGGAAGCTATTAAAAAATTGATCTGATTTTTGTTGCCGTTTTCAGTTTCCTGCTGATGGATCCGATTCTCTGCAACATTATCTTTCTATTTCTTAAATTTTCTTCAATAACTTTAACCAAAGCGCTGCCCACAATCGCGCCATCAGCACCTGCCTCGATAATGCTCAGGATATGCCTTGGCTCAGAAACTCCGAATCCAACCACAACTGGGACTTTGCAGTAGCCCTTGGCCTTAAATACGAGGGAGCTAAGCAATGGTGAAAGATTCTTTCGGACGCCTGTGACTCCTAGCAGACTAACCAAGTAAAGGAAACCGCTTGTTGCGCTTACGATCTTCTTAAATCTTTCCTCAGTAGTAACAGGTGTGGCAAGGAAGATCATATCCAAACCGCGTTTCTTGGACTCCTCCATCACCTCCCGCGCCTCCTCAACGGGAAGATCCGGGATTATCAACCCATCAACTCCACTAAGGGCACAATCGGTAATGAAACGGGATATGCCGCTCTTGAGAATGGGATTAAAATAGCTCAAGCAAATTAGCGGCACTTCTACTTTCTCTCTGATTTTTTTCATTAAGGCAAAATAAATATCTGTGTTCATACCAGATTGAAGGGCTCTTGCAGCTGAGGCTTGAATTGTGGAGCCATCAGCAACCGGGTCGGAAAAAGGGAGGCCCAGTTCTATCATGTCCACACCTGAGTCTTCAAGTATTTCAGCCATCTTCAATGTCAAATGCGGTGTGGGATCTCCTGCCACTAAAAAAGTCACTAATGCACCTTCTTTCTTGAAACTGAGCTCCTCAAACTTTGCTGCGATTCTGCTCACAATCCAACCCCCTTACCTTTGCAGCTACTTCTGCGTCTTTGTCACCTCGCCCGGAAAGATTCACTACGATTACTCCGCCTCTAAACTTCTTCGGCATTTTTTTGAGATAGGCAACGGCATGCGCTGATTCGAGCGCAGGAATTATCCCTTCCGACTGTGAAAGAAGTTTAAATGCCTCCATGGCCTCGCTATCAGTAACGTGATCGTATTTTGCCCGACCCGCTCTCTTTAGAAAAGCGTGCTCCGGTCCCACTCCGGGATAATCCAGACCTGCGGCGATGCTGTGGGTCTGACTTATTTGTCCAAACTTGTCCTGCAAAACATACGTAAAGCAACCATGGATCACCCCCTCGGTACCGGCACATAGTGAGGCGGCATGTTGGCCTGTTTCAATCCCTTTGCCTCCGGCTTCTACTCCATAAAGGGCTACGGGATCATCAAGAAATTCGTAGAAAATACCAATGGCGTTGCTACCTCCTCCCACGCAGGCAAGAATCGCATCTGGCAATCTTCCCTCCAGATCAACTATCTGTTTTCTTGTCTCTTTCCCAATAACACGCTGAAAATCTCGTACTATCATGGGATAAGGATGGGGGCCCACAACCGAGCCAAGTAAATAATGAGTATCTTCTACATTAGCCGACCAGTCACGAAGGGCCTCATTTATCGCATCCTTGAGCGTCCCTGACCCACTTTTCACAGGAATCACTTTTGCGCCGAGCATTCGCATTCGAAAGACGTTAAGCCTCTGGCGCTTGACGTCCAACGAACCCATATAGATTTCACATCGAAGCCCCAGCATGGCCGCGGCCGTGGCCGTGGCAACTCCATGCTGGCCGGCTCCGGTTTCTGCGATGAGTCTGGTTTTACCCATGTATCTGGCAAGAAGCGCTTGCCCCAGCGTGTTGTTAAGTTTATGCGCTCCAGTACCGAGCAAATCCTCCCTCTTCAGATAAACGTTAAATCCATATATCTGACTCAGTTTTCTAGCAGGGAAAAGAGGAGTGGGCCGGCCCCCATACTTTTTTAGAAGATCGTGAAGTTCTTGCTGAAAATTTTTATTTTTCTTAATCTTCAGGTAGTACCTCTCGAGTTCTTCAAGAGCTGGCATCAGCGTCTCCGGTACAAACCTTCCCCCATATGGGCCGAAATATCCATGCTTATCAGGATATCTACCAACGAACTTCATTCTGATTACCCGCACGTAAGAATAAACTGAAAATTACGTGGTTACCCAGCGTGTTCTCAGCTCCGTTCGGCTTTCCTCACCGCTTCTAAAAACTCCTGCATGAGCTTGGGATCCTTTCGTCTTGGACTCGACTCCACTCCTGTAGCTACGTCGACCCCATACGGCCTAACTATTTTTATCGCCTGTGCTACGTTGGTGGGGGTAAGACCGCCAGCGAGAAAAACTGGCCTTTTCACAACTTTTCTTATGCTGGCGCTCAGGTTCCAGTTGTGAGGGAGGCCAGTTCCCCCTCCAGAGGGCCCTTCAGTATCTATTAATAGAAAATCGGCGCCTTCTGAGAACAACAAGGCTTTATGGATAATTTCCTCGAAGTTCCCAATCTTTTGAGGAACCGAAACAACCGTCATCACCCGAGCATCAAGTTCTTTCCTTAATTTAAGAAGTTCTTCTGTTGAGAAAGTAAGTTGGAACTGGAGAATATCCGGTCTTAATTTTTCATAAATATTTTTTACATCATCGGCACATCGAGGCAAAAAAACCGCCACTCTCGCGACACCTTGATCGACTTTGTCAAAAATCTTGGAGGCTTGGTCAATATTCACGTGACGCGAGGATTGTGGGATGAGAATAACTCCCACCATATCAACGCCCAGCCTGCACGCGATTTTTACATCCCCAACTCGAGTGAACCCACAAATTTTAATTTTTGTCATGTTTTACCTCGCGTTCACCAATGATCTAACCTTCTGCTCAATATTTCTAGATGTCATCAACGCTGTGCCCACCAGAACCGCATCCGCTCCAGCATCAAGCATACTTCTCACGTCAGCTGCTGTGAATATTCCACTCTCGCTCACCAGGGTTACATCTTCAGGTATATCAGGTGCAAGGTCAACTGTACGCTGCAAATTTACCTTTAAAGTTTCTAAGTCTCTATTATTTATCCCAATTAACTGAGCCCCAGCTAAAACCGCCAACTTGATCTCTCTCTTGTTCGTGACTTCAACCAAACTTTCCATTCCAAGCTCTTCAGCCAAGAGCATAAAATCGCGCAGGCGGGGGCCAAGCAACTTGACTATTAGCAGTACTACGTCCGCCCCTAGCCTTGCTGCCTCTAAAATCTGATACTCATCAACGATGAAATTCTTATAGATTAAGGGGACATCAACTTTATTTCGCAACTCACCAAGAAAGATTGGGTCACCTTTAAAATATTTGGACTCGGTAATAACGGAAAGCGACACAGCTCCACCACGAACCATTGCATACGCCACCTCGATTACATTTGCTTCCAGTCTGATGTCTCCTACAGATGGCGAGGCACGTTTTATCTCGGCAATTATTGGTACTCTCTCTGCCTCCTCTATAGCTCCTATCAAGCTTAATCTCTTGACTTTTGGAATTTTTGAACATAGAATTTGATTGACACGAGCCCTACGCTGCACCTCTTTCCGAACCTCCTGAACTATGTTTGTTAAAAAGTTCATTAAACAGCCTCCAATCTTTCTAACTTTTGAAGATCGCCTCCAGTTGCTTTTATTAATTGCAACATCTTTTCATAGGCTCGTCCGGAATCAATGGAGTCTTCGGCGATGGCCACCGCTTCACGTAAGTTATCAGCTTTACCTGCAACCACTATTGCCGCAGCCGCGTTCAAAAGCACGATTTCTCTCTTTGGCCCTCGTTCTCCTTTTAGAACCTCCAATAAGATACGCGCGTTTTTCTCAACGTCGCCACCAACTATTGAATCTGGATCTACGCGAGGTATTCCAAATTGTTCTGGATAAACCGTGTAAGTCGCAATTTCGCCATCGATAAGTTCTGATATTTGCGTTCCACCCAATATCGATATTTCATCTAAACCATCAAGCCCATGAACAACCATCGCCCGTTTGCATCCAAGCTTTTCGAGTATGCATGCCATTTTTTCCGTTAAAACCGCATCAAAAGTTCCAACAACTTGTGCTTGAGCGCCAGCGGGATTTGTCAGTGGACCCAAAAGGTTAAAAACAGTCGGGATTTTTATCTCCCTTCTAGGTCTCATCACATGCTTCATCGCTCTATGGAAACTTGGAGCAAACATGAAACCTAAGCCTATTCTCTCGATACAGCGCTCAACCTCCTGAGGCGGTAAATCTATTTTCACACCGATCGACTCAATTACATCCGCACTTCCCGATTTGCTTGTCTGTGACCTGTTACCGTGTTTTGCTATAACCACGCCTGCCCCTGCAGCGACAAACATTGCGACGGTGCTAACATTGAACGTTTTTATCTTATCTCCTCCAGTTCCGCAGATATCGACCAGCAACCCATTGACTCTCGGATTTATCCTTATAGCAAATCGACGCATCGCGCTCGCAAAAGCGGCAATCTCCTCCGCAGTTTCTCCCTTCATTCTGAGCGCTGTGAGAACGGACCCTATCTGTGCCTCAGTTGCCTCGCCAAACATTATTTCTTTCATTGCTTCCTCTGCTTCATGCCAAGTAAGATCTCTATATTGAACCAGCTTTTTAATCGCATCTTGAACCGAGTTCAAAACAGTCCCTCCGTAAAATTTTTAATCAACGTTTTGCCATGCTTTGTGAGAATAGATTCTGGATGAAATTGAACCCCAAAGATCGGCAATTTCCGGTGCTGAAGCCCCATTATTTCTTTATCTTGGTCAAGCGTCACCGCGGTCACGCGCAAACAACTTGGCAAACTTGCTTGATTAACTGCAAGTGAGTGATAACGAGTTGCTTCGAAAGGGCTTGGAATGCCCCGAAAAAGTACGCTTCCATTATGTATGATTTGAGACACTTTACCATGCATAAGCATTTTCGCGTGCACTACTCGCCCACCGAAAGCACAGGCAATCGCTTGATGCCCTAAGCAGACGCCCAAAATAGGAACTTTTTCCCCAAATCTTTTAATAACCTCAATCGAGATGCCTGCATCCTTTGGTTTACCCGGCCCAGGGGAGATAATAATTCTCTCCGGATCAACGTCGGCAATTCTCTCAAGTGATACATCGTTCAAGAATACAACTGGCTCTGCACCTAGCTCACCTATATAATGAACTAAGTTGTAGGTGAAGCTATCATAATTATCAATAACTACAACTTTCATCCTAACCTCACCTCGTTTTAACCACTTCTCAGCCCAGCCGCCATAAGCAACGCCCGCGCCTTATTTTCTGTCTCATAATACTCCTTCCACGGTACAGAGTCAGCGACTATCCCTGCGCCGACCTGCACGTAAGCTTTTGACTTCTCACACACCAATGTCCGTATAGTTATCGCAAAATCTGCATCTCCTATGTAGCTGAAAGTTCCGATTGCTCCTGCGTAAATACCTCTTCTCACTGGCTCAAGTTCCTCTATTATCTCCATTGCTCTCAATTTCGGTGCTCCAGTCACCGTGCCCGCAGGAAAAGCCGCCCGGAAAGCATCTAGCGCATCGGCATCTTCCCGTAGTTCCCCCTCTATATTTGACACCAGATGCTGAACCTGACTATATTTCTCCACTTTCATGAAACTCGTTACTTTAATTGAACCAAACTTAGAGACCCGACCCAAATCGTTTCTGCCAAGATCAACCAACATGGTGTGCTCCGCTCGCTCTTTTTCATCAGCGCACAGGTCCTGTTCCATAGCATCATCGTCTTCTCTATCCGTCCCCCGTCGCCTAGTACCAGCGATGGGGCGGGTTATCACCTTGCGGCCACATACTCTTAACAAGATCTCTGGGCTGGAACCAACGATACAACGCTCGGGAAAATCTAAGAAAAACATATAGGGCGATGGGTTGATTTTTCTTAAATTGAGAAAGAAATGCTCTAAAGGCGGTGGAGAATTAAACTCAATTCTTCTTGAAAGAACTACCTGAATTATGTCTCCACTGCGGATATACTCCTTCGCGCGATTAACTTGTCTTTCATATTCTTCCCGAGTGAAATTTGATCTGATCGAAATGGGGCCAAGATTTTCAATTTTAGGGTCGTTTTCTTTTATTGTAACTAAATCCTCCAACTTTGACTTGGCTCGCGCAAATGCTAACTGCGGATCCGATGTATCTGACAACGCCAACAAGGAACAATAGTGGGTTTTATGTGCGAAATGATCGATTATCACCATTCGCTCCGGCAACATGAGTTCAAGTTGAGGTTGTTTCAAATCATCCGCCGCGTTCATTCCTACGTTAAACATAGTTCTAACATAATCATAGCTAATGTACCCAACTATCCCCAACATATACCGCGAAGCGCCCTTCGGAAATCTCATTTTTTTCAGCAACATTATCCGCTCAAAAATTTTCAGAGGATCTTCATTCTCACGTATTGGAAAGCGCCTCACCATATCAACAAAATCCTGCCGGCCCAAAATCTGACATTTGCCCGTCTTGACCTTTAGATAAAGCAATGGATCGCACCCTAACACGGAATAACGTGATATCTCGCCTTGTCCTCTTGCCGACTCCAACAAATAGGAAAGTGATGACCTGCGTCTCAGGCCAAAGTAAAGCTTTGCCGGGTCAGGGCATTTATCGGCTGTGTACACTAATGGAAGCAGACCAGGCCGATCAATTTCTTCCGCCAGTTTCAACCCATTTCGGTAGTTAATCTCCAATTTCTCAACCGCGTTTTTTTCTATTTTGTACTATTTAAGACTTTAGTGTACAATTTTGTTCAAAATACAAAAGAATGATTTTTCTTATATAAAAAGGTTGCCCCCAACAATCAGCTGAAAACTTGGGGGGTGAAAATATAGCAAAAAATTTTGGAAAAATGGAACCAACTAAGGAAATTTCAACACTGAGGATCGTGGCCAAGCGTGAAGACAGAGAACCCTATACAGTGAATATTCCGGTCAAGGGGGACGTTTTCTCCTTAGTATTACCGAGCGGCTATATAAACTGGCCTGAAGGTAAGCCCTATCCTGACTCAATTAAAATAGCTATCGACGACGACCGGAGCCTTTGGGTTAACTTCGGCGTTTCCAAGGAATATGGTTTTTACACATCGCTGAGAATTGGAAAAGCCAGCGAGTAAAAATACAGACACCATTTGATTTCAAGACCAACCGCTATTTCCTGCCGGCAAAATATCTGTTGATACCATTGACCATGGCCTCGACACTGGCTAACACAACATCCTCACGAACACCCTTTGCTCTGTAGAGATTACCCTGTTCATCTTCAAGCTCAACCGTCACCTCGGCAAGTGCATCGCTTCCGCCGGTTATCGCGTCAAGATGGTACTTCTTTAACCTGAGCTTTGAAATTTCACCCATCGCTGCCCTAATTGCCGCTATCGCTGCATCGACTGGGCCCACCCCGATCGCAGAACTTACCCTATCCTCACCACGAATGCTCAAACGTACCGAAGCTGTTGGGGTGATGGTGCTGCCTGTCGTGACCGTGACCTCCTTTAACTCAACTATTTTCTCTTCCTTTGGCAACGCACCGATTACGCTTTCGGCAATTACCCGCAGATCGGCATCAGTAACCTGCTTACCCTTATCTCCCAGTGCCTTGACCTGACGCGTGATCTCAATGAGCTGCCGTTTGTTGGCCTTTACTCCTATGCTACGCAGTTGCTTTTCAACGGAATGTCTGCCTGTGAGCTTGCCGAGTTCCAAACGGCGGTGGTGACCGACCAGTTCTGGAGAGAAAGGCTCATAGGTACCCGGGAACTCTATGACTCCGTGAGCGTGAATTCCAGAAACGTGCGCAAAGGCATTATCGCCAACGATGGCCTTATTGGGCGGCACAGAGATGCCCGTGATACGTTCAACTAAATCTGAGGTCTCTGTGAGCAACTCTGTTTTAATGCGCAATTTTATGCCGTATAGCGTCTTGAGTGCCATAACGATTTCCTCCAACGAAGCGTTGCCAGCCCGCTCGCCTAAACCATTCACTGTCACCTGAACCTGTTGGGCCCCTGCTTCCACAGCAGCAAGGGAATTAGCCACCGCCAATCCAAGATCATCATGGCAGTGTACACTTATTGGCACATTTATGTGCGGCTTGAGTTGTGATATAAGATAATACATGGCGCGAGGAGTTATCGCGCCGATAGTGTCCGGTACATTAATTCTGTCCGCGCCCGCCTCAATGACGGCTTTATAAGTCTCCCTCAGAAATTCTAGATCCGTCCGAGTAGCGTCCATCGCCGAAAATTCAACTTTGACTCCATGATCCTTAGCATATTCTACAAACTTCACCGCCTGTCTCACCACTTGTTCGCGCGACATCTTTAGCGCGTGTTTGAGGTGAAGATCCGATGTGCTGATGAAAATGTGGACGCAGTCAACGCCGCAGTTGATTGCGGCGTCAACGTCCTCCTTGAGCGGCCGCGCCAGCGCACATATCTCCGCCTTTAGCCCCGCCTTAGCTATTGCAGCAACTGCCTTACGTTCCCCATCTGAAGAAACCGGTGTTCCGGCCTCAATCGTGTCAACGCCGAGCCGATCCAGCTGACGGGCGATGAGCATTTTTTGATCGGGAGTAAAGGAAACACCCGGGGTCTGATCACCATCCCTAAGTGTGGTATCGAAAATCCTGACCTTCTTGGGCAACCTGATCTCGCGATTGACCAGTCTCGCGTAGTCACTTATGAAAACGTTTTTCTGCATTTGAACCACCATCAATTACTTTAGCCATTAATATAATGTTCACCTATATAGCAAAAGGGGACCCCGATATGGCGAGGCGCAGGATAAAGGTACTGGATACAACCCTGAGGGACGGAGAACAAACGCCAGGAGTAGCGCTGACTCCAGAACAAAAATTAGAAATAGCAAGAGCCCTCGATGATCTGGGCGTGGACATCTTGGAAGCTGGAGCTGCAATATCATCAGAAGGAGAAAGAAAAGCCATAAAGATGATTTCAAGGGCGGGATTAAATGCTGAAATATGCAGCTTCGTCAGGGCCGCCAAGGAAGATATCGACGCTGCGCTTGCCTGCGACGTCGACAGCGTCCACATGGTTGTCCCAACCTCTGACATTCATCTGAAATACAAGTTAAAGAAAACGAAAAAAGAAGTCAAGGAAATGGCCCTAAATGCAGCCCGGTACGCGCTTGACCATGGATTGATAGTTGAATTCTCTTCCGAGGACGCGAGCAGAACTGAACCATCGTTTTTGTTGGATATTCTCTCTGCGGCGGTTGAGGAGGGGGTCCAGAGGGTCTGCATATGCGACACGGTTGGAGTTTTAACTTATGAAAAATCACGAGAACTTTTTTCGAACCTAACTGCAAAACTGAAGGTGCCTGTTTCCGCCCATTGCCACAATGACTTTGGCATGGCCACGGCGAATACCGTGGCCGCTGTAATGGGTGGGGCCAGCGAAGTTCACGTAACCATCAATGGCTTGGGCGAAAGAGGTGGAAACGCGGCGTTGGAAGAAGTAGTTCTCGCCCTTTCACAATTCTACGATATCTCTACTGGAATCAAGCTGAAACTACTCTACAGTGTTTCCAATTTGGTCGAAAAAATCACCGGTATGCCGGTCTCGCCGACAAAACCGATTGTAGGTGAAAATGCGTTTACCCATGGGGCCGGAATCCACACCCATGGTGTACTTGCCGAACCATCAACATACGAACCGATACCGCCAGAGCTGGTGGGCCAACATCGCAGGCTGGTCTTCGGAAAGCTATCCGGATCTCACGCGATTGAAAGCGAGCTGAAGAAGATGGGTCTTAAGCCCACTAAAAAACAGATCGAAGAGATATTCAACCAAGTGAAACAGCTAGGTGATCGTGGCAAAATAGTCACCGACACCGAACTTCGGGCCATTGTAGACTCGGTCCTAGGACGAGGATTCAAGGAAACCCTCAAGCTCGAAGAACTTACTGTGGTGAGCGGAAACCGCGTCACTCCCACCTCCTCCGTCAGAATAAAGTTTGGCGATAAGGAGTTCGTCGAATCGGGGGTGGGTATTGGACCAGTGGACGCAGCCATGAACGCCATTAGGAAAGTGGTGGAGGGAACTGCCAATGTGAGGCTGGTGGAGTATCACGTCGATGCCATCTCCGGAGGCACCGACGCCATGGTAAGTGTAGTGGTAAAGCTAACGGACGGTAAGAGGATGGTCACCGCGAGAGGTACTAGTGGGGACATCATCATGGCTAGCGTTCAAGCTATGCTTAATGGCGTCAACCGCCTATTATGGGACAAGCAGCTGAGGGTGAAAGAATGACGACTCAACCGAACAACGAAGAACTTGAACGAGTGAGAATGCCGAGAACCGGCGAAGTCCTTGGTGTGGTGGAGCAGATGTATGGATTTGACCGCCTTCGGGTACGTTGCCGGGACGGCTTCACGAGGAACTGCAGAATCCCTGGGAGAATCCGCAAACGCCTGTGGGTCCGAGAAGGTGATGTCGTCATCGTCCGCCCGTGGGCCGTCCAAGGGAAAGAAAAAGGTGACATCATTCACCGCTATACTGCCGCTCAGCTTGACGCCTTGAGAAGAAAAGGTCTTTGGGAATAGGCTGGTAATTTGGAAGAGGATTTTGAGTCCATTCTATCCAAACTCGATCGAAAAAAGATTGAGCGACTGGAAAAAGACTCAGAAATATACAAGATAATGGCCCGTGTCTTTGACACGTCGACCTTGCTCACCCTTTACCGCCTCATCAATCGTGGAGTCTTCGATGTCTTTTATGGGAACATCTCCGCTGGAAAGGAGGCAAACATTTACTGCGCGCTGGATAAAAATGGAAACTACGTAGCCGCCAAGATCTACCGTATTGCAACATCGGATTTCAAAAACATGCACCGCTATTTGGTAGGAGACACCCGTTTCAAGCGCGTTCCTGAGGACCGCCGTGGGATAATCTACACTTGGACCTCCCGGGAGTTCAAAAACTTGCAGCAGGCCTACGCTGCTGGAGTTCCTGTCCCCCGACCAATTGACCATGAAAAAAACGTGCTAGCAATGGAATTTATCGGTGAAGATGGGGTCCCCTATCCGCTCTTGAAAGACGTGAAACCAAAAAACCCAAAAAAAACTTTCGAGATATTGGTTGATTCGGTGAAAAAACTTTATCAAGAGGCGGAAATCGTCCACTCTGATCTTAGCGAATACAATGTTATGTTAACGCCCGACCCTGTTCTGATAGATTTTTCCATGGGCACCGATATTAAAAACCCCATGGCCGAGCAGCTGCTGATGCGCGACATCCAAAACTTGGTCAGATATTTTAGAAAGCTCGGCATGAAAACTCCCGAGCCATCCGGCATCTTTGCTGAAATTGTTAAATGAATGTGTTTTCGATCAGGTTTTTAGCTCTATAGCTATAGAGACTTCCTCAGGCACCTGAACCCTCATGATCTGACGCAAGGCACGCTCATCAGCTTGCATGTCAATCAATCGTTTGTGGATCCGGAGTTCCCACCGGTCCCAAGTAATGGTCCCCTCACCGTCCGGTGCTTTTTTGGTTGGAATCACTATTCTACGTGTGGGTAATGGTACTGGACCTGAGATTTTAACGCCGACCCTCTCAGCTATACCCAATATCTGCTTGCACACTTCCTCCAGCTTCTTAGGATCCACGCTGGCCAGCCTTATGCGTGCCTTCTGCAAACTGACCCCTCTACCCTAAAAGACGCAGGAGCCTATAAAAGATTTGGTCTACTTGGCTTTCACCAGATCCACACATACGCCCGCTGCAATTGTCATACCCATGTCACGAATAGCAAAGCGGCTGAGCTGCGGTATTTCGGAAGCCTTCTCCAGCACCATCGGTTTTGTCGGTACCACCTTAATCGTGGCCATGTCTCCTTTCTTTATGAACTCTGGCTTTTCTTGAACGACCGCGCCTGTCTTGGGATCTATTTTTTGAGTAATCTCAGTAATGGTGCAGGCAACTTGAGCCGTGTGCGCGTGAAAGACTGGTGTGTAGCCAGCGGCTATCGCTGTTGGGTGTTGCAACACCGCAATTCTCGCGGTGAACTCCTTGACCACTGTTGGTGGTGATTTGGTGTGTCCGGCCACATCTCCCCGTTTAATCGCTGTCTTTTCAATACCACGAACGTTAAAACCTATGTTATCTCCTGGCTCTGCCTGGGGAATTGACTCATGGTGCATCTCAATCGATTTCACTTCACCGCTTACTCCTGCGGGCTCGAAAACGATGGTATCCCCGACCTTCATCACTCCGGTCTCCACTCTTCCCACAGGGACCGTGCCCACGCCAGTTATCGAATAAACATCCTGTACAGGGATCCTGAGCGGTTTCTCGATTGGCTTGGGGGGAACCACGAAGGTGTCAAGCGCTTCATAGAAAACCGGTCCGGTATACCACTTCATATTTTCGCTGCGTTTAACCACATTTTCCCCATGGAAGGATGCTGTGGGAACGAAGACGAACTTTTCAGGGTTTCTGTAGCCAACCGTTCTCAGCAGCTCTATTATCTCGGCCTTTAACTTGTTGTAAACTTCCTCCTTATAGTTCACCAAGTCCATTTTGTTTATAACCACTACGAGCTGCCCGACACCAAGAGTAAAAGCAAGTGCCGCATGCTCACGGGTCTGCGGCATAATCCCATCATCAGCGGCCACAACCAGCACTGCCGCGTCGGCTTGGCTCGCGCCCGTGATCATGTTTTTGACGAAGTCGCGGTGGCCCGGGGCGTCGATTATGGTAAAGTAGTATTTGTCCGTCTCAAACTTCTTGTGCGCGAGGTCGATAGTCAACCCTCTCTCACGTTCTTCCTTAAGGGCATCCAACACCCAAGCGAACTTGAACGTCTTACCCTTGTCACCCATCGCTTCAAATTTTTTTATGTCCTCTTCCCTAACCAAGCCTTTATCAAAAAACAATCTGCCAAGCGTCGTTGACTTGCCGTGGTCAACATGCCCTATTGTTATCAGATTCAAATGCGGTTTCGCCATATTATAACCTCCTTTAACTATTTCCTTTTAACCTATTTATTTAATAAGCTTTACTCACCTCGCGCCCTTGGCGATCCTCTCCATCTCCTCCTTTCTGGCCACGGCAAAACTCTTAGTATCATTGTTGGCTGCGAGTATCAACTCCTCAGCCAAACAGTCGACTATGTTCTTTTTCCCAGTAAAGGCTGCGGCGAAAGCCCCTGCAGCCAAATTTTTCAGGGCAATGTCCAGCCTCCTTTGTGGGGAAGAATCTACCGCAATATAATAGGTAATGCCTCCATAGCTGATACGTGTGGTCTCCTCTCGTGGAGCTGCATTCTGAATGGCATCAACCAAGACCTGCACGGGATTCTTATTGGTCCTCTGCGCAATTATCTTAAAGGCATCTCGAACAATGTTGTAGGCCTTATGTTTTTTGCCTGTCGCCCCAGCTCCCCGTATGGTCCTGCCACCAAGCTTCCGGGCCCCAGGACCAGATCTCATTATCTTGTTGATCAAACGTTCTACAACTGAAACGTTAGCTTTTCCAAACTGCTTGCTGGCGTGCCTCCCCCCAGTGTGAAGAACGAAAGGAGCTTCCAAACGTAGATATTGCTTTATTCCCGGATCCTTAACCTCAATATTTTCGATGTCCCATTCTCCGAAATATTTGAAGCCCAAAAGATCACCTAGTTGGTTTTTCCTTGCGTCCTTTAACTAGCTCTTTGAGAGAAATTCCATTTACCTTAACGACCTTATAACGAACCCCCGGAATATCACCGTAGGCTCCCCCCTTAGCCCCACCTATCCCTTCGACAATGACCTCATCATGCTCATCGATAAAACCAATAGCGCCGTCTCCGGGTGCAAAGGCGGTTATCTGTCTGCCATTTTTAATCAGCTGGACCCTAACACATTTCCTGATGGCTGAGTTGGGCTGTTTGGCCTCAATTCCAACTTTCTCCAAGACGATGCCCCTGGCTTGGGGAGCTCCCTCTAACGGGTCGGCTTTTTCATCTAACTTCAGCACGCGACGTTTATACTGAGCACTCTTCCACCTAAAATGCTGCCTAGTGTCACGCAGCTTCCTTGCCGCAAACTCCCCTCTGGGCGCTTTCATATTTCATCACTTATATCAGTAGTTAGTGTTGAGGTTTTATAAATCATATAAGTATTACGTCGCTGATGCCGTGATGTCTTTCAGCAAGTTTTTTCGCTATTTGAATTTTTTTGCCACCGCGTCCTACGGCTAACCCTTTATCCTGCAACTCCACACTGACCAAAGCTACTTTCTTTTCCCCTTTCTCTACTATCTTAACGCTCTGTACTCTCGCCGGCAATAACGCGTTTTTCAAGAACTCCACCGGATCTTCCGAGTACTCGATCACTTCAATGCCCCTCCCAATCAAACGTCTTGCCCTTTTAACTTTGTCTCCGCCTCGCCCAACTGCCATTCCAAAATCTCCTTTATTAACGACAAACGTCACGTTTCCGCCGAAATCGTTTATGATGCAATCGCGCACCCGTGCCCCGGTCAAGCCTTCAAAACTTGCTATGTAGCGCATCTCCTCCGCTGTGAATTTTATGGTCATCTTCGCCCCTCTGCACTCAGGATGTTTGAGTTACCCGGATCCACCACTACCAACATGTCCACTGAAAAAGGCTTACCGCAGGCGAGACCAAGCGAGGTGTTATCTCCCTCATAAACACGCAGCTCCACGCCGCCCAGACGCGAGTAATATTTTGCGTCTTCAAGAGCCTCGGGTGCGCAGTTAGAGGCGACTATTACTAGCTTGGCCTGTCCGTTCTTAAGGGCCTTTAGCGATCTCCTCGTCCCTATGATGACTTTACCAGTTGCGACAGCCTGGGATATCTTCTTACTTAGCTCCACCTTCATCCCTCCGCATCACTAGCTCAACCATTCCGGTACCAATCGGAATCGGTTGCCCGGCAATAACGTTCTCAATTATTCCATCAAGGCGATCGCTCTCACCGTGCACGCATGCGTCCAGCAGATGTTTCGTGGTAATCTCAAAAGAAGCCCGCGCAAGAACGCTGGCCTTCTCTCCGCTGACTCCGTGCCTTCCCACCTGACTCACTTCACCCGTGGCCGTCATTATGTCTGCCACCAGCATGATGTGCCTGATGTCAACATCAAGCCCCTGCTCTTCCAGCGTCTTCACCGCCTCGTTAATTATCGCATTTCTGGCCGCCTCTATTCCCAACACGCTTTCAATCTCATGAATGTTGTTGGTGGTTGTTCTGGTCGCGTCTACCTCGGGCATCATCAAAATCTCAGCTAGGTTGGAGCCCTCAGTGTAAACCACGTATTCATCACCTTCCATTTTGACCACGACCCTGCTAATGCCCTTCACACCCCTGAGCGGCATCGCCCTGACCCGAGAAACCAGCCTTCGCAGCTCTGTAAGTGAAGCGTTTTCGGGCTTTAGGCGTAGCTTGTAACCATCAATGGTTATATCCACATTTGGTATTTCCCTCAAAACATCGGCAATCTTTGAAGGCGTCATCTCCTTACGCTGCAGACGCGAACGATCCAAGGTTATTATGAAAACTGAATTTATGAGATCCACCTCAGTCTGAAGAGCTAGGTCCTCAACTGTGGTAAGTTCCACCTTCTGGGCGAACGCTCTGGCTTTCTCCTTGCTCCTAGAATATGGTTCCTTCAGGTAGATAGTCATCAAAGCAGCGGATGGTGTCTTCCTGGCATCTATAATTTCAATAAGACGAGGTAAACCGAGTGTGACGTTGAGCTCGGCAACTCCGGCATAGTGAAAAGTCCTTAGAGTCATTTGAGTACCGGGCTCACCTATCGATTGTGCCGCAACTGTGCCGACCGCTTCGCCTGGTTCCACGAGGGCCTTCTCATAAGCCTCCTTGACGCCGTCTATTATCTCCCTGAGCTGTTCCCTAGTTATGGCCCTCTCTTTACTTACGCGAATCAGGCTGGCCTGTAACTCGCGAAGAATCGATTCCGGCAACTTGTCCTCCAGCTTGGCGATTTCACTTTTGATAGTGTCAGTTGAAATTCCAACCATGTCATCACCCGAGGACCCTGTTTATAAGTTTCTCGACATTAACCGCTTTGCCACGGTCGCTGCGTGCTGGATCTACTCCGTCCTCCCCGTAAACGAACTGAATGATGGCGCCTCGATCGTCCCTAACCGTTCCATCGTACTCGACCCGGAGATCTTGGAGAGCATTAATCAACCTTCTCTGCATATAACCGCTCTGAGCCGTCCTCACCGCCGTATCGACAAGTCCCTCTCTACCTCCCATAGCGTGGAAGAAGAACTCCAATGGTTGAAGACCGTCCTTATAGCTGGAGCTGATGAAACCGCGAGCATCGGCACCTAGATCTCCTGGTTTAAAGTGAGGCAAAGTCCGGCCCCGATAACCACGGCTCAGTCTCTCACCACGCACCGACTGCTGACCAACACAGGCTGCCATCTGGGTGAGGTTCAGCATGCTGCCTCTGGCCCCGGTTCTCGCCATGATAACGGCATGATTATCTAAACCCAGAAATTCCTCCGCCGTCGCGCCTGCCTTGTCCCTGCTTTCGGCTAAAACCTCCATTATTCTCATTTCCAATGTCTCTCGAAGTGATCTTCCGGGTAGTGGTTCCATTTCGCCTGAGTTATAAATTTCAATTAGTTCGTTTACTTTCTTCTTGGCTTCCTCTATACCCTCGACGATCCTCTCCTTTGCCTCCGGAGGTATGTCCTCGTCGTCGATGCCTGTAGTAAAGCCGAACATCATCGCAGATGCTATCGACAACTTGGTGACCCTGTCCAGAAATTCACGCGCGGCATCTGTCCCATAGTCCTTAACTATCCTATCCAATATCTCGCATCTGTCAAGGGCCTTGAAACTGTTTGCATCTATCACGCCCGTTAGCAACTGTCCCTTCCTTATAGTAACATAAGCATCTATATCGCACTCTTCCTGTTTACACTTAGAGCAGTTCTCACATATCTTAGCCTTAAAAGTCAAATTAAGGTCCCTGGGTAGCAACATGCTGAAGATCTGCTTTCCAGTCCAGTACTCCACTCCTCTCTCCTTAACCGCCGGCTTCGGTAGTTCGGACAAAATCCCGGCGTAAGCTAGCAGTTGCTGGGCCTGCTCACGTGTCAGTAACCTGTTTTTGTGGGTTAACAGATACGCGCCGGTGATGTGGTCTTGGATGCCTCCGATAATGGGGCCACCGAACCTAGGTGAGAGTATCTGCTCCTGTACTCTCATAAGGATGCGAGCCTCAGCCTGCGCCTCCTCTGACTGGGGCGCATGCAAGTTCATTTCATCCCCATCAAAATCAGCATTATAGGGTGGGCAGACGCTCAGGTTAAGCCGGAAAGTTCTACCAGGAAGTACCCTGACCTCGTGGGCCATGATTGACATCCGGTGCAAGGAGGGCTGTCGATTGAATAGAACTATATCACCATCTCGAAGGTGTCTCTCCACGATATAACCCGGCGCCAAGTTATTCGCTATCTCCTCACGATCCGCATATCGAAGGTCAAACCTTTTGCCTTCGGGATTTATCACGCAGTTGGCACCAGGAAAAATATCCGTTCCTCTCCGGACAATATTACGCAGCTCCTCTAGGTTGTATTCTGTAA
This sequence comes from Hadarchaeum sp. (SeqCode), assembly GCF_038871235.1. GTDB lineage: Archaea > Hadarchaeota > Hadarchaeia > Hadarchaeales > Hadarchaeaceae > Hadarchaeum. Next base: position 92,200 of record NZ_JAVZIN010000002.1, read on the forward strand.
CCCGGACTGGTATCGTCAGAATCTTCGCCACGTATTCAGGGACACCGATTTCATTGATGCTGATGTTTGGATCCGGGGATATCACAGTTCTCGCGGAAAAATCAACACGCTTACCGGAAAGGTTTCCTCTGAATCGTCCCTCTTTTCCCCTCAGACGCTGAGATAGAGTGCGAAGCACCCTTCCGGACCTGTGTCTCGCTGGTGGTATGCCTGAGACCGCATTGTCAAAGTAAGTCGTCACGTGATATTGGAGCAGTTCCCAGAGATCCTCCACAATTAAGTGCGGTGCACCGGCCTCGATGTTCTCGGCAAGACGCTGATTGATTCTGATGATGTCCACCAGCTTGTGTGTTAAGTCGTCTTCAGAGCGAACGCCAGATTCTAATGTTATGCTGGGCCTAACTGTCACGGGCGGTACTGGCAGAACAGTTAGTACCATCCACTCCGGTCTCGCAAACTTGGGGTCTATCCCCAGAAGAAGCGCGTCGTCGTCTGTTATTTTTTCCAGCCTTTCACGAACATCGCTTGGTGTTAGGCGATTCTTGCCCTCAATGAAAGTTGTCGGTTTTTCGAACTTGATCGCTGCCTGTTTTTCTCCGCAGTGGGGACATTTTTCGACCGCGGTGGCGCTTCTAACTACCTGGGCCGAAATTTCCCACCATTTCCCCCCGCTTTTCCTAGATTCCTCAATTAATTTACGGAAGTTCTCTATTTTCTGATCGGACAGCAATATCCTGCCGCAATCCCTGTTTCTGCAAATCGAACGCAGGCAATCATAGATTATCTCAACATAGCCCACATGAATAACCGGCCTAGCCAACTCCACGTGCCCAAAGTGTCCGGGGCATTCACCAGCGCGGCCTGAGCAAGTCCTGCACCTGAGCCCGGGGTCGACAACGCCGAGCCTTGAATCCATCAAACCCCGATCTATCGGGAATCCATCGTCGTCATAGGTGTCCGCAGCCACTATTTTAGTAACCGATATTTTACGGATCTCATCCGGTGACATTAAGCCGAAATCAATTCTGTCAATTTGTTTAGGTATCCTTATCATCTTGATCACCTAGGCTCTGTCCCTCAGCCTTATTCTCGGCGACATACAGAGGGATTTCAGTTCGTCCATCATGAGCTTGAATGCATACGATATCTGAACTCCGTAAATCTCCGAATCCTCGTCACAGAGGGGGCAATAGGCCCTGTCGCTGCGACGATCGTATACGGCGAATGATCCACATTTTCCGCAGATTAATCCCGTATACCTGTCAGATGCATCGAGAAGACGTTCATTAAGTAACATCGCTGCTCCGTGGCCGATCAAACAATCCCGCTCCATCTCACCAAAGCGCAACCCACCTTCCCTCGCCCTGCCCTCAGTGGGTTGATGGGTTAACACCTGAACTGGACCTCGCGAACGCGCGTGAATCTTATCTGCGACCATGTGGTGGAGCTTCTGATAGTAACAGACCCCAACAAAAATATCGACCGGTATCATCTCACCAGTGATTCCATTGTACAGGACTTCCTTGCCTGTGTGTTTGAAGCCAAAGGACTTCATCGCTTCCCGGATTTCTTTTTCAGACATCCCGGAAAAGGCCGTTCCATCTATTCTTCGCCCCATACATGCTCCGACCTTGCCAGCAATCATTTCAAGAAGCTGCCCCACCGACATACGAGAAGGAATAGCATGTGGATTAATTATGATATCGGGAGTTATTCCATCCTCGGTGAAGGGCATATCGGCTCCAGCCATGGTAATCCCGATGACTCCCTTCTGACCGTGCCTTGACGCTAGCTTGTCACCAATTTCTGGTATCCTGAGATCCCTGACTCGGACTCTGACAAACTTATTGCCCTCTGAGGTCATGCTCACCAGCACCAGATCAACAATTCCCTCTTCGCTGGGTCTTACTCTGATGGAGCTTTCTCGACGGCCGTGTTCAACCGCCAGCCCGAACTCATCTATTTCCTCCAAAAATCTAGGCGGACTGGTGCGCCCGATCAAAACATCCTCGCCTCTGACTACTGACTCAACCTCAGTTATACCGTCTTCACCCAAATTTCGGTAGAGGCTCGCGTCCGCATAGCCCCTAATCTCCTCGCTTGGTATCTCAAATTTGTCCTCCTGACCACCCGGATATCGCGCCTCCTCAGCCTCATATATCCGATAAAAGGTTGTCCGCCCCATCCCGCGATCAATGGAAGCGCTATTAACTATTAGCGCGTCCTCCATGTTGTAGCCGCCGTAAGTGGCTATGGCAACAACAAGATTCTGCCCTGCCGGCCTCCGGTCAAAACCGACGGCATCCATGACTCTGGTCTTAACCAAGGGGACCTGCGGGTAGTGCAAGAAATGACCGCGTGTGTCCACCCGTTTATGTATGGAGGTCGTTGTCAGTCCCAGCGCCTGTTTGGCCATGTTAGCACCATAGGTATTCCGCGGCGATTGGTTGTGTTCTGCGTAGGGAACCAGCGCCGCACTTATGCCAAGTATCGCCAACGGATGCAATTCAAGATGGGTGTGCTCAGGCGTCAACTGATTCTCATAGACCGCGATGTAAACGTTTTCTTCTTCCTCGGCATCAAGGTACTCTACAATGCCTGCTTGGACCAGATCCCGCCAAGTCATTTTACCTTCTTTAACCATCTCTATGACTTCCGGTGTTAGCTTGGATTTCCCTCCTTCCACTACAACAACGGGCCGACGCACCCTCCCCGCGTCGGTATTAATCCTGACCTCATTAGTATCCTCCCTGAAAGCCACATTAACCTGTTCATCCAAGTTCCCTTGCCGGCGATGTCGCTTCAGCTCATCAACGAGAGTTTTACCGTTTTCAGTTGTGCCGACCAATCTGCCGTTTATATAAACAGCCGCCTTTCCCTTCCTCTCGCTACCTTTAGTTATTCTATTTACACCCAACTTGAAGACCAGACGCTCCACCTTACTTTCATCGGTGCCCGTTGAAATCTCTGCCATTAGCGCGAGGTTTTTAACCAATCCGCAGTTTGGCCCTTCTGGCGTTTCACAGGGGCAGATCCTCCCCCAATGGGTTGGATGCAGATCACGGGCCTCAAAGTGAGGCTGGCTCCTGCTCAGAGGAGAAACCACGCGCCTGAGGTGGGATATCGCCGCAATGTAGTTAGTTCTATCCAGAAGCTGACTGACCCCGGTTCTCCCCCCCGGCCAGTTGCCAGTGGCCAAAGCATGTCTTATTCTCTCAGTCAGAACATCCGCACGGGCGGCAGTTCTGAGGTTCATCTCACGGCCCCTGGCGTAGGCCCGCTCCAATTGATACTTTATATCCCTGGTCAGGTTGAGAAACGCCAGTCTGAAGACATTTTCTAACAGGTCGCCGGCAAGCTTCAACCTTTTATTTCCATAGTGGTCCTTATCATCCACGTCCCTTCGACCCAGCGCCAGTTCGATAACCTGCTCGGCCATGCTGCCCAAGTAGTAGCCCTTAGCTATTCGATCCTCGGGCCTCGAGCCTATGTGCGGCAACAGGTACTTGTCAAGAACTTCCTGAGCCCGTTGCAATCGATACTCCCGGGTTTGTCCAATAGCAACCCTTTTGCCAATGATGTCCAGAGCATCCTCTTTAGTCTTTACATCAATCGCTTCCTGTAGGTTTTCAAAAAGTTCCCTGATAATCTCGGGATCCTCGGAAACAGCGCTGACAATTTCCTTGTCGCTCTCAATCCCGAGGGCGCGCATGATTACTACTAGCGGGACTTGACCAGGTACTGCGGGAAATGCCACGCGCAGGAGGCCGTCACGCTTTCTCTCGACCACCACCAAAGACCGGAAGCCACGGTGTGTGGAAAAAACCTTGGCGACTTCTGTGCCCATATGCTCGTCACGTTCAACTAAAATTGCATTTGAAGCTAGATCTTCCTGAGTGACGATAACGCGCTCTGAGCCATTAATGATGAAATAACCACCGGGATCCAAGGGATCCTCGCCGACGCTTATGAGCTGCTGCTCATCCAGTCCGTAAAGCCTGCAAATTTTTGACTTCAGCATCACAGGCAGCTCACCGATATAGACCTCCTCCGGAGCTTGCTCCCTTCCATTTTTAACCAGCTTCATCTCAAGTTTGATGGGGGCAGTATAGCTCAGATTTCTCAGTCTTGCCTCGCTAGGGAACATGGGGGGGCGGGAACCGTCAGTTTCCTTTGTGGACGGCGGATCGAGATGTATTTTACCAAACTTTACCTTCACTCCCTCGATGTCAAGATCTATGCCGCCTATCTCATCAATAACCTGTTGCAATCCACGATCAATAAAATCGTTATAGGAATCTAGATGTTGTCTGACCAATCCTTTTTCTTTGAAAAATGCTTCAACAAGCGGCCAAGTGTCCTGCAACCAATCACCTATCCCTCGACCACATACCTATACGCAACCGCCTTTCCAGCAGTTGGGCTATTTCTAATAATCTTGATCACATCCCCTGGCTTACCACCTATCTCCCTTACCGCCGGGTCTGAACTTTTTATTAGAGGTAGTTGATGAAGGGTTATCTTGTAACGATCGAGTAACTCTTCTACTTTATCCTTGGGCAGAATTTCATGCTTTGGCACCAGCACGTGCCTTCCAACTTGGAACTCTTCCGGCATTTTTTCACCAACCGCATTCACAGGCGGGCCCGGAGGGATTCGAACCCTCGACTGCCGGCTTAAAAGGCCGGTACGCTAACCAGACTGCGCTACGGGCCCCAGAAAGCGGTTAGAATCCTATTTATCCATTTCGCCATTAAAGTTCATCTCATTTCCTTTTTAAGGTTTTCGAGTCTCGGTTCGGATCCCAACCTTTCACTCCCAACTGCTTTTTTGACACTCCTTCTGAGAAGCCTGATGTTTCTAGCTATTTCACCTTTACCGTAAACCGAATACCCCGCTACCAAGATGTTCGCCCCAGCCTCAACAACCAGAGGAACGTTCTCCTCATTCAGACCACCATCAACCTCTATTTCAGTACCCAAGCCGTGGCTCTCCACCATCTCCTTGGCTTTTCTTATCTTGGGCAGTATGGAAGGAAGAAACCTCTGGCCCCCGAACCCTGGATTGACCGACATGATCAATATAAAATCGAGTTCATCCAAGACAAACTCAACCATGTTTAAAGGTGTGGCAGGATTAAGTGCCACCCCGGCCTTAGCACCCAAGTCCTTAACATGATGAATGGTGCGCTGTAGATGAACGCATGTCTCAGCGTGCACCGATAGCATGTTCGCCCCGGCCTCAACGAAGGCCTCCAAAAAATTATCTGGTTTTTCAATCATGAGATGAACATCGAAGGGTAACTTGGTCATTTCTCTCAGCTTTTTGACCACCGGCGGCCCGAAAGTAATGTTCGGCACGAAATGTCCGTCCATTATATCCCAGTGGATGAGATCTGCTCCTGCCTTCTCCGTCTTTTTTATCTCCGAACCCAGCTGGCTGAAGTCAGCTGAGAGCAAGGAGGGGGCAATTTTTATCTTCATCTGCCTTTCCTCTCCAAGACTTTTTCTGCAGCTTTAACTATATCAGAACTTGTCAGCCCATATTTGGCAAAAAGTTCTCTCCATGATCCCGACTCAGCATAGGTGTCATTTATGCCCACCCTGACCATAGGCACGGGATTCTCCTCAACAAGAACCTCAGCTACAGCACCGCCTAACCCGCCGAGGACATTGTGCTCCTCCGCTGTTACGATGGCAGCGGTACTCGATGCTGCACGCAAGATCGCCTCTTTATCAAGTGGTTTAATAGTGTGAAAGTTTATGACCTCGGCTTGGATGCCCCTTTTCGCCAATTCCTGCGCCGCCAGCAAAGACTCAGCAACCATAACTCCAGTGGCGATGATAGTGACGTCTTTTCCCTCCCTCAGCGTGATGCTCTTGCCTATTTCAAACTTCAGCTCCTCGCCTTGGAATCTGTAACCCTCCGCATAAATCAAGGGGGTTTTGGGACGGCTCAATCTCATGTAAACAGGGCCAAATTTCTCAGCTATGGCTCTGGTAGCAGCTCTTGTCTCGGCCGCGTCCGCGGGAATAATAACCGTTACATTAGGCAAAGCCCGCATAACGGCTATGTCTTCTATACAGAAGTGAGATGATCCATCCTCGCCCACACTTATGCCGCCATGCGTAGTTACTAGCTTAACGTTCAAGTTTGGATATGCCACCGATTGCTTGAACTGATTCAGTCCTTTCTCCACACCGAAGACAGAAAAAGTGCTAGCAAAGGCAATCTTGCCCGCTGAGGCCAATCCTGCCGCCATGGAAATTAAGTTCGCCTCAGCCACGCCCACATCAAAAAATCTCTCCGGAAATTCTTGGGCAAATAGGATCGTCCTTGTGGAAGGTGAGAGATCTGCGTCCAAAACCACTATATTTTTGTTCACTCGGCCTAGCTCAACAAGAGTTTCACCGTACGCATCTCGAGTTCCTGCCAACTTTTCAAACATACAATTCCTCCAGCGCCTTGGTCAGCTCCGCCTCGCTCAGCGGAGTGCCATGATACTTACAATCACCAGCAAGGAATGATTTTTCCAACATTGGGACCCCCTTGCCCTTTACCGTGTAGGCTATGATAACGGTTGGCTTTCCTCTTACCAGCTCCGCCTCATCCAAGGCATCCAAAATCTGCTTTATGTCGTGGCCATTAATCTTGATGACGTGCCAACCAAAAGCAACCCACTTCTCAGCAATCGGTTCAAGGCTCATTATTCTCTCGGTACATCCGCTGAGTTGCTGACGATTATAATCAACTATTGCGGTCAGATTATCTATTTTGTAGTGTGAGGCCGACATCGCTGCCTCCCAGACCTGTCCTTCATCCAGTTCCCCATCGCCCAACAAAACGAAGACCCGGCTCGATTTTTTATCCAACCTGAAAGCCAAGGCCATTCCGATACCTATCGACAGACCCTGCCCCAGTGTCCCGGTAGAAGCGTCCACGCCAGGGGTCTTTCTCATGTCCGGATGCCCTTGCAGGATGCTGCCAATCTTTCTCAGCTTCCAAAGCTCCTCAACAGGAAAAAAACCTGCCATGGCTAAGGCTGCATAAAGGGCTGGAGCCGCATGTCCCTTGGATAGAATGAATCTGTCTCGTTCCTCCCAATCTGGCCTTTGGGGATCATACCGCAACTGATGAAAATAGATGGCGGAAAGGATGTCAGCGCAAGAGAGAGAGCCTCCGGGGTGCCCCGAACCAGACTTTGTGGTCATTATCAGAGAATGTCTCCTGATTATCAGCGCTATTTCGGAAAGCCTCTTTATCAGTTCTGAGTCATGTGGAGCCATCTTTTTGTTAAACGGTGCCATTTTATAGCCACGCCCATCTCTGATTGTTCAAGACTAATTTCGCCTTTAATTTAACATTTTTGGTGTAAAACAACAATTTTGACGATATGATCTAACTACTGTCGCCTGTTGCTTTTCCTTAAAATATCATCTGGACAAAGCGAATAATTTGGCGTTCTCAAAAATTTAGGCTCATCCAAAAACAACACAAAAGTCATTTTAATTCGTTAATTGATTAGTAGATGGATTCGGTATGAAGATATTTATTGATACTGCGAAACTATGCGAAATTAAAGAAGCCATCTCGTGGGGAATAATCGATGGTGTCACGACTAATCCCAGCTTGATCTGGGAAGCTGTGGAGGAAGAAAAGGAAAAAGGAAGGGATATCGATCTTACCAGCTACATTGAAGAAATCTGCCGCACTGCTGGAGAAGAAAGGCCCGTTAGTCTTGAGGTGATAAGCCAAGAGGCCGACAGGATGGTGAAAGAAGCCAAGTTCCTATATCAGAAATTTAATCCCATTGCTAACAATGTCGTTGTGAAAATTCCAATCACCACCTACACTGAAGAAAAGGGCGCCGACTACGAGGGGCTAATCGCCATCAACAAGTTGGAAAAAGAAGGCATCCCCACCAATGTCACTTTAGTCATGACGCCTGAACAAGCACTTTTGGCGGCGAAGGCGGGAGCCACCTATGTTAGTCCCTTCGCTGGAAGAATCGATGACCATATCAGAAAAAATCTAGGTATCAAATTTAACAAGAATGACTACTTTGACTCTGAGCTGATACAAGAGATCTTTAGGTGTAGATTGGGTGAACAATTGAAAATGACCACCGAAGAAAAAATTTCCGACCTTTACCATGACAGCAGGATAAAACATCTGCGGGGCAATGGAAATGATCACGGAATAACGAGTGGTGTTGAATGCGTTAGAAAAATTGTGCACATGTTTAAAAAATATAACATGCCTACAAAGATTATCGCCGCCAGCGTCAGAAACGCAAGACAGGTGCGAGAACTGGCCGAAACTGGGTGTGACATTTGCACGGCACCGATTTCGGTCATCAGGGAGATGCTAAGACATCCAAAAACTGAAGAAGGCGTTAAGCGGTTTTATTCCGACGCCGTTAACGCGGGATATGCCGAGCTGTTCAAATCGCTATGAAAACTTCTGGTATTTTTGGTACTGGCTAGCAACTCGTTAACCGTATTGAACCCAGTTTACACGCGCCGTCCGCGGCGTCCTCCTTTCTTACGACAGCCATCATGGGGGACCGGTGTGGCATCCTCTATGCGGCCTATCTTGAGTCCGGCTCTGGCGAGGGCCCTGATCGCTGCCTGCGCCCCTGGTCCTGGGCTTTTTGGACCGCTGCCCCCAGGCGCTCGAACCTTAATGTGAACTCCAACGAACCCTTTCTCCATAGCTTCCTCTGCTGCACGAGTCGCCGCTTGCATGGCGGCATAAGGTGAAGATTCTTCCCTATCAGCCTTCACTATCATGCCACCAGAGTACCTAGCAACCGTTTCAGCTCCAGTCAAATCAGTTATGTGAATTATTGTGTTGTTAAAAGAGGAGTAGATGTGGGCTATGCCCCATTTTCCTTCCGTCAATTTTCTCCCTCCCCGGTCGGTTCGTTTGCCCCATTTCTCTCTGGTGCTGCTCCTGTCTCTTCAGGCGCCTTCACAGGCTCGGATGGCTCTGGACTTCCCACCTTGCTCCCGGCAAAGGTCTTACCAGATACATAACCAATTAGAGGTTCTTCCTTAACTGGAACAAGATAACTGGGAACGTTAACACATCTGCCAGCTATGGCTATATGACCATGGACAATCAACTGCCTAGCTTGCAACATAGACTGCGCCAGCCCCTTTCTATGAACTATTGACTGAAGGCGTCTCTCCAGAATCTTGTCAACGGTCAGGCCCAAGACATCGTCCAGGGTGGCATTTTCACCAACTAGACCCAAACACTGTAATCTGCTGATAAGTTGTCTTGTCTCCCTCTCGGCTTGGGGCCCCGAAGCTGCTAAAAGATTTCTGGCCTGACTGCGGAAATTTCTCAATAAAGTCTGTGCCCGCCATATCTCTTCCTTTCTCCGCAATCCAAACTTTGACAGCATTGCGTCTTCGGCATCCATGCGACTCTTTTCCCAGGGATGTGAGGGCCTGAGATACTTCTTTCTCTGGCGTTTCATTTTGCATCACCGAGCTTAGGCTTTCTTAGCTCCTGCTTTTTCCGCTGGCGCGGCTTCGGCCTTTTCCTTCTTCGCTTTGGCTGGCTTGGCAGCTTCCTCCCGCATCCTAGCTTCCTTTCTCTTTACTCCTACTGTCAGACCTTTCCTACCGGTGGTTCTCGTACGCTGGCCCCGGACAGGTAAACCGAGCTCATGCCTTATTCCGCGCCGGCTACGGATGCGACGCTCCCTACCTATATCTGAACGAACGGCCATGTCAAAATCCGGACCGATCAGGTGGATATCCTTGCCTGTATCATAATCCTTTCTTCTGTTTAGCATCCAACTGGGAAAACCGTACTGGGTGGGGTTCTTGATGATACTCTCCAGCTGCTCCACTTGGTCTTTGGTAAGATCACCAAGCTTCATCGACGGGTCAATGCCTGCCACTAGCGCTGCTGCTCTAGCATAGGCAAAGCTGACGCCCTTGATGTCGGTCAGCGCCAGCTGGACCTTTTTTTCGCCAGACAGGTCCTTCCCTGCCATCCGCACTATGTGCTTGAACTCAGGCATTTTTCCCACGCCTTTTGCCATAGACCTTTCGCACAACTGCCTATTTAATTATTGATAACAGCAGTTTTTAGCTGTTCAGTTACTATAGTCAACTTTTGGTTAAAAGCCTTAGGTTTGGGTTTGGCGCCGGGGAGGGGATTTGAACCCCTGCGGCCCGTGAGGACCACGAGCTATCCATCATCGGCTCCAGGCTCGCGCGTTACCTGGCTACGCTACCCCGGCACCCAATGAAAATGTGTTTTTGGCTTTAAATGTCATTCAACCACGTCTTCAATAATGGCAACAGATGGGGAGAACTCATTTCCACTTTTTAGGATAGGTCCCGGGACTCATCACTATTCTTTCAGGTTTAGCCACAATTCCGTGATCGGTCTCGTAAATTTCCTTTGACCCCATCGTCGCGTGCGCCAGACCTATTAGTTCTCCTTTTAAGGTCAAAATAGCGACCAGATCTCCAGCCGATATTCCTGTCTCCACTGAAATTACTCCTGGCGCTGCTAAACTGGCCCCATGACATATGGCGTCGACAGCTCCGTCCCGCACCACTATCTTCGGCAAATGCTGCACTGAAATTTCCACGGGCAATATCGCACTGCGTAAGGGCTCCTCCCGGCCCTCCTCCTGCCAGAACGCGTAGGCATCAGAAAGATCATGTAACTTAATTGAATCCTTCTCCATGAAAGGACCTGTCCTAGTTCGTCTCAGCTCACTCATGTGTGCTCCGCATCCCAAAGCCTCCCCTATGTCTGACATCAGCTTACGCATATATGTCCCAGCTTCGCAGCCCACTCGCATAAGAACCTCCCTACCATCTCGCTCAAGAAGCTCAATATAATAGACATTTCTGACGCGAAGTTGCCGCTTAACCGCTGCTCGCATGGGTGGACGTTGATATATCTCTCCCTGAAAATCCAACAAAACCTGCTCTAGCCGGTGTTGCGGCACTTCATCATGAAGGTGCATTACTCCCACGTATTCTTTCCCTGAAAGCAACAGCGTCCGAGTCACCTTAGTGGCATCCTCTAAAGCCACCGGTAGGACCCCGCTAACTCCTGGATCTAGAGTTCCACCGTGGCCTGCTCTCTGCAGATGGAGCAAGAGCTTGACCCAAGCCACGACCTCGTGGGAGGTAGGTCCCCTTGGCTTATCTAGATTAATCATGCCCAACCTGATGTGCTCCTGAATCGGCCTCTTGAACGGGTCACAACCGTACTCCGGATCGGTAGTGTCATGAGCCTTGACGAGTGTCTCACGTTTGATATCTCCAAGCAACTTTCCCAAGTGGAACACCTAAGATAACCCTGCCGCCTCCAAGGCCCGCTTTACCTCTTCGTCGGAGGCACCCTTTTGAATCTCAAGCTTTTTATCGGTGGGTTCAAGATGAGCAAGGTTACAACGCCTGCGCTTGACTCCCGCACCAGTCACCACGACAAAGGTATCGTCCAGCTTCTCCACGATCACGCAAAGCCTTCCAGCTTCGTGACCTGCAATCTTTACACAGACCCGTCCTACTTCCATCACCACTTCTAACGCCTCCTCTTCATGACCGCCTCAATTGCCGCGGCAAGTATCTTGGTCGTCTCCGCGATCGACAACCTCTCCGTGTTCACCACGATGTCAAAAATTGAATAATCGTTAATATCAATGTTGTACAGTTTTTTAAATCTTTTTGCCTCACTTTTTTCCCTTTTGACCGTCTCATCGTAAACATCGCGATATCTTCGTCCTTCTCTTTGAGCAATCCTTTTCACCCTCACTTTTATCGGGGCTGTGAGGAATATTTTGAGGTCCGCTTTTTTAGCCATCCACCCGGCCAACCTTGCATCTATCAGAACCTTGCCACCTCTTGCAGCATCGGCAATCTTCCTGTCGATCATTTGGTCAATAGAAGGGTGACGCTCAGCATACCTCTGACCTTCTTTCAAGGTCATGCCCTTTTCCTTGATCAGCTCTCTGAAGATATCTCCGGCGCAGAGATATCGCAGGCTTCGAAACCTCTTTGCCAGAGCTTTAGCCGTTGTTGATTTCCCGGCACCGTGTAGGCCGCTGATGGCAACGGCTACCATACTCTCAGGTCCTAGCTTTTTCTATCAGTGCTCTTCGGGAACAGGCAACACATAGATAACCGCCGAAGGCCCGGTTCGGCATCCTCAGACTGCGAGGAAGACTCCTCAGTATGCCCCCCTGTATCCTAGGTACGCCACTAAGTGGTCGGCCACAGGAAGCGCATTTTGCGGCGGCTTTTCTCTTCTCCCGGTAGTGTTTCGACACTCTTCCTCCTGGTGTGCGAACCTGTCTCTTTTTGTAGGTATTAGATCTGTGTCTCCGCGCGGGCAACTAATCACCTATCATAATTTTTCTAAATATCTGGGAAAATCCGAGGTAGGTAATGAAATACCACCAACCCACCCCGAAAACGACCAGCGGGCCAATAAAGGGAAGGTCTATTCTGATAAACGGCAACCAAGCCACCACCCATCCTTTAAAGTAACCGCTCAGCGTGATCCACAGGATAAAAAGCGGGATCATATAGATGATGGACGGCTTCAAGGTTTGCGACGTGTTCTGCATCATCAGCTTGTTTATCTCGGGCTGCTGCAATTGAAGTTTGTGCACCAGTTTCATGTCCCTCTTCTTCATCGCCTCACGGTATTCCTTCTGGAAAGCAGCTATTTTCTCTTTGTTCTGCTTCACCAACTCCCAGTTCACCATTTTCTTAGTTATTATATTCACAATAAATGATGCCACAACACTGATGCCCAGAATTATAAAGAGAGAATATTCAAAAATTGGCGACAGATGAACCCCCACCAGCGAAGCCGCTCTGGAGATATCTGATCGCAAAGAGAGGATATCGGTTTCAGTTGGTGTCTGAGAAACTGCTGCGAACTTGACCTTAATTTGCTCGTCAAGGGAGGAATCTGCTCCCGCCACGCTGGAGCTGAAACTAAACAGATAGCCCTCATAGGCCTGCGCAAGATGGCTTTTGGCCGAGTCGCTGTCGCCCCGGCGCAAGGATGCCGCTGAGGTGTCTAAGTTATTAATGATGCTGAAAAGATCGTCGCTATTTCCTTGCCCTTGGGCCCGAGCTAATCCTGAAAGAATTATAGCAGATGTCAGCACCAGAGCCAGCAGAATCGGCATCTTTCTTGGCATAAATTCACCTTAGCGCTGAGACTATATTATCCACTGCTTTTTAAACCCTTTATCAATATTCTGAAAACAAACCGAAGCCCTGAAACTGGTGGACAGAAAATCCCAACATCGCAATCCGGCTGCTGGCGTTTCGATAGCCCAACTAGCTTGCTCAAACTATGCATAGTTGCCTCACTGACCAGTCTTTCTGCAACTCGATCGTGTTCTCACTCGCCAAAGAGTTTCCTAACGGCTGGGAACATTTCCGCCACTTGTTCTTTGGCTATCTCCTGATACAAGCTGTACATGATACCAACAGTCAACAGGATGCCTGTCCCGCTACCTAGTGCGCCCAAAAAGTCCGCCCCGGCCGAGAGGAACCCTACAAAGGCACCACCGAGTAGAGCCGCGGTTATGATGTAACGACTCAGTACCCACTCCATGACTCTCACATCACGCCTAAATCCTGGAATCAACATGCCGGACTCATCCAGTTGTCTCGCCACATCTCCTGGGCCCATCCCAGTCATGTGCACCCAGAGGTAAGCGAAGCCCATGCTGGCGAGAACTAATATCGCCATATAGATGACGGCCCGAATTGGATCGGCGGCTACTTGGGCCAGTCCATTTGGGGCATCTGTGAAGTAGGAAAGCCACGGCGCATGAAGAAGGGCGGCAAATATCTTCAGATTGGCAAAAACCGTCATGGCCAAGATGACCGGAATATTTGAAGTGTAGAGGAACCTTATCGGGTAGCGTCCCCTGACCCCGCCAAACCGACCGTATGCCAGCGGAATCTCTATTCTCATGCTTTCGGCATAAACTACTATGAAAAATATAAGAATTGTCGCTATCAGTCCCATCATATTAGGCAAATGGGGTCTGAAGAACTCACTGATGACATCACCGCTGCTGAGTACCGTGCCTATCAAATTAGGGATGACGCCGGTGGCTGGGTTTAGGGCCTCCCAGACCACCGTCATGGCAACACCGCCAGCTATAAACAAACTGACCCCGCTACCGAAGCCGTATTTTGAGACCACTTCATCCAGATAGATCACCACGATGGCCCCTAGGGTTAGTTGCAGAACAAGCAGAATTCCCGCTGGGCTCAACAACCCCACACTCTTGCCATAGTTACCTGCCAGTACCAGCATCGCGCCCTCAAAAACAGCCATAATGATTGCTAAAAATTTCTGAATCCCGGTGAAGAGGGCACGGTCTTCACTCTCCGACAAATTTAAACCTATTATCTTGCTGCCCACCAAGAGCTGCATTACTATTCCCGCCGTAACAATTGGGCCAATACCTAACTCCATCAAACTGCCGGCATGACTTGCCAGAACGTATCTAAGCTGACCGAAGAAATTTTGGGCCCCGGCATCCCAGACGCCGTTATGATTCAAATCAGTATAAGGTTCTAAAGCGGTTTCACCAGGGTCCATCACCCCGTTACCATTGGCATCAATAAAGTCAAAGACTCCGTTACCGTTAGTGTCCACGAACGGCTCCCGCTGGGCTATGCCGTAGAGCGGAATCTGAGACATCAAGAAGAAAACAATCAGGGCCACTCCAGTCCAGATGAACCTCTCCTTAAAAGGAACCCTTCTTTTGGGAACTGCAACTTCGGGCAAACGACGAACAATTGAATCTAATGCATAAAGCTTCGAGCGCGGCTTCTCCATTTCCCCATCCATCGCTTTCACCCAGCGATAGCCTTGCCACCAGCTTCCTCAAGCTTTCGTTTAGCCGATTCAACAAATGATTTTGCCACAACCTCAAGCGGACGAGTCACGCGGCCACCGCCTAGGACCTTGTCGACTCCGAGCTTGTTCAAATCCACCAGAAATCTATCCCCCTCCTTCTTGGCCACTCCCATCCCAACTAACCTATCCAAATTTTCGTCGATTTCACCGACGTTGATGGCGGTTACCCCCCGACGCACAGCCTCCGGTCGTGTGAAGCCGTGTTTGCCGAAATAATCAGGCATGTATCTAATGATGTACGACCACTTGTGTTTGTGTCCACCGCTCATTCCCGTGCCGCCACGCTCGCCACTACCCCTTCCTCTCTTAGAGCATCCACGGCCATAGGTGCGCCTACCTCGCTGTTTTCTAACCTTTCTACCCCTGCGAACGGTCATAGATCTCACATCATCCGCATAATCAACTCGTTAATCTTTTCACCGCGGTAGCCCAAATCTCCGAGGTCCCTCACCGGGCGTTTAGTCGATTTGTAACCCCCTGAAGGCGGGTGGAGTCTGAAAACCTTTTTGATGCCAATCTCATCCAATTTCACGCTACCGTTTGTAATCGCCGCCGCCAGATCCGCCAAGCTCTGAAAGTTTAGTCTGTTCTTAATCACCTCATCGGTCAATTTCTTGTTGCCGATGAGCCTGCCTCTCTTTGCCAACAATTGTTCTACAACATCGGCTCTTACTTCACCCCACGTAACATAGTCCTTAACTTTTCTTACCATCCCTAAGATAGATTCATTATCATCAACTAGGACGCAATGATTGACCCGAGTCAGTCCCAACATCTTTAATGTATCCTTGACCTCCCGTCTAGCGTTGATATCGCTCCTGATCTTGATCACCGCAAGTTTAGCCACTCACGACACCCGCCTTGCCTAGAACCACGCGCTCTCGGTATCGGTCGCTCATGACCACTTTGGTCGTTTGCTTCAAAGCCTCCATCACCGCCATTGAGAGATTGAGCGTCGTGCGTGTCTCCCCCTCGGTCCTCGTCCAAGCATCAAGTATTCCTGCCATGCGAAGAATGGTTTTTGGAATCTCAGCTGACGCCAGCCCGAGCCCACGCGGTGCCGGCTTTATAAAAACTTTGACGCTGCCGCTCTTCCCGGAAACTTCAAATGGAACGGAGTGACTTCGCCCGCAACCGCACTCCCAGCTACCACAGCCCCTAGCCACTTCAATGACATTTAACTTTGCCACGTTAACGGCTTTTTTAATGGAGGAACCTATGTCCCTAGCGCTGGCGTGACCAACTCCAACGATGCCATCCCTGTTCCCGACCACGGCCACTACCCTGTATTTCACCCTGCGACCTGACTTGTGCATTCTTTGAACCAGCGTAACTTCGAGAATCTCCTCTTGGATGTTCGGGACTAAGGCGTCAACTATTTCGCTTTCCTTGATCGGCTTTCCAGCCCGCAGTATCTGCGAAATATCGGTGATTTTTCCCTCCTTGACCTGTCTGCCCAAGCTGGTGCGCGGCTGCCAATGCTCGATGTTAAATTCCTCTGCTCTTTGTCTTCTCATCTTAACCACCGAACTGCCTGACTATCTCTTGCTTTACTGAATTAAAGTGATCAGGTATTTGTTCAGGAAGCAACCCCTTTGATAAATAACTTGAGAACCTCGCCATGTATGTTCTTTCATCCTCTTTTTTCAAACTCTCCGCATACGCCGATATATCTTCGCCGCTTATCCTTTCATCCGACGGTAAAATCTCTTCTTGATGTGGTATCTGCAGACCTGCGTCCAAGGCTCCCTTCAGCACGGCGAAAACTTTAGCACCCTTGGTGGGGTGTCTCATACCAATATCAAGTACCGCTTCCTTCACCCCAGCTTTTACGGCGCGATATCCGCAAAGTAAACCAACAAGGTAAGCTGCTGGTAGGTTGGATGTCCCGTCCTTCCAGCCAAACTTCTCCAGCTGTTTAGAATGAGCGGAGACCAAGACCAAATCTCCGGTGGGGGAAAATTTCATAATCTGGGCTGAAATATGCCTCAGCGAAACTCTGACGACTAGCCTCAGCTTTCTGGACCTCAACAGCTTGAGCCTGTACCTGTAATCCGTCCTTCCCTCCCTCTTTCGCCTGAACTCAACCTTGAACCGTGGACCAGATGTCTTCATTTTAAATCACTTCAAGATACCTCTTTCCTTCAGGTAAAGATTCAAGTGCGCCTTGCTCCGGAAATAGCCGCCTTTTACCATCCTGTAGAGCTTCCGATATTCTCCGTGGTCAATCAAACCTTCCTTTCTCAGTTCCCTCAGCCTAACCCGTAAAGGCCGAACCGTCTTTACCCAGTTGGCCTTTCTGGGCGCCCTCGCGCCGCTTGCACCCTTCCTTGACCCCATCCCGCGGCGTCTGCCTGCCCTGCGCTTTAACCTCCTCGTCCTCAGCCTGCCCCGGCTGATCCCCGTCTCTGGCTTTGCCCTGATAGCGCCCTGTTTGATAAGCCGTTTAATATCATCACGAGTGATGGCGGCAGAAACATCCGCTATGCGACTAGGATCTATCCAGACCCTGTTCACACCAACCTTGAGGATATCAGCTGCCAGTCTTTTCTTCATGTCCAGCTTCATCCTTCCTCACCCCCAGATTAAGCACCTTTATCTTCAGCTCTTCAGCTCTTTTCAAGATCTGTTCCCTTTTTTTCCTTCCCACATTTGCAGCTATTCTGATCGCCTGTCTGGCCGCGTCAATTTTCTCAAGATCGGATAAGTTCTTTACCAGCACCTCAGTAAAGCCAGAGGGATGAAGATCCCTAACTGTCTTAGGAACCCGATAACCAATAGAAACTAGGTGCCCCTTACCGCTAACCCTAAGGCGAAGCTTACTGTCCCGTCCTCTGGGCTTACGCCATTTCTCCCCAAGCCTCTTGAACCTGAACCATTCCTGACGTCTGAACTTTGGTAGTCGTTTCTTCTCCATCGAAATCACGACCTTTCAACGATGTAACAACCGTCTTGGAAAATCCTGCGATCCCTGTACTTCACAGAAGTTGCCTGCTCGATGTTAAAAGCTGTTTGTCCTACATCATCTTTGTTTATCCCCCTGACGATAATTTCATCACCATTGACCTCCACCGAGACGTCGCCGACTATCTCCGCGACCCGAGGCGATTTCTCACCCAAAAAGTTATGAATAGTCACGCGTTTTCCCTCGACCTTCACCGTAATTGGAAAATGTGAATATACGGTGCGAAGTTTATAGACAAAACCTTCGGTGACCCCTTTGATCATGTTCATTAAATGTGCTTTAAAAACTCCAAGCGCGGCCTTGTCCCTGCGGCGCAAAGAGGAGATCGTCCCGATGATAACGCGGCCCTGAATCTTTATCTCTAGGCCTGGAAAATCAAATTCACGTGAGAGAGCTCCCTTTTTCCCGCTCACCTCGACTCTCTTGCCCTCGACCTTGACTTCCACGCCATCTGGTAATTCTATTTTCTCTTCCATTATCCGCGACATACTCAACCCTTTTTTTGTCCCGTCTACTCTCCGTTTTTCTCCATTAAAAGCGTGAGGTCGGCCCTGCGGGATCAATAAACGTAGGCAATCAGCCTTCCGCCCAAACCCAGCTCCTTCGCCTTGGTATGGGCCATCACTCCCTTTGGTGTTGAAACAATAAGCAGCCCAAAACCGGCGGCTAAAAGATAGCGCTTTTCCCACTTCTCGTACTCGGTCACCTTTGTCGCGAACCTCGGCTTTATCGCCCCGCACCTATTAATCTTCCCTTTCAACTCAACCCTAAACTTTCCAGACTTTCCATCATCGATGAACTCAAAGGCGCCGATATAACCCTCATCCTGCATTATCTGGAAGACCTCCCGGATCAGTTTGGAAGCTGGGGCAATGACAACCTCTTTCTTTCTAGCCCGCTCATAATTGTTGACCTTTGAAAGGGCATTAGCTAATGGATCCAACAACATAAACATGCCTCAGCTGTATTTGGTAAAACCGATCTTAGGAGCCAGCTCCCTGAAGCATCTCCGGCAGAGCCTTAGCCCATGTTGTTGATAAACATGACCATAGCTACCGCAGTGCATACACCTGTGAGCTCCCTTTCCAAACTTTTTCTTCGTCATTGTAACACCTCAACCCCAAAATTGGTAATCATGAAATTTATCGCTTCCTCCCTGGTGACTCGGTGACCTCTTGGAACGGGTCTCCGAAGTAGGTTTCTCCTTTTTATCCGGTATCCCGGTCGTTCCAGAGCTATCGAAACGTCCATGCCAAACATTCCGATCTCAGGGTCGTATGAAATCCCTGGAATATCGATGTGCTCCTTGATGCCGAAGGAAACATTACCGTTCTCATCAAATGAAGTTGCCTTAATCTTATTGTCCACCGCTTCGAGGAGCTTTTTTAATACCTTAATGGCTCTCTCTCCACGCAGAGTAACCTTACAGCCTATTGGCTCCCCCTTCTTTATCCTCCAATCCCGCACCGACTTCCTAGCGTGGGTCCTCGCCGGCCTTTGGCCTGCAATCATCTCCAGCACCTTTTCTGCCTTGGCAAGCCTATCACCGCCCTCGCCGACACCGATGTTCAACACTACCTTTTCCACGCGGATCTGTCGCATTGGGTTCATCCACTCACCTGCAAACTAATAGCGGGCTTTTCCTTGCCCAACACAAAAATGTAGTGCTCTGGAGCTTGGAAGGTCAAACCACCATCTTCCAGAGTAACTATATTCGGCTGAGTTCCGATGATTGTCTTTATTTCAGTAATTTTGCCAACCCTGCCCACGTTGCTACCAGCAGTAACCATCGCAATGCTGCCAACTTCAAAAGGAAGCCGTTCTAAAATACTCTGCTCCGGCAATGATATTTTCACAACGTCCCCTGGTTTATAATCCAAGAAATCTCCCACCACATTTCTGCCATCATGGAGGGTGAGCTGTATCTTTTTACCCCTCACATATTGCTTTCTGATGATTTTACATAATTTAAACGAGGCCTCGGATGAAAGCGTTTTAACGGGCACCAGCCGGCCCAAATGATCGAGCAAAATCCTGTAGTTGGTGTCAAGTGCTGGCAATCTAACTACATCCATAAAACCAACGGGAAAATCAGGAGAACGCCTGACCTTTCCATCGACAAATACTTCTCCCCTATTTATCACCCCGTCGGCCTCCCGCGCGGTTCTAGCTATCGAGAGATAATCCCGCAATAAAATTCGAAGTGGTATCGCTCTATCCGCCGGATGCGGTCCGGGAGATGGCTTCATCGTCCAGACCACAGACTTACGAGGCAACTTCAATGACCGCGGTGCCGCGTAACGCTTTAAGTGCCTGCTGCTGCCTTTTTTAGCCACTCTCTGACCTCCCCGTTAACTTTCCTATGCGTTCTTTATCCTCAACTAGTTTCAACAGCATAACGTTGGAGGGGTGGATTGGTCGGTTGACCTGCGAGCCATCGCTCTTAGTTATGGTAGCTCCCTGCACAGTAATCGTCTGCTTTTTGGGGTTTACCTCTAAGACCTCCCCTTCCAGTTTCTTAAAATCCCCTCGCAAAATCTTCACCCGGTCACCCTTTCTCACCGGAAGTGATTTGATTTTATATTTTTCACGCAATTCTTTGCTGAGCCTCGCAGACATCAACTTGTTCCTCCTGTGTACCGGTGTTGAGTAAAGCCTCGCTCGTTGCTTTCTCGGCTGACGCGACACCATAGCTCACACCACTATTGAGGCTATTCCTGCTACTTTCGGCCATCTCTCGGCAGCTTCTCTAGCAATCGGCCCTTTAATCTCCGACCCTCTGGGTGCAGCCTCGGGAGTTATCAAGACTGCAGCGTTGTCCTCAAACATTACCCGCATACCATCAAGACGCCGGTACTCCTTTCTCTGCCGCACCACCACCGCTTGGACCAATTGCTTTCTGAGTTCCGGCGTGCCTCTTTTCACCGAGGCCACTATCCTATCACCTACGCCGGCTTTACCCATCGCCCGGCGCCTTCCCTTGTACCCCATGACACTTACTATCTGGATCTCCCGAGCCCCAGTGTTGTCGGTGACTACCAGTCTAGCCCCAACTGGAAGCACGCGAACCGGAGTAACCGCGCTCACGCCTATTGCTGTTCCCGCTCCCTTCTTTCCCATGACATCACCCTAACTTCTGAACGACCACAAAGGCCTTCGTCTTACTTAGTCTTCTGCACTCCATTATCTTTACCCTGTCCCCCAACTTCGCTGAGATGCAAGGTGGATTGTGGGCATGATATTTTGAGGTCCTCCTTTCATATCTTTCATACTTAGCTATTCTATGCATGCGTTCAAGCTCAACCGTAACCGTCCGGGTCATCTTATCGCTGACGACGATTCCCTCCAGTGCCTTTCCTCTGACCGAAAGTTTGCCATGAAAAGGACACTTAGGGTCAGAACACTTCTCCTTGGGTGGTTCAATTCCCATTCCAACCATCAGTATCACCTCTTCCGCCTAACTCTTTCCTCGGGCCGCCCGACCAGCCTCCTACCTTCTATTACCACAGTCTGACCATCAGGCAGTTTTATCTCGAATGATGAGCCAGATTTTGGCACTATTTTCGCGGCTGACATGTGTTCAATCACCAGCATATCCCGTGTTTCATCCAGAATCTTGCCGTAGACGCCCAAAAGATTAGGATCAGAACTGCTCACGACCTGCGCCTCGAGCCCAATAAGCTCGTGCTGCAATATGTTTCTTTTAGTCAACGGCATAACGCCACCTATCTCATGTTTATCATCTCGGGGGTGAACCCAAGACTCACGAGCACTTCCTTTACTCGCTGTTCGTGGTGCCCCTGTAGCTCTATGCGCCCATCCTTCCAAGTTCCACCGCAGGCAAGCTCGGATTTCAGTTTCTTAGTCAGGTCTTTGATGCTGACTTGTTTGTCATCGAGACCTTCTATGACCGTGACGACCTTGCCGAACTTTCGCTTGATGACATATACGTTTATCCGTTGCTGCTCTCGAGCTATCTCTTCGCAGACGCAGAGTTCCTTGGGCAGACCACAAACTTTACATATCTCTTGCAGTGCTCATCCACCTCCTCGCTGTTTTTCCCTTATAATAGTGAGTATTCTGGCTATCGCCCGCTTGAGTTCCCGGATTTTCGCCGGATTTTCCAGCGAGCCGCCCGCAGCCGCTGTAGCCCTAGCTCTGGCCAGCTCTGATCTCAGCTCCTTCAATTTCTGCACCATCTCATCAAAATTCATTGACCTTATTTCCTCAGGCCTGAGCGTCGCCATCGCCAACACCCTCCTCAGGGGCCTTCTTGACCTTAGTTTCCTCGACCTTTTCACCAGCTGGCTGTTTTTCGGTCCCGGTCGTTTCTTCCGCGATCTTTATCTCTCCCGGCAAGGGGACATCCGGGGGCATTATGCTCACCTTTATACCCACGATGCCGGGCTTCAATTTTGCCACCGCTTTTCCGTGGCTGACCAGTTTCTGAGCCGGCTCTCCAGCCTTGCTCAAATATCCCTCATAAAATCGCATGCTCCTCGACCGCTCTCCGGCAATCCTGCCGGAAATCACTATCTCCACTCCTCTGGCTCCAGCTCCCATTATCGTCCTAACCATGCTCTGACCGACTCTACGAACGCTCAAGCCACGCTCCAAAGCGAAGGCGATGTGCTTGGCCATAATCGGTCCCGACAGCTCTGGCTTAGGTATTTCCACAACCTCAACCTGTGGTTTTTCGAGGCCGAACTTTTGTTCCAAATCGTCGGTCAGCTGCTTGATGCTCTTACCCTTCTTGCCGATCACCATTCCCGGCCTCTCTACATAAATAGTAACTCTGGTACCCGTGAGAACTCTTTTTATATCCACGCCGCCGTATCCGGCCTTCGAAAGCTCGTTCTGAAGATAGGTTTCTAGCTGAACTCGTTTGATTCCCTGCTTGATGAAGTGTTTTTCTACTGGCATTTCCTCACCCTTTCAGAATTATTTCAATGTTTGTCAGTGGTGATATCGCCGGTGATGAGCGGCCAAAAGCACGCGGCAAGAAACCGGGAATAGCTGTCCCCTTGTAGGCAGCGGCGTGAACCACTTTAAGTTTTTCCACATCCAGTCCCTTGTAAATCGCGTTGGCCTCCGCGTTCTTCAGCACCTTCAGGATCTCTCTCGCCGCTTTCACCGGATACTGACCGCTGCCCTTGGGACCACGATGGGCAACCTTTTTTCTGTGCCGCAAAATAGGCACTGCTTTTTTCTTCTGCTGAACGGCTTCAAGATATTCTTTGGCGGCGCTCAGACTCATCCCCCTTATAGCTCTGCAGACCTCCATGGCCTGCTTGGGAGAGATCCTCCTCTCCTTACCCAAAGCCCTTGCCACTGGTTCCTCAATTTCAGCAGAGTAACCGAACTTAGGCATTACCATCACTTCAGCGGGACGTACATGGAGCTTCTGGTAGCGCCGATACCAGGAGTTCCATGAATGACTCTCTTTCTCGTTAGCGCAAATTCCCCAAGACGGTGGCCAATCATCTCCGGCTTAATTTCTACTACTAAAAACTCCTTACCATTATGAACTGCAAACTTTAGCCCTACCATCTCCGGAATTATCACCATATCTCGACAGTGTGTCCTGATGGGGGCATCATTACCTGAAGCCCTAGCTTTCCTGATTTTTTCTATTAATTTTTTCTGTTTCGGTGTGAACCCTCTCAACAATGATCTCCGCTGACGAGACGGTAAAAGCATGGCAAAATCATCTAAAGGTAACTTCTGGAGTTCTTCTAACGTATAACCACGATAAGTGAATTTCTTCGGCATGCCCTCACCTCTTGCCTGTTCTCCTAGCCGCTATTAACCCTACTTTCTGACCAGGCGGAGCTCCACGTGCCACCGTTTTCGGTCTTCCGGCATTTTTACCCCTTCCACCACCGAAGGGGTGATCTACCACGTTCATAGCCACCGCACGAGTCCGTGGATAATGCTTGCCCTTTGCGATCATGATGTGATGCCGTTTGCCTGCTTTAACTAACGGTTTTTCCAAGCGTCCTCCGCCCGCCACCACTCCCACCGTTGCACGACACCTAGGATCCATTTCCTTTATCTCCCCCGAGGGAAGTTGAACGCTAACACGATCTCCCTCGTGTCCGATCACCACCGCGTAAGAACCTGCCGCCCTTACTAATTTTCCACCATCTCCTGGTTTGGTCTCTATATTGAAGACAGGCGTGCCTTCTGGTATTTCAGATAAAGTTAGAACATTTCCCGGCTTTGCTTCACCAGCAGTTCCGATCATAATTCGGTCACCAACTTTGAGTCCTTCGGGAGCCAGCATCAGATGTTCTTGCCCATCCTCACATCTAATCATCGCTACAGGCGCATTTCTGCCACGATCGTGAAGTATATCCACTACCACTGCTTCGCCTGTTTTCTGTGGAGAAGGTAGCTCTATCTTTCCCAGCCTCCTCCAACTCTTTGCCCGGTAGGTCGGAGAACCGTCGCCTATCCTTTGTGCTCTTAAGCGCTTACCCATCAGATCATCCCCAGCTTAGCTGCTATTTCATCAGCCATAAACTCAGGAGCTAGCTTTACATAAGCACGCTTTTTCCCGTCAGGGGTTATTTCGGTTGATACTTTTTTCACTTTGACTTCAAAAAGCGTCTCTACAGCTCTTTTGATATCTGCCTTGCTTGCGGCATTATCAACTACGAAAATCAACTTATTTTCGGACTCCATCATTTTCACCGATTTCTCGGTGGCGAGGGGATAGAGAATTACTGAGTGCGGATCTTTCATGAGTACAATCCCTCCGCAAGTTTCTGAATGGCAGAGGTACTCCAAACAGATACTCTGCCCGGTACCCCTCCCGGTGCTAGAACCTCGGCATTCAGTTCGTTGACTTTGGCCACGCTCACCCCAGGGAGATTTCTGGCCCCCAACTTTATCCCTTTGTCTTGAGCTATCACTATTAAAGGTCCGACTGCTTTCTTATACCTCCGGCCTCTCATCTTACCAACGCCTGCTCGGATGCGTATTCCCTTAGAGGTTCTTTCTAGCTCCTTATCCAACCCTAACTTCACCAAAGTTGCCCTTATATCTGCAGTTTTTCTCAGACTTTCTATCTCATCGGTAACGACAATAGGAAGTGCTGGAACATTTTCAATCAAATGGCCCCTTGCAGCGGCTAATTTCTTATCCTTTAACGCGGCAATAGCTGATCTTATGGCCAACCGTCGTTCCTTTTTATTTATTCTCTCTAAAATTATCTTCTCGACCTTAGGAGGATGAGCTCTCCTACCGCCGACCGCATGTGGCGCAAAAGCACCCATTCCTGCTGCTGGATGCTTGGTGCCTTTGACTCTTCTAATTCTAGAAACACCAAATCCCTTCCCCCATGTTTCGGCCGATGTTCTCTTCCCCGCCATAGGATCCGATCCCCACGGTTGAATTCTGGCCGACTGTGCAGCCAGCACGGCCCGTCTTATCACGTCTGGCCGGATCTCAGTCTCAAAGATTTCCGGAAGTTCTATTTCCTCTACTGGCTTAGCATCAAGGGAAAAAACAGGAACCTTCATAATCACGCCCCCTGTTGGGAAGCGGTGCTTATATAGGTAATAGAGGGCACCGTAGTCGCGACTTTATGATGTAATCTTATCGGGCGTCTCAATTGAATTAATCGTTTGGTAGGTCCAGGAACCGAACCGGCAAGGACGATATAATCTCCTCTGATCGGTCCATAACGGAGGAAGCCCCCACTCGGCGTGACCTCCTTACCATCGTTTCCTATCTTCAAAATTCTCTTGTTGAACTCGGTGCGCTGGTGGTATCCCATCTGGCCTGCCGCTGGAACTGTCCACAGAATTCTGGGCGGAGACCATGGGCCGAGGGTACCGACCTGTCTTCGTCCCTCCTCGCTCTTTCGTGGCAAAATCTTGACGCCCCATCTTTTAACCGGACCTTGGAACCCTTTGCCCTTTGTGATCGCCAGAACATCGACGAACTCGCCCTCCTTAAAAACATCCGTCGGGCGAACCTGTTTGCCCAGTAAACCCTTGGCATAGTTCCAGCGCTCCTCAATGGAGCTGCCGCTGACACGGATCTCCACTAAATCCGGCTTTTTCTTTGGCACACCGGTGACTCTGGGTTGGGTACAGGCTAAAACGCGGATCTCATTAACTTTACCAGCCTTAACCAATGCCTCGGCCTCTGCAAGGTCTTTTTGAACATCGTATTTTTTGGGCTTTCGAATCAGGCGATAGAGGTCCTTAGGAACCTCACCTGACCAGACTTCATCCACAGCCTTTAGTCCCTTAGAGCCTTCTCGATAGAGCCTAATCGCACAGACAATCATCGGCGGTGCCTCGATCACGGTGGCCGGAACACAAATCTCCTGTCCCTTAGTCATGGACCCCTTGTGATCATCGATCATGAAGAGGCTTACCATCCCGGCCTTATAACCTGCAAATCCCTGTAAACCCAACCTAGCTTCCGCTGGCCAAGCCCTCACATGAGCCACGGGGCTCTTGGCCCTTACCCTTGGCATATAGGCCAATGATCCCCGTCTAGGATGATGTGCCCGCTTTCCCATTTTCTATCCCTCTATGAGCGCATTCAGCAGCGAGAGCGTGGCGATGAGTGCCTCCTCGGTCCGAACCGTGGCCGTGCCTTGGTTTGGTACTGCGTTCACAATGACGTCGAACAGAGCCGAGGCTTCGACGCCCTGTCGCCGGCATATCTCGAAGAGCCCAGCATAAGGCCCCCCGAAAGCCACCGCCATACTGCGAGGTTTGCTACTCTTTATCGCCTGCACGGTCTCATATAAATTTTGCCCTCGCCTCGATGTACCAATGTAGTAATCGGATTTAACTGCTTTTAAGCCCTCCGCGAGGCTTTTGGCGCGTGAAATTTTGAAACCCCAATACTCATGAATCTCCTCACGAGGGACCGGTGTCACTTGGACGAAATCCCCCTCTCGATTACCAAGTCTCACCGTCAACCGCTGCTTCAGGGGCAACTCTCCATGGTAGATTCCCTTCATCGGCAGACCTATTTCCAAAACGCTTTTTTTTCCCGACTCAATGACGACTCCATCGCGATAGTCTCCCTTTTGATTCCTCTCACCCTGGAGCGGATGATTCGGTGTTCGCAGCGGAGAAAGCAAACCGGCATATCTAAGTTCACCAGTATGGGGGAAAAGGAGCTTGCGCAAATACTGCGGAGTTTCAAGATAACTCAATAAGGTCTCAATCGTCTTGGCTTGGATCTCTTGGTCACGGACATTGGGATCATCGTCATTGTAGATACATACCCTGACAACGCGGAAGATTGCCAGTGCCCGCCCCACTATGCCTACTTTAAAAGTCACCTGTTGAAGGTCTGAGGAATCAGCCACCAAAGAAGCTGGTAATAAGACTGAAATTTCTGGGTTAGAAAGCATTATCAATCAGCCTTTGGCGACTCCTATTGGCACCAGCCTTGCAACTTTCTTAGCTATGCCGGCTCGGTGGGTTATGTCAACCACCCTATCGATGTCCTTGTAGGCTTCCGGTGCCTCCTCAGCGATTACCGAAATCTTGGCGGCCCTGACGACCTTTCCCTCTGACTCTAGCTTGCGCTTGATGTCCTCTCCCCTGAAGTGCTTCAGCGCTGCGGTTCGGCTCATGTGCCGTCCAGCGCCGTGGGCAGTGGAGCCGAAGGTCTCCCTGTAACCCTGTTGGGTACCGACCATCACATAGGAAGCCGTTCCCATATCCCCTGGAATCAGCACCGGCTGGCCCACATCACGGTATATTGGTGGCACTTCAGGATGTCCAGCAGGGAAGGCCCTTGTGGCGCCCTTTCTGTGAACGCAAAGTTTTTTCTTTTCACCGTTCACCTCATGCTCCTCGATCTTGGCAATGTTGTGCGCAACATCATAGACAATGTGCAGGCCCAACGATTCGGCGTCCTTCTTCATGACCTCCTCAAATGACTGCCTCACCCAGTGGACTATCATTTGTCGGTTAGCCCAGGCGAAATTGGCGGCGCATCTCATCGCCGAAAGATATGCCTGCCCCTCGGGAGAGTTTACGGGAACGTTCACCAGTTCACGGTCGGGCAGGAAGATGTTATACCTTTTCACGGCACGCTCCATGGTGCGGAGGTAATCGGAGCAAACCTGGTGCCCCAGACCTCGGGAACCGGTGTGGATCATCACCGTTACTTGGCCCTCGTGGTCTATGCCGAACCTCCGGGCTACCTCAGGGTCAAATATCTTATCAACCGTCTGAACTTCGAGAAAGTGATTTCCGCTGCCCAAGCTGCCGAGCTGGGGATAACCCCGCCTCTTGGCCTCGGTGCTAACATCCTTGGCAGAAGCCCCGGGCATCCCGCCCCTTTCCTCAAGCCGATCTAGGTCCTCTTCCCAACCATATCCATTCTCCACGGCCCATCTCGCTCCCATCTCCAGAACTTGGTCGAGCTGAGACTGAGTCACCTTAACTTTGCCCTCACTACCCAACCCTGAGGGAACGTTCCTAAACAGTGAATCCACGAGCTCTCGAAGTTTTGGTATTACATCATCTTTGTCGAGTCCCGTGCGCAGAAGACGAACGCCACAGTTGATATCATAGCCTACGCCTCCTGGGCTGATAACGCCGGTCCCAACATCCGTAGCGGCCACTCCTCCAATTGGAAAGCCGTAGCCCTGATGACCGTCAGGAAGTGTTATCGAGTAGCGGCAGATCCCCTGAAGTGAGGAAACGTTGGCGGCCTGTTCCAGCGTGAGGTCCCGCCTCATCTCGTTGAGCATCTCCTCGTCTGCATAGATTCTGGCGGGAACGCGCATCCAGTGCTTGTAATCTTTAGGTATCTCCCATCTCAACTCATCTATCTTCCTTATCGTCCCCTTCCACGGACCCGCGGCTGAAACAGCGCCTTCTTCCACAATTACACCCAGTAGACATAGCTGAAGCCGTTAAATTAACTTTTGCTTTAAAATGGCCCGATCAGATATCAACCACGGCTTGGACATAGGTGCCATCTTTCCCCTGCCCCACTTCCATCAGGTGATAGGTGACCGCTTTCACTGCCGTCCGCTCCGGATGCTTGGCTGGATCAAATTTCTCACCCCAGACCTGGGCCGAAAGCTTGAGTTCTCTCCGCGTTTTTTCTATCCCCGCCGTGAACCTTGAAAAGACCAAATTTTCCGAGTCATGAAAATAGATTAATCTGTCCAGCCAGTCATAAAGGAGCGCCAGCTCATCTTCCGCCGCCAGCTCCACATCCCGTCTTTCCTTGGGATCGACCTTGCTGGTGTCGACCATGATTTCGAAAAGTGCCAGTGCCGCGTTCTCGAAGGCCTCGGCTAGATCGCGGCCGTATGCCCTGAAGCCTATGTCGCTGGGATGTTCTATCCAATCGAATTTTTTCATCAGACGCACCAACCCAAGACTGATTGGAAGAGCTCACAAATAACTGGGTGCCTTCGTTAAATATCCTTTTTAATAGCGTCGGGTTTCAGTGCCTTAAAGACCTCAAACCACACCACGCTCACCAAACCCGCTACCAAACAGAGGAGCAGTTCAACGGGCTGAATGGTAGCGAGCTTGAAAACTGCCTGAAGCGCCGGGACATAAAGCAGAAACAGGATGAAAATGGAGGTGCCGCCCAAAATCAGCCAGAGTGGAAGGTTCCTCTTACCGATGGAGCCGAACATGCTCCTCGACCAAGAAAGGTTAGTCAGGATAAGACAAACATTAGCTATGATGAGAGTGATGAAGGTAAGCGCCCGCGCCTTTTCCACTCCCATTCCGCTGTAGTGGGAAAACAAGAAGACGGAAAGGACAACGAGGAGTACCACTAGTCCCTGAAGGATGCCGAGGCCAAGTGTTCTTCTGGTAAACAGCTTCACCTTTGGATCTCTAGGGGGGCGCCTCATGACGTCTGGTTCTTCAGGTTGTGCCTCGAAGACCACCGAACAAGCAGGGTCGATTATCAGCTCGAGAAGGGCGACATGGACGGGCAGAAGGACCAAGGGCAGATTCAGCAGGACTGGTATTAAAGTGATCCCGGCTATCGGGACGTGGATGGTAAAGATGTAGACCATTGCCTTCTTAATGTTGTCATAAATCCTCCGGCCGAGTCTTACGGCCTGAACTATGGAAGAAAAATTATCATCGGTTAGGACGAGCGAGGCAGCTTCTCGAGCGACATCGGTTCCCCTCTCTCCCATGGCCACACCTATGTTCGCTGCCTTCAGAGCTGGCGCGTCGTTGACCCCATCCCCAGTCATGGCCACCACCTCGCCATTGGCCTTGAGAGCCCTCACTATCCTCAGCTTCTGCTCGGGCGTCACCCTAGCATAAACGTTTGAACTTCTCACGCACTCACCGAGCTCCTCGTCGCTCATTTTTTCCAAGTCGTTACCCGTCACAATCCCTCCATCGCATTTCAATCCGACTTCCTTGGCCACATGTAACGCCGTTCCGGGATAATCTCCAGTGATCATCACGACCCTGATTCCGGCGCTGTAACACTCCTCTATCGCCTCCTTGACCTCAAGCCTCGGGGGGTCCTTAAATCCCAACAGGCCGATGAAGTCGAACCTGAAATCATGCTGCTCGACCGGAAGGTCTATCTTCTTGAAATATGCCTTGGCAACCCCGATCACACGCAACCCCTCGTCGGCCATCCTCGCCACAGCCTTCGAGATCTCCTCCGATCTCTCCTCGATGAGGTGACAGAGGTCGAAAACGGCCTCGGGAGCTCCCTTGGCCGCGATCACGTATTCTTCACCATCAGGGGAGCTCCAGACCTGTGACATGGCCAGCAGCTCCCTTGATAGCAGGTATTCCCTGACCAGCGTCCAGTCGCCGTGCACATGCTCGGTGTTCGCGATGTGTCTCTCGGACAATTGGCTTATCGCCCTCTCTATCGGGTCAACGGCGTCTCTTCTGCTGGCGAGAACGGCGAACTCCAGCAGTCCGTGAAACTTTTCCGGCAGCGGTCTACTTTCATCGACATCATAGAACTCGCCGTCAACGAACATCTTCTTAAGCGTCATCCGGTTCTGGGTTAAAGTTCCAGTCTTATCGACACAGAGCACCGTTGCCGCACCCAGCGTTTCCAAAGCCGCGACCCGACGCGTAAGCACCCTCTGTTTAGATATCCGCCAAGCACCGAGGGCTAGGAAGACCGTCAAGATAACTGGGAACTCTTCCGGGATGATCGCCATCGCAAGAGTAAGACCGGCCAGTATTCCATGAAACCAATCCAACCTAGTAATACTGTAAACTAGGATGACAATGATGCTGAGAAGAAGTCCGAGAAGTGCGATGTTTCGGACGAGCCTCCTGGTCTCCCTCTGCAGGGAGGTATCCTCGGGCTTGAGACCCTCCAGCGACCTGCCTATCTTCCCCATCTCGGTGTTTAAACCGGTGGTGACGACCCTAGCATATCCGTAACCTTGGACCACCAAAGTACCCGAGTAAACGAACGGCTGATCATCCCCTCCCGGTCTTCCGATC
The DNA here is from genome assembly GCF_038871235.1 of Hadarchaeum sp. (SeqCode). Lineage (GTDB taxonomy): Archaea > Hadarchaeota > Hadarchaeia > Hadarchaeales > Hadarchaeaceae > Hadarchaeum. The sequence goes on from NZ_JAVZIN010000002.1 coordinate 123,562, forward strand.
CTAGCAACCCCATCCCATGCCTTTTTCCTCACCGGGGCTGATTCTCCCGTCAGCAGCGACTCATCAACGAGAAGGTGCATCGAGTCTAGGACAATGGCGTCGGCGGGCACTCGATCGCCCTCCCTAAGCAAGAGCAAGTCCTCCCGAACCACCTCCCGACCTGGAATCCTGACCAGCTCTCTGCCTCGGATGACTAGGGCACGCGGACTGGAGAGGTTCCTCAAAGTCTCAAGCGCGCTTTCCGTCTTCCTCTCCTGATAAATGGTTATACCGATGATCACGAAAACGAAGCTCATCAGGACAAATGCTTCCTCCAAATCCCCTAGGATCATGTAGAGCGTTCCGATGGTGATCAGAAGAAGAAACATCGGCTCCTTGAGAACTCCGATAATTATCCTCAGGGCACCTCTCTTCTCGCCGCGTGGCAGCTCGTTGTATCCTTCTTCTCTAAGCCTTCTAGCGGCCTCCTCTTCAGACAATCCTTGGAGGCCAGCCAAATGGTTAAAATTATTTCCCATTTCTTGATAGTAGTGCGCTGTTTGCTTTTAAGGATATTGAAACCTTCAGCGTGGTTTTGAATCATCGAGCACTACCTAATTGGGGAAAACTGTTGTCAAAGTGGAGTTTTGTTCCGATTCATTAGCTCAAGGCGCCGGGGAGGGGATTTGAACCCCTGCGGCCCGATGGGCCATACGCTCTCAAGGCGTACGCCTTACCTGGCTTGGCTACCCCGGCCCACTAACTACTGAAAATATCTTGGATAAATTCTTACCTGAGCCGAGGCCCGTTTCACTTCGTCTTTATCGAGAAAAAGGCCGCCGTCAGAAGGATAAATGAAATCCAGATGAGCAGAAAGCCGACCACCACTATGGTCAAGATAGCACCTATCAACATGATCGTCCCGGCGGTGGCGAACAGCTGGACATTCGTCTTGTCGCTCAAGATATTCAGCGTCCTTCTGAAATATATCACGGCAATAAGGAAGCAGACGAAGATCACGGCCAGCGCGGCCACGATACCGGCTAAGAAGGGCCAAAAGCCGGGAGTTAACACGCCCATAAACATGCGGCCCATTCCAGTCCAATTGGGATTGAGGATATCAATTCCAACTTGAGAGAAGAACCGCAGCGCCGTCAAAATCACGATGACCAGCGCGACCACCACACCCACGACGGCAATCACAAACCCGTAAAGCGCATTGCTGAATATTTTCTTCTCCCTAAAATCCCTCGCCATGCCACTCAGGGCAATGAGTAACAGCACTAGTCCTACCAGTCCAAGCACCCCTGCTGCCGCACCCATCGCTATGGGGGACAAAACTACCAACAGGGCCCCCACGCCGCCCAAGTTCTTGTGAGATTCAAGCGTCATCACTGCCAACTTAGTTTACCTGAAAATAAAGGTTTCCACGACCAAAAGATTTTTGACTTGGATGAGGAAAAGTGATTCTGAAAAAAGCGCCGAGGTTAAATGCCGGTGGACAAACTCCTTTACTTTGTTGATTGGACTAGCTGGTGTGGGAGATGTATATCCGAATACCTGTAGATAGAATTGGGGCCGCCATCGGGCCTAATGGCGAGATAAAGAAGGAAATCGAGCGCCGCACCTCCGCCAAGCTAACCTTCGACAGCGAGTCGGGCTGCGTGAAAATTGAGGCCGGGAATGATCCGTTAGGCGCATTAAAAGCCGAGAACGTCCTCAAGGCGATTGCCCGAGGGTTCAGCTCGCAGCGGGCTTTCAGGCTGTTCGATGACGATCAGCTCCTAGAGATTGTGGACATCACCGATTTCGCCGGGGACTCGGAACGCGCCATCGCCCGGTTGAAAGGCAGGGTCATTGGCGAAAAGGGAAAGACCCGAGAGACTATTGAGCGCCTGACCGACACTTACATTTCAATTTACGGAAAAACAGTTGCCGCCATCGGGAACGCCGAACAGGTGGCGGTGGCTCGAGAGGCCATTGAGATGCTGCTGAGCGGGAGGGAACACGCAACCGTCTACAGATTCCTGGAGAAAAAACGTCGAAAGAACCAGAGGGGACCGCCGCAGTTCTGAGGCCCGAGTCTGGGATAACACTTTTATAGTAACTTTAACAACTTTACTATGATGAGTAAAGATACTAAAAACACTAAAGTTACTCTCAAGGTGGACGACGACACGCACCGAAAGCTGCTCGAGGTGGTCTCGAAGCTTCAGATCAAGAAGGGCAGAAGGGTCACCATGGACGAGGCGATTAAGGAGCTGATAAACCATGCTGGATATTAGGTTGTGCTGCGGGGAGCGAACACGGGCTTCATGGTGGAGAATAGTTTCAGCGCCCCCACGCCCAAACTCGTTTATACAGGGCGGGGAAAATGGGGCTCCGGTGGCGGATCCATGAAGAGCCTTGCCGACGAACTTTTCGCCGATTTCAGGGAGCACAGCGTCAGCGAATTTTTCCGCAGAAACGCTGCCATGCTCGGCTATACCGGCAAGATTCGCTCGCTGACGACGATCGTCCACGAAGGCGTGACCAACGCAATCGATGCGGCTGAAGAGGCCGGAATTTTGCCCAAAGTGACTGTTATGATAAAAAGGGTGAACGATGAACCTGAACATTTCAGGATCGTCATCGAGGACAACGCCTCAGGCATCCCGGAACAATATATTCCCGACGTTTTCGGCAAGATGCTCGCCGGAACCAAGCTGCACCGAGCCATGCAGCAGCGCGGACAGCAGGGCATAGGTATTTCCGGCTGCGTGATGTTCGGACAGATAACCTCAGGCAAGCCGGCGACGGTTGTCACCTCCACCGGCAATGGCGAGGTCGTTCGTGCGGATGTCATGATCGACGTCGACAGGAACCAAGGTAAGATCATCAACAAGGAGAAGTTCAAGGAGAAGTGGCGGGGCACTAGAGTTGAGATCGAGGCGAAAGAAGTGGCTTACATGCGCTCCCGCTACGGTCCCTTCAACTACCTGCGCATGACCGCTATCGCCAATCCTCACGTGAGGATAACCTTCATTGAACCCGACGGCACCCTCACCATCTTCGAAAATGCCACCGACAAGATCCCGGAGCGACCCAAGCCCATGCCCCTGCACCCTTGGGGGATAATGTCCGACGATCTGCTGGTGCTGGCCAAGCGCACCAAGGCCCGAACCGTATCCGGACTTCTCTCCACGGAACTCTCCCGGGTGAGCAAGCAGAAGGCGGACGAGGTTTGCCGGCTCGCCAACGTCTCACCTGAAAAGAAGCCATCAGAACTGACCTGGGAGGAGGCCGAGAGAATCGTCTCCGCCTTCAAACAGGTTAAACTTCTGGCCCCGCCGACTTCCGGGCTCAGGCCGATAGGCGCGGCCGAGCTGGAGAACGGCATGCGCCAGATATTGAACCCCGAGTTCGTCTACACGCTCACCCGACCGCCGAAGGTGTACCGGGGTGGCCTGCCCTTCATCGTCGAAGTCGGAATCGCCTACGGCGGCAATGCCGGGAAGTCGCTCGAGAGCAAGGGCGACAATGAAAGCACCGAGGGAGAGGTGGGGATGGACCTCATCAGGTTTGCCAACCGGGCTCCGCTCATCTTTGACCAGGGGGGTTGCGCCATCACGGCCGCCGCCCGGAGCATCGACTGGCGCCGCTACGGTGTGGATATTACCAATGCCCCGCTGACGCTCTTCGTCAACATCTCCTCGGCCTATGTCCCCTACACCTCGGCGGGTAAACAATCCATCGCTGACGAGCCCGAAATCGTGAACGAGATCAGGACGGCGGTAATGGAGGCCGCCCGCGAGCTGAAAAAATTCCTCTACCGAAGGCTCAAGGCCAAGGAGAGGCAGGAGCGGGCGGGCATCTTCGAAAGGTTCCTACCGGTGGTCGCCCGAAAGGCCGCGAGGCTGGCCAGTGTGGAGGAGCCCGACATCAAACCCCTGCTGAAGAAAATCGCGGGTGTTGACCATGACTAAAGACGCCACCTCCCTGGAGCCAAAACACCGCAAGAAGGCGCTGCAGGCCCTAGCCGAGCTGGGCCGGAAAATTGTCGAGGATATCAGAAATGTCCAACCGCCGAAGCTGAAGATTCCATCCAGGAGCACCTCAAACATCATCTACGACAAGAAGAACCGCTATTTTGTCCTCGGGCCCAGATATGGGATCAGGTCGGCGGGAAGCATGAAGCAAATCAAGAAGGTGGCGCAGCTCCTCTGCACGGCCGACTTCGCCCGGGAACTCATCGAGAGCGGCAAGTTCGCCACGCTCCGGGAGATGTACTACACGGCCGAGGGATGGGAGGCCGGCCCCTTCCACGACCAGAGCGAGTCTGATGCTATCATCGAAGACCTTGAGGCGACGTTCGGATTGAAGAGGGAGAGCCTTGGACTGATGCCGGAGGAAGATGGTGCCGCCGTTTACGGCCAGATCGTCTTTCGCGAGGGTGATGTGACCATTGACGCCACCAAGGCCGGTAGGGGCGGTTACACCATTCCGCCCACAATCGATGACGTCGAGTTCGTCAAGTGCCGGGCCAAGCGGATCATCGCGGTGGAGACAATGGGTATGTATCACCGGCTCATCCAAGAAGAGGCCTGGAAGAAATTTGATGCCTTGATCGTGGGACTTAAAGGACAAGCTGCCCGGGCCACGAGGAGGTTCTTGAAGAGGGCGAACGAGGAACTCGGCCTGCCCGTCTACCTCAACTGCGACGGTGATCCCTTCGGCTACCACATCGGCATGGTCATCATCTCAGGCAGCGCCAACCTGGCCTACATCAACCACGAGCTGGCCGTTCCCGACGCCAAGTACATCGGCGTCACCGCCAGCGACATCGTCAACTACAAGCTGCCCACGGACAAGCTGCGCGAACTCGACATCGCCCGGCTGAAGCAGCTGCTGAAGGACCCAAGGTACAATACTGAGTTCTGGCAGTATGAGATCAAGAAGATGCTCGAGATCGGGAGGAAGGCCGAGCAGCAGGCGTTTGCCAAGTATGGGCTGGCCTACGTCGTCAACGAGTATCTGCCCGCCAAGCTGAAGGAAGTTGAGGGGCAGCGGTTCTTGGGAAAGACGTGAATCGTATAAATTTTAGCCTTAATATTATCGAAACCCAACTTCTCTTTTTAATTTATTATCTTCGATCTGGATGTCGTAAACATTTTTTATTTTTTCTACCGTCATCGTTTTAACTCGTTCACTTATTTCATGAAAAGCCCCGCCCAGAAGCTGATGTATCTTTAGCAAATCTTTTTTCTCTGAAATTATGAAAATATTGCTATTCCAAAGGTCAAGTGCGTGCTTTAATTTTGCAAGAGCCTGACACAAATTTCCCCCTATTTGTACCTCGAAAACATATGTAGGAACACTAGCCGCCACTTTTCTCCAAACCACATCGAGCCGCTCACCAGTATCTGGAAATGGATACTCTTTTTCAGCAATATAATTCTCCATCTTGCCCAGTTCTAGAAGCATTTCTTTAACTCGGTCGTGCAAGTTAACTTCCTCTTTCTTGACTATCTTCACCAAGGGCTCTAACAATCTAGATAATTCTGTGTTCCAAGTCTGATCCATTTTTTGTAAAAGCTGTTGGATCGATCCTTTGTCCTTTACTGAACTCAAACCGGACATCACACTAATTTTAAACCCTGCGGTGCCCACTTTTCTATTTATCCAGTCCGTCCTAGGAAGAACGTATTCAACTTTAAACTCAAAGCGGTACTACCAAATAACTTATTTTTTTCACGTTCTTCGGGCCATAAAGGTTTATCTTGTATGACTTTGTTATCGATCTTTGCGACGCCGATGATTCCGCTCACGGGGGAGGTCGCATAAAATAATAAAAGGTCTCCCTTCTGCAACTTTTCCCAAAGGTTCTTTTGTCTCTCTTTAACTCCCCAAATGTTGCCTGAAATTGCGGTTTCCCAATTTTCGACTTTACCTACACATATCCAAACTTGCACGAATAAAGATTCCTGACTAAAGTCTTAAACGTTTCTTTTCCAGCAATTTTCTTGCGAGACTATCTCCTTGTGTATTAAAATTAAGACTCGCAAAATTTCTTCGAGTTCGTTATCCAATAGACCCATTTAACCTTTGCGCTGGGGTTCCTTTAAAGCGAAGACTTAAGTTACCAGCCGTTGCTCGTTAATCAGTTGACCCCATGAAAATTCTCGTAGCCTGTTATTCAAGAACCGGCACCACCAAAGCGGTGGGCGAAGCTATTGCTCGGGAACTCGGAGCTGATTTCGAACACATCATTGACCTAAAGAGGAGAACCGGCCTGCCACCATTCCGCTTTCTGATCGCGGGCAGAGATGCCATGAGAAAAAGAACGACGAACATCAAATTTGAGAAATCGGCGGAAGACTACGACCTGATCGTCATCGGCACGCCAGTTTGGGCAGGGAACATCACCCCTGCGGTGAGAACTTATCTCAACATCCAGAAGCTGGAGGGCAAGAGGGTGGCCTTCTTCTGCACGGACGGCGGCGGGCATGAAAAGGTGTTCGCTGAGATGAGGGCGCTGGTGCCGAAGTCGGCAGTAGTGGGCACGCTCGGGATACCATCAAAGGAAGTCAAGGCTGGCGCCCAATCTGAGAAAATGAAGTCATTCACCGAGAGCCTGAAAAAGAACTGATATCGCGAAAAATAATTTGTCAGATCGGTATTCGGCGATGGATTTTTATAAAGAGGTAATTTTAGGGCCAAAACCGGCTCTTTAAGCAGCTTGTCCGAGCGTTGACACTTTGCCCGAAGAGATTGGCGCCTCGGCTGCTGTAATGGCTGGCTCGTGTTTCCGCTTCCACTTTTTCTGCCTCTTCTTCTTCCTCTCGCGCCAGTCGGGCTTCTTCCAGCGATATTTTCTCAGACTCATCCAACCACCGATGAACTCAACCTAACCTGCCCAAGATATTAAACCCCCCACCCTATTAAATCGATTTTCAACGCTTCAAAACCACAGCCCAGCTAAAGTTAATACGCCGCTCAATAGATAGTCAATCGAGATCATGGAGAAAATCACCACGATCAAGATCAGGGAGATGAAGGACAGCGGGGAAAAAATAGTCATGCTGGCGACCTACGACTACCTAACGGCGAAAATGGTCGACGAAGCCGGCGCCGACGCCGTCTTGGTGGGCGACTCGCTGGCCAATGTGGTCCTGGGACACCGTGACACCCTTTCGGTCGGAATGGAGGAGATGCTCCACCACACCAAGGCCGTGGCCACCGGGGTTAAACGGGCGCTGGTGGTCGGCGACATGCCCTTCATGTCCTACCAGGCGAGCACCGAGGACGCCATCCGGAACGCAGGCCGTTTTCTGAAGGAAGGACACGCCGAAGCCGTCAAGGTCGAGGGCGGTCGCAAGATGATAAGAAAGATCGAGGCCATCATCGACTCCGGGGTTCCGGTGATGGGCCACCTCGGCCTGACCCCACAGTGGGTGCACCAGTTCGGCGGCTACCGCGTTCGGGGCAAGACTTGGTCCGCCGCCCGCGCCATCCTCGAGGATGCCAAAAGGTTGGAGCAGGCCGGCGTCTTCAGCCTAGTGCTCGAGGCCATGCCCTGGCAGCTGGCCAAGCTGATCACCGAAAAGCTGGAGATCCCAACCATTGGAATCGGCGCCGGACCTTACTGCGACGGTCAAGTTCTGGTGCTGCACGACCTCATCGGCTTAACCGGGCCAAACCTCCCCAAGTTCGTCAGGCGCTACGCCGAGGTCGATAAAGAGATCATGAAGGCGCTGGAGAGCTTCAAGAGGGACGTCAAGTCGGGCAAGTTCCCGACGCTGGCGCAGAGCTACGAGATGCCTCCCGAGGAGATGCGCAAGTTAATCCGGGGTTTCAGGCAGAAAAGATGAGTTCTAAGCACCTTTAAATATTGAAAATAAGAGGATAAAAGCGACTGAACGGAGGTGTAAAAATGGCTTATATAGTTAAGTCCGCGGTGAGGGAGCTCCTCAAGGGAATGAGGGCCAGCGACGACTTCTTCAAAGCACTGGACGCGGTAGTGGCCGCAAGCTGCAAAAAGGCAATCGAGCGTGCCAAGGGCAACGGCAGGAAGACCCTCAGAGGAATAGACCTCTAAGCCGAAAATTTTTGGTGGCGGCCGAGGCTGCCACTGTTTTTAATTTTGTTCAACCTTTTACTCTATCTATCTTTCTTCTTCCCAGCGCCTGCAGATACTCCACCTCAACGCCTTCCTTGACATCGCCGCGGAGGTTGATAGGTATGGGCAGCTCGAAGGTCTCGTAGGTGTTGAGGTCCATCAGCTGAGCGTTGTTCGAGACAATCGCCAGAACCTGGGCGCTGCCCCTTTCGATTATCGGCACCTCGATTTTAGCGCTGGTCGGTTTCACGATGGTGCGCTTCTGTCCGTCAAAAAGCCCGATGGCATCAATCTTGGCCTTGGCGTGGCCGTGCTTTCCCGGAGCCGAGGTGGAAAAGCCGACGATGCGGCAGGGCTCATCGTCAACGATGATGAAGCGGCCCTCCTTGAGCTTGCCGACTTCAGTGACCTCTTTCATTGTTATCCCGTAGAAATTCTCCTGACTTCCTTAAAAGCTTGGCGCAAGGTTTAATCTTCAAAGGAAGAATCGAATCTGTGGAAACTTGAGAATCGGAATCGTCGCCAGAACAGATGGCCACTCGGACCTTGAGATGGTAGCCAAGATCATCAGACACCTGAAGGGAGAGGAAGTTGTCCTTGAGCCAGCACTGGCGAAGAGGATCGGTAGAAGCCCAGGTAAAGCTCAAAGCTTCAACAGCTGTGATGCCATCGTGACGGTGGGTGGAGATGGTACCGTGCTCCATGCCCAGAAGCTAGCGCCGGATGTGCCTATTCTGGGGATAAACTTGGGGAGGAGGGGATTTCTCGCCGAAGTTAACCCCAACGACGCGCTGAAGGCGCTGAGGATGCTCAGAGAGGGTAAGCTCCGCGTCGTAGAACGGTCGCGCCTAGCGGCAACCGTGAAGGGAAAATCACTGCCCGAGGCCCTGAACGATGTCGTCATCGGCTCAAGCGTCGCCGGAAAGACCGCCAGCCTTGAGGTAATGATTGACGGCCAAGAGGCACTCGATTTCCGCTGCGATGGAATAATCGTTGCCACGCCAACCGGCAGTACAGCCTACACTCACGCTGCGGGTGGACCGGTGGTTGACCCAAGGTTGAAATCCATCGTGATCACACCCATTTGCCCGACCCACCCCCGACAATGCTCCATCGTCATCCCTCCGGAGAGCCTAGTGCAGGTGGCGCCGACTAGACCCGGCCGAGATGCCCTAGTGATCGTTGACGGCGACCCGGTGACCAAGGTGAGCCAAGGGGAAAAGGTGGAAGTGAGGCTCTCTCGAAATTGTGCCCGGTTCTTTGAGTGGGAGAGTTTTTATCGTAAGGTGAAGGAGAGGCTATTGTGACGCGCAGCGTTCTGATTCTTGACACCTCCGCTGTCATCGCTGGTCTAGCCCCGGGGCTGCTTGAAGCTGAGCAGGTAACGGTGCCCGAGGTGCTAGAAGAGGCCCGCGACCTCTGCTCAAAGCTGAAGCTAGAGACCGCGGTGTTGATGGGCAAGGTCAGGGTTATGGAACCATCAAGGAAATCTCTAGAAAATGTGCGGGGCAAGGTGGAGCACAGCGGGGACACCGTTTCCGAAACCGATATAAAACTGCTCGCGCTGGCACTGGACCTCAGGGACAGAAGCGCGGAAATCGTTACCGACGACTATGCCATCCAGAACTTGGCCACCATGTTCCGCCTTCCCTACCGCCGCGTCGCCATGCCGGGGATAAAGGAGGTGCTGCGCTGGGAGGCCGTCTGTCCTGCCTGCGAGAGCAAGTTCCCGCCCACGGCAACGGTCTGTCTCATCTGCGGCTCAAAGTTGAAAAAGCAGGCGAGAAGGTAGCGTTTTAAAAAATGCGGAAGATATTGCAACGAAGGTGACGGGTTGGAGGTCTTCTCAATTTCCATCATTGGCGGCGGAAAGGAACAGCTGGCCTTTGAAATTTTAAAAAAGAACGCCAAAGCCGTCACCGGTGTGGTTAAAAAGTTTGAGGATGTCATCACTGCCTACTTCTCCGACCTAGATTTCGACCGGGCTGAAAAGCTGGGCCGGGAGCTATCGAAGCTGGAAACTGCGGCTGACAAGGGAAAGAGGGAGTTCATGAAAGTGCTCAGCGGCGGCGCCTTTTTGCCCGCCTTTCGCGCCGACCTTGCCTGGCTGGCCGAACGCTTGGACACCGTCGCCGACACGGCCGAGGGAGCCATGCGTGTGCTCCTGCTGAGAAAACAGCTGATGGAAGCCTTGATCAGGAGCGAGAAGAAAAATAAGGACCTCAGGGAGTGGCGGCTCAGGTTCACCAAGATGGCCAGGATCACGACCCAGACGGTGCAAATTCTCGAGGAGGCCATCGGGGCGCTTTCGACCGACGTGGACGAGGCCACCAGAAAGGCCAACGATGTCGACCTTCTGGAACACGAGATCGACCTGATAGAGCACAGCCTGATGAACGACCTCTACAACTTCGAGAAACTGCTTGATCCCGTCAGCATCATCCAGCTCGCCGACGTCATCCGCAGGTCGGCCAACGTGAGCGATCGGGCCGAGGACATGAGCGACACCGTAATCATACTCGGCTTCACGCTCACGGGCTGATTAAATCCCGAGCACCAAAACCACGACAAAGGAAAGAAGGCCGACCGCAGCCGGTGTGATCACCAAGGTCAACACGATTTTTCCCAGCCTTTGCCGGCTCACCGCGGTCGTACCCTTGAAAAGCCCGGCTCCGGCCACCCCACCGACAATGGCCTCTGATGTCGACACCGGCATGCCGAACTGCACGAAGGACCAGACGGTGAGGGCGGCCCCCAACTGTGCGGCGAGGGCGGTGGTGGGTCCGATTTTAGCGATACCTGAACCTACCGTGGTCATTACCCTTCTACTGAAGGTCAGGGTCCCAACCGCCAGCGCCAGAGATCCGAAGAGGGCAATCAGCTGGGGCGAGCCACCGAAAAATGCGTAAACGACACCTAAGGAGGCCCCGACATCGTTGGCGCCAAGCACGTAAGCGCTGTAGGCCGAGGCAACCAAGACGAGGGCTTTCAGGACTGAGTTGAACAGCAGTAAATTTTTGATTCGACGCAGGCTCGCGGTGACAATCTGATAGATGAAGAACGACAGGAGGGCTGAAAAAACGGGGTTCAGCGCCCAAGAAATGATTATCGCCCAGATCCTGGAGGAGTGCAGGCCAAAGATGAGATCGGGATGGATGAAGTTCAGCGCCAAGCCCGCTCCGACCACGGCACTGACCATAGAAAGGGAAACCGACATCGGGAAGCCAAAAAAGGTGGTGGCGAACATCCACGCGGCGGCGGCGATTAGGCTGGCCAGTGCCGCCCGAGGAAACAGGAAAAAGGGATTTACTCCTGAAGAAGTTGGAAGGATAATCCCCTCGCCCACCGTCCTCATGTTTCTCCAGCCCTCAAGAACCGCACCCACAATGACAAAAACGATCACGATCAAGATCGCCCGACGGTATCCCAGAACTCCGCCACCGACCGAGACCCCGATGCAGTTGGCAGTGTTATTTGCGCCCACGTTCCAAGCCAGAAAAAAAGCAACGACCAGAACCATTATCTCGATCAAAGAGCTCGCCCAATCGAGTTATCTCCTGAGGTTAATAATTCCCTACAGTTCGACTATCCTCACGCGCAGCCGGTCCAGGTCAAGGACGGCCACGGTCTCCCTTCCCGTCAGGTAGCCGCAGACCTCGCCCGGGTTGACCACCAGTGGTTTCTTGCCAAACACCTTTGCTCGGTGGGTGTGGCCCCTGACCACAACATGGTACCTGCCGGACCTGATGACCGTCTCCACTATTTCCGGGTGGGTGCCATGAAGCAGGGCGATCCTCCGGCCGCCCAAGCGCAACGAGGCAAAGTTCTGTGGCGGCGGCAGTCCTAGCTCATCGAATCTGGCGGCTATCGTCTCCCGGTCGCCATCGTTGTTTCCCCACACGTAATGTAGCCTTGCCCTCAGCTTCGAAAATTTGGGAACCACAAAAGGGGAGTTTAGGTCTCCGGCGTGGAGAACGTGGGTGACCTTGGCCTGGTTAAAAAACTCTATAGCCCGCTCGACCGCGTCCAGCTTGTCGTGAGTATCCGACATCAGGCCAATTACTGTCAAGGAACTCCGAGACTACTCAGCGACTAAGTTTAAATCGCTTTAAGGAATTCCAGCACCACGGCCCCAGCTCTCTCGATGGTCTCAGCGTTGATGTGGTCGGGAAGGTCATCGTAGCTATGGAGATGACGGTAGCCTCTAACCCTTGCGTTCGGCAGCCTAAAGAACCTCGCGAGCCTCTGGCCGAGCTTGTCTGCGCCTGCTGTGTCGAAGGTAAATGTGGTGGCCTGGATGCCAGCGCGAAGCAGCGGGATGTGGTCATGTCCAGCCAGAGCAGCCCACCAGAGCTTTGGTTTGAGGCCGAGATTGTGAATAACAGCAAGCAACTTCTGATTTAAAGCCTCCGATGTCCTCGTTCTCCTGATGAGCCCATTGCCCTCGACCACATAGGGCTGGGTACTGGCTCCAACCATATCCAAGTTCAGAACCATTGTGTCCTTCGGGAGCAAGTTTTCCCTGACGAGTTTCTTTGAGCCGATCAGCCCCTGCTCCTCGCCACCAAAGGCGATGAAGAATACTGTGGTTTCCGGGAGCGGTTGCTCAGCAATGACGCGGGCCGACTCAAGCATCACGGCCACCCCGGAAGCGTTGTCCTCGGCGCCCGGGGAGACACGTCGACTGCTGGCCGCTATGAAGCTAGCTCCACAGACGGGGAGAAAGAAAATCGCTGTCACTGCCCACACCACAGACCACTCGGGAACCCGACCCACCAGCCTCAACAGCAATAAAGCCGTGACCAAGAAGATCAGCGGTAGAAAAGTGAACCTGACAAGGACGTTAAGTCTGAAGCTGATCGTGCAGGGAGCGGAATCATAGTGAGCTGTTAAGGCAGCCCGCTTCTTTGGCGCCTCGACCTCCTTGACCGCAATTATGTTTTGGCTGACGCGTTTGGGTAACAACCTACCTAAAGAGCGCCATAGCACAATCGCGACTAGCCAGACTAGAAATGAAAACTCCGAAGATAAAAAAAAGGAGAGGACAAAAGCCGAGGTCAGCAGGACCGCCGCAACCTTAGCCCGGGCCGAGCGACTGACAAACTTGAACTCCTGCACTCTCACCTTGAGCCCGAAGCTCTCCAGCTGCTTGCGAATGTAATCGGCGGCCTGCCGGTCACCCCGGCTTCCCGCCAGACGGGGACCAATCTCGTAGGCGAGCTTGTCAATATGCTCAAAGGCCCGTCGCGATTCAAACTCAGCCATATTCCCCCGCATATTTAATTACCCCATAACAAAAACTCTTTACTGCGGGGGTAGCCAAGCCAGGTCAACGGCGCCAGACGGGTGGACGCAACTCAAGATCTGGTTTGGTCAGGAGAGATCTGGTCTCTTAGGAGTTCGGGGGTTCAAATCCCCTCCCCCGCACCATAGGGATCACGAATCTCCTTGGCATTTTTTGAGAAGCTTTGGGTCACAGCTTTGCTGAACTTTTAAAGAATCTAGGCATGAACTCTCAATATTGATATACCAAAAAATGATAGTCAATTCCAACGGTCATTTCTGCGTCTTATAAAAGGATTTACATACACATATCGTGCGAAAAAGTGGAAAAATGGTAAAAAGGACTAGCCTCATAGTAATGACAGTAATTACGATAATGATAGCGACAGCAGCAGTTTATTTTACAGTTCGCACAACTCGACCCAAAACTTCGCAGACTTCAACGCTCGCGCCACCAGTATATTCGCCATTATTCAACCTGAATGAAAGGCTTGGTCGCCACCCATATCCAAGGCTCTTCGTTCAACTACAGCATTATGCCCCGAGCGAAGAGATGATAAACGAGGCCGCCAATTGGGACTTATTGGTTTTAGATGCGGAGGTTATTCTCAATCGACCCGAATTTCTCGGGAGCAACGGGACAATCCTTCAGATTAACCCACACGCAGTGGTTCTGTCTTATTTTTCCTCCTCAGATGTACTTCCTGGGCATAGGGAGACCACGACTATAAATGGTATTTTTATTTCGGGTTTAGATGACGGCTGGTACATGAAAGACGTGAATGGATCGCGTTACTTGTTGCTTCAGCTCCCAGACGGCAATTGGTCTGAAATGTTAAACTTGACAACCGAAGTTAACTTCTACATGGCTGACTACCTAAACAAGGCCGTGATTTCAACTGGACTGACGGACGGGATCTTCTATGATTGGGTCATGGAGAATATCTCATGGTTAAATTACAGAACCAATAATCCTAATGCTCCGCTCGATATAAACAACGATGGTTTAGCCGACTTAGACGATAAACTCAATTCCCTGTGGAAAAATGGAACAAAAACTTTGCTCAATAACAGCCGCAACATCTTTCCCTCCGGTACGTTGGTGGTGGGTAATGGCGGCACGATTTTTGATAACACGTATAAAAATGTGCTGAATGGACGAATGCTAGAGGGCTTCTTAGAAGGCGAGGCATGGGGGTTTGGCTGGCTGGAGGTGATGCGCGGACATTATCTCATGCATCTAGTTTCAGTTGAACCCAAAGTCTCTTTGATCATGGCTAATGGGCATCAAAACGATTTCAAGAAGATGCGGTTTGCCCTCGCCTCTACGTTAATGTTTGATGGATATTTCTGTTATACAAATTACGGGGCCTACCAAGCCACATGGTGGTACGATGAATATTCGGTGGATATTTCGACAGGTGCAGCGGTAAAATCCTTAAAATATAAAGGCTATCTAGGTTCTCCTCTCTCGGAAGCTTATAATGTTGACGACAGAGACGAATTCTTAGGTATTTCTCTAATTAGCGGTGAAGCTGCCGTTGAAGAAAAAGTCTGGAGACGGGATTTCAAAAATGGGATTGTTTTGGTAAATCCTTCAAATTCTGAAAAAGTTGTTGAGCTAAATGGTGAGTATAAAAAAATCAAAGGAATCTACGACCCTTTTTTTAATGACGGTCGAATATTAAGCAGAATCGTCCTAGAACCTAAAAGTGGAGTGGTGCTTTTAAGAGCGTGGAATAATCAGACCCAGAAAAGTTTTTGAGAAATACAAAATTTCTCCTCGAAACAGGAGTTTAATTTTTGTGG
>NZ_JAVZIN010000003.1:0-118743 GCF_038871235.1 Hadarchaeum sp. (SeqCode)
CTTCCCCAACCTGAAGCGGGTGATCAAGGAGTACGACATCAGGTTCGATCCGGAGCAGATCGTCTTCTCCGACGACTCCCTGGCCGACGACCTCTGGAAAGCCGCTTGGGATTTCTACTTGTCTGTTGGTAGCTACTGTACGAGCACTTACCGCAGGATTCTTTTTACTGAAAGGGAAATCAAGGAAGCCATGTCTTGTTACGTTGAAGAAGTGTATGTAGGTGAGGGTAAAGATCGAAGAAGGTGGACCCCTAGAAAGGTTGAGGATACAAAGCTGCCAGGTTGCGGATTTACTCCTGTGGGCGTAAGATGCGACGAAGATTTGTTTATTCCGTATGTCATGGCTTATGTCATGGAGCCGCTGGCCGATGCCGTTTCCACACCAGTGCTTGAAGACATTGAAGGTTTGGAAATAAAAACAGGTGCCCCTTCAGAAATCCGAGGGGCCGTGGTACATGCGATGTTGGCAAGACAGGCGGCCAGACGGGCTGGCAGGCCAGGAATTGCCATCACGCTTACAGGGACAGCTTTGTTGGCAGCAGCTCAAATTGCGACTAGCGTCCCTGAGTGGGGATGCAAGCCCACTGATATAAGATGGACACCAATTCTGAGCGAGTTAAAGATTGGTAATGATGAACTTGATAAAATGATTCACTTCCACCAGAATGGCTATGTGGCTGGATGTCTAGTAGGACCGATAGTCGGAGGCTATGCGGGACCAGAAGGTACTGCCATCATCGCCATTGC
Source organism: Hadarchaeum sp. (SeqCode) (assembly GCF_038871235.1). Lineage (GTDB taxonomy): Archaea > Hadarchaeota > Hadarchaeia > Hadarchaeales > Hadarchaeaceae > Hadarchaeum. The sequence goes on from NZ_JAVZIN010000003.1 coordinate 748, forward strand.
CTCCCACATCATGGGGCTTGTAGTCAACCAAGGCTACATCACCTGCAACTTCCCATTCGAGATAAAGAACTTCTCAACGACCACGAAGGAATGCTTGTGGACAGTCAGTGCTATTTATCAAGCATTGGCTAGGAACACCAGATTTATCACTTTATCCAACGGTTTTGCTGCAGCTGGTCCATGTACCGATATGGTTCTTTACGAGACAGCCGCCCACGGAATCACCAGCGCGGTTTCTGGAGCGAGCGTTCTCTGGGAGTCTGCGGTTGCTTCGAACAAATACAAGGAAAGGGCCACGCCGATGGAAGCAAGAATGGCGTGTGAATCAGGATTAGCCGTGGTAAAGTCACATATGAAGCGTGAAGACGTTAACGAGATCGTCAAGGAACTTTTGAAGAGGTATGAAAGTAGAATAAGCTCACCACCGCTGGGCAAGACCTTCCGAGAATGCTACGATGTTGAGAAGAAGAAACCAACGCAGGAGTACGTGGAGCTTTACGAGAAGATTAGAAAAGAGCTACAGGACTTGGGCATCGAATACGAGTACTGATCTTTGGTTCCGGCCGCGGCTGAAGCCATTTAGGGCCCTTATTTGGGACCAATATTTTTATCCACCTAAGCAAATGTAGTTGGGGTAAAATGGTTGAACCTATAGTCGTCGACGGCATAGTTTACGCTGCTCTTTTGGCCTGTATGACGATTGGTTTTACCCTAATCCTAATGTCTACGAAGATTTGGAACTTTGCCTACGGGTCTATGGCGACTACTGGGGCATATATTTCTTTGACCGCCGCTGAGGTTTGGAAACTATCTATTTACAGCCAATTGGTAACTGCCTTTGTCCTCTCTGGACTCATATCATTTGCCTTGTATCGGTTCTTAGTCAGACCTCTGAGCCTAAGAGGCATCTCGCTCGATGGACTATTTGTGCTGACTTTTGCGTTTAATTTCGTTCTCTTAGGTTTTTTAAACATCTATGCAGATTATTTGACGAATGTTTTCAAACTGCGTGCGAGGTTGTTCTTCCTTAGAGGGGCAGACATACAGATCTTCGGAACCCCAGGCGTGGTAATAATTTCTCCGTTGCTGGCGGTAGCTATAATCATAATTTTGCATCTTTTCTTGACCAGAACAAAGTTCGGCACAGCCATGCGGGCGACCATTGAGAACCCTCCTCTTGCAGGCAGCGTGGGCGTGAATGTTAACTTAGTCTACTCAACAGCTTGGTTTCTAGCTGGTGGACTCGCGGGTTTAGCTGGCGCGCTGCTTCCACTTTGGATTTTGTGTTATCCAAATATCGGGGACGTGATCATGTTAAGCGTTTTCGCTGCCAGTATACTCGGTGGTATCCACAGCATCTATGGTGCGTTGTTGGGCGGCTTTATCGCAGGATTGGCTGAGATCTGGGGGACATCAGCTCTGGCCGGAGTGCTCGGCTCGGCAGTAATTCAGTACCGGCCCCTCATCCCGCTGATCATAGTGGTCGTCTTCTTCCTAACCGCACCTGAGGGAATAACAGGAATCGAATGGCGTGGGAAGCTGACTAAGAGAATAAGAAAAGTTTAGTTCAATTTGTTGGCTCGTTGGTTTATTTTTCCTGAAGAGTTTCAACGATTCTTGATATTCCCGTCACTACTTGTTCATACGGCGCTGAGTAGGAAATTCTGAGATGTCCTCTGCCGCTCTCACCGAATCCCGAACCGGGGGCAGTGCAAACGTGCGTTTTATTTAGGAGTTCCTTGGCAAGATTTTCATCGTTTTTTCCCCACCTTGAAAAATCAGGGAATACATAAAAGGCGCCCTTTGGTCTGACGTAAGAAATTCCAGGAAGTTTTTCTAACTCTTTGAGCACAGCTTTTCTTCTTCGTTCGTATTCTTGGCGCATTTTTTCCACGCAATCCTGTGGCCCGGTCAAGGCGGCCAGAGCTGCTTTTTGAGCTACGGAGCTGGGGCAGAGGACTAAATAATAATGTAGCTTGTTTATTTCTCTCGCCAACGCGCCTTTAGCCGCGGCATATCCTATTCTCCACCCAGTCATGGCGTAGGCCTTGGAGAATCCGTTTACGGTTATAGTTCTGTCCTCGGCGCCTGGGAGTGAACCAATGCTTATATGTTTGGCATTATCATAAGTCAGCTTTTCATAGATCTCATCGGAAAATATCAACAGGTCATGTTTTTTGGCCACCTCCACGATTATTTCTAAGTCCTCCCTGGTAAAGACATGACCTGTTGGGTTGCTGGGGCTGCATATCCAGATTAGTTTTGTTCTTGAGTCAATTCTTTTTTCCAGTTCCTCTTGGTTCACTCGATAGTTTTCTTCTTCATTTAAGGGTACTGGCACCGGTACCGCGCCCGCTATTAATGTGTCCTCAAAGTAGGCAGGATAGTAAGGCTCCAGTACCAATGCCCTGTCCCCCGGGTTCAGAAAGGCCAATGCAGCGATTGCCATCGTCTCCTGAGTGCCAGAAACTATCACGACTTCGGTTTTTGGATCCACATCAATGCCGTTTTCCCGCGATAGCTTCTCGCTCACGGCTTCTCTCAGTTCCAACATTCCTTGCGTCTGTGTATAGTGGGTATAACCCTCATCCATCGCTTTTTTTGCGGCATCCAGTATATGCTTGGGCGTGATGAAATCAGGTTCTCCTTGCTCCAGATGAATGACGTCTTTCATGCCAGCGCTTAGGTCGATCATTCTTCTGATGGCGGACGGTTTGATAAACTTAAGCCTCTCTGCCGATAAATTTTCGTTTTTCATAAATATCCACGTTCAACTAAATTTTTTAGTTTATATTTCTTTAGATTTCAAAATTTTTTACATTATCTCAAATTTTATTGTTTGCAAGATTTCCTTAAAAATGGATAAAGGTTAAATAATTCACTGTTTAATTAAAAAAGAAAAACAATGGCCGCCATTGACTTCTTGCTGGACATGTTGGCGACAGTCGGCGTTTTTTTAATATTAACTTTAAGTTTAAATCTGGACGCAGGTTATTGCGGGATTCCTAATTTTGGCAAAGTTTTGGCCATGATCGCAGGTGCCTTTGTTGTGGCGTTTTTCCCAGGCAGAATCCTAGCTTCAATTTTAGGTCTAAGCGGCGATTTTGTTGTGGATAATGCCTCCATGATATTTCAAATAAATAACTTTCTTGCTTCAGACATTCTAATTAGCGTGGCGCTGTTTATCGCTACAATAATCGTTGCTGTTGGGTTTGGCATGTTGGTGGGTTATGTTTCGACTCGCCCAGCGGTTAAAATAGGAAGCGGCCCGTTAGCGATCATGTTGTTAGCGATGGGGGAAGGGATGAGAGTGATCGGCATTAACTACGCTCCATTGGCCGGTGGAAGCATAGGTATTTCAGCTCCTGATGTTTTCGCATGGGCGGGCGGGGATAGATTTGTTGTTGCGTCTGTCGTATTGTTTGCTTTTTCTGTCGCCATTTTCTTTTATATCAACCGTTTAACCAATGCACCACTAGGTAGAATGCTGAGGGCCGTCAGAGACAACGAGATCGCTGCTGAGTCTCTCGGGATAAATATCGTAAGCGTGAAACTTAAGACAATGATGATTTCATCAGCAATTGCTGCCATTGCCGGAGCCCTATATGCCTTTTACTCCGGGGCTGTTATCAGCACCGCCTACACGCGAGCTTCATGGACATTTATACCTTGGGCCATGATGTTACTAGGTGGGTCGGCCAACAACGTAGGTGTGGTTGGTGGTGTCTTTACTTTTGTCTTTCTTCGAAAAATAATAGTCATGTATAAAACAGAATTAGGCCCATATCTTCCTTTCGATGTTTTGTGGCTTGAACTTATACTTTACGGGGTTATGGTTATCTTGATACTTCTATACAGACCCGAGGGTTTAATACCTGAGAAAAGGACAAAAACCTTAGACCTAGGCACGATAAAAAAGCTGCAGAAGGCTTAACCACCTTTTTTTATTCCGAGGTAGACCTTGCCGAGTTCGGGGTGTGCTAATAGATTCTTTGCGCTACCCTTGTAGGCCACTTTTCCGCTAGTCATAAGTATCGCGTCGTCGGCTAGTTGTAGCGCCTTTTTCGCCGCCTGCTCGATTAGGACGATTGTGATTCCCTTTTCATGGAGTTCTAAAATCTTCTTCAATACTTCATTTGCCGCCTTTGGTGAGAGGCTGGCCACGGGCTCGTCAAACAAGATCATCTCTGGCTTTCTCATCATCGCCATGGCCATGGCCACCATTTGTCTTTCGCCACCACTAAGAAACCCGCATTTCTTTCCCAAGTATTTTTTCACAATCGGAAATTCCTCTATGGTTTCTGCGATGCGTTTTTTGGTATCTTCCTTAGACAGCGTGTAACCAGCCAACATCAGGTTCTCTTCCACAGTTAGGTTACCAAAGACATTTCCCGTCTGGGGTAGGTATGAGATGCCTCGTTTGGTCACAAGGTGGGTTGGTAAATGGGTAATGTCTTCATCCTTGAAAAGTATTTTGCCGGAGTATACCTTGGTTAGCCCCATTATTGACTTAATCAATGTACTTTTGCCGCTGCCGTTTGGTCCCACGATGGTAACAATTTTGCCCTTCTTTATGTTCACATCGACATCAAAAAGCACTTGAAATTTTCCATAGCCAGCGTTCAATCCATTGATTGTTATCATCTACTCACCTAGGTAGCTTTCAATTACTTTTTCATCGTTAAGAACTTCTTTAGGCTTACCCTCTGAGATAATGTTTCCTCTGTCCATGGCATAGACGTAATCGACATATGGCAGAACTGGCTCCAACCTGTGCTCGATGATTAAAAAGGTTATTCCCATCTTCTTTTTCAAGTCAACAAAATGCCTGAACATCTTGTCGATCAAGCTAGGGAACACACCAGCGGCCGGCTCGTCCATCAGTATCATTTTAGCCCCACTCATCAAAGCTCTGGCCGTTTCAAGAAGCTTCATCTGTCCACCGCTAAGTTCTGAAGCTTTCTTATCCCACATGTGCGATAGACCAACCGTGTTGAGGATTTCAAAGGCTCTTTCCGTGGCCTCCTTTTCCTCATTTATCCATGTTTTTTTCACGCAGGCCTTAAGGAAATTTGTCCCAGGGTTCTCCTTGCAAGCGGCGAGCACATTTTCCAGAACCGTCAGCTTAGTGAACAGCTGGGGGATTTGAAATGTTCGCACTAAACCCTGTCTGCAAACCTCATCGGCACGGCATTTGGTGATATCTTTGCCGTTGAAAATTACCCTACCTTCATCAGGCCTGTAAATACCGGAAACAACGTTTATTAAAGTGGTTTTGCCGCTGCCGTTTGGTCCAATTAGCATCACAAGCAGTTGTTTTTTAACCTTCATGTTCACGTTGTCAAGAGCAACTAAACCGCCAAAAGTCTTCCTGATCCCCTCGATAACTAGCAAATCTTCTTTTGTCATCATTATTTTTTCATAGATGCTTTTTATAACCTTTGTGGAGAAGTGGGCTTCTTAATTTTAAATATTCACCAGATGGTTCACAAAACCGAAGCAGCAAATATAAATGCTTTAAATTAATGTAGGTGTGGTGATAGCTTGCATAAATTTAAGGCGGTAATAGAGCACGCCACGTTTCATGACATAGCTATGGAACGTGAAACTTTGGGGAGGATGGGAGTTGAGGTTGTTGATATCGTTGAAACTGGTGCGGACATCAGAAAGGAGGCAGTGGACGCCGATGCCATTATGATTGAAACTGAAACCATTGACAGGGACATCATTTACTCCACGAAAAAATGCAAGATTATCGCCGTCTACGCAACTGGCTATGATAATATCGACGTGAAAGCCGCAACTGAAAAAGGCATCTTTGTGACCAACGCAGGAAATTATTGTTCTGAAGAAGTTCAGGATCATACTTTGGCCCTGATCATGGCGAGCGTGCGAAAGTTATTCATGTATTCCCAAGCAGTGAAATCCGGAAACTGGGAGCAGAAGTTGGGCAGACCGGTTCGGAGTTTGCTGGACCTGAAGGACTTGGGTGTGCCGATTAAAGGGATTCCGGACACAACTCTGGGAATATTTGGTTTCGGCCGCATCGGTCGAGGACTATGTAGAAAAGCGAGATGCATAGGATTTAAAGTAATCGCACACGATCCTCTTGTTCCTGAAGATCAAATAATTAAAGAGGGAGCCACGCCAGTGAGCTTCGAAGAACTACTGGAGAAATCAGATGTAATTTCAATTCATGCCCCCCTGACTGAGGAAACTAGGCACAAATTCTCCTATAATGAGTTCAAGAAAATGAAGAAGACTGCTATCCTAGTGAATGCCAGCCGTGGGGCTATCTTGGATGAAGCGGCCCTAATAAAAGCCTTGAAAGAGGGGGAAATTCAAGCAGCTGCACTGGATGTTTTGGCGGAGGAGAACCCGCCCTCCGAGGACAACCCACTCTTCAAATTAGACAACGTGATCGTTACACCACATTGCGCCTTTTACTCGGAGAGATCCCAGATGGAGCTTCGGAGAAGAATTTTGAACCAGGCAATGCAGGCGCTAAGGGGGGAAGTCCCCGATAATCTTGTCAACAGGGAAGTCCTCGCCAAGCTCGGTGTAAAATGATTGAGGTATAGAACAAATATACTTTCATAGAAGAAGTTTGTTTATATGGTGTGAATGATAGATCTAGCCATAGCAGATTTAAAGTTCCCTCCACCTGGCATTGTGATAAGGGAGCTGATGCGAGAGATCTCAAAGATAAATTATTATCCATCTGGGGACTATTTGGAAATCAAGCAGGCTTTTTGCGATTATTTAAGACCCGACGTTTCGTTGGGTCCTGAAAACTTGGTGTTTGGTAATGGGTTGGATGAGATAATTGACCTTGTCACTAGAGTTTGGGGTGGCGTGAACTTAATTCCAGCTCCGACCTTCAGCCAATACTCAATGGCCGCTGCGAGATCTGGTCATAGAGAGATAAGCTCGAACATGTTACATCAAGGGAAGTATGATCTAGATTTTGATGAGGCTGATCTAAGGAAAGCTAGTTTAGTTTGGATATGCAACCCGAACAACCCTACCGGAGATTTGATCTCGCGCAAGAAAATTGAGCAGGTTATTAATAGCGCTAGGGGCATGGTGGCGGTTGACGAGTGTTATTATGAATACACTGAAAAAACTGTTGTTGATTTGATAAAAGATTGCGAAAATCTGATTGTTTTAAGGAGCTTCTCGAAGAATTTCGGCATTGCTGGTTTGAGGCTGGGCGTGGCGATATCAAGTCCGAAGAATATCATGAAAATAGAGAGGATTAGGCAACCTTTCAATGTGAATCGGCTGGCCGAGAAAGCTGGCGTGATTGTTCTGAGGCATAAAAATGAATACAAAAAAATTTGGCAGAGGGTGCTGAAAATAGGCAAAAAATTTGCTGCGGAGATCAAAAGAATTGGTTATAGACCGTTCCCAGTTAACGCAAACTTTGTCCTCGTTGATTTTTTGGACGAGACCAAAGCTAGTGAGGCCTATCTGAAGTTGAAAGAGGGCGGCATAAAGACTTACCCCGGCTGGAGCGAGGAGGACTTCCAAGGTAGCCTAAATCAACACATAAGATTCGCAATCGGTGCCGAAAGGGACATGAATCTAGTTGTGAAAATTTTAAAGAGCTGAAAATTGGGTTTTCAAATTTTGTTCTTTTCTAAGTAATAAAGAGAATATGACCGCAAGGGCACAAATGGTTCCGCTAAGCAAAAAAGCTAAATCGTAATTTTTAATGCTATCAAAGATTAACCCGCCTAAATAAGGCCCGATCAAGCCGCCTAGTCCAACTCCGGAGTCAAAAGTACCCAAGATTGATCCGATGTGTTTTGTTCCAAAAAATCCCCTTACTATAATTGGGTAAATTGCTATCCAACCACCGAAACCAATACCCATCAGCGTCATCGCCAGGTAGATCGTACAGATATCTTCAGATTTGAAGAGTAAAAAGGTCGAGATTGATTGGAGCGCGAGGAAGAGCGTAAAAAGGTTCACTGTACCTAACCTGTCCGATGCCATGCCGCCGAGGATTCTGGCCAGCATACTGCAGATCCCAAGCAGGGTTAAGGATGTGCTCGCCGTTATCTCATTGATGCCGATCCCTATGGCATGGGGTACCACGTGTACAGTAACCAGAAAGAGCGATATGTGGGTAAAGACCATTACAAGGTAGATGTACCAGAATGGTTTTTTTCTTGTTGCAGTTCTCAGGTTATATTCAACAATAATTTTATTTTCAGTTCTGTCTGCTCCATAGGGAATTAACCCAAGCGTCTTTGGCTCGTGCCTGATTAAAAAACTGGAAACTGAAAGAAGTAAAAAGACGATAGCACCAAGTATCAGAAATGTTGTTCTCCACCCGAAATTCTCGATTAATATGCCGATAACTGGGGGAAATAAAGCCATTCCGCCGCTGAGGGCCGAGACGGCAAAGCCGGTGGCCATTCCCTTTCCCTTTTCAAACCATCTAGCAATTGCGGACACAGGCGGTACATATAGGGCACTGATGCCGAAACCGGCGATTCCAATGCAGATGCAAAATTCAACGAGCGACGATACCCGGCTGGAGAGCAGGAGACCTCCACCGGTGAGAACAGCCCCAATCGCTACCACTTTTCTCACCCCGTAAAGGTCGCTCATCCTCCCAAGCGGTAATGACATGGTTGACAGCAGGATGGAGATGGAAAAGGCCAAGGAGATGCTGGCCCTTGACCATCCGAACTCCTGTGTCAGCGGTTTAACGAAGACACCATAGCTGTAGATCAAACCGACGACTAGCATCGAGAGGAAAGAGGCTAGAACCACAATCCAACCATAGAAGAGCTTTTTTTCTTCGGGTGCTATTCTATCCAAAGTTGACATCTCAAAACCTTCCGAATATAATGTTCATCCTTAGTCTGTTTTTACTTACCGGAGCGCTTTTTGGTTTTTGGATTAGTTTCGAGTCCGCCAGCTCCGGTTGAATTATCTCGTTGGTTTACTAACTATGCTGATAGCGTTGTAGCCAAAATTTTTGAATAGTTTTGGCTTTGGTTTAGTGCTATCGGCAAAATTGAAAACTACTTGTCCAGAGCACTTGGTTTGAGGAGTGAGCGATTATTTTTTCCGTAGTTTTTCGATTTCCATTTCCCCAGCGTTGAAGGCAGCGATATTTTCTTTCAGGTATTTTTTCGGCACCGTGTCTAGCATTGCTTGATAGAGTTCATCCCTAGTTAATGGGGAAATGCCCAATTTAGCTAGTGAGCCGAGCAAGACAACGCTCATAGCTCTGATGGACCCAGCCTGTTTGGCAAGGCCGTAGGCATCGTAAGCGTAGACCTCCCTGCCCAACTGCTTGAGAAGGGAAATTTCCTCTTTTAAATCAGGGTATTTTTCTTTTCCCATTAAAACTGAAACTGGTAGAATTCCATTGGTGTTCATAATGATGGTCGTTTTCTTCCCGATATACTCAGCGGCACGCAGAGCCTCGTTAGGATCCAAGGCAATCAGGACATCGGCCTGACCCGGCGGAATGAATGAACTATAGACTTGGCTCCCAAGTCGAATCTGAACTTGGACGCTTCCTCCACGCTGCGCCATTCCCAGGGTTTCATGCATTCTACCCCGAAGACCCTTTCGAGTCGCTGCTTCCGCGATCACGTTGGTCAAAGTGGCCCCGCCTTGTCCACCTACTCCCACAATAATGCAGTTAAATTCATCACTCATGGCCGGTACCCTCCGTTATTGCTTTCACCGGACAAACTGCCGCACAAATGTGGCATCCGATGCAAACGTCTGGATTTATCTTTACCTTCCCCTCGATTGGAACTAAAGCCGAACAGGAAAGGGTTTTCACACATGTCATGCAGCCAGTGCATTTTTCATCATCTATTACTAAAGGCTTCCCAATTGCCTTCCTTCTGATGGCAGTAATGGCGCAAAGTCTGCGCAGAACTATCACTGAAGGTCCGTTGTATTTGAGAGCTTCAACAAAGGCTTCGGTTGTTTTTTCTACATCATAAGGATCGACAACCACGACGTGTTCCACTCCACAGCCTCTAGCTATTTCCTCAGCCTTCACGATTTTTGCGCTCTCCCCTGTGGCAGTAAACCCAGAACCAGGGGTCGGCTGATGCCCAGTCATGGCAACTATCGAGTTGTCCATTATGGCAACCACTATTTTGGTTTGATTCCAGACGGCGTCGATTAGAGCAGGTATCCCTGCATGGTAAAATGTTGAGTCGCCGATTGCAGCTATCACGGGCTTTTTAATCCCGGAGCGTTCGAAGCCGTTGCCTAATCCTATGGAAGCGCCCATGGCGACTTCAGTCCAACATACATCAAAGGGGGGGTTCATGCCCAGAATGGTACAGCCAATATCTCCTGTGACTATCACATCTTCACTTTTATACTTCAGCTTTCTCATCGCTCTAAGAATGGAGATGTATGTGCCTATGTGTGGACAGCCAGCACAGAAGGTGATGGGTCGGCGGATGGAAAGGGATTTGGCCTTTTCGATGAGTTTTTGTCTTTCCGGGTCAATTGGCGACACCAGGTTTTTGCCTAGGATTTTACTCAGAGCGCCCTCCACAATAGTCTGATCGAACTCACCCACTGGGGAAGTTGTTCCATCGATCTTGCCGTACACCTTGACCTTTTTACCCATTTCACCCAAAATCTTTAGCACATGGTCCTCGATCAGGGGTTCCAGCTCCTCGAGGATCAAGACTGAATCAACCTTTTCAAGCAATTTTCTTATTTTTTCGTCAGGTAAGGGATTGATTACTCCTATTTTCAGTGTTGAAATTTTTAGGTCGTGCCTGATGATGGCCTCCTTCAATAGGTTCCAAGGCGCTCCCGCGGTAATGACGCCAACCTTGGAGTCGGTCAACTCCAAAAGGTTAAATCTATCAGCGTCCTTGCCAGCTTTCTTCATATTCTCGAGCAACGTGGCGTGCTGTTCCATGCACCAAGCAGGCCCTGCTTTGGTATACCTTTTTATGTTGCGGGAATAGTCGGGAACTCTGTCTATTTTTTTCACAGGTCCAAATACTACATTTCCAAACATGTGTGCCGTGTTCGTCGTAGTCCGGAGCATTACGGGAACTTTGTTTTTTTCCGATATTTCAAACGCTTCAACCACCATTTCCTTTGCCTCTTGCGGGTCAGATGGCTCCAGCATGGGCAGGGCGGCGAACTTCGCGAATAAACGATCATCCTGCTCAGCCATGCCAGCATGCGTCGCCGGATCGTCAGCTACGTATAGAACCAAGCCACCTTCAGTACCACTGTAGGCTATCGAAAGGACCGAGTCCGAAGCAACGTTTAGTCCCGCATTTTTCATAGTTGCCATGGCCCTGAGTCCCGTCCAAGCAACGCCAGAGGCTACTTCAAAGGCAACCTTTTCATTCACCGCCCACTGGACTTTCATATTGATATCTTTAGCAACCGATGCCAACGTTTCGATTACCTCGGTCGATGGGGTTCCCGGATAGCCAGTGACAAGATGGGCACCGGCCTCGATGGCTCCTCTCGCAATGGCTTCATTTCCCAGCAGAAGTTTTACCGTACCTTCTTCACCGATAACAGTCATCTTTTAACCTCCTTTTTAAATGACCATAAAGCCCATAAAGACCTTGCGGCTCTCTTTGGTGTCTCATAATTAGGAATTTTATTCTCCTCGAATACCGTGATCGCGTCTTTTACTAGATGTCCTGACATCCAACAGGCGACCGTTGGCTTGCCCACCTTTTTTATGGCTTCCGAAAGCAGCCTTGCCGCTTCAGTAGCGCCCCGGGCGTCCCAGGCAATGGGAACATCAATAATTAGCCCGGCATCGTAGTAGTCATCCGAGAAAATGGCTTGGAAAGCCCGAACGTAGTTTTCCGGTGACCCTTCCGCGGTGAGGTCGAAGGGATTTTTGCGGCTACAGATGGGCGGCAGAAACTCCAGCTCCTTGAGAATCCTCTCGGTTGGTTCCGGAACCCTCAAGCCAAGCTTTTCCAACGCGTCGGTCGCGAGGACAGCCGGACCCCCAGAATTGGTTAGGATTGCCACCTTGTTTCCCTTCATTGGCTCAAGATAGGCCAGCGCCCGGGCCATATCAAACATTTCCTCGATTCCATCCGCCTCGATAACACCAGCCTGCTTGAAAACGGTTCTGTAGACAGCCTCGTTGCCGGCGAGGGAACCGGTGTGGGAGGCAACGCTCCTAGCGCCGGCAGTGGACAGTCCGCCCTTAATCGCGATGAGGGGTTTCTTCTTGGTGACGTTTTTCGCGGCTTCAAAGAATTTTCTGCCGTTTTTGACGCCCTCTATGTAAAGGGTTATCACTTTTGTTTGCGGGTCTTCAGCAAGATAGTTTAAAAGGTCAGATTCATCGACGTCACAACCGTTGCCATAACTAGCAAACTTGCTGAGTCCAATTCTTTTTTCTATTGCCCAAGCCAGCACGGCTCCTCCCAGTGCACCGCTTTGAGTTACAAAGGCGATGTCACCCTTGCCCGCACGAGATTCCATCGTCGCATAGAGGTTCTTGTGGGTGTTTATGATGCCGGTGCAGTTTGGCCCAATTATCCTCACACCATATTGTTTGGCGACCTTGGCGACTTCCTCCTCTAAGCTCTTGTTGCCGATCTCGCTGAACCCGGCCGAGATTATAACCACTGCTTTGGTACCTTTTTCACCACATTGTTTAACTGCGTTCGGCACGGCTTGCGCAGGCACAACCACGACGGCCAAATCAACCAGTTCTTTTATGTCTAAAATGGAGGGATAGCATTTCAGGCCGAGTATTTCTTCTGCTGCAGGGTTAACCGGGTAAATTTTTCCGGAGAAACCGCCATCAATTATGTTTTTGAGAAGCTCATGGCCAACCTTCAAAGGTTTAGAAGAGGCCCCGATGATCGCCACCGACTCGGGCTCGAAGAATTTGGAAAACATTTTCGGCCCCAGAGAAATAGTGTCATTGGGTTTTTAAGTATTTGGATGCACCGATTTTTAATTTAGGATTTTAAAACTGGGGAAAAGTTTATTAAAGTGGCTGTGAAGTGTGAAGCGGTAAAAAATTAGGAGGAGAAACAAATTTGGGTAGATGTGATTTAAATGAGACCCACAAGCGTCATTTTAGCTGATTTTGATTATTCGGCGCCTAAGTCGTTAGAGGAGGCGTTGAAAGAGAAAAAGGAACGAAAAGGGGCCTATATTCTAGCTGGCGGCACTGATCTTGTTCCCAAGATGAGAGGGCAGGTAATAAAGCCGGTTCATCTCATCGATATCAGCGGCATAAAGGAGTTGGATTACATAAAGGAGCAGGAGGGAGAGGTAAGGATCGGAGCCGCGACCAAGATAAGCCGCATAATTGATTCTAAGGTAAAGATAGGGATATTGCTGGAGGCGTGCGAAAAGCTGGGAAATCCGCTAACCAGAAATAAGGCGACTATCGGGGGCAACCTCTGTAATGCCTCACCAGCTGCGGATACAGCGACACCTCTGATGGTTCTAGGCGCGCAGCTGGTTTTGAAGAGCCTCAACGGGGAAAGAGTAGTGCCAGTGGAGAACTTCTTTGTCGGTCCGGGGAAGACGGTTTTGAAAGAGGATGAGATTTTAACTGAAATCAGAATTAAGCCTCCTGAGGATGGGGCCAAGGCAAAGTTTGTGAAAGTTGGGCTGAGAAAAGCCGACGCAATCTCCGTTGTCAACTGCGCCGTTTTGTTGAAGTTTCAAAGGGGCATTGTAACAGATGCTAAGATTGCCTTGGGATCGGTTGCGCCTACGCCGATCTTGACTAAGGAGGCTCAGAAGATCTTGATCGGTAACAAATTGAGCGAGGAATTGGTGGAAAAATGTGCCCAAATTGCCGCCAATGAGGCCAAGCCGATAGATGATGTGAGGGGGTCGGCAAAATATCGAAAGCTGTTAGTTGAAGGTTGCGTTAAAAAGGCGTTGCGGGAGCTGATGGAGGGGTAGATTGTGAAAAAGTATCCTCTGGAGTTTAAGGTGAATGGGAAAAAATACAGCGTTGAAGTCAAGCCGAATATGACATTGTTGCGGCTGTTGAGAAGCCTGGGCTTCACCGAGGTGAAATCCGGCTGTGAGAAAGGCGATTGCGGTACTTGCGCGGTACTGATGGATGGTGAGCCAGTCAACTCCTGTTTGACGTTGGCCTTGCAAGCCCAGGGCAAAGAGATAACGACCGTGAAGGGTTTGGGGACCATGGAAAAACTTCATCCGATTCAAGAGGCTTTCGTAAAATACGGCGCGATTCAGTGCGGATTTTGCACACCAGGAATGGTGATCACTGCGAAGGCTTTCCTTGATAAAAATCCCAACCCCACTAGGGAAGAGATCAGAGAGGCAATTTCGGGAAATCTCTGTCGATGTACAGGTTATCAGAAGATAGTGGATGCGATTGAAGCCGCTGCTAAAAAGATGAAGGAGGCGAGATGATGGAGATGATTAAGGAATTTAAGGTAATTGGCAAGCGTTTGCCGAGCCATGACGCTGTGGAGAAAGTTACCGGGCAAACGAAGTATGCAGACGATTTTGCCCTGCCCGGCATGCTCTACGGCAAGATATTAAGGGCGAAATATCCTCACGCTAGAATCAAAAGCATCGACACCAGCAAGGCGGAAAAACTTGACGGCGTCTATTGCGTGTTGACTCATAAGGACGTTCCCAACAACGTCATTGTTACTCGTTTTGGCCAGACTAGAGCAGTTGGTGGTTTTGAGGGGACCTTTAGAGTGTTGGCCGAGGGCAAGGTTAGATATTACGGTGAACCTGTCGCCTTAGTAGCAGCTGAGACCGAGGAGATAGCTGAGAGAGCCATTGACCTGATAGGGGTGGAGTATGAGGAATTGAAAGGTGTTTTCGATCCAGTCGAGGCCATGGATCCCAAGGCGCCGAAGGTTGAAGACGGAAAAAGCAACGTGATTGCTAGGTTTAAGATTAGAAAAGGGGATGTTGCCAAAGGCTTTAAGGAGGCCGATGTCATCGTCGAGAATGAATATATGTCGCAGTTTCTCGACCACGCCTATCTGGAGCCAGAGGCGGGCGTGGCTTGGGTTGAGGACGATGGCTCCCTCACCATCAGAGTATCAACGCAGGTCATCGAGCACTACCGTGAAATAGCGCATGTGTTGGGAATTCCTGAGAGCAGGGTCAGAGTGATCACGCCTAAGATCGGTGGTGGGTTCGGTGGCAAAGAAGACATCACCGTGGAATATTATTTGGCTCTGCTGGCTTGGAAGACGGGAAGACCGGTGAAAATAGTTCAGACTAGAGAAGAATCCTTGTCTTTCCGTTCCAAGAGGCACCCCTACAAGTTCAAGTATAAGACTGGTGTCAAGAAGGATGGTAAGATAGTCGCTGTCGAGGCCGAGTTGATATCAGATGCTGGGGCATATATGACACTGAGCCCGTGGGTCCTGCTTTATTCTACGGTTAACGCGGTTGGTCCCTATAATGTGCCCAACGTGAAGGTGGATGCCTACACAGTGTTGACGAACCATCCGCCCTCTGGAGCTTTTAGAACCTTTGGTGCTGGTCAAGCCTGTGTCGCCTATGAACAACAGATGGATGAGGTAGCGAAGAAGTTGGGGATGGATCCCGTTGAGTTCAGGAAGAAGAATTACCTCAAGAAGGGCGACACGATGGCCAACGGCTGGAAGATCCCGAACACGGTTGCCCTGCACGAGACCACCGACCGGGTCTTAAAGGCCTTGGGTAAAAAGCCCAAGCCATCGGGTCCCAAGAAGCTCGTCGGGATGGGAATAGCCTCAGGGATGTGCAGCTATGGAAGAATGATTTTCCTGCACGACACTTCCCGGTCAAAAGTCCGTCTGGAACTGGATGGAAGCGTGACCATTGAATGCGGGGTTCAAGATGTCGGCGCGGGTCAGGAAGCGTCACTTTGTCAAATAGTCAGCGAGGTTTTGGGAGTCCCGTTGAAAAAAGTTAGAATAATTTCAGGAGACACTGCCGCGACGCCGATAGCGGGAACCACGACGGCCACTAGGCAGCTGTACATGTCCGGCAATGCCACCTATAAGGCAGCGATGAAGGTGAGGGACAACATCCTCACCAAGGCGAGCGAAATTTTAGGAGTTGACAAATCAGAGCTGGTTATTGAAGATGAAAAAATCAAGAAGAAGGGAGAAAAGGAGGGCATAAGCCTTAGAGACGTTGCGGTAGCCTGTGCTGAGGAGGGAATTGAGCTGTTTTGCGAGGCCCAATTCAATGCACCTTTTGGCGAAGTTCCTGATCCCGAGACCGGACAAGGCAGGGTTTTTCCAGATTTTACCTATGGAACCGCGGGGGCAATAGTAGAAATAGACACGGAAACCGGTGAGGTTGAGGTATTGAAGATAGCCTCAGCGTTTGATGTCGGCACGGCGATTAACCCGATGAGAGTCGAGGGACAGATCGAGGGCGGAGTCTCCATGGGTATAGGCTGGGCTCTGACTGAGGATGTAAAGTTTGAGAAGGGCATCGCTAAGGCGCAATCGTTTGCGGAGTACATCATCGCTACCGCCGTCGATGTTCCGGATATAAAGTCGATAATTGTTGAAAACCACGATGGCTTGGGCCCATTTGGTGCCCGTGGGGTGGGCGAAGTGGTGCTTGCCCCAGTTCCTCCGGCCGTGATCAACGCTGTGGCTGACGCGCTGGGAAGAAGGATAAAGGATTTGCCCATTACGGGAGAAAAAATATTACTGACGCTTAGAGAAAAAAGTTAGGTAACTACCTCCTCCGCCGATGATGGGATAGATTTCAACCTCTTTCCTTCCCTTGAGAAAAGCGTCTGTATCTAGGAGTACTGAGACGCTGGATCCGTCCTTTAGCTCCTTGCCGGGTTCAGCGGTTTTGGCTATCACTTTTATGTAGGGCTTTATTCCGTGCTTGGGGTCTAGGACATATTCTTCAAAGGGCTTTCCGTATTTTTCCGAGAGTTTTTTCATCAAGTCGAGGACAGTGCTGTTTTCTTTCAGCTCCACGATCGTCTGGGGTTCGCCGGTGAATTCCTTGATCCTAGTATAGAATTTTACCTTGACCTTCATGAGAGCCATCTTCATTGTTACTTTCCTACAAACAGTTATAATT
This sequence comes from Hadarchaeum sp. (SeqCode), assembly GCF_038871235.1. GTDB lineage: Archaea > Hadarchaeota > Hadarchaeia > Hadarchaeales > Hadarchaeaceae > Hadarchaeum. Next base: position 17,812 of record NZ_JAVZIN010000003.1, read on the forward strand.
ATTTTTCAATTTTGATTTTTCGTTTTGTGAAAATGTGGTATGAAAAAGGCATTAAGATATGCGAACCCCGCGGAACCTTAAACTTGGCGTACTAACGGCCGCGGAAGCTCCCCAAGGTATGATTTGCTGTGGAACTTTACCAACGCCGTCCAATTTCTTGAGCAGCCGAGGTAAGTTTTCATGGATTCTTACTTGTTTGATGGCACCCTTAACTTCCCCATCTGAGATCAGAAAACCGCACCGCGAGGTTGTGGAGAAGTCTCCCACTTGGGGGGTAATGGGATAGGTATACCAAATTCGCGAGAGCAGAAGACCGTTTCTAGTATCTTCTCTCAGTTCATCAGATCCAGCGTTTCCCGGTTGAACCACGAGATTTGTTATGTAGGGCGTCGGACTGCTTTGGTAGCTACGCCCGAAATCACCCAAGCGAAAACCATTTCCAGTGCTTTTTTTTCCCGCTAGACCCCCGTAGTACCAGTCATAGATAAATCCCACCAGCCTGCCTTCTTTTATGAGCGGAGTTTTTCGTGTGGGCGAACCCTCATCATCAATGGTTTTCGAGTAGAGCCCTGATGGCATATTGCCCCAGTCATCAATACTGAAAACTTCTGAAGCCACCATTTTCTCCAAACAGTCTCTGAAGTATGAAATTTGGTCGTAGACATCTTTGCCGTTGATTGCGTATGCCAGCACGTGGTAGAGAAGTTCTGCCGCAGCGTTTGGTTCTAAGACTACATCATAAATGCCGGGTTTTACTTTCTTGGCTCTTAATGATTTAATAGCGAGTTCCGCAGCTTGTTTTCCGATTAGGCTTGGCTCAAAATTGCCCAAGGTGGTGCTTCCCATCCATCCTTGGCCCTCCCCCCTGTCTAAGCCGTTAGCTTCCGCAGTTAGATGGCCGAGGATCTTGGTTGTGGCGTCGGTAGCCTCAACTCCATTAGTATTTGCCACCGCACACCTTTCCGTCATCAAATTGATGGCTCCTGAAACTTCGACAATTTTTTTATCAAAATCTAAAGCCGACTGCAACATTTCTTCTGCTAGCTCAACTATTTTTGAACGGCAAATTTCTGCTAAATCTCGATCGTAAATGGCTGAAGGTTTGCTGGCTCTTTTAGGCGTAGGGAAACCATTGAATTTTGGATTCGGTGGCCTAGCCCGAGCGATGGCAAGGGCGCGTTTCACAAGTTCTTGATTGAGTTCATTGCCGCTGCAAAAACCAACCTTATTTTTTATCGCAGCACAGATATTGATACCACTATCTTGAACTAGTTTAGTTTCCACGACACGATTCGAGGCAATTCTTATTGTTACGACTACATTGTCTGACGCAAATGCCTCCGCTTCATCGGCACCCAACTTTACCGCGAAATTAAGGGCGCGTTGAACTCTGGAGATCACTTATCTTACCCCCGCCACCATTGCAACTCCTCTCAGATGCGGTCCCCCGTTCCCGACCCCTATGGTTTGCATTGGGTCACCCTTGCCGCAGTTCGGCACCGGTCTCATCTCGAAATCTTTACCCACAGCGTCCACACTGTTGAAAAAATCAGGAGCAACTCCAACAATCGATGCACCTCTATAAGGTCCGGTTATTTCACCATGTTTAATCTGAAATGCCTCCTTGGCACTGATTTGGAAATTGTAGCGTCTGGAGTCTATGCTGGGGATTTTCTGTCCCTTGAGGTAGACACCATCCTTTACTTCAAAGAGTTCTTCCTTCTCAAAATCACCGGGCTCGATGAATGTGTTGCTCATCCTGATTAAGGGAAGATATTGAAAGCTCTGGGCACGCATGTTGCCGTTGGGAATAACACCAAATTCAGCCGCAGTTTCTCGACTGTGCATGTGTTCGTTTAAGATCCCATCCCTAATCAGCTCCTTGCGACGTGCAGGCGTGCCCTCGTCATCGTATTCATAATAACCCAGTGCACCTTTTACTCGAGGATCGTCTGTTGCGTTCAGCAGTTTTGATCCAATTCTTTTCCCAATCATTCCAGCCCACCATGCTTTCCCCGCCCACGCGGCTTCTCTCCCAAGTACGCGATCAGCCTCGCTGGGATGGCCAATTATTTCATGGCACAGAAGTGCCACCAGATCTTGGTCTAAGACTACAGTGGTCTTTTTATCCGGCATCGTTTTAGCAGCGGCTAACTTACTTGCCCTTTGCCCGACGTTTTTTGCTTTTTCTGGCAGATTGAAATTTTCAATGATTTCATAACCGCCAGAACCACCAGCCATTTCATCCATATATTCTACAACTGCACCGCGTTTGGCGAGAGCAAATGTTTCGCAGTAAGTTAGGGTGTTTTGAAACATGATTTCGGCCCCCTCACTGCTCATGAAAAGTTTTTGTGTTTTCTCCCAAGCTATGTAAGTTGTGGTGTGTTTGATGAACCTATCAACGCGAGCGCACCCATCGCCGTCAAGGCACAGTTCCACCTTTTCTTCGACGGGTATGTCCAACGGATCCTTAATAATATTTGTTATGATCGTGTCTCTATTTACAGGGATTTTCGAGAGGGTATGTGGTTTCGTTTTTTGAGCACTTTTCCCCATACTGACGGCAGCGGCAACTGTTTTTCTAAGAGAGCGTTTGTTCAGATCCGTGCAGGAGGCAAACCCCCACGTTTTTAGAAGCACTCTTAGCCCTAGGCCGTGCATTTCCTCCGATTTAGCTCGTTCAACTTTGCCATCCTTGACAACCACCATTTCCCCGATTGATCTTTCAAGGCGCACGTCGGCGTATTTGGACCCAGCTTTCAGAGCCTCATTGATCGCATATGCGGCAAGATCCGTTGCCACTTCCAAACGCTCACCATCAACAGATTCACATTGGAGTCTAAAGCTTTTCACAGGTAGGGAAAAGTTCTAATTGTGCATCGTCTAGGGTTCGATTGTATGAAGAACTTCAGCGAGAGGGTTAAAATCATTTTTTATAAGGGCGGCAAATTTTTGGTTTATCCTGGGGTCTATGAACCAGCCGATGATACCTTTTTGATCGCTGATAATCTTGACGTTAAGAGCGGTGAACGAGTACTTGAGTTGGGCACTGGATGCGGTTTATTGGCCATTTTGGCGGCAAAAGCGGGTGCCAAAGTTGTGGCCACCGATATCAGCCAGACAGCGCTTGAATGCGCTCGAGCAAATGCGATTGAAAACTTGGTCTCTGATAAGATAGATTTTCGATGTGGTGATTTGTTTGATCCGGTGGATGGGGAATTATTTGACGCCATAATTTTCAATCCACCCTATCTACCGGTAGAACCTGAGGAGAGATTTAACGAGCCGCTTGAGATGGCTTGGAATGGGGGAAGTAACGGCAGAGAAGTTATTGACAGATTTCTCAATGAACTTCCACTTCGTCTTAGGGTAAGAGGAAGGGCCCTTTTTGTGCACTCATCACTTTCAAATCCTTCTCAGACGGTTCGATTCCTTGAGACCAATCATTTTAAATTTAAAACGGTAAGGATAAAGATGTTTTTTGAGGAGCTTTTTCTTTTTCAGTGTTTCAGGTGCTGAGAAGGCCCTTTTATCATGTACAGTTCAAATTTTTGTTAGACGTGGGTTAATGGGTTTGGGTGTAACATATGAATTCAGAATTGATGGCCGAAATTGAGAGGAGGGCTCAAGGCCTGAAACTACCACCAGACCAGTTGGCAAAGATGATAGATCACGCCCTGCTTTATCCTGATAGTCCCCGCAGTTCCTTTAAAAATCTCTGTCTTGAGGCCAAAAAATACCATTTCCATTCAGTCTGCGTGAATCCGGCATGGGTCAAATTTTGCTCCGAGGAGCTGATGGATACTGATGTAAAGGTGGTGGCAGCGGTTAGTTTTCCCTTTGGTCAGATGACGCCTATGATGAAGGCAATGGAAGCAAGCGAGGCGGTTGAGAACGGTGCCAGCGAGGTTGACATGGTGATGAATATCGGTGCTTTCAAGAGTAAGGACTATGATTACGTCAGGGAAGACGTTGAAGCCGTGGTGGAAGCGGTGGGGGGAAAAATTGTCAAGGTAATTATTGAAGCCGGATATCTCACCGATGATGAAGTGGTTAAAGCGTGTGAAATCGTTAGACAAGCTGGGGCCCATTTTGTTAAGACAGCGACTGGGTTTGGACCTTCCGGAGCCACGGTTCGTCAGGTTTATTTGATGAGGAAGACAGTCGGTGAAAACTTTGGCGTTAAAGCTTCGGGAGGAATCAGAAACTTGCGAGATACTTTACTGATGATTGCTGCAGGCGCCAATCGAATAGGCTCCAGTTCCAGCGTTAGGATAATTGAGGAATGCAAGGCGGCCGAATTCAATAGAAGTTTTGAAGACACGTTCAACAAGATTTTTACCATACCACGATGAGTAAAGCAGGTCGGTGCTATCATGGGAAAGCGTCCAAGGAAATGGAAGAAAAAAGGCCGCATGCGCTGGAAGTGGGTTCGGAAGCGGATGCGGCGCAAAATGCGAAGGATCAAGCAGAGAGCTGGCGGCTAGTTTTTGAGTCGGTCGTAACACCACAATGGACTCGGCGAAAACTATTTATAAATTGGATTAATAATCCAACCAGGGGATAATTTGGATTTGAGAGGGAAGATGGTAAAATGGCTCTATGGCGGCAAGACGGCCGAACAGGCGCTGGCCAAGAGATTTAAGATCTTCGTTCTGGTCGCTATTGGGCTCATCGCCGTCAGTAAACTACTCTATCTAGGCGGTGTCATGCCCATCCCAAATCTCGAGCTAATTCTTCCGACCCTTGTAGTTATAGGATCTCTATCGTTGTACTGCGGGAATTCTAAATCTTGGGGTCGCTTGGTGAAATACTTCGGCGTTATTGCTTTGATCAGCGTATATTTAGTAGACTTGGCATTTTGGGGCCCGAACCCGATTTACGCATTCACTTGGTCCGGTTTTATAATTGTTTGGCTAATCAGTATGAAAAACAAGCTGTCGGCATTTGACCGGTTCAAGAAGTTACTTTATAAGACGACGCTAACAGCCGCTTTCGGGATTCTGATCTTTGATATCTGGACGGCATTCGGTTGCTGGCTGGGTTGGGGAGAAAAATCCATCGCTGGACTTATAGCCATCTACTTAGCGCAGATCCCTTTCACCCTCTATCACCTGGCCTCAATTGTCTTCGTGCCCCCTCTACTTGGGCTTGGAAAATTGATGATGAAGGTTAGGGTGCCCGTCTCAGTAGCGGTCAATGTTGGTTCTGGCGTCAGGACCAAAGAGAGTTGAGTGGAGGTGGAAGGTTGAATAAGGGGCTTGCAGCACAAGTTTTGGCGCTGGTCATCGTTGTCGGCTTTCTCGGCTTCGCTGGCGGCTACTACCTTGCGGGCGGAATGGTCAAGCAGACAGAACAGTACACCTATGGAGAGAACATAACAGTCAGGGTTAAGATAGCTGATCTCGGCATTGATAAAGAGGTAACACTCTGTAAGGGCATGACACCCTTTGATGCCCTCTTGAAAGTGGCTAGCATGAGAACGGAGTTTTACGAAAGCTTTGGTGCCTCAATAGTTACGGAGATCGGAGGACTGCAGCAGAGCTGGGGATATCGGGTAAATGGCGTTGAGCCTACTGTGGGGATGCAGGATTACCAGCTGAGGGATGGAGACTTACTCGAGCTAGTTAAGCTCGTTTGGTGAGGGTTCTGGCCGCGGCCCTAGCTCCAGCCTCAGCAGTCAACAGGTCTTTACCGGCACCGATGATCACAACGTCGCCTTCATTCGGTTGAAGAGTTTTAATTATTTTTTCGCTAATTTCTTTCTTGATTCCCATAAAACCGCCAGGGATCTTGAGCTTACCTCCTTTAAAGATAAGCACGGTGGCACCATCAGCCCCAACCTTTATGGCCTCGTCCCTTTGTTCAATCCCCCGTTTGACCCTATTCGCAGCACCCCTGACGATAGTAGCCACATTGACCTTGCCAACTGCTAAACCGCCAGCTTCAACCGGGATAAAGGGTTGAGGTTCTCGGAGTAAAATTTTCCCCTTCTCAGTTAAGAAGTGCCCGCCTTTGGATGAAGTTATCAATCCTTCATTCTTCAAGTGGTCCAAAATAGTTCGGACGCTGCCTTCACCAATTCCAAGCTTGCTGGTGAGCTGTTTACGTCCTATTCGTTTATGTTTGGATATCAGCTCAAGAGCCAACTGGACATGAATTTTAGAAAAACGAGGTAGCGGTCCTTTTGTTTTAGGCATGTTTGTCTTATTCCCGGACGATGTGGGTTCCGGTTTTGCCTTCCAGTGCTTCGGTTACCTTGTCTAGTGAACTGATGATCGCCCGTTTGCCCCCCCATTCTAAGAAACGGATACAAGCCTTTACCTTTGGTCCCATGCTGCCAGCCAAAAAGTGACCCTCACTGAGATAACGTTTTGCCTCCTCTATAGTCATTTTAGATATTTCTTTCTCGTTAGGTTTGCCGAAGTTCAGCTTTACTTTCTCCACATCTGTGAGAATTAGAAAAGTATCGGCGTTGACAACTTCGGCTAGCCTTTCCCCCGCCAGATCCTTGTCGATAACGGCGTCGACACCACGATAGTTACCGTTGTCGTTTAAAATTACAGGGATGCCTCCACCACCAGAGGCGATGACAATTATCCCGGCATCGACCATTTTTCTTATAGCCTCGGCTTCAACGTTAGCTATTGGATCCGGAGACGGAACTACGCGCCTCCAGCAGCGGTCGCCCGTGGGTTTGACTTTCTTGAAGATGTATTCGGGGTGTTTGGCCTTTTCCTCCTTAACCTCAGCTTCGGTGAGAAAGTTGCCGACAGGCTTGGAGGCATTTTCGCCTTGAAACTCTGGATCGTTCTTATCGACTAAAACGCGGTTCACCACAGCAATGATTTGTTTGTTGATGCCTAGGCTTCTCAACTGATTGTCGAGCATCTGTTGTAGCATGTAGCCTATCTGTCCCTGAGTCATGGCTCCCAAGACATCCATATCTTGTGGTGGAATCACGGCCTTGGCCAGGTCCTGTTGCACGGCTAGGTTGCCGACCTGCGGGCCGTTGCCGTGGGTTATAATAAGCCGATCCTCTGGTCCCATTTTTTTGACCACTTGGGCGAGCAAAGCCGCCGTTTTTTTACAGTTTATAAACTGTTCTTGGGTGGTGCCTTTTTCGTGTGCTTGTTTGATGGCATTTCCACCTAAGGCGACCAACAATCTCAAGTCATCACCTTATCTCCCATCGCCAGATACCTTATAAAAATATTGGTCATCCTCATCCTTTAGGGAAGCCCCTTTATCAGCGCCACCAGTAGTGCCTTCTGCACGTGCATCCGGTTTTCGGCTTGGTCCCAGACCGCAGAGTGTGGGCCGTCGATTACCTCGTCGGTGATTTCTTGGCCCCGATGTGCCGGTAGGCAGTGCATCACGATAGCAGTGGGTTTGGCCTTTTTAACCAGATTTGAGTTAACTTGATATTTTTTGAAAATTTCCATGCGCTTCTTGGTTTCTTCCTCTTGACCCATAGATACCCAAACATCTGTGTAAATAACGTCGGCGTTTTTCACAGCTTTTTCCGGGTCGTTCTGTATTTCAACAAAGCTCCCACTCTTTGTCGCGCTGTTTTTGGACCAATTTACGATTTCAGCAGGAGGTTCGTAACCACTGGGGCACGCAGCGTGGAAGTTCACACCCATCAATGAGCATCCTTCCATAAGGGAGACACACACGTTGTTACCATCACCAATCCAAGCCACGTTAAGTCCCTTTAGCTTACCAAATTTTTCTCTGATGGTCATAAGGTCGGCCAGCGCCTGACATGGATGGTGGAGATCTGTCAACCCGTTTATTACTGGAACACTGGAGTATTTGGCGAGTTCTTCCGCGTCGTGGTGTTTGAAGAGTCTCGCCATGATTGCGTCTACGTAGCGGGAAAGTGTTCTGGCGGTGTCAGCGATGGTTTCACCGCGGCCGAGTTGGAGGTCGTTCATTCCCAAGTAGATGGCGTGGCCACCTAGTTGCGTCATACCGGTCTCAAAGCTGACTCTGGTTCTAGTTGACGGTTTGGCAAAAATCATGCCTAGAGTTTTCCCATGGAGAATTTCATGAGTTTTACCTTCTTTGGTTTCCCTCTTCAGCTGCTCAGCTAGGTTCAATATTGATTCAATTTCTCCAGCGCTCAGGTCATGAATTGCCAACAGGTTGCGGCCCTTCATTTTTTAACCTCTGCGATAATACAATCAAGCTCGCTTATTAAGCTATCGATATGTTTTTGTTCCACGATCAGCGGAGGGACAAATCTTAGCACTTTGTCGGCGGTACAATTTATCAGAAAACCGCGTTCCCGAGCTTTAACCACGATAGTTTCCGCGGTTGATTTTTCGTTCATTTCCAGCCCCAAGAGTAGGCCGATGCCTCTAGCCTCCTTTATGCACCGGTATTTTTCAGCGAGTTCATTCAGAGACTTCAGAAAATATTTGCCCATTTTTGCTGCACGTTCAGGGAGCTTCAGTTTCCGCATAGTCTTCACCGTAGCGATTGCGGCGGAGCAAGCTAGGGGATTTCCTCCGAAGGTTGAAGCATGATCACCGGGACTGAAAGATTCCATGATTTCTTTTTTTGCTCCCATGCAGCCGATTGGGAAGCCACCCCCTAGGGCTTTGGCCATGGTGATTTCGTCGGGTAGCACATTCCAGTGTTCACAGGCAAACCATTTTCCCGTGCGTCCCATTCCGGTTTGAACTTCGTCGCAGATTAGCAGCAGACCATTTTCATCGCAGATTTTTCTCAGGCCAGGCAGGTAGTCATCAGAAGGAATGTTGACACCCCCTTCTCCCTGGACCGGTTCAACGATGACGGCTGCAGTTTGATTTCCAACGGCATTTTCCACGGCCTCTAGGTTATTGAACGGCACGAAGTCGAATGCCTTTGGGATCAGGGCTTTGAATGGTTCTCGGTAGGAGTGTTTCCAAGTGGCACCAACGGTAGCTATTGTTCTGCCGTGAAACGATCCCTGCATGGCGATAATCTTTCTCCTTTTGGTGTGCTTTATAGCCAGCTTGAAGGCAGCCTCAACCGCCTCCGCTCCCGAATTGCAGAAGAAGAATTTGCTAATCGACTCAGGAGCTATTTTTACCAACAGAGCAGCGAGTTCGGCCTGAGGCTGGATGTGATATAGGTTTGAGATGTGTATTAGCTTTCTCGCTTGGGTGGTGATTGCCTTGACCACTTCCGGATGGCAATGCCCCAAGGAGCAGACGGCAACGCCGGCAACGAAGTCCAAGTATTTTCTTCCTTTAGAATCCCACACAAACATGCCACGTCCTTTTACGATGGTTAGAGGCTGGCGTTTGTAGGTTTGGGCGATGTAGCGTTCGGTCGTTTTTATGGCGTCCATTTTACTTGCCTCGCACGATCATCGTGCCGACGCCGGTTTCGGTCAATATTTCGAGTAGCAGGACATGGGGTATGTTTCCGTTGATGATGTGGCAGCGTTCCACACCCAGCTGGAGGGCTTTCAGACAGGCCTCTACTTTAGGTATCATCCCCTTCTTGACGATCCCTTGCTGAATCAGTGACTGAATTTCGTCCACCGTCAACGTTGATATTAAAGTTTTTTCGTCGTTCGGGTCTCTCATCACTCCCATGACGTCAGTTATTATGACCAGTTTTTTAGCACGCATGGCGCCAGCTAGTTCGGCAGCCACCATGTCAGCATTGATGTTTAGGCTGCGTCCTTCCGCATCTATGCCAATTGGGGCAATAACGGGGATACAGCCTGCCTTTAGAAAGTTATGAATTATCGCCGGATCGATCTTTTCCACCTCTCCAACCAGCCCGAGATCGATTTCCACCTCTTTCCCCTTGCTGGTGGTGGTTTTGTAGATAAGCTTGCGCGCGCGGATGAGGTTCCCATCCATTCCTGAAATCCCAAAGGCTTTTCCCCCGTGGTGGTTTATTCCTAAAACTATTTGTTTATTGATCTTACCGGCGAGCTGTTCGTGCAAGATTTCCATCGTTTTTTCATCGGTAACGCGAAGTCCCTCGATAAACTTGGGTTTCACGCCACTTTTGCGCATTTCCTCACTGATTTCCGGCCCGCCACCATGAACGATGACCATTTTCATGCCAAAGAGGTTTAGAAGCACTACGTCCTGCAGAAGGGTGTTCAGCATTTCCTCATTGCTGATTACCCTGCCTCCCATCTTCACGACAATGATTTTGTCGTGGAACTGCTGTATGAAAGGGAGTGCCTCCAGCAGTACTTTTGCCCGTTCGGTCATTTTGGCACTGTTATTCATACCATCATTATTCAATACAATTTGTTTTATGGATAAAAAACTATTCCAGACGTTTTCTCTTGTCCCTTTTCAAGGATTAAAAATGTTTAAGGGAGCTGAGTCTAGTCCCAGCTCCCTGCTATGGCGCTGATTCCAAAATCACTGTCTAAGTTGTCAAGGCTAAGGTTCTCCAAGTCGTTGAGCATCTCTTCAATCGTGGCGAAATCATCTGAAGTTGGCTCCGGAGTCGTTGTCGGGCTTTTCGTTTCTATAGCAGTCTGACTCGTGCTGGTGGTTTCGGAGGAAACGGTGGTTGGGATAAGAAAAATAGCCGCCGCAATGGCCGCCACCGTTATTATTGCTATGACGGCCGCAATCTGGACTCCTTTCATCTGAGACCCCATCCTACGCTGCTTCCCCGGTTTCTAGGACTACAGTAATCCCGCTGGCGTTCCATGATCCTTCTTGGGTGCGATTTTCACCATAGACTTTGTAGGTTCCATAACCGGTTAGTCTGACCCTGCCGGTCCCTGAGGCAAATATATCAATGCCGTTTCCGTTGAGGTCGACAGTTATGTCAGTTCCTGTGATTAAGGCGTTATCGTAACCTTGGTATTGGGTGAATCCGTTTCCGAGTAGAGTTTTAGTTCCGTCTCCATAGGTAGTTACCGTTGCGTTTGGTGATACAATAAAGTTGCCATTGATAGGCGCCCTGATCTCGACGGTGCCGGTTCCGGTTAAGTGAACACTGCCGTTGCCTTGTGCAACGAGAGTTCCAGAACCTTGTATCGTTACGTGGTAGGCGTGTCTTTTCATTTCCATAATGGCGTTTTTAAGATCATTCAGAGCATCCTTGAGGTACTGTACGGCTTTCCTTACCTTGTTTTGTATAGCGCTGTACATCTCGGGAAAACTGGTGTTTTCGTTGATCTGAGTGACTAGGTTTTCGGCTTCGGCCACTACCTGTTCGGCAACTTCAATTTTAAGGCGGGCATCGGCGACCCAGTTTTCCAGCGTAGAAGTGTCGATCCCGTTTTCCTTCATCAGCTGAATTTTTGCCTCAACGTTGCCCACGATCGTTCTTACTCTTTGCACCATACCCTCCGTGAACTCAATCATCATTAGCCCAGTCATTTGCTTGAGTCTCACGCGAACTCTCAGCCAGTACTGGTGTAGTTCTCCGGCAGCTGCCCTTATCTGCTGTTCTTCGCCTGCGTTATTGATGTTCAGTTGTTTGGCACGAATTTCGTTTATGTAGTTGTCGATTTCAGCGTAGAGCCTTTCCTTCTGATTTTCCGATATTCCTATTGAGGCCTCGATTCTAGCTCTGATCATTTCCATGTTCTTTATCATAAGGTCAGCAGCTTTGGAGGCCGCTACCCTAGCAGCGTTCATTAACTGTTGGAAGTTCTGTTGATTTTTATTTCCTCTCCATTGCGACATCGCTTTATTGAATTCGTTGTTGGCGTCGTTCCAGTCCGAATAAGTGCTCCGGTACTCATTCTTCGCTCGCTCGTAGTTGCTCTTTGCTTTTTCGTAAGGTTGGGCACTTACCGCAGGCGCCATGGCTATAACCATCAGCGCCAGCATTATTGTGGCTATTATTTTTGTTTTCATTTTTATCCACCTTTTCGCGTTCGGGTTAAACTCCCCGCGCGGCCCCTATCGCGCGCGCGGATCATTGATTTTTCAAACACAAGTTGCCAAGAAAAATTTTTTAAATATACTTTCCTTTTCTTGAGTTAGAAAAGCCTATAAATTTCTCCTATTGCTTTACAAAGCTTTATAATGGCTTCAATTACTTTAATCAAACAAAAGAATTTTAAGTTAGACTTTTAAAACTCAACACATGATGAAAAAGTTTCTCTTAGCATTCACGTTTGTGTTGGTGTTTGGTTTTTGTTCTTCGACTGTGGCGCAGGAGGACTTTGCCAAAGTTCACGGCACCGTCTACTACTGGTACAATCTTGAGCCCTTGAGGAACGCGATAGTTGAGGTGAATAGCACTCCGGTGCAAGTTTATGTGGCCAAAAATGGTGAGTATAGTTTCAACCTGCCTCCGGGAAATTATGTGATTACAGCCCGTTATTATCGAGATAACGTCCTCCTTTATTACGCGGAGGAGAATTTGACCATCTTGGAGGGGGGAGGCGAATATATCATAGATTTGATCGCTTTCCCGTTGTTTGAGGATGTTGAAATTGCTGATGAAACGAACTTGGTGCCCTCTATCGAAACACCGGAAAGTGGAGGTCTCTGGATAATTTCTGCCGCAATCGGGGCAGCGGTTTTTATTTTAGCAGTAGGTGTTTTTTATTATTTGAAAAAACGCCGCAAAAGGTTGCCGGAGCCTAAAGCTGAGCCGTCACGGGAGACGATTAAATATGTAGGATTGCCAGCAGACCTTCAGGAGATAGTTGATAAGATAAAGGAGGCTGGCGGTAGGATCACTCAGCTTGAGCTGAGGGAAAAACTACCCTACTCGGAAGCCAAAGTGAGCCTGATGTTAACGGACTTGGAGAACCGGGGCTTGATTCGAAGGATAAAGAAGGGCAGAGGTAACGTGATCATTTTGAGTGAAGTAGGCTAGTTTGCCAGTTTTTGGTCTTCACTAACTAAAAGGTTAAAATCAGCATTGTTCCAAGTTAGATGGGGCGCCGGATGGTAACTCGCGGCATCATCATCGGTCGTTTTCAACCACCGCATCTGGGGCATCTGGAGATTTTTAAGCAGATACTCAAGGAGGTTGACGAGTTGATAATTGGCGTCGGAAGTGCACAGGAGAGCCACACCCTTGAGAACCCGTTCACCGCGGGGGAGCGCGTGCTCATGCTGGTGAGGTCGCTGACCGAGGCCAAGGTTGATTTGACGCGCGTGCACATAATACCAATCCCGGACGTTCATAACAACGCGGTTTGGGTTTCGCACGTGGTTTCACTTTCCCCACCATTTGAAGTAGCTTACTCAGGCAACCCTCTGGTGAGAAGGCTTTTCAAAGAGGCTGGTTTTAAGACCCGCTCTCCTCCGATGATAAAGCGCAAGGAATACTGGGGTCACGAGATTAGGGATAGGATGATAAACGGTGGTGATTGGGAGAGTCTCGTGCCAGAAGCTGTTGTTGAGGTCATGCGTGAGATCAGAGGAGTGGAACGATTGAAGGATCTCTCAAAGACAGATTATTTGATGAGCTAAGTTGGCTGAGGAGTTAAATTTTGATAATGTTGATTTCCTCAATGTCGAATAAATTGTTCATTTTTACCTGAAATTCAGATATCGTGTACAGAATTTCGTTTATGTAAAGCGATCTCACGACGAAGCTGGTAGGGTCCAGAGCCGTTTCTTGACTGATCGATTCTGCATGGGTAATTTTGTCCTTTAAATCTAGACCATCAGTAGGCGAAACGTTGAAGACGTATGCGCCTTGCCAGTCCCACGTTCCGTTCTCTACCAAGGTAATCGGAATCACGAGAAGATTTTTCGATTTGCTGAACAGAAAGGCCCTGTGATCGTATAAGGCATAGGAATCGGTTCCTCTTTCCCCGATTATGTATTTGGAAATCTCTTTTGGTTTTTCAGGGTCACTCACGTCGAAGATAGCCAGCTTTACACCCTGATAAAGGGCGAATTCAGCGTCTGGATAGTTGGTAGTCTCCTTCCCCAAACCGATTATATGTAATTCATCATATGGATGCAGATAATCAGAGTAGCCGGGAATTTTGAGTTCCCCTAGTATCCTGGGATTAACCGGATCAGAAAGGTCTATGACAAAAAGTGGATCCACCTTCACAAAGGTCACAAGATAAGCGCGATTGCCCATGAATCTGGCTGAGTAGATCCGTTCACCCGGCGCAAGTCCCTCGATTTTTCCCGCGACGTCAAGGTCCTTGTTAAGAACGTAAATATTGTTCTTGGCGTTGCCGCTCCAAATGTCTCCCGTTGTGGTCGCTATTCTGAAGTAATCATTGTGTTCGTCCATGGAGAATTGGTTCAGAACTTGTCCTGGAACTTCTCCTCCTACCCTGTACTCGATTTTTCCATTTAATATAGATATTTTGTGTATCTTCGTGTTGGTAAGCCATTCCTCTTTACCTTGCATGCTAACCATCTGGGCGCCGGTGTAGGTTATGTAAATGTTGTTAAGCGAATCAGGGTCGGATAATAAACCCATGTCCGGTTCAAAATCAATTTCATAATTTAAAAAAGTATTTGGACAAAAACACCTTATTTCCCTTTATTTCGACTCCCTCGTGCAACAGAAGATTTTTCTTTTTCTCGATCCCTCCAGCGTAGCCTCCAATATGGCCGTCTGATTTGATAACCCGATGACAAGGAATTTTTATTGGGTGGGGATTTTTTGCCAAAGCCCTAGCCACCGCTCTGTAGGCCTTCGGTTTCCCCATCGCTAGGGCGATTTGCTTGTAGGTCGTTACCTTCCCGCGTGGAATTTTTGCCGTCAGCTCCAGAACCTGGCGCTGGAATTCTTGCATACACCACAATATTGTTTCTTACTTATTATATCCGGAGTTCCTATCTTCTTCTGATGATCGAGATCGATGGATCGATGGGTGAGGGAGGCGGTGCGGTTCTTCGCACCGCTCTAGCGCTCGGGGCCGTGAGCGGACAGCCGATTCATATTTTTAACATCAGAGCCGGTAGAGACAAGCCCGGGCTTCAGGCGCAGCATCTCCATGGTGTCGAGGCCTTGGCAAAAATCACTGGTGCTGAGCTTCGTGGAGCGATGCTGAATTCAACCGAACTCACTTTTATTCCAGGTGAGATTCAAGCTGGCCGATACCACGTTGATATAGGCACAGCTGGTAGCACCACCTTAATTCTGCAGATACTCATGCCGGCAGTTGCCTTTGCGAGTGGGCCGGTTGATATTGAGATAAGGGGTGGGACGGACAACCCGATGGCACCACCGATCGACTATTTAAAGAACGTTACTATTCCAATACTTCGCCGCATGGGCTACCGCGGCGAGGTCGAATGTCTCAGGCGTGGACACTATCCACGAGGCGGGGGCATAGTTCGGGCAAAGATTGAACCTGTGGAGCAGTTTAAGTCTATAAGTCTTGTTAATCAAGGTAAGATATTGAGGGTGGCCGGAGTTGCCCATGCGGTGAGACTACCGCCGCGGGTAGCAACCAGAATTGCCCACGCCGCCAGTTTGGAGTTGTTAAAGTCGCTTAGGGCTCCCGTGGACATCCGGTGTGAGTCGTATCAAATTGAACAGGACCCGCACCTCGGACCCGGTGCTGGATTAACCATCTGGGCTGAAACAGATAGTGGAGCAATTATTGGTACCAGCTCGCTGGGAGAACCCGGTAAACCATCTGAAAAAGTTGGCCGTGAGGCTGCTCTTGATTTGATTGTGCAACTGAGAACAGGTGGGGCATGCGATCGCTATCTATCCGATCAGCTCATTCCCTACTTGGCCCTCGCTGAAGGTACTTCAGAGATAACCTGTACTTCGCTCACTTCACACACCATCACTAATATCGAACTGGTGCGCAGAATTCTGGGCGTGGATATTGAGGTTTTTGGGGAACTCGGTCGACCCGGTAAAATAACGGTTACTGGCATTGGGTTCAAAAAAACGGATAAATCTTAATATGTTGAGACCGAATTAAATCGAAAGTGTCATGTCGGGTGAGATCAGTGATAGATCTTGAAAAAATGGAGCAGGCTAGGCGTGAATATGTGGAGAAGATGAAAGGCATAACACTTACCGAGTTCGACCTAGATAAATGGGAGAAAATAAGGGAGAGCATTTATCCCCCGCGTCGTTTGAATCTTGACGTTATCATAGACGATACGACGTTGAGGGATGGACTGCAGATGGCGGGTCTCGTGAGTCCTTTGCCCGCCGACGCCGCCAGAATTGCTGAGTTTCTCAGGGACATCGGCGTGGAGAGGCTTGAGGTTATGACTTACACCAAGTCTGATAAGGAGGCAATCAGGATGATGCAGGACAAGGGCTTGGGAGACATGATTGCTGCTTGGTGTCGGGCTTCTAAGGAGGACGTAGATTCCGCGCTGCAGCTCGATTTTAAGCAGGTCGGAATTTCCCACCCAGTTTCCTACATTCATTTTGAGAAGTGGTCTGATGTTCCCTTGCAGGATTTGGTGAAGAGAGTAGCTGATGTTGTCCTCTATGCCAAGGACCATGGTCTGGATGTTTTTGTGCACGGTGAGGACAGCACGAGGGCCGACTGGAACTTCGAGAAGTACTTCGTAAACACGGTGGCCGAGGCCGGAGCCAGCGTCTACCGTATCTGCGACACCATTGGTTGCGGTTCTTCTGACCCAAATGATCCGCTCCCGATTGGTATCCCAATGAAGGTGAGGAAGATGAAGGAGGAGACCAAGATACCTTATCTCGAGATACACACCCACGATGACATGGGAACTTCTTTGGAGAACACCATGGCGGCGATCCGAGCTGCTTCTGGGCTTTACGACAAGATCTACGTGAGTTCTACCTTTCTTGGCATTGGGGAGCGATCCGGAAACGTGGAAACTGAGAAGATCATCATGAACTGTTATCTACACCACGGCATGAAAAAATGGGACCTCCGCTATCTGAGGGAACTCACCATTTTTATGGCCTCGGCGCTGAAGTACAACGTTCCTCTGAACAAATCCATCGTTGGAGACTTGGCTTTCGCCCACGAGTCCGGAGTCCACATTCACGGGCTCATGGCCTCGCCGTTGACCTATGAGCTTTTCCCCCCGGAACTCGTCGGGCAGAAGCGGACGATCGTGATTGGGAAGAGATCAGGTAAGCATGGTATTAGGCTGAAGCTGGAGCAGTTGACTGGGCAGAAGATTTCAGAGGACGATCCTAGGCTGGCCAAGCTGGTTGACATAATCAAGGATAAATTTGTCTCCGGATTGAGGAGATACCCAATTAAGGACACAGAGTTCAGAAATCTGGCTCAGAAAGTAGGGTTCGAGATGAAGTAGGTCCTGTGAGAGCATGGGAAAAACGATAACGGAGAAGATATTGGGCAGGGCAGCTGGGATGGACGTTTCTCCCGGAGATCTGATAGTAGCGCCGATAGATACCTGCATGGCTCACGATGGCACGGCGCCGCTGGCCATCAAGGCCTTCCGCGAAATGGGGGCTAAGAAGGTCTGGGATCCCCGCAGGGTCGCCTTAGTTATTGATCACATCGCCCCGAGTTCGTCAGAAGGAACCTCAAATCTTCACATATTGATGAGACAGTTTGCCGCTGAGCACGGCATTAAGCTGTTTGATGTCGGCGAGGGGATCTGCCATCAGATAATGCCTGAAAAAGGTTATGTCCTGCCGGGCCGTGTGATCGTCGGTGCTGATTCACACACTTGTACCTATGGTGCGTTTGGGGCTTTCTCCACAGGTATTGGCTCCACGGAACTGGCCGCCGTCATGGTTTCCGGGAAGCTCTGGTTCCGGGTGCCTGAGTCCATTAGATGTGAGGTAAATGGTCCGATGCCCATCGGGGTCGTGCCGAAGGACGTAATTTTGCACATCTTGGGACTAATCGGTGCTGATGGCGCCACCTACAAGGCAATTGAGTTTTCTGGCGATGTCGTAGCTGGAATGAGCGTCTCAGGCAGAATGACTCTCTGCAACATGGTAGTTGAGATGGGGGCCAAGAACGGAATAGTTGAACCCGATGAAAAGGTTAAGGAGTTCCTCAAGGGGAGAACGCGGGTAGAGGGAGATTATCTGAGGAGCGATCCGGACGCCGAGTATTCAAAGATCTTTGAAATTTCTGCTGAGGAGCTGGAGCCCATGGTCGCCTGTCCAAGTTCCGTGGATAATGTCAGACCGGTCAGTGAGGTGGATGGCATCAGGGTGAATCAGGTTTTCTTGGGCAGCTGCACCAACGGCAGGTTTGAGGACCTTCTCGATGCCGCTAAGATCCTGAAAGGAAGAAAGGTTAAAGAAGGAGTGAGAATGCTGGTGATACCCGCATCTCGCGAGGTTTATCTTGAGGCCATGAAGATGGGGCTGTTGCAGATTCTGGCTGAGGCCGGCTGTTCCATTTATGGCCCTGGCTGCGGCCCCTGCCCTGGCGGCCATCTGGGAGTTCTGGGCCAGGGTGAGGTCTGCGTTTCGACATCGAACCGGAACTTTATGGGAAGAATGGGTAGCAAGGAAGCGCAGATATATCTGGTCTCCCCACTGACAGCGGCAGCTTCAGCGGTAACTGGGGAGTTGACGGATCCAAGAAGGTTTATAGAGGGATAACTTTGGTAATAAAGGGACAGGTTTGGAAATTTGGGGACTCGGTCAGCACCGATGCCATTATCTCAGGTAAATACAAGTTCAAGACGATCGATTTGGATGAACTGGCGAAGCATGCGATGGAAACGTTTGCGCCTGATTTTGCCCGGCTGGTGAAAAGAGGGGACATCATCGTTGCCGGTGAAAATTTCGGTTGTGGTTCCAGCCGGGAACAGGCTCCTCTGGTCCTAAGACAGCTGGGAGTCGGTGCAATTGTGGCCAAGTCGTTTGCCAGGATATTCTACCGGAACAGCTTCAACGTTGGGCTTCCTGTCGTTGAGTGCCATGAGCTTCACGATCGGGCGAAGCAAGGTGACGTGCTTGAAATAGATCTGAGGGGGGGGACGATCTTGAACCTGACTACTGGTGAGTCCTTCAGGGCCAAGCCCGTTCCGGAGTTTCTGTTACAGATGTTAGAAGACGGCGGCTTGGTCGAGCAGTACCGGAAGTATGGTGAGTTTAAGTGGAGCACGTCGTCACGCTGATCTACGGTGACGGGGTCGGCCCGGAAGTCATGACTGCGGCGAGGAGATGTATTGAGGCCACTGGCGTTAGGATAAAATGGGAGGTAGTTGAGGCCGGAGCTGAGGTTATTCCTAAGTATGGTACACCGCTCCCGGAGGAGGTCTTGGAGTCGATAAAGAGAAATGGGGTGGCTTTGAAGGGACCTATTACTACCCCAGTTGGCAGCGGCTTCAGAAGTGTCAATGTGGCCCTGAGAAAGGAACTTGACCTCTATGCCTGCCTGAGGCCTTGCAAATGGTATCCCGGCGTGCGCTCCAGATATATCGGCGTTGATCTTATCGTGGTTAGGGAGAACACCGAGGACCTGTACGCTGGCATTGAATACGAGCCCGGAAAGCCTGAAACTGAGGAGTTCATCAGATTTGTCAGGGAAAGAAAAAAGACAGTAATTCGTGAAGGATCTGGCATAAGCTTGAAGCCGATTTCACCAGCAGCCTCTGAAAGGATAGTCAGGTTTGCCTTTAACTACGCTAGGCGGAACGGCAGGAAGAAGGTCACCGCGGTGCACAAGGCCAATATCATGAAGTTTTCCGACGGCGTGTTTTTGGAGACGGCAAGGAGAGTGGCAGCCGAGTTCCCTGACATCGCCTTTGAGGATAGGATTGTCGATAATATGTGCATGCAGCTGGTGCAGAAGCCTGAATTGTATGATGTAATAGTCGCACCCAACCTCTACGGTGACATTCTCTCAGACTTATGTGCCGGGCTGGTCGGTGGCCTAGGCGTTGCTCCCGGTGCCAACATTGGAGACCAGGTGGCAGTTTTTGAGCCAACTCATGGCAGCGCCCCGAAGTATGCGGGGAAGAACAAGGTCAACCCAACGGCAGCTGTTCTTTCCGGAGTTATGTTGTTGCGCTATCTGGGGGAGCTGGAGGCTGCACGAAGGTTGGAAGAGGCTGTGGCCAGAGTTATAAAAGAGGGCAAGCGAGTCACCTACGATCTCAAACCAGATCCAGAAGACCCGACTGCGGCAGGTACTTCTGAGATGGCAGACGCAATCATTGAAGCGCTGTGTTAGTTTTGGATCGGTGATAAGGGACTCGGTCGGTTTGTAAATAAAGATGATTGATTATCTGCGTCAATTCCATAAAAGCCTAGAACTTTCTCCCATGTTTTAAATTTGGCCCAGATTTTTTATTTATCCCTTCCAGAGCCCAAGAGCCAGCCCGAAGAGAAAGGCGACTGAAGAGTAAGGCAGGACATTAATCCATCCGCTGCCGGCTTCGTAAAGTTTGGGCAGCATTTGCATAGCCTTATCAAACAGATCGTGAAAGCTCAAGCTCAGTGCTCCGGTAGCAACAAGGACGAGGATGAGGGCGATGAGAAGTACCATGAGGTTAAAAGCTTTTTTAATGATGGCTCCGACTAACAGCCCTATGATGAAAGCCGCAACTATGGGCACAACCCAGGCAAATTCCACGAGTTCCATTTTCTCCACCTTTCACTTTTACAGACCAAAACTTAAAACTTCTTTTTTGTCTACTTTTTTGAAAGGGGCAAGCTTAAAGCCGAATTGAGGGATTAAAACTAAACAGTGGTTGTATGAAAAAATTTATTCCAAATCTATTGGTGTTGGCTCTAGCAGCGATTGCTTTTGCTTGTTTAACTTGGGGTTTTTATTACGAGTGGCCCGACTACGTGCATGTTGATTACGGAATTCCTCTCACCTGGGCCACCCATACTTACATCACGATAATCGGGCCGCCAGCGGCACCATGGAGGGTTGACCTCTTGGCCCTACAGATAGACTTGGTTTTCTGGTTTGGATTAATTGTACTAGCAGCCCATGCCGGGAAAATTTTAGTGAGATCAGATTAGGGCACAATTTTAGCTGTTTTCCCCTTTGAGGAGAATTATCGCTTTTTTCACAGCCTGTCGAGCATTTTGTATGAATTTTTGAATATCAGTTTCGCTAGCGTTGTTTTGATGAATTCCGACAGAGACCACGACGACGCGGTTTAGTTCTCGGGCTAGTTCCTCGGAGGCTGTCCTAGCGATCTCGTCGTCCTTGTGTCCAATCAAAGTGAAGATAGATGAGGTGGCGCTCAGTTTATTGGGGTTCTTAAGGCTGGGCCTAGGAACCGCTACCGCCACGGCCCCCACATGGGGATAGTTTCCGCCGAATATCGCTACAACGAGGTCTTTTCCAGCAAGCAAGAGAGCAAGCTGAACTTTATGTTTTCCTCTCCCAGCACTAATCCTGAGGTGAGTTTTCATCGAGTTTTCCCAAGATAATGTACGGGTTGCGAAATATTTAGTGATTTAGGGACTGGAGGGGGTTTCTGGGGCTCCGGGACACTTTTAAAGGCAGGCATTAAAGGTTAATTTGACCGGGGGAAAATAGTTGGAGCTAAAAATAGTGGAATTAGTTCCTCCTGAGGGCTGCAACGTGATTCTCTGTCAGTCGCACTTCATCAAGACGGTTGAGGATGTGCACGAGGCGCTGGTGACTTCTGTTCCGGGATTGAAATTTGGGTTGGCCTTTTGTGAATCAAGCGGGCCCTGTCTCGTCAGGCACAGCGGCACGGATTCGGGGCTCGAGGAATTTGCGGCAAAAAAAGCGCTCGAGATCGGAGCTGGTCACAGCCTACTGATTTTAATAAAAGGAGCCTATCCGATAAACGTTTTGAACAGAATTAAGGAGATAACTGAGATCTGCAACATTTTCGCAGCCACCGCCAATCCGTTGCAGATTGTCTTAGCTGAGACCGAGCAGGGCCGCGGAATTTTAGGAGTGGTGGACGGCTTCAAGAGTCAGGGTATTGAAACAGAGAAAGACGTGGCTTGGCGAAAGGAGTTCCTGAGGAAGATAGGCTACAAGCTTTGATGGTTCCCGATCAAATTAATTTTTGTTTTAGCTCTGAAACACCTTCGCCAGTAGTCGCCGTTATAAATAGGACATCTGGATGAACCTTCCGCATTTCCTCGATTTTCTCTTTATTTAGTAGGTCGGTTTTGTTGACGACCACGAAAACTTTAGTTTCAGGGAAAGATTTCCTCACATCTTCCAGAAGATTTAGCTGATCCTTCGACCGATAGCCACAGCTTTCGGAAGGGTCTAGGATGAACACAATGCTCTTGGCGAGGTGTTTCAAGGCCGATATGGCCTGTAGCTCAACTTTGTTCCGTTTTTCTAGAGGCCTATCCAACAATCCCGGTGTGTCAATGACTTGGTAGCGCTGGTGTCCGTGCTCAAAATATCCCAGTTGCAACCCCGTGGTGGTAAATGGATAGGGGGCGATCTTCGGAGCGGATCCGGTCAGAGCCTTCAACAGCGTTGATTTGCCCACGTTGGGATAGCCCGCGATAACGATTGTTGGCAGGTCAAGGTAGACGTCGGGCAGATCTGAGAGCCTCTTGGCGGCCTCCTTCAAAAAAATCAGGTTACGATCTATTTTCTTTAGAACCGAGGAGATCCTACCATAGGCTTGCCGACGCACTGCAGCGGCTTCAGCGGGATTTTTGATCATCTTAAGCTTCCTCAGCTGTTCGCGTCTAATCTTGTCCACGACTTTGGCCGTACCGCCGATCGCACCCAGCGACTTTCTCAGCTCGTCAATGCCTTCGATGGCTTCGACGAGGTCGCGGTAAAAAGGCGGCAGGTCGGCCAAGGAGGGAAAGTCAACAACGATTTTCCTAAGGTATTCAGCTATCGTCGTCGTTGCTATCGTTATGCGCTGCCGTTCCCTCTGAATCGCCACCTCTCGCGGTGACCCCTCGACCCTAGCTGTACCCTCGGAGGCTCTTTTGAAAGCGGTGTCGATTAGTTCTCTAGCAGTTAATACATTTGGCAGCTTTCCCAAGGTTATCTTTTCCATAATCATCAAGATTAAGTACGGGTCGCGACTGTAATAATACCATGTTTTAATTAAATCAAGCCCGGCTCAGCCTAGCAACCCAAACCACGTCAGCAGAAAAAGTACAATGAAGGTCAGCAATGAGAGCTGATTAGACCTCCACCTTCCAGAGGCCAGTTCCTTAGCCTCCTTCATCACCAAGGAAATCTTTTGCAGCATCGGGTTGAATCCCGCCCTGATGATTGAGACGAAGAAGAACATTGCGACGACGAGGAAGAAAATCGCCACCAATGGTGAAACCAGAAACAAAACGCTGGCGCTCGGTGACAAGTACGCCTCGACTGGAGCCGCCATGATTATCAGGGTTAGCCCCAGAGCGACAAGGATGATATAGTCAACTAAATATTTCTTGGCAACTGCTTTTCCCCTCTTGGTGATCTTCCATGATCCCGCCGCCAGAACTTTGCCAAGGTAGCTCCAAAGCTTCCAGCCGAGCCGCAGCGAGGCCGCACCAACGATGAAAGCCCCGGTAAGTTCGAGAGTACCATGCAGAAAGATGACGGCCATGAATGTAAGTAGCACAATTGGTCCGTGAAGGTGGTAGTTGTACACTAATGCGAGCCCTATTTGGTGACTCGTCATAAGGATGGAGGCAGTCCCGGTATAGATTGGAAAGGCAGTTACATAAATGCTGATGACTTTAAGGTTGTTTGTCCAGTAGAACTTTGTCCTTGACCATTCGTCCATTACCATGACGTTTTCCAGCAAGCTGTCGTACTTTTTAACCTCGGGTAAGTTGATGAATTGCTCGCGGTCGAAGGACAATAGGAAGTAGGCGGTGCTCATAAACATAATGGTCAGGAAAGATAGTGTTATGAAGCTGATGGCAGCGGAGTTTCTGCTTAGAGCACCGGTCAAAGCGCGTTTCGAATTGTTCATGAAACTCAAAATTATTTCTTTTTGGGCATCTAATAGCTACATGGATCGGCATTGAGTTCGGGCATCAATAAAATTGGCGAACGTTTGCCCCACAGTAACGGTGGATTGTTGGTAAAATTATGGAGATCGGCCTCGGCCTTAACATTCGGATTCAGCTACAAGACAATCGGAAAATTAAGCCTTAATTTTACTCTTTCACGTAGCGTTTCCAGGCAAAGCTTCTTTCAAATTCAAGCTCGCTTGGTAAATTTGCCCGCTTCAGTATTTCATTGGCCTCGTCCAAGCTTGTTGTTGGCACCAGCGCCTTCGCCACCTTGCTGATGTTTTCGAAGACAATCCTAGTGTCAAGATAAAAGGTGAGCGCGGACATTGGTGTTACCTGCACCTTACAACGCCCACCTCTTATTTCAACCTCCCCAGTAAGCCCTTTTGCGGCTTTGACGGCGAGCAGACTCGCCTCGGTCTTAGTTCGGGGAATTACCTCCTCGAGTATCTCGACGTCCTCAGGTGTCAGACATCTGGCGCCGAGCAGACCTCCGTGTGCCGCGATTTTTGCCAATTGCCGGTTAAATTCGTCAAAGGTTAGTTCACCATCCATACAGCAGCCCAAGACGCCGAGAACTGTTGGCACCTCAAGGTTGGCCATTGCCGAGAGCATCATGCTGTCGGCGAGCATGCTGTGGAGGCCCTTCTCCCGACCATCGCCGAGGACATCGCCGCCGACATCGATGCCTACGAAGAGGTCAGCGTCAAGTTTCCGCATGGCCTCGTTAAGGCCTTCGATTACCCCTTTTACCCCTTGGTTCAGGTCGATAAGTAAAGTTCTCTCTTGGAGCACCTCGGCCACAACGGATTCGGTGAATCTTATTCCCTTAGTAGTTCGAGTTCTTTCGTTGGCCAGCCCCACCGTTGGTGAGAGCAGTTCGATGTCAACTATCTCCTCCATCTTTCTTGGCCCTGGCTCCGGGTCGTTGACATAGCGTTCCCAGGTAAGTCCGCCGAGGATGGTAGGTGTTCCCAGCCAGCGGAGGTAGCGCGAGGTGGGTATGGCTCCGATGATATCTCCGCCTCCCCCGATTCCAACCACCACGGCACGTCGGGAATTTTTGGCCAAGGATTCAAATGATTTCTTCATATATGCTCCTTACCAATTTGGCCTTTTCTGTATAAATCGGGTTTCGGTTTGTTTCAAGCTATAACGCTAACAATTTATCCTGCCCCAGTAAACCAGTTTCGGGAGACGATGTCCGATATTTTGGCAACGGTGTTAAAAAGAGTCAAACCCACCTCATCCGAGGTAAAGTTCGTGGAGGAGGTGGCCTCTGAGATAATTCTTCGGTCAAACGAGGCTATCTCTAAATTGGGTTTTAATGCCAAGGCAATGCTCGTTGGCTCAGCGGCTAGGGGAACTTGGCTTCGTCAGGATCCGGACATCGATGTTTTCATTCTTTTTGATGAGACCATTACCCGCGAGGAGCTGGAGCAGAAGGGGATGGCGGTTGCGCGAGAGGTGGCCGGGCCAGCAGGTGAGGAAAAGTTTGCCGAACACCCCTACGTGACGATGAAGTTTCGCGGTCTCGATATAGACTTAGTTCCGTGTTTTGATGTTACTGACCCCAAGAGAATTAAGAGCGCAGTGGACCGTTCCCCGCATCACCAGCGTTACGTCAAGAGCAAACTTACGCCTCAGCTGGTCGAGGAAGTGCTGCTGCTCAAGCAGTTCGCCTCAGGGACAGGGGTCTATGGAGCCGAGCTGAAGAAGCAGGGTTTTTCAGGCTATCTCTGCGAGCTCTTAATTCTGCACTACGGCTCCTTCAGAAAGCTGGTTGAGGAGGCGAGCAAGTGGATGCCGGGCGAGGTAATAGATACCTTATCCTATTATCCCGATAAGTCCGAACCGAAACTGATTTTCGAGAATCAGCCCCTTGTGGTGATAGATCCGGTTGATCCCAGTCGCAACGCCGCCGCAGCGGTCTCTCTGCAGAACTTTTCCACGTTCGTGCGGGCTTGTCAGGATTTCCTAGATAATCCCACCCTGAGATTCTTCTTTCCCAAACGAGTAAGATTGTTGAAGCCTGTAGATCTGGACAGGATCCTAAAAAGGCGCGGAACAAGGCTTTTCTGCATTGTGTTTCGCTCACCCAAAGTAGTACCGGATGTTCTCTATCCTCAGCTCCGCAGGACGGAGAAGGCCATCGTGACCCGGCTGGTCCAAGAGGGTTTTGAAGTGCTGCGAAGCGATGTCTGGGCAAATGGTAACTCTGCAATTCTGATCGAGCTAAGTGTTTCAAAGCTACCTAGCGTCAAAACTCGCGTTGGACCTCCACCAAACATTTCGGCCAAGAATTTCATACAAGAACACCTCAGCTCAGGAAAGTGTTTGGCCGGGCCGATGGTTGACGCAGCCGGCAGAGTTGTTTTTGAGGTTAAAAGGGAATGGACGGACGCCTTGTCACTCCTTAAAGAGATAATGGCGCGGCGTATTTCTTTTGGGAAGAATGTTTCGGAATCAGTTTCCCAAGGCTATCGCATTCTTGAGAGTGATGGGCTGAAGAAACTTCTTAAGGAAAGCGGATTTAGAGAGTTTCTTTCTGAATATTTAAATCGGAAATTACCATGGTATAGGTAAAAATAGCGTCACTTGCCATTAAGGCTAGAAGGCGGAGTTTAGTCGATATTACATGGGTTGTCTCTAGTAAACCAGAGTTCAAGAACGTGAACTTCACATGAGAATGAGTGATGCGATGAATTTGGATTTTACGGCTGGATTGGTCGAGGGTTGACGTTAATCAATCCTCCAGTTCTATCCTCGCTAAAGTGTTGTAGATGGGCCCCTTTGGAGTTAGGGTGCTTCCCTTCAGTTCCACAGCTAGGACACGGGTGTTGCCAAAGTCGATGGATTCATTTTCTTTGATGAACTTAGCCAGCCTTTCTTTATTTTTTGCTGACTTCACTCTAGCAATGGTCAGATGCGGGACAAAGTCGCCCTCCGGTCGGAATCCGATTTGTTGCAGTTCCTTCTCTATTTTTTTCTGGAGAGCCATGATTTCCTCTCCTCCTTTTTCCACACCGGCCCAGATAACTCTGACATAGTTTAGGTTCGGAAAGACCCCAATTTTTTTGATTTCCATGTTAAACTTCTTCATTCCGGCAATGGCTTTTTTGATGGCTCCGGTGATCTCCTCAACTTTTTTGTTTGGAATTTCTCCCAAAAATTTGAGCGTCACGTGGATGTTTTGGGGCTCAACCAGCTTGAAATCGCCCCCTGTTCCCCTGAGCTGGTTCTGGACCTCGGCCAGCTTCTGTCTGAGCGGTTCGTCGATGTCAATGGCTATGAAGGCACGCGGCATGTTTTCAACCTGTAATTTTGCCCCAATACAAGGGCCACCACCGGATTAAAATAACTGATTGAAAATCCGCCATTACCTTAGTTAATAAGAAAAAGGGCTGGTATTCTTCTGAAAAAGGAAAACAAATGGGAACTTAGATCATTTTTTAAATGATGGATGAGATCGAGTTGAAAATCGAGCCCTAAAATCTGTTCAGGAGATGGCTGAGAATATAGATGCCATGCTTAATCTCTCCGTGCGCAAGATCAGCGGGGCCATTTTTCCAACGGTTTATTTACTCTCAACTCTAGGATGAAATGGTATGAAAGCCGTCTGTCTAATTTCGGGTGGCCCGGACAGCGCCGTGGCAGCCGCTTTGGCGAAAAGGGAAGGATACGAGTTATACTGTTTGTCATTCAATTACGGTCAGCTCGCTTCCAAAGAACTGGAAAGCGCCAAAAAAATTGCCCAATCCCTAGGAGCTAAGGAGCACCGCGTGGTGGACATTTCATTTCTCAGGGATCTCTATGGCTCGGGTGTAACCGCCTTAACGGACAGCAGCATGCGCATGCCGGAGCAATTTGAGCCGAGTATAATTGTACCATTTAGGAATGGTGTGATGCTGTCGATTGCAGCCGCATATGCGTCCTCAGTGGGCGCCGAGGCCATCTTTTATGGGCCTCAGCTCGACGACGCCAAGTATTACCCCGATTGTAGAAAGGAATTCGTCTCTGCCATCTCACGTGCCATATCACTTGGTACTGACTCGAGACTTCAGGTGAAAAATCCACTGGCCGATATGAGTAAAGCGGAGGTGCTCAAGCTAGCAGTTGAACTCGGGGTTCCTTTAGAGCAGACTTGGAGTTGCTATTGTAGTGGAGAAATTCACTGTGGTCGTTGCGAGTCCTGCAGAAATAGAAAAAATGCATTCAGAGTGGCTGGAATAAGCGATCCCACGATATATTTAGAGTAAGTTTGTGCTATTCTTTAAATTTCCAGAGAGCCAGCCCAGTGGTCTGGTCATGCTCCCGCTCGAGCGTATCTCCGATCAGCTCTAAAAGGTGGATCTCGGCCGCGAAGACAGTTGCGCTGACGAGGTGGCCAGCATAGGTCCTACCCTTGGCATCGGAAAGGACAGCGTGGAGATGTGCGAATGGTTGACCATCCTTTAAAGAGATGTTACCAAAAGCGTTGGCGATTTCCAGCGGCCGCTTTAACATGATTTTTTTATACTCATGCTTTTTGGGATGGTAATAACCCAGTGTTGCGTCGTCAACCGCTCCGATAACGGAGAAAATGGCCATTTTTATTTCTTTTTCCCTGACGAATTCCAATATTGATTTCATAAGTTCGGAGTGGTATTCGGCTCGACACAGAAATGTCCTACCTACTTGATATCGTGATGATTTCATTCCTCTGCCCCTATAACAATACTCTAGTCAGTTTAAGATATCTCCTGAGGCCAGGTGTTTTAATTAACTGGATAGAATCTTTTTGGGTGAAAATGGTTACAACCGCAGTCATCTCGGCCTCAGGGCTTCAGGCGGTGAGGGAGTCAGCGAAGGCGATAATGGAAGGAAAGAACGTGGTGCTTTTGGGGGGCGGACTATCCCTAACTGAAGAATTAAATTTAAAGTCAGCCGCAGCAGAAAGTGGTCTCTTATTTCTTGGTCCAGCCTGTGGTTCCACGATTTTAGATGGACATGGTTATGGCATCTGGAATAAGGTACGGAATGGTCCGGTCGGAATAATCGGCACGTTTGGTAGCGGTATCCAGCAGGTGGCCTGTTTGGTTGAGGAAGTCGGGGTTTCTCAAGCGCTTGACGTGGGCTTTCGGGATTTGTCCCAGCGTATCAATGCTCTAGGCACATTATCGGCCTTAAAATTTCTGAAAAATGACCCCAACACTGAAGTCATTGTCTTAGTTTCCCGTGAGCCCGTTACCAGCGTGCAAAGGCGCGTGGTTGAAGCAGCTTTGGAGACGGGAAAGCCCACCGTCTTTTGTTTTTTAGGCGGTAAAATTCTCCGGCCTCGACCCAAGCTGGTTTTTACAACCACACTGGAAGAGGCCGCTTGGCAGACTTTGAGCTTAGTTGGTGGTGGTAGGCCAAGCGATACTTTTCCCAAAATATCAGAAAAATACAAAAAAATTGCTGAAGCCGAATACAGCAGATTTGGCTACGGGCAAAAGTTCATCAGGGGCCTTTATGCGGGTGGAGCACTTTGTACCGAGGCCATGGTGATTATTCGGAAATACTTTAACGCCGTGTATTCCAACATTCCGCTCGAACCCAAACTCAAGCTTCCCGATCCCTATTCAAGTAAGGGGCACGCTTTTGTAGATTTTGGGGCCGAATCTCTTTCACAAGGACGTCATCCTGCAGTGGACCTTGCCCCTCGTCTGGAGAGGCTTTTGAAGGAGGCGAAAGATTGGGAAACTGCTGTGGTCCTGTTCGATGTTTTACTTGGATATGGGGCGCACCCCAACCCAGCAGCTGAACTCGCAGCATCGGTTAGAGAGGCAAAAAGGATAGTGGAGGAGTCTGGTGGCTACCTCAGCACTTTGGCTTCAGTAATAGGTACTGGGGAGGACCCCCAGGGACTCCAGAACCAAGTGAAGCAACTTGAGCAGGCAGGGGTCTTGGTGGTGAACTCCAACGCTCAGGCTACAAAGATGGCCGCCTTGATTGCTTCTCAAGGTAAATTGTGGAAAAACTTGGCCGGTTGATTTAGGTCAGAAGAAAGGCAGCTTTGATTCCGGAAATGATTAGTTCTATGGCAAAGGCGGTCAGCAAAAGTCCCGTGACTCTTGAGATAATATCGGTTCCGGAAGTTCCGATGGCGCGGCTGATATGGCCGGAAAGCCACATTATTACCCAACTTGCTGCCAGCGAGATCAGCGCGGATATTGAGGTTATCAGATAACCATGCTGCTGTACGAAGATCATGGTGGTCACGATCACACCGGGTCCGGTAAGCATCGGTGTCGCCAGCAAGGTGATGGCTGGGGGAGTCTCGCTTTTTCCGCTGATCGACAGTGACAGCATCAGCTCGATACCTAGGATAGTTAGGACCAGTCCTCCGGCGATGCTCAGGGAGGCAAAATCTATCATGAAAACATCAAGGAGGAACTGACCGAAAAAGAGAAAGGCAAAGAGAACAGCACCAGCTGTGAGTATCGCCTGCGTAGCAGCGGATACCTTTTGTTTTGGGTTCATGTATTTTGTCACTGAGAGAAATATTGGGATGCTGGAAAAAGGCCCCATAATGACAAAAAAGGTAAGTGCTGATTTTATAATCTCGTCTATCATGCAATCACCTATAAGTTGACCTAGATGGTTAAAATAATGTGGGGAAATACAAACTTTTCATTATCTCTGGACAACTGCGCTGAAACGGCAAGCCATGTTACTGTAGCAGGTCAATAGAAACTTCTCATCCCACTATTTGGGCTCTTTCAGCTGACTCAGTAGCTGGATCACCACTGGGCTTGGGCCGGTGTTTATTTTCAGCCAAATTAAAATCAAATTTAAGGGACAGACATTTCAATAAACTGTTCTGCCTTGAAAAAGCGTTTGGATAAGTTTTTGGTTCAAACCATGACATGAGTTCCACAGGTTATTTCCTTTTTTAAAAATATGGCTCAATTGTTTGACGGGCGACTTGGAGCTATGTTTAATTTTAATCGCCGTTGCTTGGCATGCAGGTTTAGTCGCTCTCGAGAGACATCTCGATCGTAACGGAACCACCCCTTCGGTTCTTAGGTTGCTTTTCACAGCTGAGATGGAGCTGCTTCGGTCGCTCAGGGCGGAGCTAAAAAGGCTGTCCGCCAAAGACGCAAACGCGGCAATGGAACTTTTTCAGGTGGAGCAGAGGCTGAGGGAGCTGGGTGAATATGGTTAGGAAACTCAGAGTTGAGTCCATTTTGACGGCTCTGGATGAAATCGTTGAATTGAATCCGGGTGACCTCGGAAAAGGTTCAAGACTCTTGCGAAGTCTGGACTGGTATTTGGAACAGCTGCTAGAGGCGGCGAGGATTGACGAGGAGCGCCGAAAGGGTCTATTTAGAATGGTGACGTTAGTGAGGTCGTCATCGGCAAAGCTCTTTCAGTCACTGGGCAACGCCAAGCAGAGTGGGCAACTACGTGGTGACTGGCTTCGCTTTGCCCAGCATGATTTTTTGAAGCTTAAAGAGGACCTCATTGCGCTTAGGGAGCATTTAGTTGAAAATGTCGACTTTTTTAGGCTGGCCTGTTTGCGGGACCAAATCGGCGAACTGGCAAGTACTAGACCTGAGAAGCTTTTCGAGGAGCTTCACGAGGCTGGCGTAATAAGCGAGCGTACTTGGGTTCTGCTTATGTCCTGCCCGGTTTCTTGGAGGGAGATGCTTGGGGATGGTGAGATTTCAAAGCAGATTTCAAAGCTTTCCGCTTGGCTTCTCGAACTTCAAGAGATAAGAAAAAGGCAAAGAACAGCTTAAGGAGGTTGGCAGGGCTGATGTTGAAGAAAATCAACGATGAAGTTATAATCGCCGACCATGGAAGACGAATTGCTAAGCTGTGCGATGACGTTGACGTTTTAAGCCAGCGTCTGCTCGCTTTGGAGAGGAGGGTTGCTACTATCGAGAACAGCCTCGCTGAACTGAGGAAGTTCTGCTACAGGCTTGATCTAGTCCGTCCTGTTTTTAAGACAGACGACCGCTGAGCCGGAGATGAATCGATGAGCTGTGACAGGAGCATGACGACGGTGGGCACTGAGCGCGTGATGAAGTTCAAGTGTGGTGATTGTCGCGGTGACGCCTCGGTCGAAAAATCTCGTGAGTGCATGAAAGGAGTTCTTGAGGCGCTTATGGATGAGCCAGATATCGACGTGGTTATCCTTTCTGGGACGTATGAGCACGAGTACAGCGGGCCCGGACTGTGGGCACTCAAGGAAATGGCAAAAATACTAAATGAGGCCCGTCGATGGTCTCTGGCTAATCTTGTCTCCGAGGGCTGCACGCGATGCGAAACCGCTCGCGATACCCAGCTTAGAAGGGCGCTTGAGGAGCTTTCCACAGATCCAGTGGCTGGCCACCGCAGGCTGCAGGAGTTATTTAATGCGATGAACGCGAAAAAGGAGCATGGGTCCAAAGCCTGTCAAGCCTGCCGTTCGGATTTTATCAGGAAATTTCTGGAACCGCTTTTGAGTTCCATTGAGGGCTCGACCCTTTTGAAGGCCGCGAGAACCGGTTTAAATTATACGGAGATTTTACAACCCCTCATCAGACCATGTTTTTTGAGCACACGCCTTAAGATGGAGCCGCCCACCGGAGGTGAACTCGTAGACTCATATGAGATCGAAAGCGGTGAGGTGAGGATATATCGCCTCCCTGATCAGCTACAGAACCTGTATTTTTTTATTCCATCCGAGTACCGCCTGATGCATGACCAAGTGAGGCTTCTTCAACATGCCCACCAGGAGATCGTCGACAATCACCCAAGGCTGGATTCCGATGTAGTTCAGGCCCGTAAGCAGATCGTGCGTCTTGGCGAGAGGCTGATGATCGAGAAGGTGACAAAAGAGAAAATCTCGGTTTCAAGGGAAGAAATTAGAAATTTGGCCTTGAGCCTATCTAGGTTCACCGCTGGACTGGGCTTGCTTGAATCTCTGCTTTCGGATCCAAAAATCCAAGATATTTATGTTGACGCCCCAGCGGGAAGAACACCGGTGCACCTGTTGCACCGTGACCATGACGCGTGCTTAACCAATGTCTTTCTCACTCCGGATGATGTTTGTTCGTTAGTCTCTCGGTTCCGTGCTTATAGCGGCCGGCCATTTTCAGAAGCCGACCCAGTTTTGGACCTTAACTTAGGTGAGGTGAGAATAGCTGCGATCGGGCCACCCCTCAGTCCTGGCGGCATCGCCTTTGCACTTCGCAGGCACAAACCCACTCCGTGGACGTTGCCTCAATTTATTCAAGCGAAGTTTTTGACCCCTTATGCGGCGGGGCTGCTCAGCCTGCTGATAGACTCACAGGTTTCTTTGCTGATAGCTGGCAGCCGCGGTGCGGGGAAGACCTCGCTGCTGGGCGCACTTATGTTGGAGATCCTTCCTAAGTTCAGGATCATAACTATTGAGGATACCCGGGAACTTATGGTGGATCGGCTCCGCGAACTCGGCTTCAAGATTCAATCTCTGCAGGTTCAGTCGTCGGTCTTGGGCATACAAAGCGAACTCAGCGCTGAGGAGGCTCTCAGGGCAGCGCTTCGTCTTGGGGAATCGGTCTTGGTTATCGGCGAGGTGAGGGGTGAAGAGGCGCGCGTTCTCTATGAGGCAATGCGAGTCGGCGCCGCTGGCAGTTCGGTGATGGGTACTATTCACGGGACCACAGCTCGCGATGTTTTTGAGCGGGTTGTCAACGACCTCAAGATAACGCCGAGCTCCTTCAAGGCTACCGAGGCGATAGTGGTGGCGGCCCCCATCCGAATAAGGGGAGGTATTAATAGAGTTAGGCGGCTGGTCCAGATAGTTGAGGTCAGAAAGGACTGGCGTTATGACCCGACGGCCGAGGAAGGATTTGTACCTCTCATGTCTCATGATTACTCCCGCGATTGTTTGAGACCCACTCGGACTCTTCTCAGCGGAAGATCGGAGCTGATTGCCGGTATCGCGAGAAAGTGGGGTTTGGCGCCGCTTCAGGTCAGGCGCAATCTGGAATTTCGTGCTAGGGTTCAAGAGGATCTGGTAACTGAGGCGGCGATGGGGAGGCCTCACCTGCTTGAAGCCCCTTTTGTCCTTCGGGCCAATCTAGCTTGGCACTCATTCTATGAGGACCAGCTCAAGCACGGAAGCGTGGACTATCGCCAGCTGTACCAAAGATGGCGGGAGTGGTTGAACTCAGCCAAAGAACAAGTAGCGTGAAATCTTGCTGAAGAAAATTCCATTCTGTGTAAACTGGCGTGACAAACAGGAGGAGTCAAAAGCCTTAGGCGAAGTCCCGACCCTTATCGGCTATCTCACCATGGCCATGAAAATAACGCCGAATCTAGAGCGAGCCTGTGCCTTTGCCAGCGAACAGCTCGGAGGTAAAATGGGTCAAGATCTGAGAAAAAAGATGTCGGAGTGCCATATGCGTCGATATTCCAGCGCTGATGAGGCACTGTTGAAGTTCTCGCAATGCTGGGAGAGGGCCTGCCCCGAACTCGGCCGGGCAATCTATCTCATCCGCAGTTCTGTTAGCGAGCTGAGGAAGAGCAGCCGGGAGATGACCTTGGATCGATCCCTTCAGCTGGTTCTGCATGGAGCTAGGCGGCGGGTGCGTGAATTCTCTTCAAAGATAAGCCCACCTACTCTGTTGATCTACAGCTTGGGTATTCTGCTCCCGCTGGTCTTCGTTGTCATCTTGCCGGTGCTTTCTGTAATCGAGCTGCGAGTGGGTCTGCCTCAGATAATCTTTATTTACTGTTTCTTACTGCCTTTGCTAGTCTATCTTCTGAGCAACAATGTCCTTTCCCGGCGACCGGCCACACATCAACCGCCAAATGTTTCGATTGGAGCGAGTCAGTTGCATTCGGCATTAATGGCCATTGCTTTTTCGATACCTGCGCTGGCCATTTGTTTTTGGCTTGATGCATCTCCTGATCTCAAGGCCTTAGCCGTTCTTTGGGCGATTGTTCTTAGCATTTCAGCATTTCTATATTTTACCTCCGTCCAAGCCTATCTTCACCGTGAGGAGATCGTTCAGATGGAGGGGGAGTTCAGCGATGCCTTGGTGCAGCTCGGCAACCGCATAAGCGAGGAGCGCCCGGCTGAGGAGGCCTTAGGGCACGTGGCAGCCACGATGGGTGGGAGCAAGCTCGCCGGTGTCTTCATGACTGCGGCTTCGAACGTTAACCTTGGCGGCATGGGCTTACGTGCGGCCTTGTTTGATGAGACACGTGGGGCACTTAGGCAGGTGAACTCAAACATGATTCGCGGAACATTGAAGATACTTGTGGACTTGGTCGAGAGGAACACCCGGGCCGCTGGTGAGGCGATTCTTCGGACGGCGCAGCATCTTCATGAGCTGAAAGAGGCCGAGGAAGAAATGAAACGATCGATGGCGGAGATGGTTACTTCAATGCGGTCGGTGGCCATCTTCTTTGCGCCTTTGATCACCTCGATCGCGGCTAGGCTTCAGGGACTGCTGTCGGAAAAGGTAGCCTCGCTTGAGTTTTTTCTTTCAGCCGAGATTTCCCCTCCGGCCTTTTTATTCGTCCTCGGGCTGTACATCATTATCCTGACCATCATCCTGATCAACTATGTGGTTGAGATAGAACTGGGTGAGGATGGGCTGGCCAAGCGAATGGCGTTTGCAAGCGCTTTGCCGGTTTCAATGGTTGTTTTCACCGCGGGAGCGATATTAGGCGGGCAAGTTGTTGCTTTCCTTCTAGGTTAACTTTTAATTTAGGTGGTGACAACTTCACAGTGAGCGGTGGTAGTCTAGCTTGGTTAGGACACGAGCTTGCCAAGCTCGCAGCGCGGGTTCGAATCCCGCCCACCGCACCATAAAGTATTTAAATAAGTCTGTTTACGTTTTTGTAATACAAATGTGAGGATGATACCATAGATGGAGAGGTTCTGATTGGCCTCGTAGCGTATGGCGTGATTCTGATCGCCCTGGGTTTGTATAGTTACATCAAAGCCAAGAATAGACACACGGAAGAGGAATACTTTTTAGCTTCTCGTGAGTTGGGTTTCTGGGCTCTGGTTTGCACCGTTGGAGCCTCGTGGACGGGAATTTCGGCACTGATTTCCTATAATGCCGCCTATACTGGTGGCGTAAGCACTTGGTGGATCATGGGATTCCCAACTGTTTTCGCCACCGCCATCGTTGCTGTTTTAGCCTATAGGATCAGGAAAACAAACGCGATTTCCCAACCCCAGATCTTCGAATGGCGATACGGACCGAAGGTCAGGATAATTCTAGCAGTGATCGGCATCTGGTACATGATGACTTGGGCGGCATCAGAACTTATCGGTGGCGGTGAATCCCTTTCTGTAGCGTTGGGCATGCCATACTTTTTAGGAATATTGGCCATTACATTAATAATCTACTTCTATACCGTCATTGGTGGCTTCAGGGCGGTTATATACACCGACATATTTCAGTTCATTTTGCTCAACGTTGTGTGCATTGCGCTAAGCCTTATTGCCCTGAGTTCCATTGGCGGATTTGGAGCCATCGCTTTGCTCCCACAAGAGCTGGGTGTTCCGGGTTATCTGGACTTTTTTGATAACTTTAGGTATAATTTTGCTTACGCCATATCCTTTTCCTTGGCTTGGTTCTTAGAGGCAGACATGTGGCAGAGAATACTGGGCGCTAGAAATCCCAAGCTGGCGATGAAGGCGTTCTTGGTTGCGGCAATATTGTTCATCCCCTTATACTTCATTTATACGCTGGGAGGTATGGCAGCGGCAAAGTTTGTGCCTGGCTTGGAAGGCGTTGGGGTTCTGCCTTCTTTAGCAAAAGCAGCATTGCCTCCCATATTGTTTGGTTTTGCCCTTGCAGGCATTTTGGCCACTGTGATGTCATCCGCCGACACCGCCATAAACTCGGGCGCTTTGTTGTTAACAGAGGACGTTTATCACAGATATATTAACAAGAAAGCAACTACCAAGGGATTATTCGTGGTGGGGCTGATTGCCACCACCGTTATAACCGTATTGGCCTTCGGCGTCGGAGTTACTCTTCCAGACATGCTGTGGGTGTTGTGGCTGGGAGCCGATATTCTGGCCTGCGGTTGTCTGGCTCCACTGATTGGTGGATTTATCTGGAAGCGGGCAAATGAGCTAGGGGCCATTGCTGGGATGATAGTGGGAGGCGTGTTTGCATTCTACAACTACGTTGGCGATCTGTTTGGCATTGAAGTGCCCAGGCCTTGGCCTGAGTATCCGTTTTACCTTCCTGTTGGTATCCTGCTGTCAGCGATCGCCTTTATCTTAGTTTCCTTGGCCACAAAACCACAGCCTGAAAAGTTTAAGGCGTTAAAACCGAGTGATTAAAGATGGCTCCAGCTCCCTGCTACTGCGGGAAGATTCTGGAGGTCGATTTGTCTAGTATCAATATTGTTAAGCGTTCGGTGGATCCAAATGTGGTAAGGAAGCTGGTGGGTGGTAAAGGTCTGGCTGCTTGGTTGCTGTATAAAATGGTTAAGCCAGGGATTGATCCATTTGACGAACAGAATGTGCTGATTTTTGCTACCGGTCCACTGACGGGCACCATAGCCCCTTCACAGAGGGGATTGGTCTGTGCCAAGTCCCCGCTGACGGGAACTTTTTCTGATTCCTATTTCGGCGGCCACTTCATCCAAGAGCTCAAATACGCTGGTTATGATGCTCTGGTGGTGAAGGGAAGAGCGGAGAGGTTGAGCTATCTTTGGATCGACGATGATCACGTTGAGGTAAAGGACGCCACTACTTTGAAGGGACAGGATACTACTCAGACCAACGTTTCTATTAAGCGGGAACTGGGGGATTCCCGGGTCAAGGTGGCCTGTATTGGTCCGGCGGGCGAGAAAAAGGTGAGGTTTGCTCTGATCGACTGTGATGTCAAGAGACAAGCGGGCCGTGGCGGTCTTGGGGCGGTGATGGGATCAAAGAACCTTAAAGCCGTGGCCATCCGCGGCACGGGCCCCGTTGAGGTGGCGAGGCCTCAAGAGTTCTTCGAAATAGCGAAAAAGTTCCACCGCATTTTAATCGAAAGCGAGGCCGTGCAGGCGGTGTGGAGCCGGTACGGTACGGCGGGGTCGGTTGAGTTCTCCAACATGCAGGGCTTCTTCCCGACCAAGAACTTCCAAGATGGACATATCGAGAATGGTGAAAGGCTCTCAGGACTTTCGCAGAGCAAGCTGCTCTGGCTGAGGCGGGCGGCCTGCTTCTCCTGTCCGATCATCTGCTCCGCCATCTCAGTTATCAGAAATGGTCCTTACAGCGGCACGGTGTTGGACGGCATAGAGTATGAGACCACAGGGCTACTGGGAGCCAACTGCGGACTCACCGACCCAGAGGTGGTCGCCTACGCCAACCACCTCTGTGATGAGCTCGGTCTGGACACCATCACTGCTGGTGGCGTGATCGGTTTCACCATGGAACTGTTCGAGAGAAGGATCTGGAGACACCCAGAGCTGGAGGCGCTGAGACTGAGATTTGGCAACGCTGAGGCAGTGCTCGAGCTGATTAGTAAGATAGCCTACCGTGAAGGAGTTGGTGATTTGCTGGCTGAGGGGGTGAAGCTAGTCGCGGAGAAGGTTGGAGGAAGTGCTAAGGATTACGCTATACACATCAAAGGATTGGAGACCCCAGCTTGGCCACCCCGAGGTTCTCCAGGGATGGGGCTAGCACTAGCGACTGCTGACAGAGGCGGTTGTCACGAGAGAGGATGGCCGGTGGGCTATGAAGTTGAGGGAATTCCCGGGCCTTCTGGTCCGGTGGAGCGTCTGTCGCTCCAAGGTAAGGCCGAGATAGTAAAGTGGGAGCAGGACTGGTTTGCTGCGGTTGACACCTTGGTTGGCTGCGATTTCAGCCGAACCGGACTCACGCCGGAGCATTCAGCACAACTTCTTTCTGCAGCCACTGGATGGGACATCAGTGCTGACGAATTCCTGAGAATTGGTGAGCGAGTTTGGAACTTAACACGAATGTTTAATGTCCGCGAGGGCTTCACACGGAAGGATGATGACCTGCCTAGACGATTTAAGGAGGAGCCGCTACCCTTCGGACCAGCAAAAGGGCACATGGTCAGTTCCAGCGATCTGAACCGGATGCTTGATGATTATTACAAGTTAAGGAAATGGGACTCGAACGGAGTGCCGACAAAGGAGAAGCTGGCGGAGCTGGGCCTTGAGGAGTTCCTGTGAGGTAGGTCCTATGCCAATCAAGCTGGAAATTCACCCGGAAAAATGCGTTGGCTGCAGGTCATGTGAGCTGGCTTGTTCCTTCAAAAAGACCGGCGTGTTTAGCCCGAGTCAGTCGCGGATATCGGTCACGATCAGCAACCCTCGGACAATAATGTATCCTGTGGCCTGCATCCAGTGCGTCGAGCAGTCATGCGTCAAGGCCTGTCCGGTTGGGGCGCTAAGAAAAGACGAGGTCACCAACGCCATTGTCTTTGACCGCGATATCTGTACGGGCTGCGGCCTGTGTGTGAAAAGCTGTCCGTATTCAGCGATAAGGATGGATGAAAGGAGCAGAAAGCCCCTGATTTGCGATCTTTGCGGCGGTGATCCCGAGTGTGTAAAGTGGTGCCCCACTGCCGCTCTTGAAGCCAAAAGAGTTTGAAGTTCTAGTTGTTCGCTCAGTCTAGTTCAGATATTTCCTTCCCAAATATCTCTTAGCAATGCCTTGATATTTTCTAGCGTAATTACTGCAGGATTGATATCGGGCAGTCCGTAGTTGTACTGTTGTTCCTTGGCGATGAAAGCGGCCAGTTCATCCAAGTCTTCACGTGGGACGTTTAACTCCTTCAGACTGATGGGCATGTTGAGGTCTAGGAGCAGCTCCTTGAGTCCCTCGACCACTTGAAGCGCTCTTTTTTTCACATCTTTCGCCGGTTCATCGGTGAAGAATTGTGCCAGCGAGGCGACCCTCTCCGGCCAAGCGGCGATATTGAATTTAGTTATATAAGGCAGAACCAAGCCGCAGGCGGCTCCATGAGGTATGTGGTAACGGGGACCAATGGTTTCACCAAGACAGTGGCCAATGTTGACGGCAGCAGGTGTGGTTATCGCGATGCCTCCGTAGGTGGCTGCCAAGGCCATGCCTGCTCTCGCGACCAGATCTTTTCCGTGATGATAGGCCCTTCTCAGATGCCTAGCGGCGAGTTCCACAGCCCGGTAGGCGTAGGTGTCTGAGAACATGTTAGCCGTGAATGAAAGAACGGCCTCAACTCCATGGGAGAGGGCATCAAGTCCGGTGTGCGCAGTCAGTTTCGGTGGCATCGACTGAGAAAGAGTTGGGTCAACAATGGCTACTTCCGAGACGATTTTTGGACTCATCACGAAACCCTTGTAGCCCTTCTCTTCAATAACCACCGCGTAACCCGAGGCCTCGCTGCCGGTACCGGCGGTGGTGGGGATGAGTATCTTGGGGACTGGTTGCACCTTTATGCTGTCCTGAAGGTAGGTGATGTAGTCTTTCATTGGTCCCGGGTTGGTGACGGCAGCGGAGGCAAATTTAGCCATATCTAGAGCACTGCCGCCTCCAAAGCCGATGACCAAGGCTGGCTTTTCGGCTCTAGCCTTTTCAGCAACCTTCTCCACCATGCTTATGGTGGGTTCTTGCGTGGCTTGGTCATAAACGGTCAGGGTGTATTTTTCTTCCTCCAGTGGTTTTAGGATCCTGTTCACCAGCCCTATGTTGATTAGGTTCTTGTCGGTTACGATCAGGATTTTAGAACCCTTCAGAGCTAAGGGCTCTATTTCGCGGCAAATGTTATCAACCGCATTTGGTCCAAAGATATACTTTTTTGGGTAATTGAACTCCACATATCCAATATTTGAGATTTCCTCAGACATGGGTGAAGTTCACACGTTAGTAAATAAAAATGTTTTGTCCAAATTTTTTGAAATTTTTAATCGGACTAAATAAGAACAGGCACGCCTAGATCTATTATTTTCTTTTTCACGTTATTATACAGTTCAGTGTATTCTTTAGTTGGTACCACACGCTTGATGTCGTAACATTCTTGGAATTTTTTACCCAGCGGGGCGTCTTTGATCTTCCCCTCGTATTCTTTCAAGAGTTTCTTAGCTAACTCGTTTGTCTCATCCCTCTTTAATCCCGCCTTGGCTGCAGCGCGGCCTACCTCACAGGCCATTCTTGCTTCCACAGGGGTGGTCCTATCTTTGTATTTATTCCTTGCTGCAAAAAATTCCCAGAGGTTAGCACCGGAGACGGTGCTTACTAAACCATGGGTGGCGGCCTCAAGGAGTACCATCTCTGTGCATGGTCCAGCAGCGCCGATACCGTTTGACATGCTAAGGAAGGGAGAATTTCTTGCTAAAGCTTGATAGACCAAGCTGATCATCCAAAGAAGATTTCTTGAGGTATTATTGAGTTGATTTATATCAAAGGGGAAAAACGTGTCGAGGTGTCCTTGATTCACCATTAATCCCTGTAAATGAGTCGCCACGCTAACTATTGCTGTGCCTTCTACACCACCGGCATATCCGCCAACCATCGGACCAAATAATGACATGATGATGTATCCGCATTTGTGGAAGTTGACCATTCTGTTAAGACCTCCCCAGTCGATCTTCAGTTCTGATATCGTTCCGACCATTCTGCCATCGGTAGTCCTAACGCCCCATTCGGGATTGCTCACAGAGATTTGGGCGGTGTCCGACAGCGCGGTTTGAACATCCGCCAAGTATATGTTTGGCCTGCCCACTCGCCTCACCGCTTCCCTTATCATCAAGGCATGTGCTCCAGCTCCAGCAACATCAGTTGGTGCTTTTGACCTTACCTTTTCACCCCACAGTTCATCAAGCACTCCCGCCCCGACGCCATCCGCAAGCGGTTCCAGCGCGTAGGCCATTTCAACGATGGCGAAAAGTTCCTCGGAAAAAGGCAGGCTCGGGCTGAACACGCAAAAAGGTCTTCTTCTGTCTTCAATATCCCTGTGATATACTTCCCTTCTTTCCGTTCCAGATCCGACCACAATTTTTTCCGGAAAGCTGATCAAGGCTTCCTTTATCTCTTCTTCGGTAAACATGATTCTTCTGGAGGTCTCGAGGCACAGGGTCCCCGTGTGCAGGTAGAGTTCTAAGCCTGCCTTCCAGAGATCGTCTGCCAAGCTGTTGTCCGATGGAATAATGGTTTCACCATCGAACTTTATATCATACTCCTTTATCAACTCCTTAATCTTTGGAAACAGTATTTTTGTATCGAAGTCTTTTTCCATACACAAGGGGCCGTTTTCAGATCTTCTTAAAACTTCAGGTATTCTCCAGGGTGGTGCCATTTCACGCTCCTCCTTTTAACATTAGTTCTTTAGCTATATTCACACCCTTAACGGCAGAATCCGCCCATCCATCAGCACCTATCTCCTCCGCCCACTCCTTAGTTACAGGTGCGCCCCCAATCAGAACGAGGAATTTCTCCTTCTGCGAGATGCCCTTTAAGATTTCGATGACCTCCCTTTGGGAGGGCATGGATGTCGTCATTAGTGCCGATAGAGCGATGATGTCTGCTTTTGTTTCGTTTGCCCTTTTGACCACTTCTAGAGAGGGCACATCTCTTCCGAGATCGTAAACCTCAAATCCGTTTACTTTAAGGAGAAAAGCCACAATGTTTTTCCCAATATCGTGGATGTCACCAGCAACTGTAGCGATTACCACCTTTCCGAATTTTCTTTCCGCGGCCATCAATTTTCTCTTTTCAATTTCTGACATTATCACGTCAGACGCAGCTTTCATGACATCCGCGATTAGCATTAGCTCAGGTAAAAATAGCTCTCCGTTTTCATATTTCTCTCCCAAAGTTTTCGCTATGGAAGCAAACTCATCAAAAATTTTAGTTGGCTCAATATTTTTGTTTAAAATCTCTACAACAACAGACTTAGCGACATCTTCATTATACTCAAAGATACTTTGTCTCAGTTTTTCGAACAGTTCATCATTACTCATTTCTTTCCCTTTGCGCCTGCTTTCTCAAGTTTACTGATTCCAACGTATAGAACGACAGATATTGCCATTCCTATTACTGCATTTTCAATCCAGTTGAATATGTAGATATATTCCAAATAGATGTAGATGATATAGGTTACTATAATCGAGATCAGCGCCCCGTTTCTCGTACCTCCCTCCTTCCAAAATAGTCTCAAAAATAGCGGCCCGGTTAGAACCGCAGCCAAGCCTGTTGAGCCAATGATCGCCAGATATGCAAGCAGCTCCGGTGGCCTAGTAATCACCCAAGTGAGGCTGCACAGAGCGAGAATTATCACCAATAATCTTGACACCCAGAACCGTGTACGGTCAGAAACTTTGTATTTTTCCCACACTGGTTTTAGCGCCGTTTCAAAATTTGCGCATGAAGCTATCAGATAGGAGTCCACGCTTGAAATTATTGCGTTTACAATACCAAGGGAGCCAAAGACCATAAGAGCCTCTGGCAAGTAGCGGCTAAACATTTCCGGCAAGGCTGTATCTGGATCGGCTAGTCCAGGTAAAACCACTCTTGCCGTTAGACCAACCAATACCGGAAAAGAGGTTAATAGTGTTAGCAAGGAAACAATTGTCGCTACGGTCGCTCTTCTTGTTGCAGGCATCTCGGCAACGGAGATATATTTCTGTGAGAATGACGGCGCAAATTGGAAGGCCGTATATGCGATCACGATAGCTACAAAGGTCCAAGGAACGGTGCTTGCATATGGCACTCCGGTTGTTGGATAGACCAGTTCAGGATCTATAGCAGCAGCTCTTTCAAAAAGAGGGCCGAAACCGCCGACTGCGGCAAAGATTATGTATATGCATAAAAAGCAAGCAGCAATCATCCATACTATTGAAACTACATCGGTGTACATGACTGCTCTGAGACCGCCTTGCGTCACGTAGATTATGGTAATAATCATAAACACTAAAATGGCAAACAGAGTCGGAATTCCAAGCATTCTGGACAAAATTGCACCTGCGGCTTTAAATTGTGCAGTGACGAACATCATGTACATTATGAAAATAAGTGCAGCAACTAAAGCTCTTAAGGCGTTGCTATCTCCATGAGTGTAACCAATTAGGTCGCCGATTGACGTGGCTTTATATTTTGCGATCCAGCTCTTGTAATACGGCACGGCAAAATAGACGACTAAAAATATTCCCGGAATCCACGCTATTGGTGTGGATAATAGTTCGATGACTCCGTAAGAATATCCGACGCCAGGGGCCCCTATATAAGCCCACCCACTTGCGGAGGCAGCGGCAAGAGAGCAGGCAAACAAATAGGGTGATAATCTCCAGCCACCGGTAAAAAACTCCTCCCTCGTCATCGTTCTTCGCATCGCCAAAGTTCCCAGACCTATCATCAATATTATGAACGCTATTAAACCGATCCAAGCAATCATATCAATTCACCCTTATTTTTTGCCTTCCTCCTGTTTTCTTGCGATGAGATAGCAGATAACCCCCACCAAAAACCATACTGGAAAAGAGACCCAAATCGAAGCACCTAT
Source organism: Hadarchaeum sp. (SeqCode) (assembly GCF_038871235.1). Lineage (GTDB taxonomy): Archaea > Hadarchaeota > Hadarchaeia > Hadarchaeales > Hadarchaeaceae > Hadarchaeum. Next base: position 62,097 of record NZ_JAVZIN010000003.1, read on the forward strand.
GGAAACAAAACTTGCGGTGACAAACACAATTATTATACCGATCAACGTAACAAGAAAGTACAACATTTCTTCTTTCATCACTATCAATAAAAAAATTGAAAATCGATTTTTATAAAAAGTTTGGAATCACAGGTACTAAATTTTAATTCTAACCTGAAATTCAAAAACGATTTTATTGATTCAAGAGAGGAAATTCGATGTCAAAATTGGATGATATCCTTAGTGTATTTGATGATGGTAAAGTGCATGGAGTAGAGGAGATCATCAAAAGATTTTCACTACCCGGTGATGTGGTTTTAAAGGTGCTTTATTTTTTAGCCGAGTTTGGGTTCATTAATTTTGATGGAACCCAAGGAAAAAGTACGGACTTTTCTAAAAAATGATTTCTATTAAAGCTGAAGAAGATTCTGAATTTCATTATATTTTTTCAAAAACTCATTTCCCTTCTCAGTGACCGACCATTTAATCGGGTGGGTTTTTTCAATCTTTATCAGCCCCATCCTAAGTAACTCATCCAGATATTTTTGGCATCGGTTGAAGTTCAGATTGGCGCGGTAGACAATGTGGCTTTTTCTTGAGCAAGTTCCTATGGCATTTAAAATATCTACATATAAGGTGATTATATTTCTCCTTTTCCTATCGGAGTTGACCTCCTTCAATTTGCCCGCCTTCTCAGATGTGTTTCTGCTGGCACACATCCATGGTTGAGTTTACTTAGTGGTGTATAAAAAGGTAACAATCGACTGGCCCATTTGCAATTGGCCAATGCCTGAAGAAAAGAATTAACTTGGGTTCACCTGTGGTCGGAATCTAAATCTTTTTCAGGATTTGGTTTTAATTCAGACCCTTCTCCATGGACAACGATCTGCAGCTTTTTCTTCAGCTGCTCCCGGATCTGATCCATGATTAAAAAATCCGTCTCAATCCTCTTTTTCAGGGCTTGCATTTTTTTCTCCAGTCTTTCAAGTTCTTCCATTTCACGTTGAAGATTTTCTAAAGTTGAGCCCAGCCTTGCTAAGACATGTAACTGTTCGTAGGCGTCGCTAGGGTTGTTCAACATTCCACGTTTCGATGCATCCGCCATGTTGTCTTTTATCTGATTTAACAGTTTTTCCATCTTGGTTAGCTTTTCTTTGGGGATTATCATTGAGTCTAGCGTTGTCGTAATCTCTGCCCACAGTTTAGCGATTTCCTCAGTGCCCAACCGTGCACCCGAGAAGAAGACCCTAGGGCCCGAAAAAATGCTTTTCTTATTTTTAATCTATCTAATTTCGACACAAAAATTGATATATTTAGAAGGATGTTGATAGTACAGTGGTAAAGATGTCAGAGAGTTCTGGAAGAAAAGATGGCGCCGGTAGCAGCTTAGTTCATAAACTGGTCAAAAGTGAGCTGGAGTACCTCTTTTTGGCTTTGCTAATGAGGCGGCCGATGTGCGGCACCGACATCATTAAGGAAATCCATGTAAAGTTCGGTCTGTTGCTCAGCCCAGGCACGGTTTATCCATTGTTACATGATTTGGAGACAAGAGGATTGATACAACATGAGCCGGGGACGAAGATAAAGATCTATAGTACGGTCAAAGGGATGAGGCAGAAAATCAAAGACATGTTGGAACAGCGAATCAGTGACCTGAAGCAGGTTATTGAATTTCTCCTGCAGGGCGAATGAGATCAGGCATTTAGTCAATCAGGTCCTTTGGATGGACTCAAGAAGATATCTCTGGGCGGCGATGAAATCATTTATCCTGCTCTCCGCCAGCGCTCGACCCTGCTCGGTGAGGACATAAATCTTGGACCGCATTGATTCTCCCTTCATTATCGTGACCAGACCCCGGGCCTCAAGTGAATAGAGAAGGGAGTAAACAGTTCCTTGGCTAAGCGAGGTGTAGTAGCGCTGGTAGATGGTCTTGATGACGTCATAGCCGCACATAGGGCGCTCGCTCAGCATAGAGAGTACAATGGTTTCCAGATGCCGCTTGACGAAGTGCTCTAGGGATTCCTTCGGGGCCAGCTCGAGTTCGGGGATTTCTCTTCGGGACCTGAAGTTCAGCGCTAGGGTGTTTGTTCCATCAACTGTGGAGATCATTACGTTCCTGTTAATTTCAAGCAGCGTTTTGATTTCCTCCTCATTTAGTGATTCTAGATTGAACGCTACTATTGCCGTGCGCAAAATTGGCTGTCTTTTTCTCTCCTGCGGCGGCGTGAAGAACTCTTCCTTCCTAGCCATCAGTTCCTTCAGAAAAGTGAACGCTTTACCGAAACTGTGTCGGGTGAGAAGGGCACCGAAATCTACCAAGACTCTGGCTGCGCATTTTTCGGAGCGGGACCTAGCGCACAGCTCTTTCAGCTTTTCACCCAGCTCCTCGATTTCCTTGGGAAGATATCCCTTGCCCAATGGGAACTTCAACAGCCTGCCACTGGACAGGGCCTCGCCGAAGATCGTCTCCAGCTGCAGCTTATTGTTTGACTCGTCGTACGCGTAGAGGCAGGTTTCGCCATTAGCTAGGCCGCTGTCAATGAAGGAGCCAAAAGACCGCCAGACATCCACCCCTGGGCTGTAAAGGAGCAGCGAGCATTCGTTGACCAAGAGTTCGTTGACTAGTAGCACCTTTTTATCGAGCGGAATCGTGGCTGCGTTCCTAGGTATCGCCATAACCACCCACCTGCCTTTTCCGATTGGTCATCGTGATTTTCCCTTCCTTATTAAACCCAGTCTCTGTCTTGACGTTTAAGCTGTTTGAAAGTCTCATTAAATCTCCTCCTCGACTTGAATTACCTCCATGAAGCGTCTCATCATCTCCAGCTGCTTGGGCTCGAGGGCCAGCGGCGACACGGGGACGATGAGCCTAGCGCGATTAACTACGGTGATTTCCCTAATGTCGTGCATCATCTTCAGCGTCAGATCAAAGCCATTAGTGGTAATCAGGTATTCTAGGCCCTCGAGCATGACGACCGCATTCTCCTTTTTAGAGACAAATGCCGAGATCCGGTCCCTGATGATTCCGAGGTTCGATGGGGAAATCGCGTCTTCCACCTCCACTTTGGAAAGCCAGAGTATGGTGATGCGTTCAGGAATGTTGTGTTCTCTCCTAGCGTGTGCTGGATGTGATGTAGTTATGATGAGCCCTGGGTTTCCAAAACGCACCAAATCGAAGAACATCCTGAAGGCGTGTTTTGAACTCTTTCCTTCCACAAGATAGCACTTTCCCGCAATTAGGGGAAGATAGGTACCTGAAATTTGAACACCTTTAGGAATAGCTTCGATGATCCCATAGTGCTGCAGAAAACCGCCGTACCTGCGCAGCAGTTCGGAGAAAATCTCCGATCCTATCTCCGAGGCTTTTTTTATACCCAGATCGCTTTTGGCAGCATCATAACAGATGTTAGCAGCGATCGAAAATGCTCTCACAATTTCTTGCATGCCCTCTTTGAACTTTGCTTTAGATAGATATCGGTAAAGTTTGCTCAGGTCGAACTTTCCCTCATCAGAAAGTATAATTCTGCCTAGAACCGGGTTCTTGCTCGCCAGTTCACTTAACTTCTTTTTCATCTCAATTTTCGACGACTTCTTGCATTTGCTCAACAACAATTCCAGATAGCGTTTGAATAGGATGTAGGCGAAGTTGCTGGCTTTGTCCGCGTCAGCTACCCCTTCAGGCAGCCCGATGACTAAATCCCTTTCGTAAACAGCCTCGTTGTATTTACCCAGAGGAACTCCCGCCTTCCAGAGTGCTATATCGTCCCGGTATAGTTCCGCCTCGGTGGCCACCAGGTAGTTCGCTTGATTCGGTGAGGTGAGCACTGCGTAGAGGTCTATAATGGTGGTATTTAGGTCGGAAAAAGCGTTGAAAAGTTCTTGGGTTCTTTCGCTCTCGTGAATTCGTTTGCTGTTTTTTATTAACTGGTCTACGTTGAGCAATCCACTCTCGATAATTTTGTCCCCGAAAAGTATGGGGTGTTCTTCAATGCACTGAGATATGGTATCCTCGACACCAGAGGCGCCGATGACAGGTATAATGTGCGCCAGAAATCTGTTCGTTAGGTTTGAATAAGCCACTAAGGTTTGGATGTCGTTCTGGACCATTTTAGCTTCTAGGATTTTCAGAGATGGAGTACTCGAAACTAGGAAGAGTTTCCTTTCCGCGATGACTAAGCAAACAAACACAACTATCCAAATAGTCTCGCTTCCGACGCTGTACCAGTTGAACCCCTCAGTAACCGTTTGAAAGAAAAATAGCAGATAAATGGGTATTCCTAAGAGCAGTACAACCGTTCCAATTAAAGACCACTTGGAACTCGATAGACTTAGCACATTCCGCAGAGAGCCGTAGATTTTTTTAAATGAATTGATTTTCCAAGCTTGGCCCATTGAAATTAAGACCGTTCCGGCCACCCAAAGTAGTGCCGCCGTGTAAGCTAGTTCGTTGATGTAATTTAAAAAAATGACCACGGCCATGGACGCCATTGAAAGCAAGAAACAGGTTGCCCCTACAGTGGTCATGATCAGGGCCGCGGAATATCTGGTCCTCTTCATGTTTTCAATGGAGTAGATTACAAAGACTAGCGCTAGGATTAAGAGTACCATACCGAGGAACAGAGCAAAAAATTCTGGGGGGCTCATTTCTCGCGAACCTCCATTACCCTCTCAAGCGCAAGAGCTTGCTCCTCGGTAAGCTTTTTTGGGTCAATTGAGAGTATCAGGATCAACCTCTTTTTAACGCACAGGTCTTTTAGTTCCCTGAGGAATTCAAGAGCTACCTTAAAACTATTGACCAGCTTTATCTCGTTGAAACAGTCAAACATCACCACCGAGCCAAGGTCAATCTTTGAGACCAAGAACTTCAGCCCCTCTAAATCATCAGGCAGTATCGATTTTTCCTTAGTTTTGCTGAAAGTCAGCCAGACGATTTGGACGTTTTTCACCCTGTATCTATGTTTTACCTTGTTCGGTTCGAGTTTGCTCACCCAGAGGACCTTAAATGAGTATTGAACCGCTTCCCTTATCATCGCATAGCTTTTTTCCGGTTTTTCCTCTTGCAGAAGATGCACCGAACCCGGACGCATCATTTCAAAAATTGGCGGCAGTTTGGTATTTTTAGATAGTTTCCCAATAACGCTGTAAGCGGAGAGAAGACCGCCGTGATCTCGTAGCATCTGGCGCAACCAAATATCTGCGGCCGGTGAACTTGATTTGAATTCCAGATAGGTTTCGACGAACAAATCCTTGTAAGGCTCAGAAAGATTAGGTTCCATCTGATCGCCGAGATAAACGAGAATTTTTCTTACAGTTTCGGGCAGATTTAGAGAGCTTAGAGTAGATGTGTTCAATAAAATATTTCCCTTTTCGTCCAAGTGAACTGTATCACTGAGGTCAACGTTTTTAAGAAATTTTTGGAATTCTATAACATTTTCTCCCAGCTCCTTTCCAGGTAGGCTCAGCAGTAACTCTCGCAGGAACGATTTCAAAGTTGATATGGATGGTACTTCGGAAGTAGGTTTCTCCATATCTGTCCCTCGCCAATTATCGAGAGCAGTCTTTTTTTCTAAAGTGAGGCCTTGCCATAGATTCTTTCGCCCTCGCTACTTGTGGGTAGGGATTTTTCCTTTGTCTCTCCCTCGAATTTTAGTGATAAGGCCCATGCAATGGCAATGAAGGCAAGGGTACTTATTATCCCGCCTAGAGGCGGATAGTTAACATACTGGACTAAAAGCATGTTAGTAATCGAGACGGCGACGACATAGAAGACAAAGTAACTGATCAGCAGAAGCCTGTATTTTTTTCTCAGCAGTTCTGTCGTGGCGGCTCTAATTAAATTGATCCCCACGATCAAATTTGCCAAAATGTAGATCAAATTGAAAAAGACAGCGATTGCGAAATACCAAGTTGTGGCATACCCGTAGCTCCAGCCAAATTCAGTCCAAAAAATTTTGAAAGGCATGGTTGAAAGGGTAATTACGTCCATAATTAAGGCCGGGGTCAATACTAACAGGTTTTTCCAGGTTTGTTTTTTTAGCATAAGGAAAGTGATTAGTAAAAAGGCTGGAAAAGTGAAGCCAAAAACAGCGCCTAGGGTGATGAAATCAGCGGACAGCTCGGCAGTAGGGGCATTTCTATGTAAAAAAGCCATCAGAATCCATAGCCCGGCGAAGAGCCCGTAAAGAAAGAAAGATCGGTAGATCCAACTTTTTGGATTCCTCATGATTAGGAAAAATGAAACCACGAAAATCAGACCGCTACCGATTAGGTATTGGAGGGTGATTGGAATGAAATACCAGTCAGCCAAGTTTACACGCTCCTAAGCATTTCGATGTCATCGCTTTTATCGCTACTGGCTATTTTTGGTGGCTTTATATTTCCGATTGGGACTCCCTCCTTCATTTTTTTCATAGAATACCTCATGAAGGCGCCCTTTTTAAGGTACTGAACTTCGATTATTTCATGAGGTTCCTTAATCCCGAAATCATCCACGTAATTTTTAAACTCTGGATTTATCCGGTAAAGGGCATTGAATAAGGCCTCCGCGGTTTTTTTCTCAGAGTAATCCCAATCCGGCTCCATCAAAAGGAGCAGGTGTTCCTTCGGGTCGGTCGCCTTTGCCAAGCACCACCTGTCGGTTTCCTTAAGGCCGGCCTCAAAGAGGGCTTTGACCGCAATGGCCTGCGAGACCCTGAAGTAACCATAGATATCGATGACCTCGTTTTTTCTGCCCTCAAATTCAAAGATGGGCAGACCGTCGTCCCTAAAGTCCACGACCTTGAATTTATCCTCGATATTGTACCTCATCAGCATGGTTCCGAAAGGCGTGCCGACGAGTTCGTATATTTCTCCCTTTTTCAGTTCGTCGATCTTTTTTATCTCCCCTGATTCGGTTAAAAACTCAAAATACATGTTGCGCAGGTCAGGAATCAAGTCCAGCTTTCTGTCGGCATGTCCGTACATTACCATCCCGAATTCCGTACTGCCATAGGCGTTGGTGGGGATGACCCCAAATTCCTCCTTGATATGGTCGAGATACAGTCGCGTGTCATATCCACCTAGACCGATTCCCTTTACTGGCAGCACCTCTCTCGCTTTGTTGTATTTTTTCCCCTTAATTTTGCACTGGAGATACTTCAAAAAGAGCAGGAATTTTGTTACCCCCAAGTTCATCGATTGGTAATAGTCCTTGAAAAATTCATCGGGTTTAGTGAAATATTGTGCCATCATGTAGAAGGTGGAGGCAATTCCCCCGGCGATGTCGATTCTGGCCCCCTTTTCAATTTCCTTGATGATGATCCACATCTTCTTCCGCATGTTGCTGATGTTGTCGGTAACTGTGCGAGGCGGAATCGGCCTGAGTAGCTTTTCAATTGGATGCATCTGATAGCCTGAAGCGTAAGGCGCCGGCGCTACTATGTTAAGATAAGTGTCCCCCCTGCGTAGCTTGGTGTCACCAGGTTTCTCGCTACAAGTTATTATTAGGTAAGTGGTTAGGCTTTCCCATTCTCCGCGGAAGCTCTTTCCATAGGCCAACCATTTGCTTTTTCCGCTACTACCAGAGGTCTTGGCGCAGAAGTCGAACTCTTCAGGCAACCACCCGTCGAGCATTGGGGCAACCATCCGGCTTATTCGCTGATAGTAGTCCCACCAGAGTTCCCCATTCTGCCTAGGTACGGTCCTGCTGAGCAGCTCCACCTTTTCACCGAACTCATGTAGAATGGGATAATCCTCATAGGTCGTCAGCGGTACCTCTTCAAAGCTCTTGACACCCTGAGGACAAAGCTTCGCGGCCATTTTTGTCTGCTGCCATCTTTTAAAGTATTCATCCCGGGCTTGGAGATTGAATTCCAGCTGTTCGGAAAATGATTTTTCAAGGAAAGAGCAATGCTCCTTCCACAGCTCCTCGCCTTCCCCCATAGAGACCATATCTCCCGAAAGTCCGGGCGTTATTTAAGGTAATGTTTTAGTTTCTGAAACTTCCCCTTTATAAATCGCTGTGGGCGCTGAAAAATTGCCTTATCTATCAAAGTTTTCCAAAAATCATTTTGAAATTCGGGACTACTCATAAACCGGTCCGAGGACTTCTAATCCACCCTCATTGACCAAAAGCTGGTGCTTCTTCATGGAGTGCCTGCAGGCGCGCATCTTCCTGATCTGAATGTATCTGGTGACGAGTTCCGGGGTCTCAATCACACCCAGTTCGATGACCCCATCAGCGAGATAGGATTCCGGAATATGTCTTCTTCCCTCACCCACAACCTGAGCCTCTTGAATGATGAATGAGGTCAAGCCGCTGTCCCTAAGCAGGTTGAAAAAGTGGTAACTTTCTCTCCTCAGGTTATCCGTCTTAGCTAGGGTCTGCAGGGCATTCAGGGAGTCAAGGCAGAAGACGGTGAACTTTTCCTTCATCTCCTCCTTGTAGAACTTGATCACGTCTTCAGTGATGCTCAGCATATTTAGCGACGGTTCTTCTTCCCGCCACTCCTTACGGATGTCTTGATAGTCAAAGATCTGAAGATGATCCGGTTTCTTGATTCCCAAGCTTTCCATGTTTCTCAGGTGACTTTCCTTCGACTCTTCAAGTGTAACATATACTCCGAACTCATCCCTGTGTTTATTCAGGTAGTTAGAGAGAACGTTGTAAACAAAGCTGGATTTCATCGATCCCACTCCACCGGTCACCAGTATCACGTAGCCCTTGGGTATATCATTCCTCAAGACGTTATCCAGCCCTTTTACAGTGTCACGGAGCATGGGTTCGCCACTAATGGCTTTTCAATGTGATTATAAACCCTTTTCTTTCAGCCCTTGCAACAAATCCGGTGGTTCAGAACTCGCCATGTGGATAGCGGCCGGATTTTCGACGCTTTTTCAGCTTTGCCCGAACAGGCAGTATCAGCAGGGCGCCGGCAACGAACCCACCTATGTGTGCCCAGTAGGCGACGCCCTCTGAGATTCCGGTTAACCAAGTCACCGAGGCTGAGAACACCTGTAGCAGGAACCAGAATCCTAGGAAGAAAATCGCCGGGACCATGATTATCCTCCAGAAAAGATAGATTCCTACCGCCGTGTAGACCCGGGCTCTGGGGTAGAGCACGAGATAGGCTCCCAGCACCCCTGAAATGGCCCCCGAGGCGCCTATAGTGGGTATCTCTGAGCTAGGGTCGGTCAGAGCGTGAATGAGGCTTGCAATTACACCCGTTCCCAGATAGAAAGCCAGAAATTTGCCGTGGCCTAGGGCATCCTCAACGTTATCGCCGAAGATGTAGAGGTAAAGCATGTTCCCCAAGATGTGTAGGATTCCGCCGTGGAGAAACATCGAGATGAACAGCGTTTCAAGCCTTTTGCCCGCGAGCACCTCGGTTGGTCTCATCCCATAGAGCTCAATAGTGCTTTCAAACGTCCCGGTGAGCAGCGTGAGCACGAATATGGCAATGTTGATTACAATCAGCGCGATATTAACGTAGGGAAACCGCGAGCTGGGATTTTCATCCTTAAGGGGAAACACCGCAATTCACCGCTGCTTTCTCCCAGGGTTCACCACGATGACGGCCTCCCTAAATTTCTGATTGGGCACGATGATTAGTCTGCCGTCCGGGATCCTTAGCTTTGTGACCGTCAGCGAGATTTCCACGACCGTTCCCCGTTTCCCCTCTATTTCAACTTCAGTCCCCACTTTGATGTTTTTATCCCCTATCAGCGAGATTCCGGCGAGGATGTTGGATATCCACACATCCTTAACGGCGAAAAGTAGAACGGCGCTGATGGTGCTGAAGGCTAGGAATAGCTCTACTATCGCTTGAATTACCCCCCAGACGTTGAGGAGGTAAAGAAAGACCACGATGGTGAAGATCATTGATAGGGAATTTGACAACCGCTGGTGCCCCACCATTATCTTTAGCTTTCTCCGGAATAGGCTACCCAGAACTGCCCAGAATATAACGATGATAGCGACAACAATGAGAGTGGTCAGAATCTGTGACTCCCACATGCTCTCCCAGTGTTTATTGTTAGGTTAAATATAAATCGGTGAAAGTCTTTCTGGATTTCCATGTTGAATTTGATCGTCGCGGACGCCGAGGTTGAAACGGTTCCAGAGGAGATCGCCAATCATCGCGTTATCAGGTGGTACGCTAGGCAGAAGGGAAGACGGCCAGTTGAAATTATTCTCAACTCTGGGTTACATCATGCGGCGATGAGGAAGCTTGCTGATGGCGACCGGCGCGGCAGGCCTGACATCGCCCACATGTGTCTGTTGTTGGCCTTGGACGCGCCGCTGAACCGTGAGGGACTTCTCCGCGTTTACGTCCACACGAGGCAAAATATGGTTATTACCGTTGATCCGTCCACTCGGTTACCTAGGATGCTCAACCGCTTTGAAGGCCTCCTCGAGCAGCTCTTTCTTACTGGTGAGGCCCCACCGGGAAAACCGCTGCTGAGGTTGGAAAGAGCAACGCTGGGGGGACTGGTGAGCAGATTACGGCCTAAGAAGACCATTACCTTCAGTGACAAGGGCCAAATGAAACCGCTGGCTGAGGTTTTTTCTGGGCTTTGCATAAAGGACAATATCTGTGTTTTGGTCGGAGGATTCCCCAGCGGTGATTTTATCTCAGATATAGGCTCGATTTCCGATGAGCAGGTTTGTATAGACCCTGACCTCCTCACGGCCCCCACAGTAGTTTCCCGGGCAATTTATGCCTATGAAGAGGCGTTGGGAATCGTTAGGTCTAGATTGGGTAGATGAAGATGCCGCATCGAAAGAAACGCCGTGGTCAAAATAACGAATTCAGGGGACTGGCATTAGAGCGCGTGTCCCGCCTGTTTGACCACGCGGAAAGTATTTTCGCGAAGAACCCTGAGCTAGCCGACCGTTACATCAGGGCCGCGTGGAAGCTCAAGACGCGTTACAATTTGAGGTTGCCCCGGGACATCCGTTTAAAATTTTGTAGAAAGTGTTTGTGCTTTTGGAAGCCCGGGGTGACCTGTCGGGTTAGAGTTAAGCCCAAGATGATTGTTATTACCTGTTTGAGGTGCGGGCGGGTCAAACGGTTGCCCTATGGTTCAAAGAGGGGCTCTGTAACGGCCGCCGGGGCCTTGGGAAAAACGTTAATACTGCCTGCGACCAAAAAGTAGAGGATTAAATCAGGTTGGAATGGAAATGTCTGTCAGAGAAGTACAACCAACTGCACTGGTGAAGCGGCTGAGCGAGGAACTCAAAAAAATCGAGGCGATAAAGCCGCCCCAGTGGAGCATATTCGTCAAGACGGGCGTTCACAAGGAGAGACCGCCGGAGCAGGCTGACTGGTGGTACACTCGGGCGGCTTCACTGTTGCGGCGCCTCTACGTTGACGGCCCGGTAGGAGTTTCCAGATTGCGCACCTACTACGGGGGCCGGCAGAACCGGGGTCAGCCTCCGGAGCACTTTAGGAAAGCCGGGGGTAAGATCATCCGCGTTGCTTTGCAGCAGCTTGAGAAGGCCGGCTTAGTGACCAAGGCTGAGCGCAAGGGCAGGAAGCTCACCAGCAAGGGCGTGAGCATGGTGGAATCTCTTGCCCAGCAACTGAAGAATGAAATGAAGGCCTGATTTTATGGAGGAAGAAAGTGAGCTGGAAGCTTTGCGCAGGAAGAAGGCTCTAGAGCTACAGGCCCAGTATGAGGAGCAGCAGCGCCAAGCTGAGCTGAGGCGGCAGTTTGAGATCCAGAAGAAGGCGATACTCTCGCAGATATTGACCCCCGAGGCCCGGAGCCGGCTGGCCAACATCCGAGCGGTAAAGCCCGAGTTTGCCGAGCAGCTGGAGATTCAGCTGATGCAACTGGCTCAGGCGGGCAGAATTGGCGCCAAGATAACCGACTCCCAGCTTAAGGAGATACTTGATAAATTGCAGTCACGAAAGCGCGATATCAAAATAAGGAGGATTTGACATGGCAAGGAACAAGAGATTCCCAGTGAAAAAAAGGCTGGCTCGGGCGGCGAGAAAAACCAGAAGGGCCCCAGTCTGGGTGATGAGCAAAACTAAGGGTAAAATCCGCACCAGCGTTAAGCGGAGGAGCTGGCGCAGGTCGAGAATTAAACCATAGGTGGTCATATGCCTGAGGAAAAAATATTCGTCATTCCTTTAGGTGAAGTCAAAAGAGCCCCGCGCTACAGACGCGTTAACCGGGCGACAAGGCTGATTAGAGACTATCTGGTCAGGCACATGAAGTCGGAGAAGATAAAGTTGGATCCAAAGCTGAATGAGAAGCTCTGGGAGCGCGGTCAAGAGAAGCCACCATCTAAGATCAGGGTGAAGGCGGTCAAGGATGAGGATGGGATGGTTCACGCTTCTCCCGCCGAGTAGCTAAGGTGTAGGTGATGACGATAATCAGAATGGCCTTTAACAGAAATCCGTTTTTGGGGGCGTATTCCTTGTGCACCGATAAAATTGCTCTGTTGCCTTCCATCTTCCGATTTAATGAGAGGGAGGTGGAGGCAGCCCTAGGGGTGCCCGTAGTTAGAACAGACGTCGACCGGAGCCCGCTGATCGGTGTTTTGATGGCCGGCAACTCAAATGGTCTAATCTGTTCGGAACTTTTCGAGATCGGTTCAGGCGCAGGAAGCCTGAAGCCTGATGTGACGGTGGTTCCAATCCCCGGAAAGTTCAACGCTTTTGGCAACATTTTCCTAGTAAACGACTATGGAGCTGTAGCCAATCCGGATTTACCTGAGGAGATTTTAAAGCTGGTCGGTCAAAAGCTGCGGGTGCCGGTGGTGCGTGGGACGATAGCCGGGATAAAAAATGTGGGTGCAGTAGGAGTGGCCACCAATCGTGGTGTTTTAGTTCATCCCGATGTTACTAGCGATGAGGCCAAGCTCATCGAGAAGACATTGAATGTTCCGGTAGAGGTGGGTACAGCCTGCGCTGGAGTGAAGTTCGTCGGGCTCTGTATGGCGGCAAATTCTAAGGGAGCTATAGTCGGTATGACGACGACCGGACCCGAACTGGGACGCGTCGAAAGCGCGCTAGGGTTCATCTGAGGTGATAGAATGCAAATATATCGGATAAGCGGCTGGTTCAAACAGGGTCTCTTCAAGCAGAAGTTCAGGCGTGAAGTGGTGGCGCTGACAAAGGAGCAAGCCTTGGAAAGGGTCTACTCCCTTTTAGGGAGCAGGCATGGAATTACCAGAAACAGAATCCATATAGAGGAAGTTGTCGAGATAAATCCTGAGGAGATAACGGATCCGAGAGTTTTAGCGATGTTGGAGTGATGGTGATGGAGCCCTTAAAGGTCGAGGAAAGGGAGAGGCTGCAGCGCCTTCTTGCTGAGATGAATGATGGTCAGGCACTGGTGGAACTCTTGCGTCAGCAGGTCTCAGCGCTGGCAGGGTCCCTTTCCGAACTCAACATGACAGTTGGTGCGTTAAAGTCGCTCAAGGAAATGCCGCCTTCAACAGACATTCTGGTTCCGCTAGGTTCAGATACCTTTGTCCCGGCCAAGCTGTCGTCTGCCGAAAGGGTGCTAGTCGGGCTGGGCGCTGATGTCATGGTTGAAAGAACCGCTGAAGAGGCGATAAAGTTCTTGGAAGCTAGGATTGCAGAGATCGAAAAGGCCGTCGAGCAGACCAAGACAGAGCTGAAAAAGGTTGAGGACCGGATCGAGGCCATCAGGCCCGAGGCGGAAAAGTTATTGGTCAAGGCGCGGGGAGCGACCAGTAAATAGAGGCCGCACCGATGTTTGAGAAGCTCAAGCAGAAGCTGAAGCAGGTAAAGGAGCGCATAACTAAAAAAATAGCTCCTGAGCCGATGGGCGAGGAAACTCCTGAGATCACAGCAGGGACCCAGCCGGAAGCTTTGTCCGTGGAGGAGGTCAAGCCTGAAATTAAACTTGAGATCAGCGCAGAGGAGCGGGTTAGGCTTGAAGTACCTGAGAAGAAACCAGTGGTCGAGGTCAAGCGTAAAGTCCCTGAAATAGAAGCGGAGAGGAAACCGGTTGGGAAAGTCAAGGCAGGAGTTATCCTTCCTGAGAAGCCAAAGCGTGGTTTTATCAGGGCGGTCAAGCGAGTGGCCGGCCGGGAGCTGACGGCTAAGGATATTGATGATATTCTCTGGGAGCTCCAGGTGGCCATGCTTGAGAGCGATGTTGCCGTGCCAGTCGCCGACCAGATAGTTGAGCGGGTGAAGATGGGTCTGGTGGGAAAGAGGGTGGGCATTAGAGCTGACTTGAAAAAAATGGCCGATGAGGTTCTCAGTGATGCCATAAAGGAAGTGCTAAGGAGCGAGCATGAGGTCGATTTAATCAAGATAATTAAGGAGAAGAGGGCGAAGGGTGATCCGGCGGTGTTGGTGTTTGTGGGCATCAATGGTCATGGTAAGACGACTACCATTGCCAAGCTGGCCAGATATCTTACCAAGCGTGGCTTCAAGGTGGTCCTCGCTGCGGGCGACACCTTCCGAGCGGCAGGCATAGAGCAGCTTGAGATACATGCCAAGCGCTTGGGGGTGGACATAGTAAAGCAGAGAAGAGGAGCCGACTCCGCCGCTGTGGCTTACGATGCGATAGAGCACGCAAGAGCTCGGAACCTTGATGTGGTGCTGGTGGACACCGCTGGAAGAATGCAGACTGATGTCAATCTGATGGATGAGATGAAGAAGATCGTGAGGGTGGCCAAGCCCGATGCAGTTATTTTTGTCGGTGATGCCCTCACCGGAAATGACGCGGTGGAACAGGCTAGGTCCTTTGATCAGGCGGTTGGCATCACCGGGACCATCCTATGCAAGATGGACGCCGACGCTCGGGGGGGCGCAGCTCTCTCGATAACCCAAGTTACTGGCAAGCCCATCTTGTTTTTAGGTACCGGGCAGGGGTACGATGACTTGGTGGAATTCAAGCCGGAGATAATCCTCAATGCATTGTTTGGTGATTGATTTTCTGCTTTCGGAGTGGTATTTAATCTACTAAGGGTTCAAGACTATTTATCCCCATTTAGGCCAACAAATTTAATCCCCACTGCTGGTACCTTGTATCTTCCGGTCAGTTTGATGAGAAGGGCCGTCACCGGTTCCACTAGCCGGCTGTTGCAGAGGCGACCTCCGTCGATGGCCCGCAGATTAGCGATTTTTTCCACATAGCTCATGGTCTGACGTCTGGCTTGGGCATCGTCACCGCAGACCACGGTATCTCCCTCGATGGGGCGGTCAATTCTCTGTAGTTCTTGAGCGCCGATCGTTTGAAGTGCCGAGCAGACTCGCACCCTATCTCCAACCAACTTGGCGACGGTTTCGGCGGCAGAACCGGCCGGAGGTGAGTAGCAGGTGAGCAGGCCTTCGGTCAGCTTGAGCGGCACCATGGCGCTCAGCATTATTTTATCCATGGAGAGGGCTGGCGCCACCTCCTCCAGTATCTTTTCACACCCCTCAAAGGGAACACTCATAACGATGAAATCGGCACTCCTCGTCGCTTCCAAGTTGGTTTCGCCAAGGATGGTTTTGCCTACTTTCAAGCTCAGTTCTTGGGCAATCCTTTCGGCTTTTTCTTTCGATCGTGATCCGATAATTACCTTTTCGCCCGCCATCGCCCAGCGCATGGCAAGGCCTTGTCCTAGATCTCCGGTTCCTCCTAAGATGGCGATCATAGCATCAGCAAAATCATTTTCTCTCGGTCTTGAAAAGGCTTGTTGTTTAGGTAGAGGATTTACGTGATAATCGACTCGATTTTTACCTGTGGGACAATTATCATGTAAGTGGCAGATTACCCAGGGGAAAGTTAAATACCCGAATAAAATTTAATTATAATCGGCACGAATGATGTCAAGACATCGTCTGAGCAAGGCGATGATAAGAATGATGGGCGGACTGACGTGCTTTAAATTCCATAAGTAATTACTCGAGCACCATGGCCGCAGTACTTCAACTGTCGGCAACTTCTACAGAGCGCATAAAGAGCTTCTAGGTCACCCCGTTTGCCCAGCTCGATTGCCGGGTCGCAGGCGTCGGTTCTGAACTCCTTGCCCGTTCCAAAGGCGACAAGCGTCAGCGTTTTGACGATGCCCTCGATGGTGTGGATTTTCTCGGGTATCACTTTGACCAGCTTTTCAAAAGAGTCGGTTTCCACCTTGGCCACAATGGCATACGGTCCGGCCACCGTGTAAGCTTCCGCAACCTCATCTACATTTAACAATCTGTTCAGGACGTCATCAATCCGCCCCAGCTTTGTCTCCACAAGGACGAAGGCAACTGGCATTTTTACCCCTACTCAAAGGCGAACATGGTCAAAGTGTTTTTGACCCCATCCACCAGCTGGATCTTTCTAGTTACGGCTTCAGCGACTTTTTCGAACTTATCCGCCTGTAGCTTTACCACGATGTCGTGAGGACCGGCTACGGTGTAGGCCTCGACAACACCCTCTGTTCGTCTGAGCTGACCTAGGATTTCGCGGATTTTGCCCACATCGGCGTCAATTAAAACAAATGCTACGGGCATGTTTTTTATCACCTCATACTTTGGGTATCTTGGCGATGGCTTCCTTGACCAGCTTTTCCGGATACTCATAGTCGACCAGCTTGCCGCGCAGGAAGGCGTCGTAGGCCGCTAGGTCGAAGTGCCCGTGCCCGCTGTTGTTGAAAAGTATCACCCTTTCCTCCCCAGTCTCCCTGCATCTCAATGCTTCATCTACCACTCCCTTTATAGCATGTGAGGTTTCAGGGGCAGGTATAAAGCCCTCCGTTTCCGCGAAGAGCTTGGCTGCGTTGAAAACTTCCGTTTGATGATAGGCTGCGGCCTCCATGTATCCTTCATGGGTGAGCTTGCAGAGAAGTGGGGCATCTCCATGATATCTCAAACCACCGGCATGGATTGGGGGTGGCACGAAACAGTGGCCCAGTGTGTACATCTTCAACAACGGAGTCATCGCCGCCGTGTCACCGAAGTCGTACATGTAGGGTCCTTTGGTCAGAGTAGGGCAGGCTTTAGGTTCACAGGATACCGCTCGCAGTTCAGGTTTTTTCCCGGTTAGTTTATCGGCGAGAAACGGGAAGACAAGTCCGGAGAAATTGCTACCTCCGCCGACGCAACCGAAGATCACGTCGGGATAATCGCCGGCCAGTTCAAGTTGTTTTTTGGCTTCAAGACCGATAACTGTTTGATGCAATAGCACATGGTTAAGCACGCTACCTAAGGAATACTTAGTATCGTCGTGAGTAGCAGCGTCCTCGATGGCCTCAGAAATCGCGATCCCCAAACTTCCCGGGTTGTTTGGGTCTTCCTTCAAGACCCTTCGACCGTACTCCGTTCTGTTGCTGGGACTGGGGACGCATTCAGCCCCCCAAGTTTCCATCAAGATGCGGCGATAGGGTTTCTGGTCGTAGCTGACCCGAACCATGTACACAGTGCATTTGAGCCCGAAGAGCATCGTGCCAAAGGCCAGTGCACTCCCCCATTGCCCAGCCCCAGTTTCTGTGGCCAGCCTCTGCACCCCCTCTTTCATGTTGTAATAGGCTTGAGCAACCGCGGTGTTCGGCTTATGGCTTCCAGGTGGGCTGACTCCCTCCCACTTGTAGTAAATTCTCGCAGGAGTCTTCAGCGCCTTCTCGAGCCGGAGTGCCCGGTAGAGGGGTGTTGGGCGCCAGATTCGGTATACGTCCCTGACTTCTTCAGGAATTGGTATCCAGCGTTCTTGGCTCACCTCTTGCTTTATCAGCTCCATGGGGAAGATCCGGGCCAAATCTTGGGGCCCGATCGGTTCCTTGGTCGCCGGGTTGATTGGCGGGTCCAAGGGGGATGGCAGATCCGCTTGGATGTTGTACCAAGCCTTAGGAATCTCTTCTTCATCCAGAAGGTATTTCATCTGCTTCATTTTTTCGACCACCTCTAATATTACCGTGCCCTTTATAAGCTTTGTGCTATTAAGTTCATCAAGGTACAAAATGATACAAACACTAATTCAGCTGCCAATAGGGTTCATCATCGGGCTCTCCGGTTCGCTAATCCCTGGACCGCTTCTGGCCTACACCATGGCGAAATCGCCAGCGTACGGTGCCCGCACGGGGCCGCTGGCTGTGGCTGGGCACGTTTTGGTGGAGCTGGCAATCCTTTCCCTGATTGCACTGGGCTTGGATGTCATCCTCCAGGCGAGTGCCTTTCAGCTGGGCTTCGGTCTCTTTGGAGGCGTGATGTTAATAATTCTGGGTCTCGATGGAGTTTCCAAGTTGCGGAACAGCCCGGCTCCCAAGAAAATGGTGGCCACCAAACACCATCCAGTTCTCGGCGGCATTCTCTACAGCACCCTCTTGAATCCCACCGTCATCTTCTGGTGGGCTACTATTGGGGTGGCCACTATCATGGAGGCCTATTTGGTTGCCTCCTTGGCCGGGGTCACCCTCTGGTTGATCGGTCACTTTTTTTCTGATCTGACGTGGTTCTCGCTGGTTTCGGTTTCGGTGGTGAAGGGTAAGAAAGTGATTGGGGTCCGGGGCTACCGGGCAATCCTGCTCTTCTGCACACTGCTGCTACTTGTCCTGGGAGTCTATTTCATTATCAAGTACGGCCAGCAACTGTTTTAGAACCTCCAGCGTTTTGGTGCCTGTTCCGGTTTTTTTCAATTTCAGCAAATCTTCCGGTTCGTCTACATCGAAGGATACCGTAGTTGACCGGTAGATGTGGGGCTTAATCCCAGCGCGCACCGCTTCGGCCAAGTGCTGGGGAAAGCTTTCTCCACCGAACTTTGGGTCCATGAGATCTGGTGGCCTGATAAATAACGCGTTAGTTCCATTTGCCTTTGAGGGGGCGATGACCACATCGCGTTCGGCGGTTGCCATGGCGACGATGTTCTCGATGTCAACAGTCCTGATTAGTGGTAGATCTCCTGGGAGCAACAGCACAGCCTTGGCCCCGGAGGCGACAGCGTGGGACATCGCCAGTTGAAAAGCCCCGTTAAGATCGAGTCCTGGATCCTTAACACCCTCGGCATGCCTGGCTTGGGCGAAGCCAAGCACTTCGTTGTCAGGGGAAACGACAGCTGTTTTGAATATTGATGGTGCTTCACCAATCGCGTGAAGCATGTCGGCTAGCATAGCTAGGACTAAACTACGGCGGGTCACTTGGTCCAAAACTCGAGCAAGGCTGGACTTCGCCTCGTCCAGATGCTTTACCGGAATGATGGCCCAGATGCTCATGATAGCAGGCATATTTATGTTGTTCCTGTTTTATGGTTCTGTCGAGGTGGTGCCCCGTGTCTTTTAAAAGGGAGATCAGCTACTCTCGCAACGTCTTTTTACCTGTGACCAACCTCTGTCGTAATCGTTGCTTTTACTGCGGCTTCAGGAAGGATCCTGGTGATGGCGCGTGGTTCATGTCACCTGAGGAGGTCTTGCAGTTGGCTAGGTTGGGCAAGAGGGCTGGCTGCACTGAGGCCCTGATTACCCTTGGCGAACACCCTGAGGTTTACCCGCTAGCGAGAGAAAAGCTGGACGAACTTGGTTATCGCACTACTGTGGATTATCTTGTTGACCTCTGCAAGCAGATACTTGAAATCGGACTACTACCCCACACTAACGCCGGAGTCCTGAAGCCGTCGGAATTGCAGCGCCTGCGTCGGTACAATGCCAGCATGGGATTGATGCTCGAGACCACTGCTCATCTCCCTGCCCACTCGATGAGCCCGGGCAAGGAACCGAAGCTGAGGCTGGCGACCATCGAAGCCGCGGGAAAACTGAACATACCCTTTACCACAGGCTTATTGGTAGGAATTGGTGAGGGTCCTGACGACCGCCTTCAATCCCTTTTGGAGATTAAGAAGCTCCATGAGAGATACAGGCATATCCAGGAGATAATCATCCAGCCATTTGATCCCAAGCCAGGCACATTGATGCAGTCGTGGCAGTCCCCGGATGAGAAAACCCTATTGACCACGGTGGCCCTAGCTCGAGCTACTCTCACCGACGTTAGCGTTCAGGTGCCCCCCAATCTATTGAGCTTAAATGGATCAGTAGCGCAGCCGGGGGGCCCTGAGTTCAACGCGGCCGTTTCTAGGGCGATCTCGGCCGGTGCCTCTGATTTTGGCGGCATTTCGCCAGTAACCCCAGATTTCATCAACTTTGATCATCCCTGGCCTAGTTTAGCCCAGCTTCGTGCCGCCATAGCGTCTGCTGGCCGCATACCTAGGGAGAGGTTACCCATCTACCCACGCTTCATAAATGAGGAGAGGTTTATGTCAAGTGAGGTGAAGAAGCTTGTCCTTGAGCTTGCCGATGAGGAAGGCTATCGTGCTGAAGCGGTCTAGATTTTGGGAGTTGCTACAGCGCGCGATGGCCGGTGAGGAGCTAAGCGCGGAAGAAGGAGCGCTGCTCCTGAAGGCCGAGGGCAAGAAACTGCAGGCACTAATTCAAACTGCTGACGAAGTGAGAAGGCGCAGAGTCGGAGATATAGTCACCTATGTAAAGAACCGAAACATAAACTTCACCAATGTGTGCATAGGAAGCTGTAAGTTCTGCGCTTTTCGTCGCAATCCTGAAGACCCTCAAGCTTACGTACTTTCACCAGAACAAATTGAGTCGAAGGTCAATGAGGCGCTCGAGGCGAATGTCACTGAAATCTGCATCCAAGGTGGGTTGCATCCCGATTTTGGTTTAGAAGACTACCTTGAGATTATTCAAACGGTGAAAAAGACGGCCCCCGGAATACATGTCCACGCCTTTTCGCCCGCGGAGATCAACTACATCGCTGAGAAGGAGGACATGGGATTGGAGGAGGTGATCGTTAGACTCAAGGAAGCAGGGTTGGATTCGGTTCCCGGGACAGCAGCTGAGATTTTAGTTGATAGGGTTCGTTCGATAATCTGTCCCGAGAAAATTTCCACGGAACAATGGATCAAAACGATCAAGGCCTGTCACCGCTTGGGACTGCCTACAACCGCAACGATGATGTATGGGCATGTGGAGACGCCCCTAGAGCAGGCACGGCACATTTCCATCATCCGGGAGATCCAGAAAGAGACCCATGGCTTCACCGAGTTTGTTTTGTTGGGGTTCGTCTCTCGAAACACCCTCCTGGGCCGAGAATTTAATTTGAGACCATATCCTGACTTGGTCCATAGTTTGCGCCTGCATGCGGTGGCTAGGCTGATGCTCGCTGGCTACATTGACAACATTCAGACCTCGTGGGTGAAACTTGGACCTAGAGGTGCCCAGCTCATGCTCAAGGCAGGTGCAAACGATTTGGGTGGGACGCTCATGGAGGAGAACATAACAAAAGCCGCCGGCGGGAGCCTATGCAGCATGACCGCAGCGCAGCTAGAACACCTGATTCTGGAAATAGGTCGGATACCGCGGCAGCGGACCACAACTTATGATTTAATTTAACTCACTTTCAGCCTGACCGAAATTTAGCTTTGATTCCGGCGAATGTTAAGACCGATCGCGCCAGTTTAACTCTGGAAGGAAGGTCTGGCATCAGCAGATCAGTGGAAAATACCGCTATACCAAGATCTTCGATCTTAGGCCTCAGTGTTTCGTCCCTTCTGTCAATAACCAGCCCGCTGATGAAATCACAGTAGTATTGTGCCACACCCAGTGGGCTGATTTCATAGCCTAGCCCTCTCATTAGGGCTCCGGCCGGTCCGCTTACCGGGGAACCACCAATGATCGGTGAAACAGCAATGACTTTTTCTCGTAATTTTTTTAGGGCCGACCTGATCTCTCTAATTGCCACGATGGGTCCAATGCTGGTCACTGGATTGCTGGGGCCGATGATGATGGCCTCGCCGTCTTCTATTGCCTCTAGGACCCCTGGCGCGGCCCGGGCCAATTCAGCACCATCAAAAAGGACGGATTTCACCCGGTCCTGAGCCCGCCTAGCGACCCAGAACTCGTGGAAGGTCATGGTCCCGACTTCAGTATGAATCCGCGTGGTAACTCTATCATCAGACATGGGCATGACGTTGGCGAGGACATCAAACCTTCTGCAGAGTTCTCTTGTAACGGCGGAGAGCGGTTCTCCCGTTTTCAAGAGGATGGTGCGGAGTTGTTTAACTTTGCGGTCAAGATCCCCAATGCGGAGCAGCTCTGATTTCCCCTCTTGCTTGAGCTTTTCATGCTCCTCAAACGTGTCTTCTCTTAATCCATACCATGTTTCCTCGTTGACCACACCGGCGAGCGTGTACATGACAGTATCAATGTCCGGCGAGACATAAAGGCCGGAAATTTCTAGGTCCTCTCCGGTGTTAACGATGATGGACAAGTTTTCCTGACCCACAAGATGAACTAGGCCTTGGAGTAGCTTGGGAGTACCGGTTCCCCCGGACAATACCGTCAGCAACTCATCACCTAAAAAGATCCAGTTCGGGCGCCCGGATCACTTCACAAATAGTCCCGTTGCCTTTTTCGTATTTTGCTCCCTTGATCAGCACGGCGGGAATGCCTTCGTTCGATTCCCCCATTATCATGACAGCTGCAGCCGCCAGCGAATCTGCGGGACAGGTAACGGTTACCTTTAGTTCCTTTCCGTACAGATCCCGCCAGCCGCGCATGTCCAACAGAGGTTTCATACCTGCGACGCCTATGGCCAGACCGATGCAGCCACAGCGAAAGGGTCTTCCCTGAGTGTCGGTTATGATTACCGCGATGTCAACGCCCAGCCTTTTTTTGACGGTTTCCCTGATTTTGGCAGCGCTGGCGTCAGGGTCGCTGGGCAATACCGTCACGTGTTCATGGTCAACATTGGAGCGGTCCACGCCCGCGTTAGCGCAGACGAAACCTTGCTTGGTCCTCGTAATTATCACGTGGCCCAACCTTACAATCTCTGAAGACTGCTGGAGGATGACCTCGACCATGCGCGGATCTTTATCGATTTTTTTCGCGATCTCAATAGCTCGTGGGCTGGGCGTGATGGTGCGCAGGTCGACGATTTCTCCCTCAGCCTTTGAGATTATTGTCTGGGCCACGGCTAGCACATCTCCATCCTCAATTCTTAAGTGTTGTTTTTCCGCCGCCGCTACTATCAGTTCACCAATATCGTCGCCACGTTTTACCATCGGGATACCAATTATCGCGAAAAGCTGCACACTTAACACCGATGGGGATTATTAGTGTGAATGGTTTAAATCAGATGGTGGTGGGCATGAAGTTCGGAGTGGAATTCGTCCCCTATCTCAACTTGGGCACCATGGTGGCTCTGGCGAAGGAGGTTGAGCAGCTAGGGTTCCAGCAGATCTGGGTCTGCGATCACTACCACAACCGTTACGTGCATTCGGTCCTAGCCCAGCTGGCACTAGAGACGCGCCGGGTTCAACTGGGTCCCGGAGTGACCAACCCCTATCTGGCCCATCCAGCGGTAACGGCGGCCGCGGTGGCCACGCTTAATGAGATGTCAAAAGGCCGGGCGCTTCTTGGGATGTCTTCCGGAGATCCCTTTTTTTTGGAGACGGTGGGGATAGAGCAGACCAAGCCACTCACCAGCGTTCGTGAAGCCGTATTCATAATCAGAAAGCTGTTTGCTGGGGAGAAGGTGGACTTTGAGGGCGAGTGCTTTACCTGTCGGGGGGCCAGGCTTAGGTTCAAACCGCTGAATCGAATCCCGATTTATGTTGGTGGCCGAAGGAGAAAGATGCTTAGGCTGGCGGGTGAAGTTGCCGACGGTGCCCTCATTAACGCTTCTCATCCGGTAGATATCGAGGACTCGGTTAAAAGCATTAAGGAAGGTTTAAGGCAAAGAGTGAGCCACATTAATGATTTTGACTTTGTAGCCTACATGGCGGTCTCGGTTGACAACGATGAAAGAAGGGCTCGTGATGCGGCCCGGGGTGTGGTTGCCTTTGTGGCTTCATCAGCCCCGGAGGATTCCTTATCTCACCGGGCAATTTCTGCTGAGGATGTGGAGGAGGTGAGGAGATATCTGCGCCGAGGTGAGCTGGCAAAAGCAAGAGAGGCGGTGACTGACGAGATGTTGGATGAATTTTCGGTGTGCGGAAAGGCCGACAATTTGGTCGACCGCGTCTTGGAACTGGAGAAAATTGGAGTCACTAGAGTGGTAATCGGTTCTCCGATAGGGCCAGATCCGCTCAAATCGCTGAAGCTGGTGGCGGAAAAACTTTTGGATCAGGGTTGATCTCAGGATTGCCCAGATTCGGCAGATATCAATCGCAGAACTTTCTAGAGAGCATTTTTACTTCATCTAGAAACTTGATGATTGAATTATCGGTAATTCGATAGAATATCTTTTTACCCTCCCGCCGAGTATTCACGATTTTACACTTTCTCATTTCCCGGAGGTGGTGTGAGACCAAGGATTGTTCAAGCTTGGTTTCATTCACGATGTCGTAAACGCATCGCTCTCCCTTTTTTAATAAATGTAAAATTTCAAGCCGCGTTTTATCACTGACGCATTTCAGGAGCTTTAGTTGTTCGTCTGTTCCCATTCTAACACCATTTCTAAATCAAATTTGGCTGCCTTAAAAAAGCAAGTTTCTAGTCAAAGTAGGCCCGAGTTTGTTTGCAGAGCCAGACCAGAAAGAGCATCAGAGGAACCTCAGTTAGGACCCCGACCACCGTGGCCAGCGCAGCTCCTGATTGTACTCCAAACAAGGTAATCGCTACTGCGACGGCAACTTCAAAATGGTTGCTGCCGGCGATTATCGCCACCGGGGCAGCGTCTTCGTAGGAGAGATGGATCCTTTTGGAGATTATGTAAGGAATCGCGAAGATGATGAGAATATTGGCGAAGATGCCGATGGTTATCATGCCGATTATTATTGGAATGGCGAGGAGAAGTTGTCCCTGATAGGAGAAGAGCACGACTAGGGTGATCAGGAGGGCAGCGATGGCGATCTTGCCGAGTGGCGGTATAAGTTTTTTCTGGAACCAGTCGAGTCCCTTTCTTTCAATCGCTATTTTTCTTGTGTAGTAACCGGCTACGAGCGGGGTGACGATATATATAGTGACGGTCAGGGCGATGGTGGCCCACGGTACGACGATGCCCGAGATTCCAAGCAGAAAAGTTGCCAGTGGGGCGTAGAGGACAACCATAGTCAGGGAGTTTATCGCTGTCATCACCAACGTGTGAGCGACATTTGCCTTGGCTAGATAGCTCCACATCAAAACCATCGCCGTGCATGGAGCCACTCCGAGCAGTATCATGCCGGCCCGGTATTGCTGGATTTGTTCGGGTGTCAGAAACTGGCCGAAGACAATGCTGAGGAAAAACCAGGCAAAGAAGGCCATCGTGAAGGGTTTTATCGCCCAGTTCATGAAAAGTGTGAGACCTACTGGTTTTGGTGACCTGATGGCTTTCTTAACCTCTTTGAAGTCAATCTGGACCATGATGGGATAGATCATGAAAAACAGACAGACGGCTATGGGTATGGAAACTTGGGCGACCTCGAATTCAGCTAGGATTTGCGAAATCTGGGGAAAAGTTCTTCCCAAGAGTATGCCAACTACAATGCAGAGTGTCACCCACAGAGTAAGATATTTCTCCCATAGGCTGAGCTTTCTTTCCACTTTCATGATATTACCATCATATGAATTTATATTCATAATAGTTCGTGATCTATATAAGGGTGTTGTCGGTCGAGAGGTTGGCTCTAAAGGGCGGGAAAGGAAGTAAGGATTAACTTTCGATATCCTTCAATACTTTTCTCCCAAGGTTGGTCAGCCTGTAGATTAAAAAGTTTCTTTCCTTCCGAAACTCCACGAGTCCGGCATCTTTCAGTATCTTTAAGTGGTAGGAGAGCTTGGAATATTTTATTTTCATCAGATTGACGAAAACACAAACACATAACTCGTTGATCCCTAAGGCCCGCAGGATACGCAGTCGGGTAGGATGCGATATTGCCTGCAAAAATTTTAGGGTTTTTTTGGTCTCGGCTTCCACAATATCTCTTACTTTTTCCAGCACATCTGCGGAAATACTGTAGTCCGGTGGAAGCTTAGAACTTAGCCGTTCAAGTGATTTGTCCCGCATGATTTCACTAGATTAATGTTGGCACTGAATAATAAATTGTTTTATAATCCGGCTTCCTTCAGAGCATTTTCCAAAGTTTCCATGCTCGGAGCCAGACCAATGATTCTGATGTCGTGATCGATAACTATGGCAGGAGTTCTCTCTATCCCATATTCCTTGACCTTTTCATTCATGCCCTCATAGATTTTTATTTCGACTCGGTCCCCGTACTTCTCAGAAATTTCGCGCATCATCTTTTTAACCATTCTTCCTCCAGAACAGGGGGGAAGTGAAGCAAATACCTCTACGAGTACTTTCATACTCCAGCCTCCCAAAGAGCAGTTTTCAATGTCTTCTCACTCGGACAAACACCCATTATTTTTATCTTTTCTTCAACGACTACTGCAGGAACAACGGTTATGCCGTACTTTGTGAATTCGTCACAAGGTCCGATGTGTTTTATGACCTCGACCTTATCGCCGTATTCCGCTTTTATCCTGTCAGCGAGTTCAAGAAGTTTCAAACATCCGGGGCAGGGAGGTTCGGCGGTGAAAACTTCCAATTTTACCATTTCATGCACCCTTTCTGATTTTTTCGATGGCGCGCTTGATCTCTTCTTTGGTTGGGACGCCACCAACCTTTACAATTGTTTTGTCAATTACCACTGTAGGCGTCATCATAACGCCCATTTTTGCAGCCTCTTCTGATAAGGCATCTTCTTTAGTCACTTCTATGTCAGTATAGCCTAGTTCCTCCACCGTTTCTCTTACCACCTTTTCTGCCGCTTTGCACTTCATACAGGGGGGCACTGTGCCAAAAATTCTTATTCTCATCAAACCACCATTTCAATTTTATTTGAAATTCTGAATATTTAAACTTTCTTAAGCGGAGGATGATTTTCAATTACTTCAATTTTTGGAGTATTTCGTTGGCAAGGAAGCGCATCGCCTTTTTGAAGACGAATCCCTTATCCCTTATTAAGTCCAGCAGCAGCATTTTTGGCCGAAGATAAAATTTCATGTAGGCCGTTCTCAAGGCTTTGGTTATCTGATCGGCCGTGAGGTATTTCAACTTCATCACGGGATCTAGGGTGGTGAACTTTCTCCAGTTCATGGTGACTAGTATCTTTTCCTTCAGGGCGTATGTCCACAGCCTTGTCCCCGGATATGGGGTGGCGATGGTGAACTGGGCGAGATCAACGCCGACTTTTTTAGAAAATTTTATCGTTGTTTCAATTTCTTCCGGGCTTTCTTCTGGAAAGCCGATGACAAAGGACCCTAGTGCGTGAAGCCCAGCTTTTTTGGCGTTTCTTACCGCCCACTCAGACTTTGCCGGCGTAATCCCCTTTCCGATGAAATCCAGCGTTTTCTGCGATCCCGATTCAATTCCAAAGTAAACGGTATGAGCTCCCGCTTTCTTCATCGCGCAGGCCACTTCCGGGGAAAAGGTATCGACCCTTGACGAAGCCGTCCAGGTAATATCCAGCCCCTCTTTTCTGATTTCGTCGGCAAGGGCAATAGCTCGCGACCTTTGCAGAGTAAAAGTGTCATCCAGAAATTCAATCTCCCTTTTTCCATACTCTTTTCTGAGTACTGACAGCTCCTCCAACGTCCTAGCGACGCTGTGTCCGCGCCATTTTTTACCGAATTGGAGCGAGGATGAACAGAAGATGCAGTTGAATGAGCAACCACGGCTCGTGATTACAGTACCGAATTCTATTTTCCCCGCCCGGTATTTTTTCATTGGGAGCAGGTCGTAAGCGGGCATTGGGATATCGTCAACGTTTTCTACCGGCCCTCTTGGCGGGTTGTTTATTACTCTTCCATTATGTTGAAATGACAAACCGAGTATGTCTTTCAGGTCCTTTTTCTTTTCTAAGGAATCTACCAATTCTTTAAAGGTGTGCTCCCCCTCACCCCTCACGATGAAGTCCACCTGCGGGCATTCCTGCATAGTTACTTCAGGCAGAAAAGTTACATGGGGACCACCAAGGACGATTTTCACATTTTCGTTGATTTTCTTGGCAACTTTGACGGTTTCGTAGGCGTCGGGCATCATGGAGGTAGTCGCGGTTAAGCCAATCAGTTCTGGATCATAGCTCCTTATTATCCTGCCTAAGTTTTCTAGATCATATCCTTCAGCAACTGCGTCGACGATTTTCACATCGTGATCCCCTCTGATCATTGAGGCAAGATAAGCTAGACCGAGCGGAGGACCGGTGGTGCCCATGACCTTAGTTATGGCGCTCTCATTAGGTGGAGAGATGAGCAGCACCCTCATCTTTCAGTCACCCACATAAGTAAATAGTTCATAAAATACTATAGTCATATCATTTAAGCGCAGTTTTGACTTTGAAGGATAGCCAACTTGGAAAAGAACATTTTTTCTTTCTATTTTGACTTTAAAAATAGAAGTAGCTCGCAGGATAGTTTTGAAAAGATTTTTGATCCTTCCAGAATTGGGTGATTTAACAGCGTGGCCTTCATTAGCGACCATCTGGTATGAAAGTAAATGCTGATAAGCTTGCTTTGAGCGAGACATAGGTATCGCTTTTTTTGACAAATACTTCAGAATCTCGATGATCGAGGGCAGAAAGCGGCCGGGAAAGCCAAGGATGGCCTCATTCATCCCGATATCCGTTGCATCCCTGCAGCCGTAGCAGCCGAATGAGTAATTCAGTCGATTCTCTAAGTAGGGTATGATTGTGGCATCGACGCAAGCGGCTTGGAGCACGGCCGTGGAGGCTTGCACACGTTCGCCACCCTTCATGTTCAAGTATGCCAGAACAATCCACATGAGTTTTTCCACTTCGTCTTCCACGATTACTACGTCGGGATTGTAGTCGAACCTGTCCAAGGGAAAAAGATGTATCTGTTTGATCAGCCCAGGTTGCAGTTTCGGCATACCGGCGAACATCCTCTGTCCCACGGCCTCATCGGAGACGATGCCAAAGCCGACGAGGGCTTTGCCTGATTTTAGGTTGTCCGTCAATTCCCGAAAACCGCAAGATGAAGCCGCCGCTGGGCAGGAAAGTTCATCCTTCTTAAGCAAGACGTTGTACCCCTTTCTGGCTTTCATTACCGCTTGGCAATATCGGTGCTTTGTTAATACTTCGGCGTTAGGTACATCTTTCTCAGCCGCCATCAGCCGAACTCCTACGGGCGACCACTTCAGATCAAGGATGTTTTTCATCCCCTCGCCAAGCTTTCTAAACTCCACAGCCATGTCTATACCGCCCCGCCCAGCCTTTTTTTAATGTATCCGATACATATGAGGTTCTTTGCTATTACCGGCAAGAGTTCGGCAGGAATTCCAATTATCACGCCATCATCTAGGTACCCCAGTCCCAGCTCCTTTGCTTTATTTCTCGAAAATTCGCAGGCGAACGTTACGTTGAGACTTCCAAGATAAGGTCTAGCTGTCGAGTAAGAGCATATCTGGCGCGGCGCTGAGATCCAGCTTTCGACTTTTCCACCTTTTTCAAATATGGTGGCTTGTACTAATTCTAAGGCCCTTCGGGGCATGGTTTCTGCGATTATCACGTCCGGTTTTAGTGGCGTGGTTTCTAGTGGGGAGAGAAGTATTGCGTACACGCTTTTGGGCCTTAAGCATGGGGCCGCCTCAAAATATCTCCTTGCGGCCATCTTTGAGCTACATGAGTCCCTGCTGAAGTAGAATTCACCAGTAATTTCTTCCTCAGGCGGTTCCGTGAGTCCTAAGGCCGACGCACCCCTTTTACATTCATGAAGCCGCTCCGTCGCATAGAAAGTATTGCCGGCCATGGCATACTTTACCATAACACAGTAGAACATTGGTCTGTCGAGTTCTTTAACGCCCGCTGGGATATCCCCTGGTTTGTTCAGTAAACTCACAGCCACTAATGGAGATTTAAGTGCTAGTATTTCTCGAAGCCTACGACCGATTTCTCGATACTGCTCAAGCTCGATCAAATAACGCTGCCTCCATTTTTCACGTATTCATTCTGCGCTTGATACGTCACGAGAATCATACCAAGCCTCCGTAGAGCATACCGATCATGGTGGCGACAATGACCACCAGCACTATATACACACCGGCTTTTCTCCACCCGACCATCCTCATCAGCACGACCATGCTGGGTAGGCTCAGGGCTGGCCCAGCTAGCAGCAGGGCAAGGGCAGGGCCAGGTGCCATGAGCCCGGAGCTGTAACCGAAAAGAGTCCCTATAATTGGAACCTCGAGCAGCGTCGGCATATACAGCAGCGCGCCAACGACTGACGCCAGCAGGCAGGCGAAGAACGAGTTGTCTCCGAGATAAGGTTTGGTCAGCTCCCCCACAGCTATCGACGGATCATGGGATGGTGAGAAATTTGCCGCGATTCCACCGATCACTCCAACTACAAAAACGCCGACCAGCAGGACGGGGAATATCTTTTTTACGATCCACCATGTTTCATGACCCCAGTTTTTGACCTCGTCCTTTGTGTAATAGAATATTAATATCACAGCGACCGCGATGGTTAGCAAGTAAACAACCGCCAGCCTGAACAACAGTGAAATCAGTCCGGAGGCGCCGACGACCAGTATCGCGACCAAGAGAATGAAAAATATTGGAGAAACGTATTTGGGTCTGGTGCCAGTGGACGTTTCAACTTGAGTGACTTGATTAATGGCTAAAACCTCTTTTTTTGCCCCCCGTTCAAAAATTGCTTCCATAATGAGGCCGATGATAATCGCCATAGACACCGAACTCACTGCTCGGGCAATGCCTAGGTCAAAGCCTAGCACGCTGGCCGTGAAGACTATTGCCAAGACGTTGATGGCCGGTCCCGAAAATAAAAAGGAGAAGGCAGGACCTATTCCAGCGCCGCGCTTGTAAATGCCTTGGAATATGGGCAATATCGTGCAGCTGCATACCGCCAAGATGGCTCCAGAGATAGAGGCAACGCTGTAGGAGAGCCATTTCTTGGTCCCGGACCCAAAATACTTGATCACGGATTGCTTGCTGACGAGAGCTGCTATTGCACCGGAGATGAAAAAGGCGGGCACTAGGCAGGTGATCACGTGAGCCGAGAGATACTCAATCAAGGCGTCGATTCCTGGTCTGATGATATCATACATAGTATTTCAAAATTATTTGAACTACTATTTAAAGATTAAGTCAGCCACGGTTAGAAGAAGCAGCTGGTCGTAATCTATTCTATACGTGGCAAATGCCTTTGTCCGACTCGATTGGCTCGGTTATGGTTTCACTTGGAGGTTGCTCCATCCAAACCGGCAACATCTTTTTCTCCCTTCTCAGAGTCTCGATGGTTTGAGCCGCTAAGGTTCTCTTCTTCAACGCTTCCTGCCTTATGGCTTCCAAACCGGGTCGCACGCTGGCAAGATCAATTACGGAAAATTTGCCCAGTTTTCCCGCTTCAGCGAAAGCTTCTTCCCCCAGTTCCGTCCTGATTAACACCGTCGATCTTCCTGCAGGTGAGCCCAAATATCCAATTGAGATGTCGGCCATTTCAGCTGAGAAGTTCGAGCAGATTCGGCAAGGCAGGTCAATGTATTTTCTTACTTCAGCGAGCGGGAGTTCCCGGGACGGGCCGTGCTTTAAGTAAATGATTAATTTCTCGTTTTTCAGGTCAAACTTGTTCACCGAAGCCAATGGTATCTGGAGGCTCTTTTCAACGATATTTTTGAAAAAGTCTCCATACTTGAAGACACCACTGCAGAACAGACCTATTCTCAACTTTATCGCGTCCGAGATGTGCTCATTCTTGGGCGTTGAAAGCCCCATTCTTCTCGAGGCCACTATCTGGCAGGGTGTTCCGACTACGGCGACTTTTTTTCGATAATACATGTTCACCGCTTCGCGGAGCCCGAGTGATATCGGCCCCCGTGAGTATTTGGTTCCGGCGCACTCTAGCACCTCTTGTGGGGTTATAGCTACTTTAGCTACAGGATACCATGGAGTTTCAGCAGTTCCAGTGACAATCGCCGCGTCTATGAACCCGATCTCAAGCAATGAGCTGAGCAGAGCGGTCACCGCGCCACCATCTTGAGCACGGATTTTAGTGCTTGAATCATTAGCCTCCACCGAGAGGGCGTGCCTGTAAGTGCCGATCAGTTCGTCTTGGGGTGGGGCGCCAAAGACGGGGATCTGCAGGCTGTTGGGGTCAACGACCTCAGGACAGGTGCCGTAACAGATGCCGCAGTTAATACAGACACCCTTCAGCGCTGGTTTTTCATTAACCCTTTCCAGAGCCTGCACCGGACAGGTCGCCACACAGCTACCGCAGCCTATGCAGTAATCAGGATTTACAACATCTTTGGCTAGATGCTGCCAGACCTTCACCATATTATTTCCTCTTAAACCCGTACTGTTCGGGATTATAAAAGGGCCAATCCACAACTTCGGCTTTCCTTTTTCTGCCGTGGATTTCTACCCCGAGGGTATCGCCCACCTTAACCTCGGGAAGCACATAGCCCATCGCGATCCCTATCTTCAAAAGGGGTGAGAAGGTTCCAGAAGACACCCAGCCGATCTTTTCGCCATTCCGGAAGATGCCGTAGCCTTGTCTAGGTATCCCAGGCTCGAGCATTCGTAGCCCAATTCTAATTTTCTTCAATCCTGATTTCTTTTGTTCCAGCAATGCCGCCCGCCCGACGAAGTCCCCCTTGTCAAGCTTGACCGCAAATTCTATTCTGGCCTCAAGGGGTGATATCTCCTCCGTGAGGTCGTTTCCATACAAACACAGGCCGGCTTCAAGGCGTAAGGTATCACGGGCCCCGAGTCCGCAGGGTTTGACCCCATATTCCTTACCAGCCTCCAGGATGGCCTTCCACAGACGCTCAGCCCGTTTAGGGTTGGCCTGCGGTTCGTCCAGCAGGAAAACTTCTAGACCATCTTCACCAGTATAACCGGTCCTGCTGATGAGTGCTTCTGTGCCGGCGACATTTACCCAGCTGGCCTTGAATCTCTTTATCTTGGCGAGATCAAAGTCGGTTAACTTTTGCAGCGTTGGTATCGCTTTTGGTCCTTGTAAAGCAAAAAGCGTCGTCGTCATAGTTATGTCCTTAATTTCCACATCAAACTTGTTCTTCTGGGTGAACCAATTTCCTATTTTTTCAACGTTAGCGGCGTTGCAGACCACTAGATAGTCGTTTTCAGCAAGGCGGTAGACCAGAATGTCGTCGCGAGTTCCCCCTTGTTCGTTGGTCACCGTTGAATACTGGCTCCCTAGTATTTCAAGCTTGGAGACATCGTTGGTCGTCACCATTTGAAGAAATCCCAGTGCTTCTCGTCCGCTCACTTTAAACTCTCCCATGTGGCTGACGTCAAAAAGTCCCGCCGCTTCCCGCACAGCCGTATGTTCTTCTGCCAAACTCGTGTAGCTCAGTGGCATCTCCCATCCTGCAAACTCGATCAGCTTTGCACCCAGCGAGCGATGGATGTGGGCTATGTGGAGCTGTTTCATGTTATCCCATCACACCTCTTTACTCTTCTTTATTAGCTTTCTGTTTTAACTTTGGTTTCTTCCAACTAATTCTTTAATAATTTCTCAAGACGATTTTAGGCTACTGAAGGGGACGTTTTCAATGCCTTTTTTTCACAGCCTTTTTGGTGACCTCGCTTAGCCTCGCTTGCACATCCTTGGCTAGGGAGGTTGGTTCTTGTTCCTTCAAGATCTTTTGCCATCTCCCCTAACCCTTTGCGCCATGCCCTTTCTGACCCCTATCAAATTTCCCTTCGGTCATTTGGCACGTTTTTTAGATTGGAAGTTATTTGGGTAAGGGCCAAAAACTCGAAATTCCAAAGAATTCAGAACCCTTCAGCTGATGGAGGTTTAGCATTTGGTGGATGGTGCTTAAGGCAGAGAGACGGGAGAATCTTTTTTATTTAAGCAGCTTTTTATTATTATGTAAGGATTGAGATGGTAGGTTGAATGCGGCAGAGTATAGCACGGGACTTGATTAATCACGAGCTTTCCAGAATCAGGAAAGAGATTGAAATGAGTGGCCTGTCCAAATGGTCATCTCGGTTCTTTAATAAAAAAATAGGGTGATAAAAAATGGATATAGATCTCTCTTTAAAGCTGGCTGGATTGGAGTTAAAAAACCCGATAATAGTGGCTGCCTCTGAGTTTTCCAGAAATGGGGCCACGATAAAGAAACTCTCGGAGTATGGTCCCGCCGCAATTGTGACCAAGACCATTGTCGCTCAACCAGTCCCCCACGTCAGGCCATGTTACGCGATGATTGAGGGTGGATTCATAAACTGTGTTTCTGGGAGCGACCTTTCTGCCGATCAGTGGTTCAAAGAGGAGATCAAGGTAGCTAAAGAAGGCGAGGCAAAGATAATAGCGAGCATAGCTGGTAGATTTCTTGAGGAGAGCATAGAACTGGCGAAAAGAGCTGAAGAAGCCGGAGCTGACATGATAGAATATGCAACCGCCTGTCCTCACTTAGCCGAAATATACAATACCATGTTTCCGGGGTCGATGGGGCCACCAGAGGTCCACAATCCAGAGCCGCTGGCTAAGACGCTGTCGGAAATAAAAAAGGCCGTTAGCGTGCCGATAATGCCGAAATTTAGTTCCATATTTTTCGTAGATGCAGTGAAGTGGGCAAAAGCATCAGAAAAAGCGGGCGCGGATGCTATTGCAGCGGCCGATGCTTTAGGGCCGATTCTGCAGATAGACATAGAAACAGGCCAACCTGTCCTCGGCGGACCAAAAGGTAGCGGCGGACTAACCGGTCCCGCAATCAAGCCCCTCGTCTTGAAAATGGTGCTGGACATGGCTGAAAATATTAATATTCCGATAGTTGGTGTGGGGGGCGTTAGCAGTTGGAGGGACGCGATAGAGTACTTTATGGCTGGGGCAACTTGCGTTGGACTGGCTTCTGCCGTTCACCTGAGGGGGCCCAAAGTTATTCAACAAATCTTGGATGGCATCAAAAAATTCATGGTGGACAAAGGTTACTCTTCACTAAGCGAAATCAGGGGCCTCACCCATCGAAGGATAAAGGAGAGAGAAAGCAAAGGTAAACAGCTGATCACGACTTCTAAGGTGCCAGAAATCGATGTCGATAAGTGCAATGCGTGTGGACTCTGTCAAAGAGCCTGCATATATGAAGCCATAAAGATCGATGAGTTTGCTAGGATAGATCCGGTGAAATGTTTTGGCTGCAGACTGTGTGTGACAGTTTGTCCAACTAAGGCGTTGTCGCTGGATTATTATTGATGAATTTGGCAAATTTTCTTCGCATTGGAAACATTGCGTATACACTTCTGACTAGAGAACCGCTTAAAGGGCAAAGGGTCTGCTTTTCGTATAAAATGGGGTGATTAAAAAGAGCATTGTTTGACTAGGCTTGCGTTTTTGCATGCTTCAGTTTATTTTGATAGAACAACGGCATACAAACGGGTTATCTTAATCTGGGAGCTTTTCAAAATAATGTAGGGGCGAGGTTTAAGTAAACCTCCTAGCTCGATATCTAGAGTTAACTATTTTGGCTGTCTGATTTAGTATAATAAAGGGACAAATATTCTAAATTTCCCCTTCGTACAAGTATTTATTCAACGTTTTTAGGTCCCAAGACGGATCTATTCCCATTTTTTCTACAGTTCTGCCGATGCTTCTGAAATCCCTATCCAGCAAAGCCTCGGCTATCGTAATCTCTGCATCAACCACTGGCGTCGGGACGTTCAGCATGTCGCCCAGAGAAGAGAAAGTTACTAGCCCGTATGGTATATCCTCGAGCAAATGTCGCGTGTCAAGCCTGAACGGACCCTCGCACATCTCTAAGAAAGGCGTGTGAATCGCCTCATATAGTGGAAGCACATAGTCCTCGCCGTGTGGATTCCATTTCACGTGAAGAATTTCCTCCTCCAGAGTGTAGGCCCTTATTCCGAGAGCTTTGGACAACGCCATTCTTTCCCGATCTACTCTCTCGGTTAGTCTGACTACTGAGGGTGTCAAGGCATCTTTCCCGAAAAGATGGAAGCTCTTATCTCCTGATTCAATTCTGCCCGCGTTACATAGCATTGGTGGCGGGTGGGTGATAGCATTGTAGTCAACAAGAACTGTTTCCAGTGGGCTTTGGGCTTTTCTCACTGAGTACATGGGGTAGGCTTTCTTCACCATTTCGACGACCTTATCGGTATTTTTATCCGGAAATGCGGTCGTTATTATCTCCCAAGTTCTCGACTCCAGTCTTACGACGTTATCCCCCATGTACGAGGCTCCGTAGGGCAGCGTGTTGGTATCGCCCAAGTAAACTTCCTTTTTAACGCCTAGTTCTTTAAACACTCTGTAATACTCGATCGCACCACCGCCTTTACCAAAATAGACTAGCGTTTGCCCGTCCTCTATGTGCGGAGCTACCAGTTTGGCATAATTCCGCACACCAAAAAATGGTAACGGATTCACGATTAGATCAGCCCCCGAAATGGCTTCCTTTATATCTGTGGTTATCAGCGAAATCTTTGCGAATTCACCTGGTAGCTCTTCTTTTTTACCTATGAGTTTAATTCCTCCCTTCTCAATCACAGGTTTGAATCTCTCTCCAGTTCTCGAGTAAAAGCGGACCTCATGACCTCGCAGCGAAAAATCGGCCGCACACATGAAGCCCCCACTTCCCGAACCCAAAACAGCTATTTTTATTTTATCACCCCTATTTTGTCAGCAATTGTTTCATATATATTCTTTTTCCTTTCTTGCTTCTAAGGGCTTCTTTCTATCTGCGAGAGCTAGGGATCAAGATTAAACACTTTTACCTACCCAAGTTGATATAACTCAATTCAATTTTTGTGTTATCTTATTTCCTAGTGCGTTTTTAAAGGGGCTTTTTCAATTAGGTATGGGCAAATCCATGAATAAAAATTTGAACTATTTCAAAAATTCTGAAATAGTTTTTCAGTGGGGAGCGATTGAATATGTGCGTAAACTGGAAGGCAAACGGGCGGCGATTTTGACTGACATGTCATCGATGGGAAAACTGGGATTTGTTAAAAAAATCTCCTCATTTCTTAGAGACTCAAATATTGATTCAAGGACAATTGCAAGTATTGAAAAGGGAGCCCACGATAGATGAAATTTACCTTGGAGCAAAATCTCTCTTGGAATTTCAGCCTGATTTGATAATCGCTCTTGGTGGTGGATCAGTTATAGACGCTGCCAAGGCGATGTGGATATTGTACGAATATCCAACAATTGATCGAGAAAAAATTTTCATTCCTTTCGCAATCCCGCCGCTTCGTAATAAGGCAAGGCTGGTAGCCATACCCTCTACCAGCGGCACGGGTTCAGAAACCTCCTGTGCTGCGGTTTTCATCGAGCCAAATAAAAAGACAAAGCACCTGATTCTTTCTCGAGAGATAATACCCGATCTAGCCATCTTGGATCCAGAAATTCCGATGACCATGCCGCCAAGAATAACAGCCTCTAGCGGAATGGATGCCTTGAGTCACGCACTGGAGTCCTATGTTTTCACACTTTCCAATGATTTTTCCGAAGCCGCGGCGTTGAAAGCAATAAAGTTGATATTTGAAAATTTGGAAAGAGCCTACAAAAACGGCAAAGATCAAACAGCCCGAGAAAAAATGCACTATGCGGCGACGTTGGCAGGAATTGCGATAAACAATTCCGGCACTGGACTTGCTCATGCCATGGATCACATAGGTCCCCAGTTCAACATCCCCCATGGTGTTGCATGCGCAATTCTGTTGCCCTATGTAATGGAATTTAATTTGGGTTCAGAAAGGGCGAGGAAGAAATACGCCGAAATTGCGAGATTCGTCGGTCTGAATGGTAGAAACGAGGACGAACTCTCCAAAGGTCTGATAGAAGAGGTAAGAAGGCTCCAGTCGGCTCTTAATTTACCAGTCACTATCAAAGCTGCAGGGGTAACTGAGGAAGAATTTTTCAGTGTTTTGGAACTTATGGTCAAACATTCTTCGGAAAATTTCAGCGCTAAATTAAATCCAAGAGCATCAACTCCGTCAGATATCAGAGAACTGTATTTGAAGGCTTTTCACGGTTAGAAAAGCCGTTATAATAGACTTGTTATGCTTTAAGAAGCA
Source organism: Hadarchaeum sp. (SeqCode) (assembly GCF_038871235.1). Classification (GTDB taxonomy): domain Archaea; phylum Hadarchaeota; class Hadarchaeia; order Hadarchaeales; family Hadarchaeaceae; genus Hadarchaeum. Next base: position 100,041 of record NZ_JAVZIN010000003.1, read on the forward strand.
AAGACCAACCTTTTAATACTTGGTCCTGTCTTGAAGATTGCCCAACAATAAGGTTTGCCTTTTTCTGGGACTCAAAAAGGAAGATTTTTAAAGTTAGTTCTTTTATTTAAACTGGAGGACTGAAAAAGTGAAAAAAGGAGAACTAGCCAAAGAACTGGGTGTTTGGGAAGCTTTCTTGCTCTCTGTCGGTGGCATGATCGGCGCTGCAATCTTTGTTCTCGGTGCTCAAACGGGCATGATCGCTGGTCCCTCGGCAATATTGGCTTGGGCGCTTGCTGGACTGCTGATGTTCATTATCGCCTTGGTGCTGGTGGAACAGGCGACGGTATTTCCTAGGGCCGGAGCGATACCAGCCTACGCCATGGAAACGTTTGGGAAGAGCTTTGCTGTAAGATCTTTCGCCAGCTTCTTAGGTGGATGGGGTTCATTAATAGGACAATGGTTCGGCGTTCCTTTTAGTGCTATGTACGTCGGAGGTTACGTGGTTTCCATAATTCCCAGTCTGGCAGGATACGAAACAATTATCACTTGGTTGGTCTTGACATTTGCGTTCCTGCTGAACATTTCAGGAATATCGATCACTGGAAAGGCTAACGCGGCGCTCACAGCATTATTGCTGGTGCTTATGCTCGCATTCTTCTTCAGAGGTGCCCCAGCAGTTAACCTTAATAACTACTCACCGTTTTTCGCCACCGGAGGCATAAACTTCCTGAAAGCGATCCCAATAGCGGCTTTGGGCTTCGGTGCTTGGCTGTCTATCCTAGCTGCGGCTGAGGAGATCAAAAACCCTGAAAAGACGCTCCCGAAGGCAATAGGTCTATCAATTCTAGTGACGACCGTATTTTACCTACTGATACTCTTCCCACTATATGGAACAGTAAACTGGCAGGAATTCACCCCGGAAAACCCATTCGCCTTTTGGGCGCCACTTTCCTATGCTGCGGTGAAATTTGCCCCTGCTGAATCTTGGGTACAACTGGTAATTTCTCTGGCAGCTATCTTGGCATTGATAACGACGGTCATAGCTCTGATGTTGTTGGCCAGCAGAGTAATATATGGTATGGGTAAGATAGGAATCTTCCCGTCCGGCTGTGGCTACGTCTGGGCGAGGAGGAGGACTCCAGCGGTAGCATTGATAATCGTGTACGTGGTTTCGATGATCCTAGGTTCAAACCCAGATTGGGTGATGGCAATAATCGTCATAGGTACAGTAATGTACGCGATAGGTTTCTTAGTCGGAATCCTTTCGCATATCGGGCTTAGGATAAACAGAAAAGACATCAAGGCACCTTTCCGGGTTCCGGGTGGCATCGGTTTCTCAATAATAGCATTCGTGGCGTTGGCACTGCTACTCATCAATGTTTCAACGCTTGAGATCTGGTATTCGCTGCTCGCTGTAGTGGTAGGCATAGTGTACTTCGTAATAAGATATGCCTCCAGAACGGGAGTTTTCGCCAAGAAACCCAGTTAATTAAATCTTTTTTGTTTTTTGTCTTACTCATTCGGCTAGTTGTATTTAGGCATAGCTTTGCCGAGGTTTAAAAATTTCCTAAAACAAAACTAAAAAAAGCTAATTGGAAGTCACGGATAAAATTGCAATTTCATCTTAAGGAAAAATTAAATTTTGACCAAAATGGTAGCATTAAATAGATTTCAGACCTAGGTCAAAGGCCTTCAAGTTCATATCTACTGTTTTTCGGGGCACGTTTTCCGTTATGACTTGTCTTAGCGTTTCCGTTGAGAATGGCAACTTTCCGGTGGCTGCTAGAGCGCCGAGCATGACAACGTTGAGTGTTCTAACATTACCAGCCTGTTGGGCGAGGGAAGTACCGTCAATTTCGATTATTTTACCGCCCAGCTTAGCCACAGCGTCTCTTATTTGCTCCATGTTTGGATATTTCGCCCGGCCTATGTTAACGTTCACAGGCAACCATTCATGGGTGTTCGTCAAGAGAAGCCCTCCTTTCGCCATAAAATCAACAACATTTCGTAATCCCTCCAAAGGTTCCATCGCCAGAACTATTTCAGCACCACCGCGGGGAACCAGCGGAGCGTTTACATCCTCACCTATCCGGACATGGCTGGCGACAGCACCTCCACGCATAGCAGCGCCGAAGGTCTCGCCTACTCGAGCTCTGAGGCCGTCCCTAATTGCAGCCATTGCCACCATATGCGAAGCCAAGACACTGCCTTGGCCTCCAACCCCCGCTATGATTAAGTTTAAGTTTTTCATTCATTCACCTACCTTTATAGCGTTAACGGGGCAAACTTGAGCACAGATTCCGCACCCCACACAGATGATGGGATCAATGCCCGCTTTATTTTCGTCAACGTTAAACGTTATCGCTGGGCAGCCAATGGAAACACAGAGTCGACAACCGGTGCAAGTATCCTTGTCTAAGGTCATCTTCTTACCTGAGTACTGTTTTAGTCTAATGGCCTGTAAAGTGCATATCCTTCTAGTGACCACGATGGCGAACTTGTCGCTTTTCAAACCTTCTTCGATTGCAGATTGCGTGGCCTTAAGGTCGAACGGATCCACGACCCTAATAAACTCAACTCCCAACGCCTTTGCAACGTCCTCAACGCGGAGTGACTTTGTTTCACTTCCGGTTGCAGTTATCCCCGTTACCGGGTTCGGCTGGTGTCCGGTCATTGCCGTCCATGAGTTATCCATGACAATGAACAATCCCTTGGATTTGTTATAAACAGCGTTGACAACAGCGGGCAGACAAGCGTGGAAGAATGTTGAGTCACCTGCCACGGCGACAACCGAGCCGTCACGATAACCTGCATGATATTCGCCTTGCATCAGGCCGACTCCACCACCCATGATATAGTTAGTGTCCAGCGTTTCGTATGGCGCTTCTATTTTGTAACGGACCGATTCTGTGGAAAAACTTGGTTTGTACTCCTTACCGGCAATTCCGTAGCCGCCTTGTTCGTAACAACCGATGTCACCATTAACTATTGGCACCGTTCCACCGGATGTCAAGAGTGCTCTCTTCAGGGCCCAGTAGGTTCCTAGATGAGGACAGCCTGCGCAAAGTGTCGACGACCGCGGCACAACGAGCTTTCTGACTTCTTCTCTTGTTTTTTCAATTTGGGGATCAACAGGAATTTCTCTCCCCAAAATTTTGGAGACAGCGCTTGCCACCACGTCGATGTTGATTTCTCCAACTTGTGGCATTTCTCCGGTGAGTTTACCCAATATCTTAACTTTGGGGTTAGTGTCTTTGGCCAGCGTTTTTACCAGCAGCTCAACCAACGGTTCACCCTCTTCAACCACCAAGACCGTGTCAACGGCTTTCAATAATCTTGCCACAAGTTTTTCCGGTAGTGGTGTAGGTGTGCCTATCTTCAGAAAGGCTACCTTTCCCTCCAACCCAAGCAATTTTATCGCGTCGCTGGCATAGCTGGCACCTATTCCTGACGCAATTACTCCAAAATTTTGTCCATCTTTTAATTCCAGTCTGTTCCATGGGAGCTGTTCTACTATTTCTTTAATCTTGGGCATCCGGCTGTGTAGCCATTCGTGCTTCTTAACGGCGCTTGGTGGGCCATAAACGTTCCATCGCCATGCCATCTTCCAATGCTTGTCGAATACTGGTTTGCGGTCCCGCTTCTCAATTTTTCCCAGCTCAACATCTCCGGAGGCATGGGAGATCCTAGTAACCGAACGGAGAAAAACTGGCAGTTCTAGTTGCTCCGATAGCTCAAAGGCATAACGTGCCATATCCTTGGCTTCCTGAGCGTCTGCTGGCTCGAGACAGGGAATTTCACCATAGAAGGCGGCGAATCGAGTGTCTTGTTCGTTAGAGGAATAATGGGCATCAGGATCGTCTGCAACAACGATGAGAAAACCGCCTCTGACCCCACCGTAGACAAGAGTCATGAACATGTCCATAACCCAGTTGAGCCCAGCGTTTTTCATAGAAGTCATGGAGCGAACTCCAGTGATGGCTGCCCCAGCCGCTACTTCAAATGCCACTTTCTCGTTGGTGGACCATTCAACGTGGAAACCTAATTTAGGTGCAGCCTCAGCCAACGTTTCTAGGATCTCCGATGAAGGCGTCCCAGGATATGAGGCCGCGAGACCTACCCCAGCCTCAATTGCTCCCCGAGCTATGGCCTCATTGCCCATGAGGAGCACCCGTTTTCCTGGTGAGTCCTCAATTATTATTTCAGATTTTCCCATTTCAACGACCTTTTTTTCTTATTCACTTTTAACTTAAAAAACTGATTACTAACGTTATTTTTCAAAATTTTAAGTTTATCTTGATGTGCCTGTTTTAGATATACCAAGAAATAAATTACGTTTTGATCGCGTTCGGCCGAGCGTCCAACTTTTTGCGTTTTTTGAGGCATTTTTGACAATCATCGATCTCGAATAAAAATTAGCTCAAAATGAAGGTGGCATGACAGATAGTTTTTAAAGGGCTGAAAATACTTAAGTGGTGAGGTGAATTGAATTGGAATTTTGGGAGGTAGCGAGGAGGGCTGAAGTCGGCCCCATGATGAAAGAAAGCGATTTTGACATGAAAATCTCGATGACCGCAATGGAGCTGGCTAAGGAGCACGATATCGTTTACGATCCGAGTGTCTACGTTTCAAGCGACGACAGCATGGCAGATGACGTTTGGCAGGCAGGTCTAGAACTGTTGCTCAGGTGTGGAGTCTATAACGTTAGCAACAAACGGGTGATAACTTTTGCGGAGGATGAGGTCAAAAATGCTTTGAGGCATGTTGTTGCGGAATTTGAGATTGGAAAAGGCAAGGACAGGATTAAGATTCGGTCAAGAAAAGTTGAGGACAGAACCAAGCCCACCATATTTTCAGGAGCGTTCGGAGTTGAGACGACATTGGACATGTTTGTGCCGTTTAATCAGGCCTTTGTTCAGGAGCCCTTGATAGATGTGCTCTTTCATGGAGGACACATTCAGAGCATAGATGGGATTACCACCATAAGAGCCAACTCGGCATTTGAAGTGATCGCCGCGAGAATTTATGCGGAGCTTATGAATCAGGCCTTGATTCTCGGCGGAAGGCCATTCATGCCCATCGTGTGGGGAGTTGCCGCAGGAGTTTCCAGCCTTAACGAGTTAGGAGCTGACAGCATCATGCCGCGGAATCCAGAAGACATTCTAAGGGCCGTGATGTTTTTACCTGAACTAAAATTGGACGATGTTCTGCTCTCCAAAACAGCGCATTTTATGAATTATGGATACCCTCTCTATGCAGGAACGACACCAGTGATTGGTGGATATGCAGGAGATGCTAACACAGCGGCCATTGTAGCGGTCGCAGAACAGATTGCTACTAACTTAGTATTTGGCGCGTTGGTTAACCACATAGGGCCTCAGCATATGAGATATCGTTCACAGACGAACCCCGCGTCGCTATGGATGAACAGCGTTATGGGCCAAGCCGTGGCGAGAAATTCCAACCTAATAACCACAACCAGCGTCACCACGGCTGGAAGACCCGGAAGCATGCAGATGCATCTTGAAGGAGCCGCCATGGCGATATCTTCAGTAGTTTCCGGTAGAAATCTGCTGGGCCCGCGACCAGCGCAGCCCTTGTATCCGAATCACCACAACCCCCTACACTCACGTCTTTTTGCTGAAGTAGCGCATGCGGCTACAAAGCTTAAGCGCGAGGAGGCAAACGAGATTGTTGCGAAACTGGTTTTGACTTATAAAGATACACTTGATTTTGACAAGTCGCCTAAGGGTAAGCCCTTCGAGCAGAGCTACGATGTAAAGACTTTAAAGCCCACTGAGGAGAACCTAAACCTATATAGAGAGGCAAAGGCTAAACTTATCGACTTAGGCTTGGAGTTGGAAATATGAGCATGTCAAAGGAAGAGATTCTTAAAGAATTGCGTGAGGGAGTGTTAAACTACGATGAGGAACGGGTTAAACGGGCCGCCAAAAAGGCATTGGAAGACGGAATAGATCCCTATGTGGCAATTACTGAGGGGCTCACACCGGCGATAAGAGAGATAGGTGAAAAATTCGAGCGAATGGAGATCTTCCTACCTCAGTTAACAATAGCCGCAAAGGCTATGGAGGCGGGAGTGGCAGTTTTGGAGCCCTCGTTGGATAAAGCGCAAGGTCAAAAGGTGAAGCAAGGAAAAGTTGTCATAGGCACGGTGCAAGGAGATATTCACAGCATTGGGAAAAACATAGTTGCCACGATGCTCAAAGCCGCAGGCTTCGAGGTTATTGATCTAGGCGTCGATGTTGCAGTAGATAAGTTTATCGAAGCGGCCGAGCGGTCGAATGCAGACATCATAGCGGCTTCGGCTTTAATGTCGTTCACCAAGGTAATGCAGCGCGATCTGGTTGAGTATATGAAGTCAGTGGGTACAAGGGACAAGTATAAACTTATGGTTGGCGGTGGTCCGGTGAACGAGGAGTGGGCACGCGAAATAGGAGCCGATGGTTACGCTGAGGATGCGATCAAGGCAGTTAAGGTGGCTAAGGAACTCGTTGAGAAAAAGCTTTGAAGAAAGAAGCGGAGCCAGTCTATAAAAAATAATTTTTCAACATAGCTGTTTGTTTTTCCATAGTTAACCGACCATGTATCTGGCCTTGAGTGGGGAAAATCATCCTTTTGAATTTTGAAACTAAATTTAACGAAAAATTAAAAAGCACAGGGAAGCTTAAATACTGCGTGATGGAGGCAATTTGATGGTGCAAACAGGTCTTTATGGGAAACATTGGGTGGCTCCTGAGCTTGAGTGGACGCTTGAGGAGCTTGAAACGGTTCTTGACGTGGCGTTTGATCTTAAGAAAAAATATGCTCAAGGAATACCCCATCGTTACCTCGAAGGAAAATCTTTGTTCATGATTTTCTACAACCCATCTACCAGGACTAGAAACTCCTTTGAATGTGGCATGACCCAATTGGGTGGCCATGCTAACTTTCTAGATCTCACCACCACTTGGATAGAATCTGAGGATATCAAGGACACAGCAGCGGTTTTATCTCGTTATGGACATGGTATCGCTGTCAGATGTTGTCCAGCAGGAAAAGAATACGGTACAGGGCACAACGTTATCCGTGCTTATCAAAAAGCTTCTACGGTCCCGGTCATAAATATGGAGGATGATAAGTTTCATCCTTGCCAAGGCATGGCCGATATAATGACCATCAAGGAGAAGATGAGAAAGTTTGAGGGAAAGAAGTTCGCCATGTGCTGGGCGCCAGGGCACGTAAGAGCGCCACTGGCTGTGGCCCAGACCAGCATATTGTTGATGACCCGTTTTGGCATGGATGTGACTTTGGCTCATCCTCCGGAGTATGATCTGGACCCAGAGATCATCAAAAAAGCGAAGGAGTATTCCGAAGAGGCGGGAACAGAGTTCACGATCACGAACAACGTAGAGGAGGCTTACCAAGGAGCCGACGTAGTTTATCCGAAATCCTGGATAAGTTGGAAACTATACCGGGAGGGCGGTTTCACCGAAAAGTTGTTACCTGCTCACAGAAACAAATACTTGAACTGGACATGTAAACCTGAATTGATTGATCTTTGTAATAAAAAATCCATCTACATGCACTGCCTGCCTGCCGTTAGAGGTGAAGAGGTAGTAAACGAAGTTATTGATGGCCCCCATTCTGTGGTTATTGACCAAGCTGAAAATAGATTACACGCACAAAAGGCCATAATGGCACTGACGATGGGTGGCTCGAGGTAATCGTGTAAGAAAGGTATGCTGAATGTTGGTGGACACGGCGATAAAAAATTGTAGGATAGTTGGGGTTGACGGTACAGTTGCTGGCGGAATTGCTATTGACAACGGAAAAATTATAGCTATAGCAAAAGATCCGAATCTTCCGAGCGCAGATAGATATATAGATGCAAAGGGAAGGTTTGTAATCCCTGGTGTCATAGATCCCCATGTTCACTATTCTCTTTACCGTCCGTTCGAGGAGGATTGCAAAAGTGAAACCAAGGCCGCAGTGGCTGGCGGAATTACTACTGAGGCGCTGATGACTTGGGGAGGAATGGATAAGCTACTGGCACCATACAAGGAAAAATTTGACGAAGCTAAAAACACCGTTGAAAGACATGCACTGGCTAACGTGGTTTTCATTGCTTGTCTCTTCACAGACCAACATATACAAGAGATACCGGAATATGCTCGAGATTTGGGCATTACTCAGTTCAAACATTGTATGTTTCTAAAGGGCCGCGATGCCGAGGCCCTAGGTCTGCCTTCATTTGATGATGCCAAACTATACTCTGGACTTGAGATAGCGTCAACTTTGGGCCCTCCTGCAATATCGATGATTCACGCCGAAAATGTGGAGATATACTATGGGCTGAAAGAAAAGCTGCTGAAGGCGGGAAGGAAGGATCTTAGGGCATGGACTGAAGCCAAGTCGAGTCTCTGCGAGGCCGAGGCGGTAAGTCGGGTGATTGCCGTTTCCGATTACTTAGGGGCCCCGATTTATCTGGTCCACATAAGTTCTAGGGAATCCCTCGACATCGCCGTTCAAGCCCAAGCAAGGGGCAGCAAGCTTACTGTGGAAACGTGTCCCCATTATTTGTCTCTTTCTTACAAAGATTTCCCCGACGATTGTGTATTGGCGAAGTGCAATCCACCGTTGAGAGACGAAAGAGATATAGAAAGACTTTGGTGGGGAATTCAAAGGGGGCACGTGCATTGTATAGGAACTGATCACTGTGCTTCTACTGGTAAAGGCGCCCTCGATATTTGGTCGGCGCCCGCAGGTTTGCCGGGTTTAGAGACGCTTCTCCCAGTGATGTTAAGCGAAGGGGTGAATAAGGGCAGGATTTCGATGGAAAAATTGGTTGAAGTCTGTTGTTACAATCCAGCGAAAGTGCTGGGAATCCTCCCCCAAAAGGGCACCATTGTGGTTGGTTCAGACGCTGATCTGGTGATAGTGGATTCGGATGAGAGTAAAATAGTGAAAGCGGAGAACCTGTGCACCGCTTCGGACTTTACACCCTACGAGGGAAGAGAGCTTAAAGGCTGGCCGGTTCTCACCATGGTGGGGGGCAATGTCGTCATGGAAGACGGCGAGATTATTGGAAAACCCGGTATTGGAAAATACATACCGCGGAAGCTTTTCTAAACGAATGGCGAGTTTGACCGCAGATCTAGCTAAAATTGTTAAATTGTAGCATCATATTTTTAAGTGAGAAATTTTAAGGACAATGGGAACAAAATGAGCAAAAATTATTTGGAGAAAAAAATTTTGAGGATAGATCTTTCGAATAGGAGGATAAAAGAACAGACGGTTCCGCAGGACTGGTTTAAAAAATACATCGGTGGCATGGGATTCGGTATAAAGATTCTATTCGATGAGGTGAATCCAAAGGTCGATGCTCTTTCCTCTGAAAATAAACTGATTTTCTCGATTGGCCCGTTGACGGGAACAATGGCCCCGATGTTCGCCCAGACCTGTGTGGTGACAAAATCACCGCTCACCAACGGCGCCCTGAACACCTATGCTGGAGGATTTCTGGGAGCTGAAATCAGCCGCACCAACTATAGCACCATCGTAATCGAGGGCCGCGCGGAGAAGCCTTGCTACATCCGAGTTGATGAGGATGGGGCAGAAATCATCGATGCCGGGAGCCTGTGGGGAATGAACACTATTCAAACACAGGAGGCTATAAAAAAGGACCTAGGGAACAAGGCCCAAGTAGCATGTATTGGCCCGGCTGGCGAGAATCTAGTTAGGTTTTCCTCGATCATAGCCGGCAGGCGGGCTTTCGGAAGAGGTGGGGCCGGTTCTGTGATGGGATCTAAAAAACTCAAAGCGATTGCCGTTAGCGGCGGTGAGAAATCCCCAGAAAATGAAAAACTGAACGAAGCCATCAAAGAAGCAAGGGAGATCTTGAAGAAGGCACTTTCTCAGGAATGGAACTTGATAACACTGTTCTCTAAATATGGGACAAACGCTGCCATGCCGGCATTAAATGAAAAGGGGATGCTTTCGACAAGGAACCATCAGGAAGGGGTCTTTGAGGGAGTGAATAAAATAAGCGCGGAATATTTCGGTAAAAATCTCTTCGTGAAAAATGTAGCTTGCTTTGCTTGCCCGGTTGCCTGTGGAAGGTTCTCTGTGGTGAAAAGCGGACCGTATGCAGGAACGGAGACAGAGGGACCGGAATACGAAACGATATATGCTCTCGGCTCAAACTGCGGAATTGACAGTGCAGAGGCAATAGCGAGGGCAGATCAGTTATGTGATGAGTATGGCATGGACACGCTTTCCACTGGAGTCACCGTCTCTTTCGCGATGGAATGTTTTGAGCGCGGAATAATAAATAAAAAGGACACTGCCGGGCTGGAACTCAGGTTCGGAAACCACGAAGCCATGGTGAAGCTAGTGGAAATGATTGCCAAGCGTGAAGGTATAGGAGACCTTCTGGCTGAAGGTACTAAGAGGGCTTCGGAAAGGTTAAATAAGGGATCAGAAGTTTTTGCGATGCAAGTTAAGGGAATGGAATTCGCAGCTTGGATGCCTGAAGCGATGAAGGGAATAGCCTGCACATTCGCGACATCTAATCGTGGGGCATGCCATAAGCGAGCAATCATCGGGGATGAGTTTTCAGGCAGGGCTGATCCTCTTGCCTACGAGGGAAAGGGCAAATTGACCAAGGAGATCCAAGACAAGGTAAATGCGATTTTCACCCTGATAGGCTGTAGATTTTCTGAGTTTACTTATCCCCTCGAGATGTATCCCAAATTGTTAAACGCTGCGACCGGGATGAACTTCTCCGACAGGGAGTTTGTTTTGGTGGGTGAAAGGATCTGGAACATGGAGAGAATTTTCAGCGGGTTTACCAGAAAGGATGATGTACTGCCTGAAAGATGCTACACACATCCCATTCCATCAGGACCGCTCGCTGGAACACTAGTTGACAGAGAAAAGTTTGAAAGAATGCTCGATGAATATTATGAGGCAAGAGGGTGGAATAAAGAAGGAAGACCCACTGGGGCTAAGTTGAGAGAGTTGTCGATTTTAATCTAGCCGAGCAATGGGGAAAAATTCCCAATTAAAATCTACCACTGTCTCAGTGTAGATCATTTTAAGGCTTTAAGAGTTGGTTTAACCCCTGTTAAAAAATATAACTTTAGCTATTGAATGTTGTTTTTTCATTAGCAACGTGTTGCAATTATCTTCAGGCAAATTTATACAATGGGCCCATAAGTTGAGGGTTCTATTTTTAATATGCTGCAAATATATACACCTAAAAACCATTTCTTCTCGTCAAGTTTTGGTGTTGTTTAGTTCAAATCACATCAGAGAATTTTAAAAAAAATTTATATAGTAGGTATTCTAAACCCTAACACATGACCGACCTAAGTGTTAGCTTTATGGGAAAGGAGTTGAAGAGCCCGATTCTCCTGGCGCCGGCGATGTACAACACTTTTGTGGGATGGTTCCCGAAATTTGCCCACAAAATCGCCAAAGCTGGCTGGGGGGGAATTGTGGCGAAAAATATAGTTACGGACGACGTTCGAGTGGGATTCTGCAGTGAGCCGGCGTTGTGGACCACTCGGATGGATACTCCGGTGGGCAAGCGAATGAAAGAGGGCATGGCTTTAGTAAACGCCGGGCCAGATGTCGAGTATTACTCGGAGAAAAAATTAGATGACCCGGCAGAGGAGATTTGGAGGATTAGTAAAGAAAGAATGAAAAAGGGAATTGAAAAGGCGCATCAAGAAGGACTAGTCGTAATTGGAAACTTCTCCCCCACTGGACCTGAAAATGCCGTCAGGATTGCTAAAGTATATGAGGAATGTGGATACGATGGACTTGAGTTCAATACATCTTGTCCCATGATACATGAGCTAGGAATGGGAGCTTTTGCAGTAGGGGTGTATGCGGAAAAGATACAGGAAATAATAAAAGCGGTTAAACAGGCCACTAGCCTTCCACTGATGGTTAAGCTGAGCCCCCACACGCTCAGTGTTCCAGACACGGCAAGAGCTGCGGTGAGAGCAGGCGCAGATGCTATTTCAGCCATAAACACCGTGCTGTCGATAATTGGCATCGATGTCGAAACGGGATATCCTCTATCGCGTTCTGCGGATGGAGGCTTTTCCTCACCATGTGGATATTCAGGTCCACCGATTAAACCTATTGGTCTGAGGGTCGTTTGGGAAATTGCTCGATCAGTAAAAATCCCCGTTAGCGGCATAGGGGGAGCACACGACTGGAAAAGTGTTATTGAATACATGATGGTTGGAGCGACAACGGTCCAGCTTTCCACTGCTCCAATGTTCCGTGGGCTCGGCGTTGGCAGGGAGATTTTGGATGGGATGACTGAATTCATGAAGAGAAAGGGATACACTAGCGTCTACGATTTCATTGGAATGTCAGTTTCTCGCATTGTCCCAGTTGGTGTAGCGACATTTACTTCAGCTAAACCTGCAGTAGGGGTCGTCGATACCGAGAAGTGTACAGGGTGCAGGCGCTGTGAGATCGTTTGCGATGACAACTGCTCAAGCGCTGCAAAGGTCATAGATGGAAAAGCGATAATTGATGACAATTTGTGCTTGGGTTGCGGGTTGTGTTCGGTCGTTTGTCCAGTGGAATGCATTAGTTACAAGCCGATAACAATGGAGAAAAAGATTGAAATAATGAAGAACTTCCACCGACAAGGAGAATGAATCCATAAAGCAGTCAGCTAGGTGATTGCTGCAATAGAGCAGTGAACTTTTCCATTGCCCAAGAAATCTGAAGATGTTGCACCCACAGCGTAACGGTGGTTATCGCTACCACCATACGGTGCTGTAGAATAGCGCAGCAGCTCATTTTGAGGCCGCGATGGCCCTAAGTCAAAAAAGAACGGTTCTTCATTTTTGCAGAACTTATATTTTCAGAACAATTTTTAGCGTTTAACAACTCCAGCGATTTTAATACTTGCTATTATTAACGATTAAAATTGCTTTTGATTGAGGATGAGGGAAGAATAAAATTGAATGTTTATCTTGTTTTGGAAAGTTCTATTAAACTTGGATTTCTTAGTTTAGACGGAGAATATACTCATAATTGGAAAAGGTGCAGGATGGGAGAAAGATGATAAAAAGATCAGAAGGGAAATCAGTGGCGAATAAATTAAATCTGGATCGGCAAAAGAATGAAGGTACTGGATGGTGATAAGATGTCCCTGAGAAGTTTCTTTGAGCCATCAAGCGTTGCCGTGATTGGCGCCTCGCGCGAGCCGGGTAAACTGGGTCATGAGATATTCAAAAATATAATTGATGCTGGTTATAAGGGAAATATCTATCCGGTGAATCCAAAGGCACCCGATGTTTTGGGAGTAAGGTGCTATCCATCCATTAAACAAGTCCCGGGCGAGGTTGAACTTGCTGTGGTGATAGTTCCCGCGCGTTTTGTCCCCTCCGTGATCTCAGATTGTGGCGAGAAGGGGGTCAAGGCCGCGGTGGTCATCTCGGGTGGCTTTGGTGAGACCGGACCTTCAGGTGCCGAGCTGGAGCGCCAGCTGGTGGAGACTGCAAAAAAAGCAGGGATTAGAATAGTCGGCCCCAACTGTCAAGGAGTTAATAGCACATCAGTAGGTCTTTGTGCCAGTTGGCCGCTTGTCAGGACAAAAGGATCGATATCGGTGATTTCCCAAAGCGGAACAGTTTTGGCCGCAATCGCCTGCTGGGCCGAAGAAGAGAAGGTGGGCGTGGACAAGATAGTGGCGTTGGGAAATAAATGCGATGTGGATGAAACTGAGCTTCTTGATTATTTCTCCAACGAACCCGCAACTAGAGTCATTGCGCTTTACATCGAGGGCGTCAGAGACGGAAGAAAATTTTTCAGAGTCGCTCGTGCTGCGGCTGAGAAAAAGCCGATCGTGGTCTTGAAGAGCGGGAGGACGGCTAAGGGCGCTCTCGCCGTGGCCTCGCATACACGATCACTTGCAGGAAAGGACGCGATATTTGATTCGGTATTCAAGCAGGCAGGCGTCCAGAGGGTTTCAAGTGTGGAAGAGTTGTATGATGTCTGCAAGGCATTTGCGTCTCTGCCATTGCCCACCGGCAAAGATGTGGCCATAATCACAAGCTCAGGTGGCTCCGGCATCCTAGCCCTTGACACTTGTGTGGAACTCGGGATGAACGCTCCGGACCTGCCTCCTGAAACGCGCGAGAAGTTAAAGGAAAAACTGCCTCCGGAGTGCATCCTGCGGAACCCGCTTGACCTAACCGGTAGCGCGACATCTCAAATGTATGATGAAGCAATTACAGCGTTGGATGCATCGGGCGTGATCGATGCTTTCGTGGTGATTGTCGGAGACCCGATGCCGGGAATCTCGGATGTTATCGTCAAACACGTTTCGCGTGGCAAGACCATAGTTCCAGTTATGTTGGGGGGAGGCAAGGCGGAAGCTGAGGAAAGGAAGAAATTGGCGGATTCAGGGGTACCTGTGTATTCAGACCCAGTTCGTGCAGTTAGAGCCCTGTCTGCTTGTGTGCGCCGTGCCCTGTGGAAAAGTTCATCTCAATAGCATGAGCTTTGACAATATTTAAAAGATAAAATTGCTATTTCACTACAAGAGGTGGCAGTCTTGGTAGGTTTGAAAGGCGGACAACTTGAAATTCTGTCTCAAGATGAGGTATACAAAATTCACCAGAAGACAATACAGGTTTTAGAAAAAGTTGGCGTTAAAGTTCTGGAGCCCAACGCCTTCAAAATTTTAAAGGATAACGGCGCGGAAGTGGACCCTGAGACAAACCGGGTTTATCTTCCTGAGCATTTGGTTAAGGAGGCGCTGAAGAAGGCACCGGGAGAATTTACTCTCCATGCTCGAAATCCAAAGTACGACGTTAAAATCGAAAAGAAACGCGTCTACTTCGGGCCGATGATAGGCCGGATTTACATCCTTGATCTTGAAACAGGGAAAAGGCGCATGACTAATTTAAAGGATGTAGAAAATTTGTGCAAAGTCGTTGACGCGATGGAGACCTACAGGCTTATCCACGGTGGCGCTGTCATGCCCAACATCGACGGCGTGCCGGGCAAGGTTACCCACGTGCTGGGTTATATCGCCAGCGTTAAGAACACCTCAAAAGTGGTTAAAGCGACGGCTCGCGGCACCCAGCGGGCGAGGGATTGTTTAAAAATGGCCGCGATTTTAGCGGGCGGAGAGGAGGAACTGCGCAAGAAGCCGATGGTCTATACAACAGTAAATCCAATCAGTCCGCTTCAGCATGCAACCGATATGACGGAGGGTCTTTTGGAATATGCCAAGATGGGCCAGCCCGTTGACTTCGGTGTTGAGATCCAAGCTGGCGCCACTGGTCCGGTTACTTTGGCCGGTGTTCTGGTGCAACAGGGTGCGGAGATCCTAAGTGGCGTTACCATAGCACAGCTCGTCAACCCAGGTACTCCTGTGTTCTACGGCACCTGTTCGACCATTATGGATATGAAACGGGGGCACATAGCTTTGGGCGCGATCGAGGCCGGCATCTTAAACGTGGCATCGGCGCAGATGGCGAGGTATTATAACTTACCATGTAGGGGAACTGCTGGAGATACTGAATCCAAACTGATCGATGTTCAAAACGGCTATGAAAGAGCGTTGAACTTGTTGCTGGCTTCCCTCGCTGGCGTGAATTATATTTTCTACCCTGGGACATTAGAGTCGGCCCGAACTATTAGTCTGGAGCAGCTAGTTATCGACGATGAAATTTGTGGCATGATTTACCGCGTCCTGAAAGGAATTAAGGTAGATGAGGATACCTTAGCTTATGATGTAATAGCTCAAACCGGGCCGGGTGGGCATTATTTGGACAAAATGCACACATTAAAGTACCTGATGGAAGAGCAGTATTTTCCAAAAATAAGTGACAGGGAGACGCGGGAAAACTGGGAGAAGGCGGGCTCGAAAGACCTGTGGCAAGTGGCTCGGGAAAAAGTTAAAGAGATCCTCAAGACACATGAGCCTGACCCGTTGGATAAAGAAATTGAAAAGCAGTTAATTGAGTATGCTAAAGAAGTTGAGAAAAGGGAGAGTAAATTCTAAAATTGGTCAAGCAATCGCAGCGAGTCAATAGGTAGTTTATCTATACCCAAATCGGTTCGTTCCAAAGCGTTAAAGTTTTTCCTATTCCCTCTTTTTTAGCCCTTTCGTAGATCATGGAAGCTACTGCAACGTCTTCGTGCGCCATACCGATGGGAGCAAAGAAAATTCTTTCGTGGTCGTTTTCTCTTCCAGGTTTCTTTCCGGCAACTATTTCGTCAAAATTAGCGTAGATATCGCTGTCGGTGATCAGTTTTTCATCATACATTCTCGCCAGAACCGGTGTCCGGCGATGTTTGACCACATGCCAGTCGTCCACCACAATTTTATCTGAGTTGAGAACCACATCGTATTCTTCCTCCACATAAGAGCCGATGTGAATGAACAGGCTTCCTTCCTTGACCCATTTTTCCTTGACTATTGGCTCGTTCGCCACAGTTGCTGTGACGATAACATCAGCGCCCTTGACGGCCTCTTCTGGCGATTCGACGAATTTCGTGGTTATCCCAGTGAGTTTTTCAATGTCCCTTGCGCCTTGGATTCCCCTTTCTTTCGATTTATCAAAGCCACGAATTTCCTTTAAAGATGGCAGCGCTTCTTTTATTGCCATGGCCTGAGTCTTAGCCTGTACGCCGAGGCCTATTAAGCAGAGAACTTCCGAATTTTTGCGAGCGAGATATTTTGCTCCCAAGCCCCCAACGGCTCCTGTCCGTACCGCGCTTGGTATTGTACCATCCATGACGGCCAAGGGCAACCCTGTTTGAGTGTCGTTGAGGATGATAAGCGCGCTAGCCCTAGGTAAACCGCGTTGAAACGGGTTTTTCGGGAAGCTAGGGATCCACTTTATCCCCGCGACTTCCCAGTCACCACCGATATAAGCAGCCAAGCCGTTCATTCGCCCTCTTTCCTGCTCCCCAGGAGGTAACTCCATAACAATTTTATCCGGGATGACAACCTGCCCCGCGTTAAGAAGTTTAAAAGCTCTCTCGATGGCTTCCATAGCCATTTTCATGTCAAGGCCGCCCGCCGCTCTGACGTCTTCTTGACTCAGGTACAAAAATTCGACCTTTTTGGTCATCGTTTTCACCCGTTATCCTACTCATTTTCTGGTATTTAAAAATAAAGGCCGACCCAACTTAGAGTTAAAATTTCTTTTTTATTTTAGACGATTTTCGGACAAAACGTGATTTAATTGTTTAACCACTAGAAAATACTATTTGATAGGTGTCAGAAATGAATTTTGGTAACAAAGGATATACTCGTTGGTTAATAGTGGTTGCCTCATTTCTAGCGCTGTTGGTCGTTGGTGCTAAATATGTTTTTGGTATTTTTATTCCTTACTTGCACGCGGAGTTTGGTTGGTCAAGCGCTGAAATTTCATTGGCTTTTTCCATCTCTTTTTTATTTACAACTTTTCTTGCATATCTGATGGGCAAGGCAAGCGATAAATTTGGAGTAAGAAGAGTCATGATCCTTGGCGCAGTTCTCGTGAGTGCGGGTTATTTTTTTGCCGGCAGAGTTCGCTCTTTAATGGAGCTTTATCTTTCTTTTACTTTTATCGGGATCGGATCAAGTACACTATATGTTCCACCCGTGTCTACTATCGCGCGATGGTTTGATAAACAGCAAGGATTAGCCACCGGCATAGCAATCACCGCATTGAGTTTTGGTTTGGTTTTCTTTTCACCCTTGGCGCAGATATTGATTCGTGATTTTGGTTGGAGATCAACCTTTCTTATCTTTGGCGCTTTTATTGCGGTTATATTGATGGTTTCAATTTTACTCATGAAAGAAAATCCAGATGTAAAAGAATTTTCGAAGGTAAGCTCTGAAAATGCAGAAAAGTCGATAGATTGCGACGTGAAAGAGGCGATGAGAAGAAGACCGTTTTGGTACTTTTATTTAACCTTGGCCCTTGCTAGTTTTGGAGTTTTTGCTATTACAGTCCATATTGTGCCATTTGCAATTAAAAATGGTGTAGAAGAGTTCCAAGCTAGCATCGCTTTGTTTTTGGTCGGGATATTCAGCATTTTGACTCGTATTTTAGGTGGTTGGATGGCTGAAAAACTTGGGGTGGTTAAAATGCTAATAATTTTCCTGTGTGTACAGGCAATTTCTACATTTGGGCTTTTAATTTCAGGAGGCACATTATTTGTCTATTTGGTTGCATCAGGTATAGGCATTGCATGGGGAGGCTGGGCTGCAGCTTATCCCGTCACATTAAGAAAATTTTTTGGAACTAAAAATTTGGGTGCAATAATGGGGGCGTATGAACTCGGGATCGGTATGGGTGGCATGGCGGGGCCAGCGATTGTTGGATACATTTTTGATATTTTTAATACATATGCTTTGGCTTTTCTACTATGTGGATTCATTGATACGTTAGCAATTCTGATTTCGATCTTGTTAAAAAGAAGCTAAACGCTTAGTCAAAGATTATCTCTTAAATTTCAACCCAAGGTCTTCCATCTCTTTTTTAACTTTATCATATAGCTCAAGGAATTCTTTTCTGGGCGTGACGGTTTTTACATCATAGATTTCGTCAAATGTGTGCCCCCAAGGTCCACCCTCTTTGGTGATCCTGTCCTCATATTTTTTCAGCAGCTCATTGACGATCTCGTTCGCGTCATCTGGCTTCAAACCCGCTGCAGCATACGAGACCTCAGCCAGCCATCT
>NZ_JAVZIN010000004.1:0-111533 GCF_038871235.1 Hadarchaeum sp. (SeqCode)
GGTCGTCGTCGAGGGCCGCAGGCTGAAGACGATGGATCTGGGCGAGATCATCAGAAGGCATGGGGAGCTGGCGGCGGACCTGCTGGAGAGACGAAAGAATTATATTTCAAAGAAGAATTAGAAGAGGTGCCCAAAAATGAAGGTTAAATTTGAAGTTCAAAGGTCTCATCTCATAATGGGTTTATTGAATGTTGCAGCGATCATCGGAGCTGTCATCGTTGTGGTTGCTATTTCATCAGTTGTGTCGGGGGTGGATCTGGGGAGAAGTTTTTCCACCTTTTTAACATATACGGTTGGGTCTCCATCAGGAATTTTGTATGTCCTTAAAAGAACCACACCACTTATTCTGGCATCCTTGGGACTTGCTATCGCTTTCAAGTCAGGATTTTGGAACATCGGAGCTGAAGGACAGATAGCTATTGGGGCAATTGCGACGACCGGCACCTGCCTTTTCTTGGGTCTACCTAATGCGATTGCCGTTGCGGTCGCTTTTGCTTTGAGTTTCATTTTTGCTGGCGTCTATAGCGGAGTCTCCGGTTTCCTGAAGGTAAAATGGGATGTTAACGATATCGTGGTAACTATGATGATGAACTTTATCGCCTTAGCCCTGTTCCATTACCTCATCTCAGGACCATGGTTCTGGCAGCAGGCGGGTTCCGTTGGTCTTTACTCTCGCACTGCACCAATCCCTGAGGGAATGAGATTTCCTTTTATTTCCCCACCATTGAGTTCAGCCTTCATAATGGCAATAATCTTTGTTTTCATTGTTTACTTCTTGCTCAAAAAGAGCGTCTTTGGTTATCAGCTCAGAGTGGTTGGAGATAATCCTATGACGGCGCTGTGTCAGGGCATTCATGTAGGAAGAATTCTCACTTTGGGCGCAATAATAAGCGGTGGACTTTGTGGTCTGGCTGGCATGTCTTTAGTATTGGGTGAATTTTTCCGGATGCAGGCAGGCATTACTGGAAATTATGGATTTTTTGCCATACCAATTGCTATCTTTTGTCGAAATGAGCCCATTCTAATACCATTTGGGTCATTTTTAGTCGCGGTTATCATTGAGGGGACGTTGTCGTTGACAACTCTAGGGATGCCTTCTGCGCTTTCAGAAGTTCTGCTCGGTATACTTTTCTTGGTCGTTTTCTTCCCTGAGCTAGTCGGATGGATTAAAAAGAGGAGGAAGAAAGCATGATAGATGTGATTAGTTCTGTACTTTCCTACTTTCCAGTCATAGGTTTGGCCGCGCTCGGTGGCCTGATTGGGCAGAAGGCGGGCGTCTACAACATTGCTGTAGAAGGAATAATGATGGCAGGAGCGGTGGGTGGTCTTTTTGGGTACTTTGTTTCAGGATCGCTCTGGATTGGACTTTTAGTGGGATTTTTATGGGGGGTATTCTTTGGAGTGTTGTTATCGTTGCTGACAGTTAATTGGAGATTGAATCAGATAGTTATTGGATTTACTCTTTGGTTCCTTGCCGAGGGACTTGGAAAATTCTTATATCCTATCCTTCTGCCGGGCTCCTTCAAGGTACCAGAGAGATTTGGATATCTATTTGGTTTCGACCATGTTTTCTACCTGACGATAGCGCTGTTTATCGCAGTTTTTGTTATCTTTAAGTGGACTAGGCAAGGGCTAGCAATTCATGTGGCAGGGGAGAGCCCCGATGTCGGTGATATCGCAGGAATAAACATATTTCGGGTGAGGTGGATATGTAATATCATTGGCGCCGGTTTAATGGGCATGGCTGGAGCCTATCTGGCAGACCATGTACTCCAAGGCTACAATTATACCATGATAGCCGGTTATGGATGGGTCGCTTTTGCAATCGTTCTTTTTGGAAGATTTTCCCCAACAGGCGTCTTGCTCGGTTCGCTGTTCTTTTCCTCACTTATAGGAATTCAGACTAGGCTTCAGGTTGCAGGAGCTTTATTTTTGCCGAGCGAGTTCATGGTTGTTATACCCCACATTGGCGTGGTTTTGGTGCTGGCGATTATAGGAATTCTTGGTAAAAAATCTGGCATACCTTCGGCGCTAGGAGTCCCATACAAACGAGAGTAATGAGGGCTCTTTATGGTCGGGTCAAGTTGCCCCATGGGCTTTGCAGGTAAAGTTTTGAAGGTTAATTTGAGTTCTAGGGAAATAAAAATAGAAGATCTTCCTCGTGAGGCGATTAGGTTTATCGGTGGCAGCGGACTGGCGACTTGGTTTATATCGAAAATGGTTGATCCTTTAATAGACCCATTAAATGAAAAAAACGTAATTGTTTTTTGTGTAGGTCCAGTAACGGGAACTTCCATACCGATGTCAAGCCGTTATGTGGTTGCTTCCAAGTCGCCGCTAAACGGTACGCTTGGGGATGCAGACGCGGGTGGTTTTTGGGGTCCAGAGCTGAAATCTGCCGGATTTGATGCGATTTTAGTTACTGGAAAGTCGACAAAACCGGTTTTTCTTTGGATTTGCGATGGTGAAGCTGAATTGAAGGATGCCCGTGACCTGTGGGGGCTTGATCATCAAAAAACTGAGGAGGAGGTAAAGAGGATTTGTGGGGATTGCAGATTGCTTTCCATAGGTCCGGCGGGCGAGAATTTGGTGAAATTTTCAGTAATTTCAAACGATGGTGGCAGGATCGCGGGCAGAAGTGGGCTGGGGGCGGTTTTGGGTTCAAAGGGTTTGAAAGCAATTGTGGTTAAAGGCGAGCAGAGATACTCTCCAACCCAAGACATCGTGGATCTGGCTAAGGAGATCATAGGGTACTTGCTCGAAAGGGATGGCATCAAAAGGCTTTCCAAATTTGGTACTGGATCTTTTCTGGAGAATCATCTGGCGAGAGGAAATCTCCCTCTGAAAAATTGGGGACAGGATGAATGGTCGGAGGAGTCGGCAAAGAGAATTTCCTCCAACAGGTTGTCTAATTGGGTAAAGATGAAGATGGGCGCCTGTAAGTACTGTCCGGTCGGATGTGAGAAGAGGATAGAATATGATGGTGTTGAAGAAAAGGGCCCCGAATATGAGACGATAGCCGCCTTGGGGTCGTTGTGCCTAGTCGATGATCCAATGACAATTATAAAGGCAAACAGAGCTTGCAACTTGCTCGGGATTGACACCATCGAGACTGGGACGTTAATGGCATTTCTCATGGAATGCTTTGAAAGAAAAATTTTATCTCAGGAGAAGGTTGGCGTCTCGCTATATTGGGGCAGTGGAGATAGTTTCCCCGAGCTGGTCGAGATGATAGCATTTAGGCATGGGTTTGGAAACATTCTTGCCGAGGGCTTGAAAAGGGCTGCTGAGTTGATTGGCGGTGATGCTCCAAACTTCGCGATGCATGTTAAGGGCGCGCCGATATGCATGCATGACCCTAGAGTTCAACAGGATAAGGGGCTGAACTATGCTACCCTGCCTTCTGGAGCTTATCACGGCAAGGGTGGAAGCAATTTTGTGGGTCTTCCGAGGTCTGAAAGCTTGGCTGGGGAGCTGGTAAAAAGGCAGAACTTTGCGGAGATAATCGACAGTTTGGTTATGTGCTCCTTCGCGTTTGAGTTCTGGGCCGGAGGTTTGCCTGTTGATTTCATACCAAGAATTTTGAAAACAGTTTCTGGTTTGGACCTGAAATTAGATGATTTAGATAGAATAGGTGGCGAAATATTCGGTATGAAAGTAGCCTTCGCCAGAAAGTCGCTGGGCAGGGATAAAATAGGCGATCCTCTTCCTGAGAGATTTAAGAAAGTTCCACGGGTCAGGGGAGGTATAGCTTTTACCTTTCAGGCAGAGAATCTTTTAGAAGAGTATTACAAATGTAGAAGTTCCTAGTGTTTCGACAGATAGCTGCCATCTTAATATATCTAATGTTCAATAAGATGGGTTGTTTAGACGCCGTACTTTTTTGACATCCTTTATTTATGGCTTGGCGACGACCCTACCCACAACTTTCTTTTCCTTCATTTGATTAAGTACTTCAGGAATTTCGTCGAGTTTCACCGTTTTTGAGACGACCGGACTTATTTTTTTCTTGCGAGCAAGTTCCACAACATCGATTAAATTCTGGTGAGTATATGAAACAGATCCAATTATTCTGAACTCGCCGACTACGAGTGACAGCGGGTTTATTTCCAGCAGGTCCTTTGTATAACCGATGATCACATAGCGGCCCATCTTGGCCAGACTGTTGAAGGCATTTTCCATGGTTTTCTTCAACCCTACCAGTTCTAGGGCCACGTTGACGCCCTTGCCGCCAGTCATTCTTTTTATCTCTTCATTGACGTTGGGCTTTGTCCCGTCGATCACTCCGTCAGCTCCCATCTCTTCAGCCATTTTAAGTTTCTCCTTGGAAACATCAACAACGAAAACTTTAGCACCCAGATGTTTCGCCACCTGAAAGGCGCTAGTACCTAGACCGCCAAATCCATTTATCAACAAACTTTCTCCAGCTTCTAGCTTGGCTTGATCGGTTAATCCGTGGTAGACCGATCCTACTGCGCACGGCAGTACAGCCGCCTTTTCAAATGGTACTTCTTTTGGAAGCTTTACCAGAGTCCGCTCGACAGTTTTCACGTATTCAGCATATCCGCCATCAATGGTGAACCCATGCTGGTCTAAGTCGTTGCATAAGTTTTGCATGCCCCTTTTGCAGTATTCACACTTTCCGCAGCTTTTATTGTTGTTTATGACGACCCGGTCACCTTTCTTAAAGTTTTTCACCTTTTTCCCCACTTCTTCTATTTCTCCAGCTATTTCATGTCCCAAGGTTATTGGTAGAGTGCCTTTCCAAGGTACTAAGGTGCCGTCCAAAAAGTGCAGGTCGGTATGGCAAACTCCAGCGGCTTTAACTTTTACTAGGACTTCATCTTCAGTAATTTTTGGTTTTTCCACATCTTCAATTTTTAGGGGCTTATTTGGGCCATAATATCTTACCGCTTTCATAAATCTCGCTAATTGTTTAAGTTATCAGTTAATAAGTCTAGTGGGAAGTTAAGGGTCCAGCAATAAACTTTTTCTAATTAATCGACCCAAATTTTTCAAAAATAATCTATTTCTGAATGAAGTTGCTAAAAGAAAAAAATAATAATTGATTTTTGGGCTTTAATCTACCCATTCTGTTTTTTCCGGAACCACGAGTTTGCCGCTAATGATGTCCTGTTTCAACTGTTCTGCGAACTCTTTGACTTCTTCAGTGACCATATTGCCCCATGTGGGGAAGCCCAGAGATCCATCCTCCAGAGTTAGATAGACTTCAACGTGTTGGGCTCTAAAGTTCTGCCAGTTTCCGCTTACTATCGCGTTCACTACCTTGTCTAATGGTTTTGTCCAGTCCCAGATAGAGCACGCAATAAGCGTGTCTGGGTAATATTGCACCATGTCAATGTACTCTTGGAATGTGTACATTCCCCTAACAGCTGCTTCCAAAGTTGCTGCGAAGTCATCTTGGTTCACAAAAACGATATCGATGCCCGCTTCGTGGAAACTGGCTATCGTATCTCTAGCCTTTGCTGGATCAGAGTAGGAGTTCATGTCCACCCGAGTAACTGTGATGGCTGGGTTCACGTAGTGGGCGCCGTCCCTCCATGGGTTCGCCACGGTCCGGTTAGCTCTTGGGCCAGGTATCGCAATGATGAGTCCAAGTTTGTTGGTTTTCGTCAATTTTGCCGCCACGGCACCTGCAATGAAGTGCGGCTGATGAACGTTTGCCGCGTTGAGGCATATCATGTTGTTTGGAATAGTCAGCCCCGAGTCAGCTATTGGCCCTGCTTCCCACTCTTGTATGAAGTAAACGTCTGGGTGTCTTGCAGCAACATTGAGTGCAGCTTCCATGAACTCATCAGTTTCAATATAGACAATGTCATAAGTAGATGCCGCCTGTTCTATCACGCTCTCAACGTTCTGTATACCGGTTTCTTCAATCCAGGTATACGAGATACCGTATTTTCCCGCCACTGTTTCCACAGCCTTTGCGTGGCTAGGCGACCAGCTGCCCTCATCGTGGTGCCACCACATCACGACTCCCATAGTAAGCTTTGAAGGTGCGGTGGGTGTTGCTGTACCCGTTACTGTTTTTGTCACCGTTACTGTTTGTCCGGGTGCTTGGGGTGCCATTGCATATAGTGCTCCAGCGCCAATTACCAGACCAATGACCAAACCGAGTACAATGGCTATAGATGTCGATATTCCTTTATTTTCCATTTTTTCACCTTTTAATCAAAAACTAGATTTGCGCCTTTTTATCTCTTTAGGTTAGCCGAGATTATAGATTTTTTTTAGTTCAGTTGGGAATTTTTTATTGGCTTTTGTGGTCGTTAACCTTGGGATTGGTTTAAGGCGATGTGTCGTTTTAAGATTTTAATATTTCAGACCACCCGGGAAGTTCTTCGCACTTCTTCCTGAGACTGGGGAATCTATCTATCTTGGCGTGGGGAAAGTACATAGCGGAGATAAATTCATCGTTAAATTCGGGGGCAATCGTCAACTCTAGGTAGCGGGTATTTCTTGCGATAGCTTCAGCGTCCTCCCTTTTTTCTCTTGAGATTAGTGCCTGTTTTGCACCCATGCCCGCCGCGTTGCCAACCGATTTTACTTTGCTCAAGGGTATGTCAGGATAAAGTCCAATTACTTTGGCGCTCAGCTTATCAATGTAAGTTCCAAAAGCCCCGGCTAGATAAACTCTATCTATGTTTTTTTCCTCCACTTGTCTTCTTTTCATCAATATTTTTGCCCCACTGTACAAAGCCGCCTTGGCCAACTGGATTTCCCGGATGTCTCGTTGTGTTATTACTATATCGCCAATTCCTTTCTCAGTCTCATTTTCCCAAACCAGCACGAACTCCAGCATATTTTGATTTCTTCTAATCCTTGGACTTTCAATTGCCGGGTTTATGTTTCCGTTTCTCAGTACCACGCCAGCTAGAAACATCTGGGCCACCGCGTCCACAATTCCCGAGCCACATATACCTTTTGGAGGTAGATTGTCGATGGTGCTGTATTCAACTTCCAAGGTGTCGGGTTTTATACTGACTTTTTCGATTGCTCCCGGTTCCCCACGCATGCCGTGTTTCAGGTGTGCACCTTCAAACGCGGGGCCGGCAGCAGTAGAACAGACCTCGATGTAGTCCTTGTTGCCCAGCATGATTTCTCCATTCGTACCGATGTCGGTCGCCAGCGTCATCTCTGACTCCTTGTAAATGTCGGTTGAAAGGATCACACCAACAGTGTCAGCGCCAACAAAACCAGCGATTACGGGAAGAACGTGGACGTTGGCGTTTGGATTAGTTTTAAGGCCTAGTTCACGGGCCTTTACATCAACTCCCCTTCTTAATACAGGCGTGAACGGCGAGAGGGCTAAAAACTTAGGATTCAGTTTTAGAAAGAGGTGGTGCATTGCCGTATTGCCGACGATGGTGATCTCATAGATTTCTTCTTTTTTCACGTTGGCCTTTGAACAGGCTTCATCAATTATTTTGTTCAGACCATCAATTATTGCTCGGTTTATCCTTTCTAGGCCATCTTCGTTTTGAATGCAATAAGTTATTCTGGTTACCACATCCTCGCCGTATGGAATTTGTGGATTCAGGATCGACCCAACGCTCACCAACTTTCCATCATTGAGATCGATTAGGTATCCCACCACGGTTGTTGTTCCTATGTCCACAGCCAGACCATATTTTCTTTTAGAAGTATCTCCGCTTTCTATTGAAATTATCTCTTTGTCGTTCCAGATCGTGACCGTGCAATTCCAGTTTCCTTTTCTCAACACCTCCGGTAGCTCTCTGAATATTTTGTAGTCCGTTTCAACAAAATCAACGTTGTTCGCCTTCAGTCCCTCTAAAATCCTTTCTAGGTCAGGTTTAGGGTCGCTTAAAGTTGGTTGCGGCAACTCAACAAAGTATTTTTTAATTAATGGATTAAACTTCAGCTCCTTTTCCAGACCCTCCACCAATATTTTCTGGGCTCCAAGTCGACTTTCTATCGGAACGGTAACAACAATCCGTTCGTCTGTGTCCGTTATTTTTTCTATCTTAGTCATGCAGGCAAGACGGTAGCCCCGGTCAAGAAGTTCCTGTGAGAATTTTCCGATTTTTACTAAATTTAGTTCTTCCTTGGTTATCTTGTTTAGATTCCCTGCTCCAGCCTCGACAATAATCCGGCACTTTCCACACGTTCCCTTACCACCACATACTGATTCTAGCGTGATTCCAACTTTTTTCGCAGCCTCCAAGATACTAATACCAGCACCAACTTCAATGCTTTTTCCATCAGGCAGGAAAACTACTTTTACACATTGCATGTGAATCATCTGAATGTTTTAGTTATCATTGTTTTTTCTTAGAATTAATATTATCCTATTGTTCAGAGTAAAAATTTTTTCCAATCGCCCGTTTATTTTTCGAAGCAGAAATCGCTACGTTTTTAACCCTCATGCTGATAGAAGTGATGGGGAAAAGTTGAAAA
The DNA here is from genome assembly GCF_038871235.1 of Hadarchaeum sp. (SeqCode). Taxonomy (GTDB): domain Archaea; phylum Hadarchaeota; class Hadarchaeia; order Hadarchaeales; family Hadarchaeaceae; genus Hadarchaeum. The sequence goes on from NZ_JAVZIN010000004.1 coordinate 8,440, forward strand.
TCGCTTCTGCCCGAGGCCAGAGTGATCCGGGGGTGGCCCCGAAAATTAAACTGGAAAAGGTAAAACCGGGAGAGGTCATTCTTGAGATGCGGGGGATCACCAAGCGTTTTCCCGGCGTCCTCGCCAATGATCATGTAGATTTCGAGATAAGGGCCGGTGAGATTCACGCCCTTTTGGGTGAAAACGGCGCGGGAAAGACGACCCTGATGAATATTCTGTACGGCCTTTATCAGCCCGATGAGGGCCAGATACTGATTCGTGGCAAGCCGGTGACCATCAGATCGCCTAAGGACGCTATCGATTTGGGTATCGGGATGATTCACCAGCACTTTATGCTTGTTGATCCCCTGACGGTCACTGAGAACGTTATTCTTGGCCTCAGGTCGTCTAAGGAGCCGTTGCTTGATCTAGACGTTGCTGAAAAGAGGATCATCGAGCTTTCAAAGAGATATGGCCTTAAAGTTGACCCCAAGGCCCGGATCGAGCAGCTTTCTGTGGGTGAGAGGCAGCGCGTCGAAATAATCAAGGCACTTTACCGGGGGGCCCAGATCCTTATTCTGGACGAGCCCACGGCGGTGTTGACACCTCCGGAAGTGAAGGAGCTGATGAAGATGATGAAGAAGATGGCTAAGGAGGGACTGGCCGTGATACCGTTTATAACCCACAAGCTGCCAGAGGTGATGGAGGTAAGCGATCGCGTCACAGTGCTCAGACGAGGAAGAGTCGTGGGCACCATTCCGACTAAGCGCACCAACAAGAGCGACTTGGCTAAGAAGATGGTAGGGAGGCAGATTTACTTTGGCGCCAAAAGAAAAAAAGTAAAGCCGGGTAAGGTAGTTATTTCGGTTAAGGATCTTGAAGCCTTGAATGATAAGGGCCTTCCGGCATTAAAGAAAGTTTCCTTTGAGATTCATGAGCGGGAAATACTCGGAATTGCTGGGGTTTCGGGCAATGGTCAGAGAGAGCTTGCTGAGGTCATAACAGGTTTGAGAAAAGCTACCGGCGGAAAAGTTGTAATTCTGGGCAAAGACGTCACCAACAAATCACCGAAGGAAATAACCAGCCAAGGCGTCGGCCACATTCCAGAGGATCGCGTTGGCACTGGTCTGGTGATGAACTTCACAGTCGCCGAGAACCTCATTTTGGGGTCGCAATCGGAGCCGCCCTTCGTGAATCGTTGGTTTTTGCCCTTCAACAAAAAATGGTTCTTGGATAAAAATGAGATAAACAAGTATGCGGATCAGTTAATAAAGGAGTACGATATAAAAACTCCGAGCCGGGACACACCCGCTCGAAATCTGTCTGGCGGTAACCTCCAAAAGCTGATTCTCGCCCGGGAGCTTTCTAGGAGGCCCAAGCTCTTGATAGCCAACCAGCCCACGCGCGGGCTCGACGTCGGTGCCACAGAGTTCATCCAGTCAAAGCTAGAGGAGCAAAAGGAGAAAGGGACGGCGATCCTGTTGATTTCCGAGGATCTGGATGAGATCATGTCCTTGAGCGATCGCATTGCCGTAATTTATGAGGGAGAGATAGTCGGCATAGTCCCTGCTGAGAAGGCCAAGATCAAGGATATAGGTCTGATGATGGCCGGAGTAAAAAAAGCTTCCGTTAAGACCAAAGGTTAAGTTGTCAGCCAAAATTGGATGTTAAACTGTAGCAGGATCTAACAGCAGGTAGCTGATTTTAAATCGGTGGAAAAAACTTAAATGTAAAAGAAATATGTCTCATCGGGTGTATATGTGAAGGGTAGAGACATAATCTCTGCGTTTGATTTCACGAGAGAGGACTTTATGCACCTCTTCAATGACGCCAAGATTTGTGAAAGGAAAAAAACTCTCAGAATAGCTGAGGACAAAATGGCAATAACCGTTTTTTTGGAACCATCGACCAGAACTAGACTCAGCTTCACCGCCGCCATGTTGAAAATAGGCGGCAAGGTCATGGATTTCGGCAGTATTGAGGCCTCGGCGCTGATGAAAGGGGAAAGCTTTGAGGACACTATAAGGATGATTGATGGATACGATCCCGATGTAATTATCATAAGACATAAGGTCGAGGGATCGGCCAAGATGGCTGCCGACATCGCCGAACATCCAGTGATAAACGGCGGAGACGGCATGCATGAACATCCGACTCAAGCACTGACGGATCTTTACACCATGTACAAGACTTTTGGCAAAATTGACGGCTTGAGAGTTGGTCTTCTCGGCGATTTAAAACACGGCCGAACCTTGAGCAGTCTTAGCTATGCCCTCTCAATGTTTAACGGAGTCAAGCTGTATTGCATCGCCCCACCAATCCTTCAGATGAGGCCTGAAGTGGTTGAAAAAGTCAAGGGTAAAATGCCCTGCAAGTTTTATAATTCTCTGGAAGAGCTGGATGAAGAGATCGATGTGCTATATGTTACTCGGGTTCAGAAAGAAAGATTTACTGATTTGCAGGAATATGAACGGGTCAAGGGAAGCTATATAGTAACACCAACACTGCTTTCCAAACTCAAGAAAATCCCGATAGTTATGCATCCACTGCCTAGAGTGAATGAGATAACTACTGATGTGGATACCATGCCCCAAGCGAAGTACTTTGAGCAAGCGACAAATGGCATGTATGTGAGGATGGCTCTTTTAGCTGCCGTGATGGGTCTCAAAATCCCATCCGATTAGTTCTGGTGTTGTTTTGCCCGTCGATTTACTGTTGAACAACGGCACCATTGTTACTCCTCGTGGCGAGTTCAGGGCCGCGATAGCGGTTGATGAGGGGAAAATAGTTGCGATAGGTTCTGCATCGGCAATGCCTCGAGCGGAAAAAGTTTTGGATCTTAATGGACTCCATGTGCTGCCGGGTTTTGTAGATGCACATGTCCACATGAGGGAGCCCGGCATGACCTACAAGGAGGATTTCCTGAGCGGGACCAGCGCCGCAGCCGCTGGTGGCGTGACGACGGTATTTGAAATGCCCAACACCCTACCGCTAGTGACTAATGAAAAAGTTTTATTGGAAAAAGCTTCTTTACTTAAGGACAAAGCTTACGTGGATTTTTGCCTTTACGGATTGATCATTGAGAACAACATACAGGAACTGGCGGGAATGGCTAAGGCAGGGGCCATCGGTTTCAAACTTCTCTTGGCCGAGGTTACCGGCGGTGTCCCTAGGCCGAGCAATGGTCTAATTTTTGAGTCCTTTAAAGAGCTGGCCAAGATCGGCCTTCCCGTTTCAGTTCATGCCGAGGACAAGAATATAACTCAATATTACACGGAAAAGCTGAAGGCAACAACTAAGGAACCAATAGCGCACTGCTTGGCAAGACCACCTATAGCTGAGGAAGAAGGAATTCACTTGCTGGCTTTGTTTGCCGCACAAGCCGGGAACAAAGTCCACTTAGTCCACACCAGTTGCGGCACACACTTGATAAAAGCGGCTAAGGCTACTGGCGCGAAAATAACGGCCGAAACTTGTCCGCAGTACTTGGTCTTCAGCGAGGAGGACATGCAAGTTAAAGGTTCGGTTCTGAAGATAAATCCTCCAGTAAGGAACAAGGCCTTGGTTCAAAGACTCATCGAAGCCGTTAATGATGGAACCATTGATACCATCGGATCCGACCATGCCCCGCATTCGGTTGAGGAAAAAACTAAAGAGAGCATATGGGAGGCCTCTTCAGGCTGTATCGGTGTCGAGACAATGGTTCCGGTGATGCTCACCTTAGTTAACAGAGGCTTGATTAAGTTCAGCCGGCTCGTGGAATTGGGTGCGGAAAACCCAGCGAGGATCTTCGGACTTTATCCCAAAAAGGGTGTCATCATGGTGGGCTCCGACGCTGACTTTACAGTAGTCGATATGAAAAGGGAAAAAATAATAAAAGCGGAAGAACTTCACAGCAAGCAAAAGATCACACCTTTTGATGGCTTCCAAGTTCAAGGGGTCCCGGTTTATACCATTCTCCGGGGGGAAATAGTTGCTGAGCGAGGAGAGGTTTTGGACGGGCCTAAGGGCAGATTTGTTAGACCTTAGTTGACTTGAAGCGCATTATTCAAATTTAGTTAAGGATATATGCGGGAAACTTTAATTTCAGTTGAGGTGGATGGATGAAGCCCAAGGAAGCGTATGACCGTACCCTAGAATTGCTGCAAAAGCACCATGAATGGTTCAAGTCGTCGATACCATTGATAGCCAGCGAAAATGTCACGAGTCCGGCCGTCAGAGAGGCATTAATTTGTGATTTTCAACACCGCTACGCGGAAGGCTGGCCTGGGGAGCGAGTTTACGCTGGTTGCGTCTATATTGATCAGGTTGAAATTATTGCTATGGAGCTGGCTCGAGAACTTTTCAAGGCCGAGCATGCCAATGTCCAACCGGTTTCGGGACTTACTGCTAATCTCGCGGCCTTTACAGCTTTGACTGATCCAGGCGATACGATGATGTGCCTTTCTGTTGCGTCAGGAGGGCACATTAGTATGGCAAAGAAAAAGTTCGGCGGCACCGCGGGTGCGGTTCACGGTTTGGAAATCGAATATCTGCCGCTAGATGAAAAGCGGATGAATATTGATGTTGAAGCTGCCACAAAGAAGATAGTTGAGGTGAAACCGAAGCTGGTTACTTTTGGTGGTAGCGTTTTTCTTTTCCCCCACCCAGTTAAAGAGCTGAGCAAGGTCGCCAAAGAGTGTGGCGCGCATGTCATGTACGACGCGGCGCATGTGGCCGGACTGATAGCCGGTGGTCAGTTTCAGGATCCCCTCCGTGAGGGTGCCGAGGTCATGACCTGCAGCACTCACAAGACGCTCCCCGGACCCCAACACGGAATGATCCTGTGCACCAAAGAGCTGGCGGAATCAATAAACAAAGCAGTTTTTCCAGGAATTGTCAGCAACCATCACCTGCACTCAGTTGCGGCTTTGGCTGTCGCCTTGGCCGAGATGCTTGAGTTTGGAAGAGAGTACACAGCACAGATAGTAAGAAACGCAAAGGCGCTGGGGAAGGCGCTGTATGATCAGGGTCTGGCGGTCCTGTGCCCGGAACTGGGGTTCACGCAGTCACACATCTTGGTTGTTGATGTCACAAAGTATGGTGATGGCGGCACTTTAGAGAAAAAACTTGAGAACGCTAACATAATTCTGAACAGGAACCTGCTGCCGTGGGACCCAAGAGAAGGGCGCCACTACAAGAATCCGGGCGGCATCAGACTTGGTACTTCTGAAGTCACAAGGTTGGGGATGAAAGAGGGCGAAATGAAGCAAATAGCTGAGTTTATTAGGAGAATTATCATCGACAATGAAGACCCACAAGAGGTGGCAAGAGAAGTCGCCGAATTTAGAAAGGAGTTTCAGAAAGTGCACTATTGTTTTGAGTCAGCGACCGAAGCTTATGAATACATAAAGATAAGATAATTGCTCTGTTTTTGTTTTTAAATTTTTAACAGTATTTTCCTTCTTTCCCCACACCTTATTTTCGACTCTTTTCTTGTGTTTCCACTCCAGCAGGGGAAAGGAATAAGTAGTTTTGGCGGAAATCGAGATTACAAAGGCTGTTTTTCAAATAGACCTGTAAAATCTCAAAAAATAAAAATTAGATTACTTTCGGCGACCCCTCCCCGCTAATTCCCATAAAAAAGCAGCTGGACCTTTTTATCAGGTGTTATTATGCTCCTGTTCAGCAACGGAGCCGAAAGAAGCCTCAATCCATTTGAAGTTATATTAACCCCAATTGTGAAAAAAGTTGCACTTAAAATTAGTAAATGGTGTATATTTTTTCCACTAATCTTAAAGTCTATGTTCAAAATTTTCACCACATCGGCTAAATACAAATCTAGTTATGTAGATTTTCGCTGTGCTTGAGGTGATCGTGTTGGAACCTAACTTAAAAGAGAAGCTCGAAGATTTCCTGCACAGCAAGGAGATACAAAAAGATTTGCGGAAGATAACCGCCGCTGGCAATAAATCCCTAGTGGTGGAGTTCGAAAAAATTTTGGCATTTGATAAGGCCCTTGCCGAGAACTTACTGGATGCACCGGTTTTATTCTTTGAGGCCGCAGACGAAATACTGGAAAACATAACCAAGATACCTGGGTTCAGGCTCCGGGTGAAAGGCGCTGACAAGATCATTGAAATTCGCAATATTCGTGCCGAACACGTTAGCAAGTTTATACAGGTTGAAGGCGTGGTTACTCGTGCGGGGGAAGTGAAGCCTGAGGCGAAAGAGGCCGTTTTCAAGTGCCGAAGATGCGGTGAAGAAAACCGAGTACCACAGTCGGGTGAGATGTTTAGGGAGCCGCTGTTTTGCGAGAATCCCAACTGTGGAAAGAAAGGTCCCTTTGATTTGTTGATCGAGAATACAGTTTTTCGTGATTGGCAAAGCATACAGCTGCAGGAACCTCCTGAGAGGTTGCGTGGTGGCAGGATACCGCGCAGGCTCGATTGTATCATCAGGGATGACTTTGTCGACAAGGCGGTGCCCGGAAATCGAGTGCTAATAACCGGTGCGCTGCGAGTTTTTCAAGAGAGGCAACAGAAAGAGCGGCGGACAACGTTTCGCAAGATACTGTTTGTTAGCCATGTGGAAATAATGCAAAAAGGTGTTGAGGAGGCTGAACTTACTCCAGAGGATGAAGCCAAGATAAAGGAATTGGCCAAGCAGGATGTCTGGCTGAGGACTAACATAATTCAATCGATTGCTCCCGCGGTTCACGGGCACGAGGCAATCAAAGAGGCCATTGCTTTACAACTGTTCGGGTGCAATCCTGTTATTTTATCAGATGGTACTAGGTTGCGCGGAGACACCCACATTTTACTGACCGGTGATCCGGGTACAGCGAAAAGCCAGCTTCTGAAGTGGGTTGCCAACGTTGCGCCCCGAGGAGTCTACACTTCAGGCATGAAGAGCACCGGTGCCGGAATAACCGCTGCAGCCGTTCGTGATGAGATTAGTGGTGGTTGGACTTTAGAAGCCGGTGCACTCGTGATTGCCGATGGCGGTCTGGCTTGCATCGATGAGTTTGAGAAAATGAGGGATGAGGACAGATCCGCCATTTTGGAATCAATGGAGCAGCAAACGATTAGCGTTGCTAAGGCAGGAATAATCGCCACGTTAAACACCCGTACCGCGGTTTTGGCAGCAGCGAACCCAAAGCTGGGCCGGTTCAGTAAGGAAGAACCAGCATTGAAGCAGCTCCCAATTGATCCAGTTATACTCTCTAGGTTCGATCTTGTTTTCATATTAAGAGATGAGCCCCGTACAGAGTATGATCGGTCCATAGCCCAACATGTTCTGCAGCTCTACACCTCGCCAGGAAAGGTTTTGAAGGCCCCGTTTGACCCAGAATTTCTCCGCAAAATAATAATCTATGCGCGCAAAAACATAGAACCTAAGTTGGATGATAAGGAGGTCCAGAAAGTTATAGAGGACTTTTTTGTTGGTTGGAGAAAATCAGCGGCGGAGTCTGGTGACCCGCTCCCGATAACCGTGAGGCAGCTTGAATCGATAATCCGCCTTGCCAAGGCCAATGCTAGATTGAGGTTGAGTGATCGGGTAACCGTTGAGGACGCCAACCGCGCGATTTCTCTCATAAAAACATCGTTAAGGGAGGCTGGGTTTGACATCGAAAGAGGCAAGGTCGACGTTGATTTAATCATGACAGGAATTCCCCGGTCCCAGCGCGAGAAGCACATGCGCCTGATGAAAATAATCGAAGAACTCGAGGAAAAATACGGTGGAGCGGCACCCTTGGAGCAGATATTCCAGATGGCCGATTCTGAGAAGATCGATAGGCGTTTTGTGGACTGGGTCATCTCTGAGGAGAAGAAGAGGGGTCACCTCTACGAGCCAAAACAAGGAATGATCAGTCGGGCGGTGAAGTAATGAAACAGCACGTTCGAGTCATTAAAGATCTTCCAGAGGTTGAACTGGTTGGGCGAAAACTGGGTCCACTGGCAGTGGGTGACGAAACGGAACTGTGGCTTTGGGATGCTAATGTTCTTAGAAGCAGCGGATTTGTTGATTTTCTGCAGCCAATAACAGCAGCTGAAATTAGAAAGCTTGTTTTTGCCGAGGAACGTGGATCAGAACCGCTATCGCTTCCAGATAACTTTTATGTTTCAACTGCCAGCAGCTTACTTTCTTTGTTGCGAGGGGGCAGGAAAAAAGAGGCCGATGAAATAATTTCGCAAGTTTTTCTGTTGCTTGAGGCTAGGTTGCCCAAGTTAGTTAGACTTGCCTTTTCCCCGGAGGTTCCTTTCGGGTTGACTCCCGAGGAGCGTTTGCTGGTCAATGAAGTTTCCGAGGTTATCGATGATTGGAATAGGAGGCTGAAGAGGTTATTCGAGTTTAGAGAGGAGGTGGGTAAAAATGGTGAGGGAAGGACTGTTCAGTATGTTGTTGGAGACAAGGCCGATATTCAAAAACAGGGAGTATCTGAGGCCGAGTTACACTCCGGAGGAACTACCGCACCGGGATAGCCAGATACACCAGCTGGCTAGAATACTTGCGGCGCCTTTGCGAGGTGAGACTCCTTCCAACATACTTATCTACGGTAAGACAGGTACGGGGAAAACCGCCTGCGTAAAATATGTAACTAGGGAGCTTGAGAAGGTCAGCGATCGTTCACCACTCAAAGCGAGGCTGGTTTATATAAACTGTGAGGAGGTGAACACGAAGTATCGAATTCTAGCAACACTGGCGAACACATTTCTGGAGAGGCTTAAGGGAAATTTGGGTGAACTGCCAGACAGCGTCCCTATGACTGGTTGGCCCACTGATGAGGTTTATAAATGCTTTTTCCGAGCGATGGATAGTGAAAAGCAGCTGGGTGTGATAGTTCTTGACGAGATAGACAAGCTGGTGCTCAGGAGCGGCGATGAGGTTCTTTACCATCTGACGCGAATGAACTCTGACTTGAAAAATTCAAAAGTTTCTATCATCGGCATTTCAAATGATTTGAACTTTTTGAACTATCTCGATCCCAGAGTGAGGAGCAGCCTCAGCGAAGAGGAGCTAGTTTTTCCACCTTATAACGCAGTTCAACTTAAGGACATCTTGGAGAAGCGGGCCAGAATAAGTTTCGTTGAAGGGGCGATTCAGGAAGGTGTCATCTCTCTCTGCGCGGCGCACGCGGCTAGGGAGCACGGTGATGCACGTAGGGCGTTGGATCTTCTCAGGGTTGCCGGAGAATTGGCGGAAAGAGAGGGTTGCGAGAAGGTTTCCGTGGAACACGTCAGACGCGCTCATGAGAGAATAGAGCAGGATAAGATGGTCGAGGTCATAAGGACATTACCTACCCAATCTAAACTGGTTCTTTACAGCATAGTGCTCCTTTCTGAGAGAATGTCTAGCTCCATCATCAGTGGTGAGGTTTATAGCGTTTATCGGGAACTATGCGCCCAAGCCGGTCTGGACGTTCTGACGCAGCGCCGTATCGGTGATTTAATTTCGGAGCTAGATATGTTGGGCATCATAAGCGCCAAGATAGTTAACAAAGGTCGCCAAGGCAGGACTAAGGAGATAAGGTTGAATATTCATCCAACTCAGGCACTGGCAGCTATTCATGACGAACAACTTACGAGCATTGATACTTTGAAATTGTCGCGTCAGCTCACGCTGGTTTAGGTGATTATGCATGGACGAAGGCGCTCTGGTGCGCAAGTTTATAGAGGCAGAGATGCAGCTAACTCCTGAGGCACTGGAAAAGCTGCGGAGCAACAAAGATACAGACTTAGATCAGGTGATCTCTGCTTTGAAGGGGCTTGAGAGCAGACCATTTTTGATAACTGGTGAAGTTATTTCTGAGATTCTTGAAAAACAAACCCGCAAGATGGAAGAGGTCATCCTTCCCCAAGTTTCTCCGCGAACCGAGACTGTGGAGAAAACTAAAATCGCTGAGAAGAGGGCGCCGGAGCTTTCGTACATAAAGTTCAAACCTCTGGCTGCAGAATACGAACCTAAGGTCAGAATTATAAAAGATGTTACTGGGCAGAGCTACAGTGAGGGAGAGCTTTCTGATTTTGTAGCACTCTTTCGCGATAGGTACGAGCGCGTCGGTTCGATTTTGAAGAAGAGATTGGATTTGAACGATGCCGTGCCGATCAGCAGTCTGAGAAATCTCCTGGACAAACAACTGGTGAAAGTGGTGGGTATGGTGAGGGAAAAGCGGGAATCATCGGCAGGTAATATTGTGCTTGAGCTCGAAGACCTTAGCGGATCGGTGTTGGCATTTGTCTTCAACAGCAACAAAGAACTGGTTAAAAAGGCTGTTGAGGTGAACACTGATGAGGTAATTGGAGTTATCGCCTCCTTGAAAACCGACAGCAGGTCGCAGAGACTTTTCGTGAAGGACATTATCTGGCCGGATATACCAATAAGACGCGAGCCCCATCGAGCCGAGGAGCCACTCTGCGCCGCCCTGCTATCGGACTTGCACGTCGGGAGCACGCAGTTTTTTGAGGACTTGTTTTTGAAGTTTGTCAAATGGCTGCGAGGAGAGTCAGACGATCCCAATGCTGAGCTTGCTGGAGCAGTCAAGTACTTGGTGATTGCTGGAGATATTGTGGATGGGATAGGAGTCTACCCGCGCCAAGAAGAAGAGCTTCTGATAAATGATATCTTCAAACAGTATGATTTTGCAGCCAAGCTTTTAGCCCAGATACCGGACTACATTACCATCATAATATCTCCGGGCAACCATGATGCTGTTCGGCCTTCGGAGCCCCAACCGGCAATTCACAAGGATGTCGCCAGCGGTTTGTATAATCTAAACTCCGTCATGGTTGGAAATCCCGTTCGTCTTTCGCTTCACGGGGTGGAGTTTCTTGTCTACCACGGCAGAAGCTTTGATGATGTTATATCAAGCATTCCAGGACTCAATCGCGAGGAAGCCACCCCTCCGATGATAAAGCTCCTGAGAAAAAGACATCTGGCTCCAATATACGGTGGCCGCACGGCTATCTCGCCCGAAAAAAAGGACTATCTCGTAATTGATGAGGTGCCAGATGTTTTTCACTGCGGCCATCTTCATGTCTTCGGTTACGATCGATATCGTGATGTTTCGGTTATCAATTCTGGCACTTTCCAAGGCATGACCAGTTTCATGAGGCAGCTCGGGGTTAGGCCAACTCCAGGAATTGTACCAATAATAAATCTACAGACCCATGAGACGGTGGTGAAAAAGTTTGCCTGAGCTTGAAAGGATTCTTCAAAAGATAACCTTAGTGATTTTAGACATGGACGGTGTCATCTACCGCGGCAACAGGCCGATTGAAGGAGCGGCCAGAGCGGTGGCCTTTCTTCGTGGCTTAGGAAAAAAGGTTGTCTTCTTGACGAACAATTCTGAGAATTCTCGTGCCTATTACGTGCAAAAGCTCAGGCGCATGGAGATACCGGTGGGTGAAAAAGATGTGATTACATCTGGCCAAATTGCGGCTGATTACATTAGAAGACGTGATCCTCAGGCTAAAGTTTTCGTGATTGGTGGAGAGGGGTTGGTTGAGGAAATAAGCAGCGCCGGTCTGAGATTGGTGCCCCCGGAAAAGGCAGCTTACCTCGTCGTCGGTATCGATCAGTCGCTGACTTATGAAAAGCTCAAAGATGGTCTTCGAGCACTTTTATCTGGAGCCAAGTTTATAGCCACTAACCTAGATCGCGTTTACCCTACAGAGCATGGATTTTTACCCGGAGCGGGAGCGATTGTTGCCGCTTTGGAAAGAAGCTCTGGAAGAAGGCCGGACGTGGTAATTGGCAAGCCGTCGCCACATATGATTTTGTACGTTTTAAGGAGTCTCAGGACCAAGCCCGGTGAAACCGTCATTATCGGCGACCAGATTGAAACCGACATCAAAGCAGGTAAGAGGACGGGCCTGTTCACGATATTGGTGCTCTCCGGCGTTGCCACTGAAGAGGACGTCAGAAAAATAAAAGGAACCAAAAACGCTCCGGATTGTGTTTTGGGCAGTTTGGCGGAGGTAGTTCGGTGAGTTCAGTGGGAAGTTCGATGGAGGATTACTTCAAGGAGCTGGAGCGAAAGACGGAGGAGCTATATAAAATAGCCAGCGAGGCTAGAGCCCAGGGAAAAGACCCCGAACTGGAGCCGGAGATACCTCGGGCGGGTGATTTGGCCAGCAGGGTGGAAAAGCTGGTCGGTCCGGAAGGAGTTGCTGAGGTAATCAGACAGTTGGAGAAGCAGATGCCTCGGGAAGAGGTCGCGCTTAAGATCGCCGAGATGATAGTCGATGGAAAGTTTGGCAAGTTTGACGAGCAGACGGTGGCCAAGCAAGCCGTTAGGACAGCGTTGGCAGTTTTAACTGAGGGGGTTGTCGTGGCCCCGATAGAGGGAATAACAGATGTAAAGATAAAGAACAATTTTGATGGAACACAGTATCTGGCGCTTTATTTTGCCAGCCCGATAAGGGCCGCCGGTGGCACCGCAGCAGCCCTTGCTGTTCTTGCTGGTGACTTCGTCCGCCGTCGACTTTACCTCAGCCCCTATAAGGCGACGGATCGCGAGATAGAGAGATTTGTCGAGGAAGTTGAAATTTATCGAACTTCAGTTGGCCGTGAGCAGTACACACCGCCGCCAGAGGACATAAGACTGGCCATGCAGAACATACCTGTTGAAATAACAGGTGATCCATCAGGTAAAGAAGCCGCCGTGATGGCGTTTCGAGATGTCGAAAGGGTTGAACACAACTGGGTTAGGGGCGGAGCCGTGCTGGCCATGGTGGAGGGAGTCCTGCAAAAAGCCCCCAAGATAATGAAATATGTTAATAAATTGAATATTGATGGTTGGTCTTGGCTTCAGGATATTATCGCCAAGGCTCCGAGGAAGGAGGAAACTGGACAGGCTTTTCCAAAAGGGGATAAATATCTTGAAGAGGTAATTGCAGGAAGGCCGGTTTTTTCGCATCCAGGAACTGAGGGACACAAGGGCCGTGAAGGTGGCTTCAGGCTTCGTTATGGCCGGGCAAGGAACACTGGGATTGCCGCCGTTGGTATTCATCCTGCCACCATGGCTATCTGTGATGATTTTCTAGTTACCGGAACGCAGCTAAAGACGGAAAGACCGGGCAAAGGCGGAGCGGTTACTCCAGTGGACAGTATCAAGGGTCCCACAGTCAAACTCAAGGACGGATCAGTGGTCCAGATAAAAACACTGGAGCAGGCGCTGGAGCTGCGGCATCAGATCGAGGAGATACTGTTTTTGGGAGATATACTGATCGGCTATGGAGAATTTCTGGAGAACAATCATCCACTGATGCCTGCTGGTTACTGTGAGGAGTGGTGGGCTCAGGAAGTTGAGCGAGCGTTGCAGAGCAAGAGCTTCGACCAAGCTTTAACCCCATATCTTTCTAGGCCGTACCCCAGCCCACCAGCAGCTCTAGCCATTAAGATCTCGGAAGACTTGGGAGTCCCGCTTCATCCTGCTTATACCTATTCTTACTCGGAACTGAGCGTAGAGGAACTTCAGGAGCTCTGTACTTGGCTGCTTCGCGGTGAGCCAACCTTTGTAGATGGTGAGCTTAAGCGATTGTGCTTACCTATGGATCTGGTTCCAAAGAGGGTTTTGGAAGAGATCGGAGTTCCGCACAAAGTTATCGATAATCAAGTGGTCATAGAAGATCACGCCCTACCGCTCTGTAGGTCTTTGGGAATTTTAGAGGGACAGCGTCTGAGTAAGGATAAATTTGATAGGACGCTTCGGGAGAGCCGGTTCAAAAGCATTATGGAGATAATTTGTGCTTTGGCTGGTTTTACCATCAGGGAGGAGGGTCCGACACGTATTGGAGCTCGGATGGGCAGGCCCGAAAAAGCAGATCCAAGGCGGATGAGTCCACCGGTTCACATGCTTTTCCCCGTAAGTCTTCGCGGCGGCATGACACGGAACTTGATAAAGGCCGCGCAGAAAGAGGGCGAAACCTCCGTTGAGCTAGCAACTTTAAGGTGTACCAACTGCGGCGAGATCGGTTTCACTAGGAAGTGTCAGAAATGCGGCGGCTTTGCCGAATACGTGAAAAGCTGTTCCAAATGCAGACGCGTGGTACAGGGCGATGTTTGTCCGACCTGTAAGACCCGCGCCGAGTACTTCATCAAACAAACAATTGACCTTAAGTCGATGCTGGATTCCGCTGCACAAAAGCTGGGTGAGGAGCTTCCGGAACTAGTCAAAGGAGTGATAGGTATGACGAGTGATTTCAAGATTCCAGAGCCGATAGAAAAGGGCATTCTTCGCGCCAAGCATGGCGTTGAGGTCTTCAAAGATGGTACCATAAGATTTGATGCCACTGATGTGCCGCTCACCCATTTCATGCCGCGCGAGATTGGCACACCGGTGGAACGTCTGCGGGAACTTGGCTACACAGTGGATAAAGATGGAAACCCGCTGGAGCGTGATGATCAACTTGTGGAGTTGAAGGTTCAGGATATCCTCTTGTCGAAGGATGGGGCCGATTATCTGTTTCGGGCTTCAAAATTCATTGACGATCTTTTACAGAAGTTTTACGGTTTGAGACCTTACTATAATGCCAATCAACCATCGGACTTAGTTGGTCATCTAGTGATAGGCCTAGCCCCGCACACATCGGTGGGTGTCGTCGGTCGGATAATCGGTTTTACTGAGGCCACGGTGGGGTATGCGCACCCATACTTTCATGCTGCCAAACGAAGAGACTGTGATGGCGACGAGGACTGCGTGATGTTGTTGCTCGACGCGCTACTCAACTTCAGCAAGCGGTTCTTACCATCCAAGCGGGGTGGGACGATGGACGCACCGCTTATTCTCAGCACTCGCATTGATCCAACCGAAATTGACAAGGAGGCCCATAATATGGACGTGATGGCTAGGTACCCGCTGGAGTTCTATGAGGCCACGTTGCGTTATGCCAGTCCGGTGGAAGTCGCAAAGATGATGGAAACCGTTGAGCGCAGGCTTGGCACAGAATCTCAGTACACTGGATTGAACTTTTCCTTTGATACCAACAATATAGTCGCTGGGGCCCGCTCGAGCAGGTATAAGACTTTGGAGACAATGGAAGAAAAGACCGATTATCAGCTAAACCTTGCCAGAAAGATCAGGGCAGTTGACGTCCAGGATGTGGCAGAGAGGCTTATCGAGCATCACTTTATCCCGGATCTAAAGGGCAACATAAGGACCTTTGCCAGTCAAAAATTCAGGTGTATAAACTGCAATCAGATTCATCGCAGAGTCCCTCTCAGCGGAGTCTGTGTGAAGTGTGGTGGAAAGCTGGTCCTGACTGTGACTCGAGGTGGCGTGGAAAAATATATGCAGATTGCGATGAGGATTGCCGAGGATTATGGGGTTTCTGAGTACACCAAACAGCGTCTGGAGCTGACACGGCGTGATATTAGGTCTACTTTTGAAAGCGATGCGAGGAAGCAGATGAGTTTAGCTGATTTTATGTAAATTAGGCTTCGCGAAAACATTTTACCCGATGAAGTGAAAAGCTCGTTTGTGCCGGGGTAGCCAAGCCAGGTAAGGCGCCAGTCATAAGGGGCGAAACTCGAGATCTGGTTCTCCTTCGGAGAGCGGGGGTTCAAATCCCCTCCCCGGCGCCTATTTTCAGCCACAAGCGCAGATTTTTCGAAATTTCTACTATTATCCAGTTCAGAAACCATGCAGATTAAGGTGACAGTAGTTGACGCTCCGTTACCTCGCCGCCAGGTTTTTTCTCGCAGAAAACCTGAGCCGAGAACCTGCTTACACGAACGCCTCGTTCTAGCCAGCAATCGGGCATCAAACCTGCCTTGATACAGGTATTGGAGAGAAATTCTTCAGCATCCCAGCCGTACTCGACAGCGACTTGGGGCAGCAGCAAACCTGCACACCCCATTCCTTCCACTATCAAGCCATCCCTTCCGATTTTTATTAGTTTAGGATATTCCTTAGGGTGTTCAGCTTTCAAAGTTTCCGGTTTTGTCAGAACACTAACTTCGATCCCTATATGTTGGAGTTCTTTAGGACTTACAGGGGGGAAACGGGGATCACGGGTGGCAGCGCTTATCGCCGAGTCGATTAAAGCATCGATCAAGGGCAGGTTCGGCATCGGGTGTCCGATGCACCCTCTCAATTCACCATTTTTGGTGAGTGTGACAAAAACCCCGCCTGGCTCCAGAAGCTTAGTAGGTACTTTTGGTCTGGGGAGGATCTTACCACTGTAGAGATAGGTCTCTATTGTTCGCCGGGCAATCTTTACCAGCAGGGTACCTTCATCGAGAGTTAACATAGTATCACTTCATCATATTTTCATATTGATTCATCGTTTCAATTATGTTTTTCCAGTGCTTACCTTTCCAATATATTTTGCGGCAATCAGTGCAGCGCCAGAAGCTATCGTTAGCAATTAAGACTTTTTCAGGGACCACGTTGTTTATTGCGTTTTTTTCCACAGAAGTTAGGGGGCCGTTGCAGATCGGACATCTAGAGTTCTCCGGGACAATTTCGATTCTTTTGCCAAGACGTCTTGAAATCTCAACCAATTGTTTGGCAATTTCAGTTTCTCTAATTAAGATGCTTTTCAATCCGGATTTGGTGGCGCGTTTATGCAGTACCACATCAGCTGTGAGTAGAACTCCCTTTTCCTTTGAGGCTATTTCCAGCATCTCTTCGTCCTGCTTTTCAGAGGGCAGATTTAGTTTACCAATGTAGATGACGTCGTGGCCAGCCAAGCGCAGCCACCGCGCCAGTTTTCCCAGCATTCCGTCAGCTACAAACCTCATGTTCGATTTTAACTGATTGATTAATAGCAAAAATAGTTGTCCTGTTTTCTCAAGCTTAAAAAGTAAGGTGAGAACTTAAGATGGGTGTTGGAGTGCGTCAGCGAGTACAAGTGAAATGTCCCATCTGCGGCAAGATGTTTGATTTAGACTTAGATGTCAGTACTTATGTTACGGTCGAGACGGCACCTGTTCAACCAAAGAAGCAGGTGTCGCTGATACTTCGGGGAAATGAAGCCAAGGTTGATTTTGTCCTCCGCGCTATGCGGGCCTTAGCGAGCAAGGAGCCCAGCGGAATGGTCGAAGTTGAGGAAATAGTTGACCTCGCTGAGAAAGTTGGCTTGGAGAGAGAGGAGGTTAACGAAATAATCGCCGCTGAGAAAAGGGCTGGTCACGTCTATGAGCCTAAACAGGGCGTGGTGTGTTTCACGATCCCGCCTGAGCGCTCAAGAGGGTAAAAGACAAATTAACGATTTATCTCCAGCTCCTTATGAATTTCTTTGGTTTCCCTGATTTCGGCTTTCTTGCGGCCCTTGCGTTCTTTCTTTCGGCGCTTAAAACGTCGCAACCGAAACACCAGTTTATTTTTTTCCTGAAATTATAAAAAGTGCCGCTTCAATTGGGGATGGAACCAATCTTTTTCTCTTATAAACAGCCGTAACCAAAATTAATTGTGGTGTTAATGCCAGAGAGATGGGATGTCATCGTTGTCGGGGGTGGAACCGCCGGCTTGTCTGCGGCCAAATCTGCTTCGTCTGAAGGTGGCAAGGTTCTCCTGCTTGAAATGAGCGCCCGGATCGGGACCACTGCTCAGCTCGGTAGCTTGGTTTCATCGGATTTCAAATCTTTAGGTAAAAAACCGGTTGTTCAGCGTTTGAGGAAAATTGAACTATATGCGCCGCATGGAGAGCTGTCGGTAAATTACGATCGGGCGGTAGTAGTCGACCAAAGACGGCTTGATGAACATTTGGCAGCAGACGTTGCTGAACATGGGGGTGAAATTTGGCTGAATGCCCCGGTAAGGGATCTTTTGGTGAAGGATGGGGTCGTGGTGGGTGTTCGCATTGAGGCAGGCGGCTGGTCCGAGAATATTGAAGGTGAGGTGATTATTGACGCAACGGGCGCCCGGGGGGAAATGTCAAGCTTGTTTTTGAGGCATGTGGTCAAGAGGTATTGGAATCAGGATTTTTTGGCTTTTAGTAACGAGTACCTAATGGCCAATGTTAAAGATGGAAAAAATGTGGAGATATTTTTTGATGCCTATTCAGCGCCAGGTGGCCATGCTTGGATATATCCGCTTTCTAGTGGATTTGCCGCAGCGGGCGTAATCGGCCTGAGAATACACCCGGATGCGGCGCTTGACGAGTTTTTGGGTAGAAGAAAGATAAAAAAGCTTGCCCACGCGTTGCCGATAGCGTCCTCAAGAGGGCAGCTGCCGTTGGAAGGTCCACTTTGCCAGACCCACTCCGACGGAATACTCGCTGTAGGAGGTGCGGCGGGGCAAATTTATCCTCTTTCAGGGCAGGGGCTACTCTATTCCTTAAAGTGCGGGGAAATCGCCGGGAGGGTTGCCGTTGACGCCGTTACTGAGGGTGACGTTTCTAAGAATCGGCTTTTAGAGTACGATCGAACTTGGAGGGCCGATTTTGGCAAGGACTTTGAAGTGGGAAGTATTTTTCGTTCTTCACTAAGCGTTTCCCAGGATCGAAAGATGGATGCCATTATTTCATTACTTGACGGTAAACCAAGTCTACAGCGCGCCTTTGTAGATGTACTTTTTGGTTTCAACTTGAGGGCTTCGATGCCCAAGTTACTCGGGGATGAAGATATTTTGAAAATTCTCGGCAGAGAAATAACCGCCAAGCTGATTGGTTGGAGGTAATTTGATGAACTGTCCGCTGTGCAGCAGTTCTGCGGTTCTCTACGACGATGTCAGGGGCGAGCAGATTTGTACCCGCTGCGGTTTTGTGATTCAGGAGCGCCTTTACGTCGCAGGACCCGAGAAAAGAATGGGGCTCGGGGAGAACAAGGAACGCGCGGATCTGTCGTCGGGTTTTGACCTGACTCAGCATGATTATGGGCTTGGCTCCAGGTTTAACGTTTCTCAGGGTTTACCCCCATCTGAACGGGCCCGGCTGCGAAGGATGCAAGTTCTTCACCAAAGAGCGCGCGTCTTGGATTGGGAGGACAGGAGCCTTCGTGAGGTTCTGATTGACCTCGACAAGATCTGCGAGGACCTCTCCCTGTCAAAAGGAATCAAGATTGAGATCAGCACTTATTATCGAAAGGCGAGGGCAAAAAAGCTGACGTCCGGGAGAAGCGCTCAGCAGGTTCTGGCAGCACTCATTCTGGCCGCATGTAGGTTGAGGGGCATACCGAGGACCGACCATGAGATTTCAAACGCAGTGGCCGATCGTTTTGGGTTGAATAGGTCCGCAGTTCTGAAAGGTGTTCATAGGTATGTTAAATTATTCTCAAAGGAACTCGGGCTAAGGCTGCCCCGCGTTTCTGCCGAAAGTTTCATCGATAGATTTGCACCTCAATTGGGACTATCTAGAAAGGCTACCGTAAAGTCTCACGAGATCATAGGAATTTTACCCAAGAGATTTGTCCAAGGCAAGCCGCCGCTTTTTCTCGCCGCAATCGCTATCTACAGCGGAGCCAACACCGTGGGCGAAAAGATTACTCTGAAGAAACTAGCGGCGACATTGGGAGTTGGCGTTTCCAGCCTTTCCAACAGTGCCTCAAGGGTAAAAAATATTATTTCCTCGGTATGATAATGATGCCTTCGTTTGGTGTCCCGATTTTTTCAGTTCTTTTTTCGAGGTAAAGAGATGCAGTCAGGGCGGCCAGAGCGGCATCGATTTCATGGCGGCTGGTTTCCCCTTTGAACTCGTAACCCCGACGCTTCAGCTCTTCCACCCACTTCTTTCTATCATCAGTTCCAAAGATGATCAAACCTGATGTCCTTGGATGAACTTCTATGACGTCAATTTTGGCGTTTTTAATTTTGCTAGCCAGTTTCGTACCTCGTATCGTCAGCGATTTCATTCCGCCGAATTTTGGAGGAAAAACCCGAAAGCCACTTTTGATTAGGGCTAGATCGGCTACTCTGAGGTTCCCTCGTTTGGGAAAGCTGAGGGGGGCATCTATCGCCACGACCAAGGGCTTGGCGGCAGCACAGTGTTCTAAAATTTGCTCATCGGTGTGCAGTGTTTGAGTTATAAATTTTTTATCAACCAAAATGGCAAAGCCGCTTGGGTTGGTCTCGAGCCCTGCCAGATCGATCCCGATGACTTTCACAATTACAATTATTCTTTATCTTAACTTTAGGTTATCAACTTAGGCGCATTTGGCTTCAGGCATAGTTTCATTAATTTGGTGAATGGTGGTTGGGTTTTTGAGTTCGATTTTCAGCCATTCTCCAGCACCGAAGCCACAATTATCGGTAGAATCACCGTGGTATCCCCAATCACAGTCACGGTTTTTGCGTTTTTTGAAATCTTGCCCCAAGATTTGGCTTCTTCAAGGGTGGCACCGCTCAGCCCGCCCGGCTCAGGCCGGTCCATTGTTATCTGAATCGCGTAGTCAAAGGACCGCGGCGTCAGAAGCATGCTCTGAAAAATGAAGTTCTTAGGTACTCCTCCGCCAAGTAGAACTGCTCCTGGTTTTTTTGCCTCGCTGGCCAATTCAAAAATTTCCTTGACATCCTTAAGTACGTCTATGGTCACTTCATGTTCTTGCGAGTAGAGCCAAGCCTGAAGTCCTAGTATGGAGTCAGCAATTGCGGGACAGAAAACCGGAACCCCTTTTTCCGCCGCAGCCTTTAGAAATGAGCTCTCATCGGTCAGCTTGAGTCCGATCCTGCGCAGTAGCTCCGCGGAAGAAATTCTTGAATCGCGTTGAAGGACGCTGGCAAAGATTGGTTGGATTTTCTCCTCGAAGATTTCAAAAGCACGTTGCGGCACGTAGACATCGTAAATGCGGCTTATTTTTTTGCTGCGCAGCGTAACATCATCGGCAAGTTCATTTCCCTGTACATGCCGTCCACCGAAGGCTTCGATCAAGTCGTGGGTGGCATTGGCCCCCGTCACCACCAATACGTTAACAAGGCCTTCCCTAATTGCCTTCACGAGAACATGCCTCAGGCCTCCCGGAATAACTGCTCCCCCAACCCCCATGAAAATAGTGGATTTTTTTCTGAGCATTTCGCGGTAGATTTCCACGGCCTTTGCCACACGGCCCGCACTAAAAACGCCGCATTTTCCCATCTCTTCGACCAACTCTTTAACGCTGATCCCGGGCTCTAGCCGGATGTGCCTGACCCATCTCGTCATCCTAACCGCTCCTAGAAAAGTTCAGTTTGCGTGGATTTAAATGGGCCACTTGCCGTAGTCCAAGCGTTTTCAGAGGTTTTTTAAGTCTTGGTGCAAATTACTGGTCTGTGGGGCCGTGGTGTAGCTTGGCTAGCACTCCAGCACTGTCTGGGCTAAAAGCAGGCTCCAGTGGACCGTCGTGGGTCTGCTGACGTAAGGATGATGACCCATTGGAGCGGTGCGATGAGACCTGCGAACCCGGGTTCAAATCCTGGCGGCCCCACCATAACTAATTTCTATCACCATCACCACAACAACTTTCTTAAGTAGCGGTAGGAATATGTGTTGAGGCATATTATGGGAGCGAGAATATCGAGCTTGAAGGCAAGAAAAATATTAGACAGCCGGGGTAATCCCACCATTGAGGTAGTGGTCGGTATCCGCGATAATGGGGGAGATTTGTTCTTTGGTAGGGCAGCGGCACCGAGCGGGGCGAGCAAGGGCAGGCTTGAAGCGGTGGACTTTCCCGTAGGCGGCGTAGACAAGGCGCTGGAAAAAGTCGTTGAAATTGCACCCAAGTTGTCTGGGATCGATGCCTTTGATCAGGTTAAGGTTGATGAAACTCTTCGCGAGCTTGATGGGACACCAAATTTGTCAGTTCTAGGTGGCAATACTACCGTGGCCATTTCCATGGCAGTGGCCAAGGCGGCTGCTTCGGCCAGAAAAATGCCGCTTTATCAGCATCTTGGCGGAAATGGAGGGTTTGAGCTTCCCTATCCTCTGGGGAATGTCATTGGTGGAGGAAAACATGCGGGAGGATATGCCCCGGACATCCAGGAATACCTAGTAATAGCTACCGGGGCGAGAAAGACTTCAGAGGCCATTTTTATCAATGCTAGAGTTCACAAGAAAGTTGGCGAAATGCTCAGCGAGGCAAATAGCTCATTTACTCGGGGAAAGAGTGACGAAGGCGCTTGGTCACCCAATATTTGTAATGAGGGCGCACTTGAGTTTTTGGCTAGGGCCTGTGAGCTGGTCAGCGACGAGACCGGCGTTGAGGTGAGGCCAGCGTTAGATGTTGCGGCGAGCAGCTTCTATGATAGCGAGAAAGATCTATATGTTTACAAGCGAGAGGCAGTGACACGAGATCGGGGAGAGCAGCTCGATTTTATTCTCGGCTTGATTGAAAAGTTTAAGCTCTTTTTCGTTGAGGATCCCCTTCACGAGGGAGACTTTGAGGGATTCGCCGAGCTGACAAAAAAGGTTGGAAATGAATGTCTCATCTGTGGCGATGACATTTTTGTAACCAACGTCGAAAGGATTGAGATCGGGATCAGGTCCAAGGCCGCTAACGCGATCATCATCAAACCAAACCAGATTGGGACGCTGACCGATACCTTTAAAGCGGTAGAGCTGGCAAGGCGAAATAAATACGTGCCGGTAATCTCTCACCGCTCTGGGGAAACCACGGATGAGACGATTGCCCACCTTGCAGTGGCGTGGCATTGTCCGATGATAAAAACGGGTGTGGTTGGCGGTGAGAGAATCGCTAAGCTTAATGAACTAATCCGCATAGAAGAAGAATTGGAAAATAAAGCAAGGATGAGTAGATTGAGATGAATGAGGCAGAATTTGGCGAGGGAGCGGCAGGTCTGATAGAATTTGATGTCTACCTGTCGAGCGGAGTGCACATAGGTACTAGGCAGAAGACCGGAGCCATGTCACCCTTCATCTTCCGGGCTAGGCCTGATGGACTTTATGTTTTGGATATAAGGAAGACGGATGAGCGCATAGCCGTGGCTGGAAAGTTCTTGGCAAGATTTAACAAGTCCAAGATCGTTGTCGCTGCTGCGAGACAGTATGGACAGCGGCCGGCGCAGCGTTTTTGTGAGGTCACTGGAGCCATACCGATGATTGGGAGATTCATCCCGGGGACCTTCACCAACACCCACTATAAGGGATACATGGAACCCGAGGTATTGGTCATTGCTGACCCGATAGCGGATGAACAGCCGCTTCGGGAAGCGGCTCAGGTGGGTATTCCCGTGGTGGGGCTTTGTGATACCGATAACGAAACAGCGGACGTTGACTTGGTGATTCCTACCAATAACAAGGGACGCAAGGCGCTGGCGTTGGTTTTTTGGTTACTCGCCAGGCAGGTTCTCAGGGAGAGAGGTGAACTTTTACCAGACCAGCCGTTCGGAGTCCAGGTTGAGGAGTTCGAAACAAAGGCTGGCGGTGAATAGTTGAGACCACCTGTGGTTGCAGGCCAGTTTTATGCAGGCACAAGATCGGAGCTGTTGAGGCAGATAGAGCAGTGTTATCTCAGCAGGTATGGGCCAGGTAAGCTGCCAAAGGTGGGTAAGAGGATGATGAGAACGATAGGGCTGGTTTCTCCGCATGCGGGCTACATGTACTCAGGACCGGTTGCTGCTCACGGCTTTTTCCGAGTTGCCGCGGATGGTCTTCCTGCTAGTGTCATCATTTTGGGCCCAAATCACACCGGCGCCGGGTCCGGAGTTTCGATAATGACATCGGGAAAATGGAAAACCCCCTTGGGTGAGGTTCAAGTCGACGAGGATTTGAGTAACAGGATAAGGATCGCCTCGGATATCATCGATGACGACGCTGTGGCCCACGCTTACGAGCACTCAATTGAAGTGCAGCTACCGTTTCTCCAGCATCTCTTTGGAGGCGAGTTCAAGATAGTTCCCATCTGTATGATGCTGCAAGATGAGAGGACAAGCTTGGAGGTTGGAGATGCGATAGCCGGGGCCGCTGCGGAAAAGGACGTTCTCATTATAGCTTCAACCGATTTCACTCACTATGAGCCGCAAAGGACGGCCGTGGAGAAGGACAGAAAGGTAATTGAAAAGATAATAGGGATGGACCCTCGTGGCGTGATTAGGACAGTGGATGAGGAAGGGATCACTATGTGTGGTTACGGTCCTGTGTCTGCGATGTTACAAGCCGCGAAAAAGCTTGGGGCGACAAAGGCGGAACTGCTCAAGTATGCCACCAGCGGCGATACGGCAGGTCCGATGGCCCAAGTGGTCGGATATGCTTCAATCGCTGTCTCAAAGTGATGCGATGAAACTCTTGATTGTGAAATTAGGAGGAAGTGTGATCACAGATAAAAGAAAACCGTTCGCCATCAAGCATACCGTTGTCAAAAGGCTGGCAAAGGAGTTGAAAGGGGTTCCGGGGCCTCTTGTCATAGTGCATGGGGGCGGTTCCTTTGGACACCCTTTAGCTCTGAAGTACAGGATTGCTGATGGATATCGTGAAAAGGACCAGCTCATGGGAGTTTCTCTCACCCATCTGGCCATGGAAAAACTGAACAAATATTTGATCGAAGCCCTGCAGAAAGAAGGCATACCTGCGATTGCCTTTCAGCCCTCAGCCTGCGTTCTATCTTCTGATGGCCGGATTAAATCTATGGAGCTTGGGCCGCTGAGGAGGATATTGGCGCTGGGGCTGGTCCCCGTTCTCTATGGCGATGTGGTCTTTGATGTTAAAAAGGGCTTTAGCATACTTTCTGGGGATCAGCTGGTCTCCTATCTGGCGAGAAAGTTGGGTGCTACGCGGGTGGTGTTTGGAGTTGATGTTGATGGGGTTTACACGTCCTGTCCTAAAAGAAATGACCGGGCCGAGTTGTTGCGGGTGATAACTCCATCTGACGTGAAGCTGGTGGCTTCTATGGAGAAAGATGAAACCGGCGACGTGACGGGGGGTATGCAGGCCAAGGTGCGGGAACTGCTCGAGCTGGCAAAATTTGGCGTAGAGGCGGAAATAGTAAATGCAGCCAGAGCCAATGTTCTTAAGGAAGCGCTTCGGGGTAAAAGAGGTCTGGGGACAATAGTAACTGGGGGTAAATAAATTGGCAGATAAAACCAGCGGCAGGAAAGATGATCATATAAAAATATGTCTCAAAGAAGATGTTGAAAGCATCCTTAAAGACACGGGATTTAATGACGTAGAGTTGGTGCACAAAGCCTTGCCTGAGATGAATTTTGGTGATGTTGATCTCACGACTAGCTTTCTCGGTTTCAAACTCAGCGCCCCCATCATGATTGCTTCGATGACTGGGGGGAGCGCGCAGGGGAAACGATTCAACACTATTCTAGCTTCCGCCGCTCAGGAGTTGGGTATAGGATTTGGGGTCGGCAGTCAGAGGGCAGCGATCGAGAACCCCAAATTGGCCGACACCTTTAAGGTGAGATCTGTGGCACCTGATGTTTTTCTGGTGGGCAACCTCGGGATGGCGCAGCTAGCCCAAGGCTATGGTGTCGCCGAAGCGCGAAGGGCAGTTGAGATGATCGATGCTGACGCGCTTTCCATCCACATGAATCCGTTACAGGAGTTGGTTCAGCCGGAAGGTGAACCCAGATATCGGGGCGCTTTGGAGAAGTTCTCCAAGGTCTGTGATAGTTTAGATGTTCCAGTTATTGCTAAAGAAACTGGCTGTGGAATAAGCGCTGAGGTGGCCAAGGAACTTGTCGAGGCCGGAGCTTCAGCCGTTGACGTCAGCGGCGCTGGAGGCACTTCGTGGGCGGGCGTGGAAGCTTTAAGGGCACCCTATGGTTCTGTTGTTGGGATAACCTTCTGGGATTGGGGCATACCCACCGTCGTTAGCACTGCGGAGGTTTGTATGGCGGTCAGCGTGCCGGTGATATCAAGCGGTGGCATCCGTTCGGGGCTCGATGCGGCAAAGGCTTTGGCGCTAGGCGCCGATCTGGTGGGAATTGCTTTACCAGTTCTTCGAGCCGCACACGATGGTAAAAAAGCGGTCATTAGCTTTCTCAACGACTTCATGGCGGAACTCAGGGCGGCGATGTTTTTGACTGGGTGCAAACGAGTAGCAGACCTGCGCAGAGCCGGTTTAATAGTAACCGGAAGAACATGGGAGTGGCTCACAGCTCGCGGCTTCAGTCCGAAGAGATTGGGGAGGCGAAGACAATGAGCGTTGAAGTGCTTCCCATCGGCGGTTTAGGTGAAGTGGGTAAAAACATGACGGCGCTGGGCTTCGATGGAAACTACATCATCGTTGATATGGGGATAAGACTGGACAGCATCATGGCCTTTGAGGAGGCGGAGATAGGAAAGATGAGCCGGGAGGAGCTAATCAATATTAACGGCATCCCTGATGATAATATCCTCCACGGGCGAAAGGTTAAGGCAATTATCCTTACCCATGGTCATCTTGATCACATTGGTGCTGTGGGGAAGCTGGCCTATGCCTACAACGCCCCCATCTACGGAACCCCCTTCACGATTGAGTTGACCCGAAGACTATTGCGTGAGGAAAGCGGGGTCAAATTAAAGAACGAGCTCATCACAATTAATCCAGGGGACTCGATAAGAACCCATGGAATTGATATTGAGTTCATTAACGCCACTCATAGCATCCTGCACACGGTCTTTGTTTTGGCTAAACGAGACGGTGACTCGGTGCTTTTTGCTAGCGATTTCAAGTTGGATGAACAACCTCTGCTGGGGGAGAAAACCGACTTAGCTAGGTTGAGACGTTTGGCCAGTGAAGGTCTCTTGGCTGCCTTGATTGGTGCGATTAGACTGGATGAGCCGGGACCGACAAAATCAGAGGCGCATGCCCGCCAGATGCTAAAGGAGGTAATGGGTGAAGCTTGTTCCAATAATGGTCTAGTTATCGCCACGACCTTTTCCTCCCACATCGTCAGGTTGAAGTCCATTGTGGACCTTGCGTTTGATATTGGCCGCACCCCCGTTCTCGTTGGCCGTTCGCTACGGAATTACTGCACAGCCGCGATGGATCTGGGCTTGGTGGACTTTCCTCCTGAGCTGAGCATTCACGGGCGTCCGAATGCGGTGTACAATTTGTTGAGGGAGATAAACAAGTCCCGTTCTGATTATGTGCTTGTTTGTACGGGACACCAAGGGGAGCCCACTTCGGTGTTGTCAAAGATAGCGAACGGCCAGCTGCCTCTAGATATCCGTGATGGTGATGAGGTGATCTTTTCTGCCAGCGTTATACCTAATCCAATAAATGAATCCAATCGGGAGCTACTCGAGACTAAACTGATGGCAAAAGGGGCCCACATTTACCGTGGCGTGCACGTTTCTGGACATGCGGGCAGGGTGGATACTGCCGAGTTCATAGAGACGATTAAACCTGACCATTTGATCCCATGTCACAGCACCTTTGACAAGCTTCGATTGTTGTTTGAACTTGGCCGGGAACTTGGATATGATGACAACAGGCTGCACCAGCTCAGGAATGGTACTTCCCTAATTTTGGGTGATTGATGTGGATGTATTGAAGTATCTGGAAGAATGTGCGGCTTTGGTTGAGCCTGAGATCAATCGCTGGATACCAAGGGAGGTTCAGCCTGAGGTGTTGGTCAGGGCCATGCGACATTTGATTGAGGCCGGCGGAAAAAGGCTGCGCCCCTGTTTGACTATGACTGCCTGCGAAGCAGTTGGTGGTAAAAAGGAGGACGCAATCGAGACAGCCGCTGCTTTGGAGCTGTTTCACAACTTCACCCTGATTCACGATGATATCATGGATCACGATGAGTTCCGAAGGAACGTTAAAACCGTACATGTCATCTGGGGTGAGCCAATAGCGATAATCGCTGGGGATGCGTTGTTTGCTAAGGTTTTTGAAGCAGCAGCGGCAAATGCCAGCCGGCTTGGGATGAACTTGGAAAGAACGGTGGAACTGTTCAACACATTGAGCAGGGCGAGCTTTGAGCTATGTCAGGGACAGGTGCTTGACATGTTGTTTGAAAAACGTGATGACGTCACCGAAGAGGAATACATGCGGATGATCAGTGGCAAGACTGGGGCCCTTACTGAAGCGGCCACAAGGGTCGGTGCCCTGTTGGGAAATGCCTCGAGAGAAAAAATTCAAGCGCTTTCCAGTTATGGTCGGCTGATTGGGGTGGCTTTTCAGATGCAGGATGATCTCTTGGGAGTCTTGGGTAAGCAGGAAAAGTTTGGAAAGCCCATAGGCAGCGATATAAGAGAAGGAAAGAGAACATTGATAATTGTAAAGGCCCTCACCTCAGCCCCGGAACGGGAAAAGAGAATTTTATTGAAAGCTTTTGGAAAGAGCAATGCGACTAATGAGGAGATTCGTAAGGCGATAGAAGTTCTGAAAAAAGTTGGGGCCGTTGAGTATGTCGCCGAGAAAGCCCGCAAAATGGTTGCTAAAGCAAAAATGAAACTGAAAGTTCTGCCTGACTCAAAGGCTAAGGAGGCGTTACTTGGGATTGCTGATTTTGTTGTTGAACGGGAATTCTGATAGTTTTGGCCCAGATTTTTCCCAAGAAACCTAAAGGGGGTAAATTGGTGGAAGAAATTAAAAGGACAGTGCTGAGGTGGACATTAGCCAACGCGACCGAGCATGGGGGAAAGGCTAGCTCCAAAGCAGTCATGGGTAAGATACTTGCCGAATTGCCGGGCTGGAAGTCGAGAATCGTAGAACTCTCGATCCTTGTCGATCAAATTGTTGATGAGGTTAACAGAATGAGTCCTGAGGAACAACAGTTTCAGATAAAGAAGGTTGGCCTCCCTGAGAGAAAGTCGGAGGAGAGGCGTGGACTGCCGGATCTGCCTAGTTTACAAGAGTACAAGACAATTGTGACTAGGTTTGCCCCTAACCCCAATGGTCCCTTGCATATCGGGCACATCAGGGCGGCACTTCTCAGTCACGAATATGCCCGGCGTTATCAAGGAAAGTTCATCCTGAGATTTGAGGATACTAACCCTGAAAACGCGATGCTGGAAATGTATGAATTCATAAAGCGTGATTTGAGATGGCTGGGTCTCAACTGGGATGAGGAATACTATCAGTCAGATCGCGTTGAAATCTACTACCACCACGCCGAACAGCTTATTAAAAGTGAAAAAGCCTACGTGTGCGATTGCGATGTCGAGATTTTTAGAAAGCTTCGTGATTCAGGTCAGCCGTGTCCCTGCCGTGGTCTTTCCGCTTCCGAGAATTTAATTAGATGGCAAAAAATGCTTGCCGGCGGTTATACGGAGGGAGGAGCCGTTGTTCGAATAAAAACAGATTTAAAACACCCCAATCCAGCGGTTCGTGATTGGCCAGCGTTGCGAATCGTCAAAGCCCCTCACCCGAGGGTCGGTAAGAAATATCCTGTTTGGCCCCTCTATAATTTTTCCGCAGGGATAGATGATCACCTTATGGAAGTGACTCATGTTATCCGGGGCAAGGAGCATGAGGTAAATGAAGAGCGCCAGCGGATTATGTATGAACATTTTGGATGGAGATATCCGACCGCGGTTCAGTACGGTCGACTGTCGATGCCCGGCGTCGAACTGAGCAAAACTCAGACGATGGAAATGATCAGAAGTGGTCGGTTGTCTGGTTTTGACGATGTTAGGCTTGCGACCATAGCCGCTCTGCGCAGACGCGGGTTTCTGTCGGCCGCCATAAGGCAGATGATTTTTGACATTGGACTTACCCCTGTTGATGCCTCCTTGAGTTGGGAAACTCTTTATGCGTACAACAGGAAAATTCTGGATCCAATCGCCGGTCGTTATTTCTTTGTGGCAAATCCAGTTAAATTGCTTGTTCGTGGTGGACCTAAGTTGAAGGAAGCCAGATTGCGCTTGCACCCGGGCAAGCCGGAGATGGGGGAACGCGTGCTTCCGCTGAGTTTTGAAAATAGCAGCTTAGTTTTTTACATCTCTAGAAGTGACGCTTCTGTTTTAAAAGTTGGAGATACCTTTAGGCTGAAAGACCTGATGAACGTTAAGCTTGAGAGCATGGACTCGGTGTTTGGGGCATCATTTCACAGCTTGGAAGTTATGGACGTGCCAAAGTTCCAATGGGTTTCTGGAGGAGCCGTTGTCCTCGAGGTGATTAAGCCAGATGCATCGGTGGAAACCGGGCTTGCTGAGCCTTCCGTGGCAGCTCTGAAGGTCGGCGATATCGTTCAGCTGGAGAGGTATGGTTTCGTTAGAATTGACTCAACGATACCGAAATTGACTGCCATATATGCGCACAGATGAGTGTTGAGCTGGGTTTTGGTCCGCTAAATTTTAAAAATCGGGATACAACACTCTTTTAACGGCAGCCTGCATAATAAAAATTACCAAAAACCGTTGAATGATGAGGTCTAAACTGAAGGAGGTGTTTGGAGTGGCCAAACCGATATATGTGCGCTTCGAGGTCCCGAAGGAGCTGGCGGATAGAGTATATGGGGCGGTAGAGGTCGCAAGGGATACAGGGAAGCTCAGAAAAGGGACCAATGAAGTTACTAAAGCCATAGAACGCAAGCAGGCAAAGCTAGTTGTGATAGCTGAGGATGTTGAGCCAGCTGAAATAGTGGCCCATCTCGTTCCACTTTCTGAGGAAAAAGGAATTCCATATGTATACGTTCCGAGCAAGCGGGAGCTGGGTGCCGCCGCCGGTCTGGAAGTTGGTTCATCGGCTGTTGCCATAGTCGATGCCGGACAGGCGGCAAATGCGGTGAAGGACATAATCGAGAGCATCAAACAGCTTAAGAAGTGACGATAATGCCAGTCGAAGCAGACATGGGCTTTCCAGCAGAAGTTATCGAGATTCGTGCGCGTACCGGTGTCACCGGCGAAATAATGCAGGTTAGGTGCAGGGTGCTGGAAGGTCGTGATAAAGGCCGAATCATAACGAGGAATGTGAAGGGCCCGGTTAGAGTGGGCGACATTTTGATGCTTAGGGAAACGGAGCGCGAGGCCAAGGAGATAAGGGTGCCTTAGATGCCGGTGGCGAGAAAGTGTTCCTTCTGCGGCGGTCGAGTTGAGCCAGGCTCAGGGCTGATGTTTGTGAAGCGTGATGGTTCCATATTATTTTTTTGTTCTAGCAAATGTAGGCGCAACTTTTCCTTGGGACGAAAGCCAGCTCATCTGAAATGGACTCAGAGATCGAAATCCGGTGGTAAGGGTTGAACGAGCAGACCTTCGTGATGATAAAGCCGGACGGGGTCAGAAAGGGACTGATCGATGAGATAATCTTCCGTATCCAGAGAGCCGGATTAAAGGTAGTTGCGCAGCGTCGTTTGAAAATGGATCGGGGGTTGGCTGAAAGGCTTTATTCTGTTCATAAAGACAAACCATTTTTTGAGAGATTGGTGGATCATGTGCTTTCAGGTGAGGTCGTGGTTATGCTCGTGGAAGGGGAAAATGCAGTTTTAAGGACGAGGGAGCTGATAGGGGCAACAGACCCCGCAAAAGCCGCGAAGGGAACAATACGTGGTGATTTCGCCTCCAGCGTCACTGAAAACATCATTCATGCGGCAGATTCCCCTGAAAACGCCAGACGTGAAGCTTCGCTATTCTTTTAGTTTATCCCATAAATCGAGAATTTGCTGGCAGCTGGTATTTTTTGACTTGTAGTTTTAGCCTCCAGCCAAAGGTACAACTCTAATGACTTTTTTCTTATCGACATTGACAAATCCAAAATTTTTAGCATATAACTTATTTCCTATTACGCAAACACCCTCGCCCGGGATGTACTCGCCTTTTTTCGCCAGTTCCATTCCAGGCGATACCCAAATATAGTCAGTTTCCGACTGGGGCGGCCTGCTCAGCTTTAATGTTTTTTTGGGTCTCATCAATTAAAGCTTCATTATTTTTTATAAGACCTTTTTCATTCTAACAGAATTAAAAATAGGTCTGATGCTTTAAACTAGTCAGCATAAGATATTCTGGTGTTTAAGATGCAGAAGCCCAGAGTCAGACAGCCGTTGATAGCGGTGCTGGGCCATGTCGACCACGGCAAAACATCTTTGCTGGATGCCATCAGAGGAACCAGAGTTGCCGCTAGGGAAGCCGGTGCGATTACTCAGCACGTTGGAGCCAGCGAGATACCTATAGATGCAATTAGGAAGATTTGCGGAAAACTTCTGGAGAGGCTTAAGATAGAGCTTACTCTGCCTGGTCTTCTTTTTATCGACACACCGGGTCACGAAGCTTTCACCAATCTTCGCCGGAGAGGCGGCTCTCTTGCTGATCTCGCCACCCTTGTTATTGATATCAATGAGGGGTTTATGCCCCAGACGTTGGAATCTTTGACAATTTTAAGAACATACAAGACCCCCTTCATGGTAATCGCCAATAAGATAGATCTAATTCCTGGTTGGAAAGCGATTCCTCGTGCCTGTTTTTTGGAATCCTTTGCGAAACAACGCCCCGAGGTTCAACGTACACTGGATGAAAAAGTTTACGAACTCGTTGGGAAGTTGCACGAGCTAGGATTTGAATCTGAGAGGTTCGATCGGGTCAGCGATTTTCGCAGGCAAGTTTCTATAGTTCCCGCTAGCGCCAAGACTGGTGAGGGCATTGCGGAGATTTTAACCATTTTATCCGGACTTGCACAGAGGTATTTGGAGAAGGAGCTGATGGTTGAGGTGACCGGCCCTGGGCGAGGAACTGTTCTTGAAGTGAAGGAAGAGGTTGGGTTGGGTAAAACAATAGATGTGATAATATACGACGGTGTGGTGGCAAAGGGTGATCTTTTTGCGGTGGGCGGTCTGGATAAGGTGATCACTTCCAAGGTCAGATGCCTTCTTCAACCCAAGCCTCTTGATGAAATCCGAGATCCAGAGGATAGGTTCAATCAGGTTGAAATGGTTTACGCCGCCGCCGGGGTCAAGATTGCCGCGCCGAATCTTGAGGGAGTAGTGGCTGGTGCGCCTTTTTTAGTGATTAAAGATATAGCGGCGGCGGAAAAACTGTGGCAGGAAATGCAGCAGGAGCTGGAGCGCGTCAGGATAATTTCCGATGTAAATGGCGTGGTTTTAAAGGCCGATGCTTTGGGCTCTCTTGAAGCTCTAGAGGGCCAGCTAAAGGCAAAGGGAATACCGATTCGCAAAGCCGATGTCGGCGATGTTTCTCGGCGGGATGTTATTGAAGCAGCCACGGTTGGCAAGAGTGATCAGCTTCTGGCTGTGGTGTTGGCCTTTAACGTCAAGGTCTTGCCAGACGCCGTCTCCGAAGCCGAACGCGAGGGTGTTCAGATACTCCGGGATAATGTGATCTACAGGTTGCTGGAACAGTACGAAAGTTGGGTGAAGAAAAAGAGTGAAGAAGTTAGGGCGAATCGCTTGCAGGGATTCGTCAGGCCTGGAAAAATCGTCATCAAACCCGGCTATGTTTTCAGGCGTAGCGATCCAGCCATAGTAGGAATCGATGTTTTAGGCGGCGTCATTAGGACAAAGGCTCCGTTGATGAATAAGGAGGGCAAGTCGATCGGGTCCATCCGTGAGCTGCAAAAGGACAAGAAACCTATTCAAGAAGCAAAGCTTGGCGATGAGCTGGCTGTCTCCATAGATGGGCCAATGATCGGGCGCCAAGTTCAAGAGGGAGATGTTTTATATACAGATGTACCAAGAGACCATGTGCTCGCACTGAGGAGAGATCTGCGTGATCTCCTTTCGGGTGATGAGCTTTCGGTGCTTGATGAGATAATCGCCATCAAGCAGAAAACAGATCCAACCTATGGAGTGATGTGATGCCGTTCAAAATGGTGGTTGCAGACCCGAAGACGGGGAGGAGTTATAAGCTGGAGGCTCGAGAGCCGGAGGCCCGCAAATTGATCGGATTTAGGATTGGAGATAAGTTCGATGGTGGGGTAGTGGGATTACCCGGCTATGAGCTTCAGATAACCGGGGGTACCGATCGAGATGGATTCCCAATGCGTCCAGACATTGCAGGTTCGGGGCGGGCCAGTGTTTTGCTGGCTAGAGGACCGGGTTTCTCACCAAAGAGACCCGGTGAACGCCGTAGAAAGATGGTGCGTGGCTCCAGAGTTTCTGAGGACATCGTACAGCTCAACGTAGTGATAACGAAGTGGGGTGAAAAGCCCGTTGAGGAGATAATTCAGCCTAAGGAGACAAAGCAGGGCTAACCGGTAACGGATTAAAATCACTGTGTTTTTAATGTGGGAGGAAAACTTGAACAAGGTGGAAAATGCCCCAAGCTGAAGTCAATATAGGTCTTGTGGGTCACGTTGATCATGGCAAGACGACGCTGACGGAAGCGCTTTCGGGTATCTGGACAGATGTTCACAGCGAGGAAATACGCCGCGGGATATCGATTCGCTTGGGTTACGCCGACACCTCTTTTTATAAGTGCAAGGAATGCGACCGGTACACGACTAAGGAAAAATGTCCTTACTGTGGTGGTGCCACCCAGTTCCTGCGCCGTGTTTCTTTCGTTGACGCTCCAGGTCACGAGATGCTGATGGCCACCATGATCTCAGGTGCTGCGATAATGGATGGTGCCATATTGGTTGTGGCGGCAAACGAGACTTGCCCGCAGCCGCAGACGAAGGAACACTTGATGGCATTGGATATAATTGGTGTGAAAAATATCGTTGTGGCTCAAAATAAAGTCGAGTTAGTTTCGCGCGAAAAGGCTCTTGAGAACTATAAGCAGATAAAAGAGTTCTTGGCGGGGACCCCAGCAAAGGATGCACCGATAATTCCCGTTTCAGCAATTCACAGGGCCAACATAGATAAGCTGATCGAGGCCATTGAAAAAGTGATTCCGACTCCAAAACGTGATGAGACCAAGCCAGCTCGCATGTATGTGGCTAGGTCTTTCGACGTTAATCGTCCGGGGACGAGGCCGGAGAATCTCCGCGGCGGTGTCGTGGGAGGGTCTTTACAACAGGGAAAGCTCAAGGTTGGAGATGAAATAGAACTCAAACCAGGCATAAAGATAACCCGGGAGGGCCGGACAGCCTGGCAGTCTTTAGTTTCAAGGGTGGTTAGCCTGCATGCGATGGACAGCCCCCTGGAGGAGGCCAAGCCGGGCGGGTTAATCGGCGTTGGCACTCTGCTGGATCCCTCACTAACAAAGGGCGACTCACTCGTGGGCTCGGTTTTGGGCCTGCCTGGGTCACTCCCTGAAGTTCTCACCTCGCTGGAGCTGGATGTCAATCTTATGAAGCGCGTCGTTGGTTTGGAGGAGGAGTTGGAAATAAAGCCTCTAGTTACCGGCGAGGTTCTCATGTTGAATGTAGGCACGACCATGACTGTAGGTACAGTCGTAAGTGCAAGAGGAGATAAAGCTACAGTCAGGCTCAAGTTGCCGGTGTGTGTGGAAATCGGCGCGCGGGCAGCCCTGAGCCGCAGGATTGCCGGCAGGTGGCGTCTTGTTGGGTATGGTATCATCAAGTGACGGAAGAATTCTTCAGGTAATTGCAGATACAAGTTTTCTCATGATTCCGGGTATGTTCGGGATTGACGTTTTTAGAGAACTAGATAGACTGCTTGATCGTTCTTATGAACTTCTGGTACCCAGCCCAGTGGTTTCGGAGCTCGAGAGGATCTCTAGGCAGGGTAAACCTAAAGAGAGATTGGCAGCAAAACTGGGCCTTACCTTAATCAAGCGCGGTTCTGTTATCGATGTCGGAGGAGAGGCGGATGAGTCAATAGTTAAGCTTGCTACGGAGAGGAAATGTATGGTTGGGACCTCCGACTTGGACCTCCGAAAGAAACTTCGTTCCCGCGGGATTGACGTAATCTATTTAAGGGGTAAGTCACACCTTGCTTTAAATAGTCATTTAGGGTGAAATCTTGTCGCTGGAAATTTTGCCGTTGTTGGCAGCGATGGCAGCAATTGCGGTGGCGGCTATATCGGCACGCGTTGTTTTGAAAGAAGATCAAGGTTCCCAGCGGGTCAGGGAGATCGCTGGCGCTATACAAGAGGGTGCCTCGGCCTTTTTGAGAAGGCAGTACACCACCATTTGGATTGTGATTATCATCATTGCCGGACTTCTTTTTGTTGCCCCTGGCTGGGGTTGGCAGGCGTCCCTCGTCTATGTGGGGGGGGCGCTATCATCAACCGCAGCTGGTTTCATAGGGATGTCCATCGCCGTTAGAGCCAACTCCCGGACAGCCACAGCCGCACTCACCGGCATCAGCAAGGCTTTAAAAGTTGCTTTTCGCGGCGGGCTGGTAATGGGTATGTCAGTAGTTGGCATAGGTTTGCTTGGCATCTTTTTGTGTTTTTCTTGGCTGGGCAATCCAACCTTGGTTCTCCCTTACAGCTTCGGAGCCAGCACGGTTGCGCTGTTCGCGCGCGTTGGCGGCGGGATTTTCACCAAGACAGCCGATGTTGGTGCAGATTTAGTAGGTAAGGTTGAGAAGGGCATACCTGAGGACGATCCGAGGAACCCAGCTGTGATCGCTGACAACGTAGGCGACAATGTTGGTGATGTTGCTGGGATGGGGGCCGATCTTTTCGAATCATATGTTGCCAGCACTGTGGCGGCGATGATAGTGGGTCTGGTTACCTATGGTTCTAATGGGATTCTGTTACCCCTGCTGATATCCGCTTTGGGAATAGTTGCCTCGATAATCAGCGTTCCCTTTGTTCGCGTCCGCGAGGGTAAAAACCCGAGCTATGCTCTAAACACCGCGACGATAGTTTCGGTTGTCGTTACGGCCATCTTTGCTATTTTAATCTCCTCAAATATTTTCGGCTGGGCAATTGGGTGGAAGTTATTTATCGCCGTTTTGGTCGGGCTGATCTCCGGTCTCGTCATTGGCCTCACCTCAGATTACTTCACCAACAACCTCCACAGGCCGTCCCAGCTGATAGCTGAGTCGGACCAATCGGGAACCGCTATTGGAATACTGACTGGATTTTCCTACGGGCTGGTTAGCACCTTTCTACCCATCATTTCAATAGCGGTGGCGGTGGTGATTGCCTTCATCGCTGCGGGTTTCTATGGGATTTGTCTGGCAGGGGTTGGAATGCTTGCCGTTACTGGTATTGTGGTTGCATCTGACGCCTATGGCCCAGTAGCCGACAATGCCGGCGGAATTGTAGAGCAGTCGGGTATGTCCGAGGAAGTCAGAAAAGTGACTGACTCTCTCGACTCGGTGGGGAACACCACAAAGGCGATATGCAAAGGTTTTGCAATAGGTTCGGCCGCGCTGACAGCGGTGGCACTGTTTGCGACTTATCAGGAGGTTTCTAAAGTTTTGAGCTTGGATCTGTTGAATCCAAACGTGATGGCGGGGGTCTTCATCGGCGCCGGCGTCGTGGCACTTTTCTCCGCTTTAGTGATTTTGGCTGTAGGCAGGAATGCCTTTAAGATGGTTGAAGAGGTCAGAAGGCAGTTCAAGGAAATACCAGGGTTGATAGAAGGCAAAGCCAAGCCAGACTACGCTAGGTGTGTTGACATTGCTACAAAGGGAGCATTAAAGGAACTGATGGGTCCGGGCGTGCTGGCTTTGGCAATACCGATTGTAGTCGGCTTGGTGCTGGGCAAGGCCGCATTAGGTGGCTTCTTGGCGGGCAGCATCGTTACTGGGCTCATTTTTGGTTTGCTCATGGCCAATGCCGGCGGTGCTTGGGATAATGCCAAGAAATATATTGAGATGGGCCACTTCGGTGGTAAGGGCACTCCCACACACGCCGCCGCTGTAGTCGGCGACACTGTCGGCGATCCTTTCAAGGATACTGCGGGACCTTCGCTGAATATTCTGATAAAGCTGATGTCGATGGTTGCTCTGATCGCGGTGCCGATGTTGTTAATGTAGCTTGACTGTTATTTTTATTGAAGATGAATGAAAACACTTTTTTTCAGGGGTGAGGTTGGTTTAGAGTTTATAAGGAAAAAGAGGGTAAAGAATAGAGGTGCCGGGGTGGCCTTCGGCTTTTACTCTGGCGTCAAAACTAGTAGGTTTAGGTGGAATCGTGTATAAACTCCTGACGATTGAAGACACTGTCCGTGTGCCGCCAAATAGGTTTTCCGAGAAGCTAGAGGATGTTGTTTTGGACATTCTGAGGAAAAACTATGGCGGAATCACAGATAAGGATGTGGGGATGGTCTTGGTGGTCACGAAGGTATTGGATATCTCCATAGGCCGCATTATAATGGGCGACGGCGCCAGCTATCACGACGTTACTTTTGAGGCCTTGGTGTACAAGCCGGAAATAAATGAAATTGCAATGGGTGAAATAGTGGAAATAGTTGAGTTTGGCGCTTTTGTCAGGCTAGGTCCAATTGATGGGCTGGTTCACGTTTCCCAGGTGATGAACGATTTTGTTGGTTATGATAAAAAGAAGGGAGTTCTCTACGGAAAGGAGTCCAAACGTTCGGTGAAGGAGGGGGATAAGGTCAGGGCACGCATAGTTACCGTCAGTCTCAAGCGGGGAACAAAGGCTGGAAAGATCGGCCTTACCATGCGCCAGCCGGGGCTGGGCAAGCTTGAGTGGATTGAAGAGGCTAGGAAGGAGGCTAAAGCTTGAAGTTGCTTGCCTGTCGCAACTGCAATTATATCACTGAGTCCAGCACCTGTCCCAACTGTGGCGGTGCCTCACTCTCTGAAGATTGGGCAGGCTATGTGATAGTACTGGATGTTGAGGGCTCGGAGATAGCTAAGAGGCTCAACATCACCAAACCGGGAAAATATGCCTTGAAAGTTAGGTAAATCCTATTCAGAGCATAATTTTTGAGGCGTGAATTTTCGCCAGCGACAGAATTTTTTTATGAAAATTTGATGAATGATGTTTTGACGTGAGGTGGCTTTGTCAAATACTCCAATTAAGTTGTGTTCGCTGAGACATAACTTTCGTTTTGGTTAGCCCGACAACCTGTGTTGCGTTAGATGGCTTACTTTTCCTAACAAGTATTTTCAGTCTGCTTTTAGTGATTTTCCCCATCTCACAGTTCACTAGTTCTCGTTCGGCTGTTGTGATCTCAAGACCTGCGGCTTCCGCAGTTGTCGGCTTATCCTCCACCTAATAGCGTTTTCCAGATCCGCTAAATATTTACTCCAAATCGATTTCAAAGACAGAGACCGGATGTTCTAATTCGAAGCCGATGATTACCTCAGGATGCAGCTCCCCAACAACACCGATTTTTTTGCCCTCAGTGAGGAATTCTGCAACTCTGCCATCAATGAAGCTGGGGTGCGAAGAGGCTTTTACCTCCCATCTTTTTCCAAGTTCCCTGAGTACCGCTTCCGCGGCGGCTTTTATATAAGTAAACCCAAAGCCCTCGCCTGCAACTGCCGAGGCCGCTCTTCTCACATTTCTGGCCCCAGTTTCGGATTTTTCATCAAGCAACACCACATCACCGATCTCAAAAATTTTTTGTGGCAGCGGGTTTCTGCGGTTTTTCTTCAGTACCAACAACAAGGACGGAATCAAGGAATCCCTAAGTATCGTGTACTCTTCGGAAATAGGGTTGGCTATTTCTACGGCTTCCCCCTTCAACCTCATAAGGTCAAAGTTGACTTTGGGATTGGTCAGCGTGTAGGTCATCACTTCCATAAAATTCAATCCGGTGAGAACCCGCCTCGCTTTTTCGCTGATTTTTTCAATAGGTGCACGTTCTCCGATAGTTAAAACCTTCGGAAGCGTTGGCTCAAGCTTGTCGTATCCGTATCCTATTGCTATGTCCTCAATGATATCTATTTCGTGCATGATGTCGCAGCGGTAGGGCGGAATTAGTAGTCTCAGCTTGGCCCCGTTGATTTTTTCCACCCCGTAACGCATTGCCATCGCTAGTTTAGCGATCTGTTTTGAGTTGAGATCGATACCTATAGTTTTCTTCGCATTGCTGACGTTGAGGTTCAATTTGCTTGGCTTTAAGTTCGGGGTAGTGACCCGCCTCTTAGGATATTTTACCACAACGGTTTCTAGGGTAAATCCTCTTTCCCCCAATCCAGCCATAATTATCGTGAGTGCTTGGTTAACGGCTCGCTCGTCATGTCCGGTAACGTCGATAAAGAGTGAATCCGTTTTTTCAGTCACCCGCGTGTCCTCACTGTTGATTATTGGGGGCAGAGATAGCACCGTTCCTCGTCCGTCGATCAACAGCGGATATCTTGGCAGCCCCTGAAGCAAAGACCCGTATTCAATCCCTTTTGGATGCTCGTGAAGTATTTCCATAGGGGTAAGCTCGCGCCCGAAGTCAAGCGGCAAGAAGCGGATGCCTTCCGGTGTTGTGGTGGTGTATATCACATGAGGGGCGATGGTTTTGAGATCATAGAT
This sequence comes from Hadarchaeum sp. (SeqCode), assembly GCF_038871235.1. Taxonomy (GTDB): domain Archaea; phylum Hadarchaeota; class Hadarchaeia; order Hadarchaeales; family Hadarchaeaceae; genus Hadarchaeum. The sequence goes on from NZ_JAVZIN010000004.1 coordinate 48,465, forward strand.
GCCGATAGATGCTTTTTCTCGTTTTCTGCCCAGCGATGCGTGCAGTTTTTCTTGAACCTGCATAATTGAGGCGACAATGTCGTCTGTCATTTTTACGTTGCTAACGGCACCGGCGGCTATAAACGGTCGAATCGATTCAACGCTGGGGTCGACTTCAACGGTGATGTTTGATGGCTTGGTTCTGTATCTTGGTAGGCCGGTTTCAATACGGAGAAATCCCTTAAGGACCCTAGCGACCCCCTCGCAGCTCAAGAGATCAGGACGATTGTGGGCGATTTCTATTTTAATCTCGTCACCATTTGCTTCAGCTTCCATCCCCAGCATCCCCAGCCGCTCGCAAAGTCTGTCGATCTCAATAGTTTTACCAAGCAGGCCGCAGAGATCACGGTAGCTGATGCTGATGGATGGCACTAGATCATCCTCCTCGCTTGAAGCCAGCTGATGTCGTTGTTGTAAAGGTCCCGGATGTCGTCGATACCAAGCCTTATCATGCTCAGACGCGAGAATCCGATTCCCCAGGCTAGAACGGGATATCGGATGCCAAGTGGGCGAAGAAGTTCTGGCCTGAACATTCCAGCTCCCAGCGCTTCCAGCCACTCTCTCTTCTCAGGGAAGTAAACGTCCGCCTCAACTGAAGGTTCAGTGTAGGGGAAGTAGCCGGGCCTGAATCTTATTTTGGGCAAACCGAGCTTGACCATGATTTGCTTCAGATAGCCGAGCATGTCGCGCAGCGTGAGGTCCTTATCCATAACTATCCCTTCGGCTTGATAGAATTCTGCCAAATGTTTGTAGTCGATCTTTTCATGTCTGTAGACCCTATCGATACAGAAGACCTTTATGGGTGGATCAGGATGTGTTGAAAGATATCTGACGGTGGCAGCGGTTGTTTGCGAGCAAAGCACGGTTCTGTGACTAATCTCGGTGTTGAACTTATATCCCCAGCCGGTAGAACCCGCTACGCCGCGCTCATGTGCTTTAGCCACACGGTTTAGTAGGTCAGGGGGAGGGAGATGGGCCCGTTTTGGTTTTGCTAGAGAAAAGCTGTCGTGAATTTCTCTGGCAGGATGATTTTGGGCTTGGAACAGGGCATCGAAGTTCCAGAACTCCGACTCCACTATCCTGCTTTTTATTTCCACGAATCCCATTTCTAAGAGAATCTCCCGAAGCTCGTCGATTATCTGTTGTAGTGGGTGCGCTTTTCCCGGGTAGATGGGGACTCCAGGTGCGACCACATCATATTTTTTCAACCTGACTTCTCGCCATCTACCGCTCAATAGCATCTCTCGGGTCAGTTCACTTACCTCTTCAACTAGCTCAATACCCATTTCAAGTGTTTGTCTGCCAAGATCAGATAGTTTCAATTCTCGCCTGATCTCTTCTTTTATTTCCACCAATTTTCTTTCTTTGAGTAAGCGCAGCAGTTCTCTATTCTCCTCAGAGAGTTCCTCCAAATCATGTTCCTTGGAGGCGAGCGATTCAAGCAATTTCTCATCAGCGGATATTTGGGTGAGAGCCTTTTCCCCACCTTCAGTAATTTTCAAGAATGTTTTTCCATTTTTTTTGACGAAGTTAATCCAACCCCGTCGCTTGAGCCAAGTGATTGCGATATTTTTCAGTTCTGCTTCCAAGCCAGCGCGGTTGGCTGCTTCTTCCACGGTGGCACAGCCAGATTCGGAAAGCGCCTGCAGCATTCTTCTCTCGGGAAGGCCACGGCGTGCGTAGTCATGACCTTCCGGAGTAAGCGTAATTTTTGATATTTTTTTCTCATCAATTTCCACCAAGCCCATTTCAGAGAGACTGAGAACGGCCCGCATGATGGTGGCTTGGTCAAATCCCGTTAGCTGAGCCATTCGTTCGACCGTGGAAGCACCGCTCACCTGCGCCAGCCCAAGCATCAGCTTTTTTTCATGGAAACTCATTTTTTCAATGATTTTTTCCAAGTTCATTTTCAGTATCCCTCAGAGAAACAAGGAAAGTGGGAGTTATGAGGATTGCGGATGGGGGTATACCGCGTCAAACCATGGTATTCTTTTTCGTGGAGGTTTTGGTTTAAAGGCTAAAAGGAGCCCTTTAATTGATATGGGTGAGGCTGGGAGCCTGAAAAAATTGGGTTTTGTGGTCAATCCCATCGCAGGCATGGGTGGAAGGGTCGGCTTGAAGGGCACAGATGGTCCGGAGATTCTGGCCAGAGCTCGCGAGTTAGGTGCCGAGCCGGTGGCGCCCATTAGAGCAGTAAGATTTTTGCATGCACTTAAAAAGTTCTCATCCGAGTTAATGATATTGAGTTATCCTGCTGAGATGGGCGAGAATGAGGCCAAAGAGGCGGAATTGGAGCCGAGAGTCATCGGGAGGATAACGTCCGGCAGTACCACATCGGAGGACACCAAACGGGCGGCTCGGGAAATGCTTGCGGAAAAGGTTGATCTCTTGGTTTTTGCAGGAGGTGATGGCACCGCTGCGGATATCCTTTCGGCAGTTGATTCCAAGGTGCCGATCTTAGGGGTGCCCACCGGGGTTAAAATGCACTCGGCAGTATTTGCCAATACACCCGAAGCCGCAGCCGAGGTTGCCGCGCGGTTTTTACTCTATGGATTGCCACTTCGCGAGGCGGAAGTGATGGACATTGATGAGGATGAGTTTCGCAAGGGCCGGTTGGTTGCAAGATTGATAGGTTATGGCATGGTGCCCTATGAACCTATGATGGTCCAGTCCACGAAAGAGGGAAGCACGGGTCATGAACTGGCCGATCAGAAGGCAATCGCCCGCTGGGTAGTTGAGATGATGGAAAAGGAGCACGTCTACATACTCGGCCCCGGAACCACCACCCGGGCGGTTGCGGAAGAACTGGGGATTTACGATTCAACCCTGCTGGGAGTTGATTTAATTGAAGATTACCGGCTTTTGGCTAAGGACGTTAATGAAGCCATGATTTTGGATGCCATCAGGAACAAACCAGCGACGATAATCGTTAGCCCCATAGGAAGGCAGGGGTTTATTTTGGGTAGAGGAAATTTACAGCTCTCCCCGAGGCTGTTGAGGAAGGTGGGTAAAAAGAACCTTTGGGTACTTTCAACTCCCCAAAAACTGGCGATCACACCCACGCTGAAGGTCGACACTGGTGATGTTGACCTCGATGAGGAGTTTCGTGGTTATATCAAGGTGATCACGGGCTACAGACAGTCGAAGATGGTGAAAGTGGTCTGAATGAATTTCCCCCCTAAAAAGCAGGTTTATAAGCCGGTGGCCGGTGAAATATTTAACTTGTAATTGGTTTTTGGAAGTGTGAGAATGATTAATAAGAAAACGACCAAGGAACCGACCAGCCCTCGAAAGCTGATGGAGATAAGGGTCAGTGAGGTTATGAACAAAAGACCGCGCGTGGTTTACGAAGATACTTCCATCGATGGTCTTTTGGAGAGAATCCTTGGGCAGATAGAGGACTGTTTTCCTGTCGTCGATAAGGATTTCAGGCTGGTGGGCATAGTCACGGAGAGCGATCTCTTTCAGGTACTTTATCCACAAATCCCTTCAAAGACCGTAGGTAGCGCAAAGATAAGGGAGATTCTTAAGTATTCAGCTAAAACTGTGGGTGATATCATGACGAGACGCCCGATCAAGATCACGCCCGAAATGACCCTTGGCGAGGCCATGGGGATAATGGCGTCTCACAAGTTAAGGCGACTGCCTGTTGTCGAGGGCGATAAGTTAGTTGGTCTTTTGTCACTAAGGCACATAATCGAGCTTTATCGAATCATCAGGTAGGTTGGTTTCATGGAATTTGAGGCCTCATCAGTACTGCTTTACCTAGCGGTTTTTCTGATAGCAGCCAAGGCGGGTGGAGCGCTGTCCTCTAAATTGGGCCAGCCGGAGGTTTTTGGTGAGCTTATCGCTGGAATATTGATCGGTCCTTCAGTAGCGGGCGCAATTACCCAAGGTCTACTGGGTTTTTCGCTGTGCGTTGACCCCGATGCCCCAGCTGGGCAGTTCATGGCCCTGCTGGGAGAACTCGGCATAATAATACTGATGTTCATCGCCGGACTTTCAATTGAAGTTGAAGAGTTCCGAAGGTCCGGTAGGCCATCAACCATAGTCGCGGCCAGTGGTGTGGCGGTGGCATTTTTGTTGGGTTTTGGGGCGGCTTCATTTTTCGGATGGACCCCCTTAGAGGCAGGGTTCGCTGGTGGAATTCTAGTCGCCACCAGCGTGGGCATCACGGTGAGAACACTGATGGAGATACGCGTGCTCCACACCAAAGTAGGATTGACAATTCTAGGGGCAGCCGTCATTGACGACGTTTTGGGCATAATAATCCTGAGTGTTCTATCCGGGATGGCTTTTGGTAGCTTGTCCTTTTTCGGAATAGCTGAGATCCTTTTCTTGATGGTTGTTTTTTTCGTAGTAGTTCTGGTTTTTGGTTTTAGAGTAGTTCCTCGGTTGCTTTCGTATGCTAGCAGATTTGCCGCCGATGAGATCGTCCTCTCCATTGCATTCGCGATAGTTTTTTTAGTTTCCGCGATGGCTGAGAAAGTTAGAATAGCGGCCATAACCGGTGCCTTTTTAGTGGGGCTAATTACAAGCAAATCTCAATTTGCCGATTCCCTAAGAGAAAAAGCTACCACAGTTGGTTACGGACTTCTTATACCACTGTTTTTTGTCAATATGGGTGTTGAAACGAATCTTCAAGCTCTGGCATCGGTCGGTTTTCTTGCTGTTGCCTTCTTGGCAATCGCGATGTTCGATAAGATTGTTGGCTGTGGGCTGGGTGCTCTCCTCAGCGGGTTTAGTGTTAAGGATTCACTGAGAGTTGGGGTGGGAATGATGCCGAGAGCTGAGGTCGCCTTGATAATGGCCTCCATAGGTTTGAAGGCAGCGGTTGTTGGTCAGTCGTTGCTATCGATGACGGTGATGGTTGTGCTGCTGACATCTTTAGTAACTCCCCTACTGGTTAAGCTTGCCTTTAAAGGAGCCGAAAAAGAAGCATAAAAAGCAGTGGAATTTAGTCCTTGTTAACTTTGGCCGCATCAGTTGCATAGGATTAATTATTTGTCGGTTTAAAGATTGATTGGGGCGTCGATGTATAGGGACATCTTTGAAGAGGAGCTGAGCAGGGACACGGTCTTTCGCGACCCCAGCAAGCTGATGCCGGAGTATGTGCCGCAGGTACTTGTTCATCGAGATGAGGAGTTTCGCCAGCTAACCAGATTTTTCAAACCAGTGCTTGAGAATAGATCGAGCCAGCGGGTTTTGGTTACCGGAAGCGTTGGGGTCGGCAAGACGGTCTTGACGCGGAGGTTCGGCGCGGAGCTTGAGAAGGCAGCGAGCAGCAGGGGCATGGCTCTGACCTATTTACACATCAACTGCCGCAAGGACAGAACCATTTACTCGGTGATCGCAAAGATCCTGCAGCACTTTAATCCTCGTTGGCCCTATCATGGTCTCGGTCCGGAGAAGCTTCTTAACGATGTAGTTACCTATCTCAACTCCCGTGATGCCTATCTCACAGTCACTCTTGACGAGCTCGATTTTTTCGTGCAGCAGAACGGCCCAAATCTCATTTATTCCCTGACGAGGACCGCGGAGGAATCAGGTGGTCCCAATCGCATAAGCCTCATTGCCATTGCGCGGGACAAAAGTTTTCTGAGATCTCTGGACGCAGCTACCCAGAGCACCTTCATGCACAATGTAATCTCACTCGACCGGTACAGTGCCTCTCAACTTAGAGACATCCTTACCAGCAGGATGAATGAGGCTTTCAAGCCAGGCGTGGTTGAGGAGGACACGATTGATTTGATAGCCGACATTGCTTCGAGATGGGGCGATGCCCGCTTTGCGCTGGAGTTACTCTGGCGCGCTGGCATGGCTGCGGACGCCGAAGGTGTGAAACAAGTTACTCCGGAGCACGCTCGGAAAGCCAAAGCAGAGGTCTACCCGGAGATCAGGAGGGAGACCCTGCGAGATCTTCAGCTGCATGAGAAACTGACCCTGCTCGCGGTGGCCCGAAAGCTGGTTTTATCTAAACGAGCCTATGCATTCACCGGCGATGTTGAGAGGACCTACCGCGTGGTGTGTGAGGAATACCGAGAGGAAGCTAGGAGACACACTCAGTTCTGGGAGTATCTGCAGAGGCTCAGCGCTTTAGGCTTGGTGGACATGAAGCCCTCTGGGGTGGGGCAGCGTGGGCAAAGCCTCAAGATAAGCATTCAGGAAGTTCCTGCAGAGTGGTTGGAAAAAGAATTGGAAAAATTGATCAAAGGAAAGTCCACTTAATTTCAAGCTTTTTATCATAAAATGTTAAGTTTGGTTTCGGGGTCGTGGGGTAGCTTGGTCTATCCTTCTGGCTTAAGGTCATTGTGCGACCTGCCGAACGGGGCTTAGACCAGAAGCGTAAAAGCCAGAGACCCGAGTTCGAATCTCGGCGACCCCACCTTCATCTTTTCGAACGTTTGCGCTTTAACGGCCTAATGCGGTTCAGCTTCCGCAGCAGGAACCACAGCGTCACAGCGATGAGGATATAAGCCACGCCCTTGACCATGTTCCAAAGAAAGGTTTCGAAAAGGGCGGCCTGTACGCTAGTGGCCAAAACCAAGACCATCGGGCTAAGTTCCGGCAATTAACCCCCAAAATTATTGGTCCATCGTTTTTAAATACCGATTCGAGCTTATTATCTGGGATGGATTAAAATGAACGGCAGATTAATGGTGGCTGAGGATTTAACTGGGGCGATAGGCAACACGCCATTAATTAAAATGAGTAAGATTCCAAAAAATTCCAAGGCACCAAATCTGGAGCTTTTCGGAAAGGCTGAGTTTATGAACCCCTCAGGCAGTCTCAAGGATCGAATATTGTTCAAAATCCTGAGCAAGGCGATTGAAGAAGGCCAACTCAAAAAAGGCATGACTATTCTGGAGAGTACTACAGGTAACACCGGCATTGCCACCTCCATGATGGGTGCATTATTGGGTTTTCCTGTGGTCATCGTAATGCCGGCAGGAATGAGTGAGGAAAGAAAAAAGACCATGAGAATTTATGGGGCCAAGGTTTTGGAGGTCCCTGGTGCTGAATCTGACGTTGATTTGGCTCTCAATAGGGCGAAGGAACTCATCAAGAAAAATCCTAGGAAATACTTTTTCGTGGATCAGTTTAACAATCCTGAAAATGTTCGGGCCCACTATGAAACGACCGGGCCTGAGATTTGGGAGCAACTGGGCGGTAAGCTGGATGCTTTCGTAGCCACCGCCGGAACAGGGGGCACCATTACCGGGGTGGGAAAATATCTGAAGGAAAAGAACCCGAAGATCAAGATATATTTGGTCGAACCATCCGAATCTCCTGTCTTGTCAAAGCAGCGCTGGGGAACGCACCAAATTGAGGGTATCGGTGATGGTTTCATACCATCCATTTTGGACATCTCAGTACTTGATGGTGTCATTCTGGTCGACTCTAAAAATGCTATAGGGATGACGCGAAGACTTGCCCGGGAGGAAGGGCTGTTCGTTGGGATATCAAGCGGGGCCAATGTTAAGGCCTGTTTGAAGTTGCATAAAAGGCATCCGGAACTGAAGCGCATCGTTACCATGCTCAATGATCACGGCTATCGCTACTTCTCAACCGCCGTATTTGGTGAGGTCAAGATTGTTGAGATACCGAAGCGGCCGCATCCCATTGAGATTACTACCGAGCAGCGCAGGATTCTCTCTAAGCTAGAAGTTATCGAGTGAATTTTTTTTGACTTTTTCCGGTGTAGATGATAATGTGTTGTTAGCAAGATACTTATTTAGCGGAGGTGCGCAGAGTTTAAAAAGGTGGTGATTATGAAAGGTGGCAGACTCACTGAGTCTCTCAGGGTGTTTCTTGAGAAAGGTAGTGACTGGGAGAGAAAACCAACAACTCTGCCTGGAGTTTTCATCGTCAAGCTCCCCCCATATGGAAAATCGCCAACCAGGTTGGTGGTGGAGATAAACCCGATAGATTCCTCGGGCAAGCCTTCCAGAAGAAGAGGCTTTATCATTCGCAATTCTCAGGAGTTTATTAAAATCAGAGAGATGTTTACCGATGACAAGCTTGCTGATCTTCTCAGAGGCATAGATGAGGTTAACCCTCAGGGTCCGGAAAGGCCCAAACCTAAGCCCGCTGAAGAGGTCATCGAGATCTGATCTCCCGATGTCGGTAGTTAATCCTTTAGTCAGAGCCGAAGCTTTGGAGGAGCGAGCCTACCAACTCAAAATTGCCGAAGAAGCGGTAAAAAGAAACACCCTCGTTGTTCTTCCCACTGCCTTGGGAAAAACAGTTATAGCTGCGCTGGTGGCGTCTCATTTTCTCTATAATTACAGCCAACTGAAAGTTTTGGTGATGGCTCCCACTAGGCCGCTTGTCTTGCAACACCGCGACACTTTTCTGAGGCTTTTGAAACTCCGCCCGGATGATGTTCAGGTTCTTACGGGCAAATATAAACCGAACTTTAGGCTTCAGGCGTGGCAGGGCAAATCAAGAATTTACTTTGCCACGCCCCAAGTTGTAGATAATGATCATAGCCTTGGCATGAGCCTCAAGGATTTCAGTCTTCTGATTTTTGACGAGTGCCACCGGGCTAGGAAGAACTATGCCTACACGCGGGTAGCCCAAGCCTATGTGGGCGAGGCCCCTTATCCTATTATTCTGGGACTTACCGCCAGCCCCGGGGCCGATCGGGAGAAGATCGAGGAGATCTGCAGGGCTCTTTACATAGAGCATGTCGAGGCTCGAACCGAGGAGGACGAGGATGTTAAACCTTACCTCAATCCCGTCGCCGTTGAATGGAAGCTAGTACATTTGCCGGAATCGCACCGAGCAATTGAAAGAAGCATCAGACATATGCTGGACGATCGCCTTCAGAGATTATCCGCCATGGGAGTGGTTAGAAAAAATCCAAGATATATATTCAGATCAGACCTGCTGAAGGCGGGGGAGGCTATCAGAAGCAGGTTGGAGCAGGTCTCGACCCCGGAAGAGCGGGGCCCGCTTTTCTCTGCTCTGGTCTTGCAGTCCTCCGCGCTGACTCTTTTCCACGCCTTGGAGCTCTTGGACAGCCAAGGGCCGCAGACTCTGAGACTTTTCTTGAACAGAGTAAAAAACAGCGGCAAGACGGGGCACAAGACAATAGTTTCCGAACTCGTTTCTAATGGAATTTATCAGGTTCTTGAGTCCGGTAACCTTGAGGATCATCCCAAGGTGGAAGTTTTGGAGAAGCTAGTGTTGGAGCAACTCTCCTCTAACCCCTCTTCGAGGATAATCGTCTTCACCCAATATCGTGATACCTCAACTTACCTGGCGGCGAGATTGTCTAAGCTTGGTTTGACGGTGGTGAGATTTGTCGGACAGGCCGCTCGAGGTCAGGACCAAGGTTTGACTCAGGATCAGCAGTCCCTGCTGTTAGAGAGGTTCAGATCAGGGGACATCAAAGTCTTGGTGGCGACCAGTATCGGTGAAGAAGGACTGGATATACCGAGCGTTGATCTGGTGATTTTCTACGAGCCAGTTCCCAGCGAGATCAGATACATTCAAAGAAAGGGGAGGACCGGCAGAAGGAGTTTTGGCAGGGTCGTCATCTTGGCGGCTGAGGGCACCCTTGACGTTAATTACTTGAGGGCCAGTAGAAAGATGGCGGAAAGAATGAAACAGATGGTGAAAGGGTTGAACTCAGAACTTCATCCCATCATCCGTTTGGGGACACCACCGGAGAGGAACCCGCTTTCCCCCGAGTTTATATCCGAGGCGGAGGTCCCCCAGCCACTGGCGGAGACAGCTGTTGTTTCATCGTCCGAAGTGGAGCTGCTCGAGAAAGAGAGATTGTCAAGGTTCAATCGAGAAGTCAGGGAAACTGCCAAGCGGATCTTGGGTTCAGTTTTAATCGCTGGGAAGAGAGGACTGTCCTTTGAGGAGTTATACACCGAGCTTGAGGAAGAGGGGAGAAATCACGCCACTATTAGAGCAGCCGTTGATAAACTTCAGGCAGAGGGTCAGTTAAGGGAAAGGGAAGGAAGGTTGTACTCCATAGGTGCTGCGGCTGTGTCCCCGGGAACGGAGCGTCATGTTTTTGAGGTTTTGAAAGTGCAGCTGGGTGAAGCCATCCTGATTGTTGACGATCGCTTCCGTGCAGTTTTAACATCCGCGGATTATAATGGTCCCAGAGAGCTGCTTCGCAAGGGTAAAAGGTTCAGCGCAGTTTCAGAACTTTATGAACATGATGGAGTGCTTTACGCCCGGATCTATGCCATTGAGGAGGCCCTAGCTTAATCCAGATGCTCTTCGCTACCTGATTTTCTGATGATTCCTCTGGCCGCAAGTAACCCCGTGGCGGCGGCTGTGACGATTCCTCTTGAGAGACCGGCTCCGTCTCCTGCCACGAAAAGATTTGGAACGCTAGTTTCCATATTTTGGTCGACGTTTATCTGCATGGCGTAAAGCTTGACCTCAGGAGCGTAAAGCAATGTTGAGTCAGAGGCAACTCCCGGAACCACTTTATCTAGACGTTCAAGTCCCTCGATGATGTCGGTTACTATTCTTCCGGGCAGGGCCATCGAGATGTCGCCGGGTGTGACGCTTTTGAGGGTCGGAACCACATGTCCTCTTTCAATCCTTTCCCAGGTCGAGCGTCTTCCTGCCCGAAGATCGCCCATGCGCTGGATTAATGGTCGCCCACCACCTATTGTGGTCGCGAGATAAGCGATGGACCTTCCATACGCGTTTGTATCGGTGACCGGTTGGGTAAGTCCAACGTGAACTAAAAAGGCGAAATTGGTGTTTTTGGATTTTTTATTGCGCAACGATTGCCCATTTACTCCAACGTGATCGTCGTAGCGTTCTTCCATCACCCATCCTTCAGCATTTGTACAGAAAGTACGCACAAAATCGTCGAAAGTTTTTGTCTGGATGTGAAATTTGGGGTCTCTGTTTACCCGGACAACCGGCTCGTAGACAACTGCCGGCACTTCCACTCTGACGCCGATATCCACAGGGAGGTGGGTCAGTTTGACGCCTAGCGACTTTGCTTGTGCAGCGAACCAGTCGGCCCCGACCCTCCCGGGTGCAGCTAGAATGTAGTCAGTTTTTACTGTGGAACCGTTGATGATGACCTTACCCTGTCCGATACTTTCGACCTTTGTGTTCAGCATGATTTTGACTCCGCGCTTTTCGAGTTTTTGCCGGATGGAATTTATTACCTCAGGAAGATACTCACTGCCGATGTGCCTCTGCGGGATTGGTATAAACCTAATTCCGGCGGCGGCTGCTTTTCTAGCCAGTTCATCGATCCCGGCCGTGTCCTGTCCGTAAACTTCCTTTGGGGCCCCATTCTCGACAAAAATTTCGTCAACTTCTTTCACCAGTTCTTCGGCTTTTTCCACGCTTTTGGTGAACTTGCTCAGGTCTCCCCCGATGTCATATCTGAGGTTCAGAATGCCGCTCGACATTCCTCCAGCTCCGCCGAGTCCGGACATTATGTGACAGGGCACGCAACCGATACACTTGCCTGTCTTGGTTGCCGGACAATATCTCTTGGTTATGTCATTTCCCCAGTCAACTATAGTCACCGATAATTTTGATTTTCGAGATAGCTCGTAGGCGGCGAAAAGTCCCGCCGGACCGGCTCCAATTATAAGAACGTCGGTCGTTTTATCCCCCGATGTTTAACTCTGCCATCTTATAAAAGCTTTTTTAGTCGGTTTTGCCCTCACTTGAGTGTTTTGATTTTTCCCAAGAAAGTTCCGTCAAGCAAGTAGGCCTCAGCCTCATCAAGCTTCACGGTACCAGAACGAAAGATAGGTCCGATCAGTTCCTTGGGCAATCTACGGTTCATGGCCGCGCCGCCGACGAGCTCGCTGAACGCAGGTACCACGATTAACTCCGGTAACTTTTGCTTGACCGATGGAATTAATTTTTTAGGTATTTTTTTTGGATTCAGTTTTGCCCGTAACCAGATGGGTTCGATTGACCTGCCGCCAAGCTCGTCTCGAAATTCTATTGCCGGATGATTGTGTCCAGCTATGATGAACTCTGTGTTGAAGAGTTCCGGCGCTGGCCAAGTATGGCCATGCACGAGGCCGACTCTTTTTCTTTTTCCCAAGACAATGCCGTGCGGATCGTGAATGGTGACTTCATGCGGCACCATGCCCTCCAGATCACCGTCGTGGTTTCCTTTGACAATATCGATTCTAGCCAGCCGAGCCAGATCTTCGAAAAGAGAGGGCAACTCTCGCCACTCATGCCAAGTTGTTACCGGAATGTTATGTTTAACATCGCCCAAAATTATGAGTCGATTGGCTTTTTTCTCCTCGATGAGGGCAGTTAATCTCGCCTTCAACCCAGGTATCTGACTGGGCAGGGAGATGCCTCTATCTGCCAGCTCGTGCTCGATTCCTATATGCAAGTCTGAAATCACGATTATCTTTTCCTCATTTATTTTCAATATAAGAGCCGGCGTTCCATATATCGGAACGGCTTTCATAAGAGTAAATTCGTCGACTAAAGTTATAGGTCTATTGGATATTCAGAGCTTGAACCTCAGGAATGCGGCAATTCCGCCCAGCGCCGTGAGCTGTTTTCCAGCATCGTGTTCCGTACTTATCACAATAACTTCGGACCTTGTTTTTCTGGCATTTTCAAGGATTTTTGAGATATCTTCTCGGTTTGATCTTAACAACTCGTCGGCAACTAGAAGCCTTTCGACCGCTCCGGCAGCGACCGCTCGCTCCACCTCATTCTTACCATAGGTTGCCAGTCCTTCCTTGGTAATCTCACCCATTAATCGGTCCATCAGCGAAGTCTCAAGTGAAAGCCGGTCTTCTTTTGATACAAGCTCGACTAATCCTCGTCGTACTATTTCATAGAGTCCGGCGCTCCCGCCAGAGCTGGCGTCTCCAAGCCTAATGGTCTTAGATAGGTCGGGAAAGTTATCCCGCAAAAAAGATGTAAAATTATCCTTTGTGAATCCGGGCCCGGCCACTATTGTCGTTTTTATGTTTTCCTTGGAAGTAACGTCTTTAATGGCATCCGCTAAACGGTGGAAAAATTTTTTCTCATCGGCCTCGTACTCAACTAAGTATCTTTTCCCTGAGCGAGGACGCGATATAGTCCCGATTTCATCTAATCCGTACTGTCTCACCACTGCTAGATCAGCAGTTGAGTCATCAAGAGCAACGAGCAAAACTCGAGGCCGGTTGCTAGCTCGAACCGCTTCCTGAATTCTTCGGAGGTCCTCAGGATTCCATTCCTTGGTGATGGTTAGAACCGAACCCGGTTCAAAACTGAAGGAATGGTGTTTTCCAACGTCAGGACCTTCCAGTATCTTCCCCAAAACGCGCAGGCGGTTGCTGTGCTTGTGAAATTCGATGTTCTCCGCTTGAATCGAGATGGTGATCGGTCTTTTTTCCATCCTTTCAGGACGGATTTTATCACTCATCTCTTGTTCTCTTCGCCAAGTGACGGCTGTGATAATATCACTTGGGCAGATTAAATGTTGCAGGTGCCATAGGTCGTCCAAAGTTTCCAATGCTAGCTTGATTTTCCCGTGCTTCAAGTCCTTGTGGATGATTTTCAAATTTATCCCTCAGTATTTACCCGTTCCGCAAATGATTTTATGTCGGGTGGTTTAAACTTGGTGAGGGATGTTATGGTCACCCAGCGATTAATAAATATCAGAGAGCTTAGGGCGGAGGACCTTAAAGCGATCATGTCAATTCAGTATAAGTGCTTTAAGGATCCCTACCCGGTTAGCCTTATAAAACGATTACACCTGATGCACCCTGATGGTTTTTTGGTAGTTGATCTAGGTGGAATTGTCGCTGGCTATTTAATTGGAGTCATCCGCTGGAGCAATATAGGCCACATCCTTGCCATAGCCGTCGATCCAGCCTTTCAAAGGCAAAGTTTAGGTACCTTGCTGATGAACAACATTATCGAGCGTTTCAGGAAAAAAGGTGTTAAATTAGTTCGGCTTGAGGTGAGGAAAAGCAACGTTGGGGCGCAGCAATTCTACAAAAAACTGGGTTTTTTGGAAAGAGGGGAAATGCCGTTTTACTATGAGGACGGCGAGTCGGCTATTGCGATGGAGCTATCCCTTGATTAGTTATCTTTGATGTTTGATCCTGCGAAGGTCATCCAATGTCAGCACCCGCAGGTTTGGGGGCACTGACTCCACTCTTGATCTCATTCCGACTAAGTACTGAACTCCTCTCCCTGCAGCAAGTTCGGCGAGTTCTTGCGTTATTACGCCGTCGAACACGACCGCTTTTACATTTTGTGCTTGCGAAAGATGCTCCTTCAGCTCCCTCACTTGGATTTCTTCCATTAACTCCAGTTTTTCATTGAGCAGTTGGGCCTTGAGAGTACCGCGCAACTTGTTGGCCATATTTTCAAGCTCTTGTAATTCACCGTTACCTGTTTCAGCTGGTTGGACCGGCGCTGGTTTTGCCCTGTATTCCGCAGCTGCGATTTCTACTGGAACTTTGTTTCTAAGCGCTTTGATTATTTCTTTTTTAGATAACTCTTCCACGCTTCTACCAGGAGGAGGTCGAGCCACGAAATCTATCTCCGCCACTTGGAGCAGTTCCTTCAAGATCAGGTCGCCGCCCCGGTCGCTGTCAACAAATGCAGTGACTGTTTTGTCCTTGGTTAAATCTATCACTGCCTTAGGTACGCTGGTGCCCTCTATACCGATGGCGTTTTTTATGCCCGCCCTCAGCAGGTTGAGAACGTCGGCACGCCCCTCGACGATTATAATGGCATCAGAGTCCTTAACACCCGGTCCCGCGGGGAGTCCCTCATATTCAGATATCTCTTCAACACGTACGGATTCCATTACTTTTTCCGTTATCTCTTGAGTTTCAGTAGCAGCTTCCTCAAAAGCCCCGAGAAGCTCTTTGGCTCTCTCCACCACAAACTTCCTCTTAATGTCCCTGACGTCCTCGATGCGTTCCACTTTTATGGTTGCTTCACAAGGGCCGACACGATCAATAGTTTCTAGGGAGGCGGCAATTATTGCCGTTTCAACTCTGTCAAGGCTTGAAGGGATCGTGATCGTGCCGGTCGACTTTCCTTGGCTTGAGTTGATCTCTACTTTGATCCTCCCGATTCTACCACTCTTTAACAGCTCCCTTAGATCAAGGTCGCTTCCGAGCAGACCCTCCGTCTGTCCAAATATTGCACCCACGACATCTGGGCGCTCGACCACGCCGCTAGCCTCTATTTTGGCGTGGATAAGATACTTGGTCGTACCACTATCTTCACGCATATTTGAAACCTCCTTTTTGCCGAGCTTTTCGGCCACTAAATCCTGCAAACTTTTTTCTTCCACGGGCAACAGCCCTCAATGGGCCAGAATTAGCTTGATCGTGATTCTGGCTTGATTTAATGATAATAAAAATAATACTGCTTATCTTAAAAAGCTGACGCTTGAGATACAGATGGTTGCTTCGGCCGGCCCTCAAAGCCCAGTTACGCCTTGAATATAAACTATTCCAAGAATTGCCAGTAGCATTATTACACTTGCCAGAAAAACACCGATTGCAATTGCCAGTGATGAGGTTTTGCGGTTGAAACCAGCGACGTAGGCTATAAGAACCCCACTATAGGCGCCAGTTCCCGGAAACGGCACTCCTACAAAGAGGGCAAGCCCTATCAAGCTTAGCCCTTGATACTTTTGTGCTCGTTTGACAGAAAATTGGAACAACCTGTTGACCAACTTCCATTTACGCCTGATCGGTGGCACGATTATGTCGAGCAGAAGGTAGGCTAGTGGTATGGCTAGCAAGTTGAGAATGAGGCAAATGGCAAATACTACAAGCGGAGGTAGTCCCGGATTGTAAATTGTAGCAAGTGGTAATGAAAAGCGCACCTCTAAAAAAGGCACCAGCGAAAGGAGAAAGGACAGCCATCCCATCATCTTGGGCCCTATATTTCATCGTGACCGGAGAATAAATCCCTTGAGAAAAACCGAAAACCGCATTTTAACGCTTATTATCGTTTTGGCAAAATTTAATTTGGTTCGCATGCGCTACAAGCTCGTGGCATTTGACATGGACGGAACCTTGATACTAGAGGACAGTTGTTGGGGATAATTCAAAGATTTGGCACCAAGACGGCCGCACTTGGGAACTTAATGGCGTATGAGTCGGGGCAGATTGATCATGCGGAGTTCATGCGTCGCGACATAGCGCTGTGGCAGCCGACCCCCCACTTTTAATGAGATTAGGAAAATTTTGTCTCAATATACCTTGGCCCCAAACGTGAAAAATGTGGTCGGGGAAATAGTTCGCAGAGGTTTTCAGACAGCGATTATTACTGGAGGCCTTGATGTGTTAGCCGGCAATGTGGCCCGAGACCTTGGTATCCCCCACATTATCGCAAATGGTCTGGAGGTGGATAAATCCGGTTATCTGACTGGAGAGGGTATTCTCAGGGTTGAACCACGTCATAAGGATAAAAATTTGGTTAAACTGGCGAAAGATCTGGAAATTTCCCCCGAAGAACGTGTCGCGATTGGTGACGGTAAATATGACGTAAATTTCTTAAAAAGCGCTGGTCTGGCGGTTGCGGTGGGAAAGAACCCTGAGTTAGCCCGGGTGGCTGATGTCGTTATAGAGGATTTTGATCACTTTCCTCGGTTGTTAGATTACCTGGTCTGAAAAGTGTAGCTTTAATTAAACACTTTTGACAGAGAGACCATGTGCAGGTGTGTTTGCATGGGTGTGATCAAAAAGCCCGTAAAGTATGAAGTTCCAGGCTGGGAATACATTCATGAACTCTGCGTGGAACTAGCTGAACAGGTGAAGAGGAGCAAGTACAATCCAGACCTTATCGTCGCCGTTTCACGAGGCGGTTGGATACCGGGCCGGTTGATCTTGGATTTCTTAGGAGGGCCAGATATTGCCACGATTAAGGTGGAATATTATGTAGGGTTTTACAAAACCCGTGATAAACCTGAAATAACCCAACCACTTGCCGTGAATGTTAAAGGGAAAAAGATACTACTCGTCGATGATATTGCCGACACCGGTAGGAGCCTAAAGGTTGCTTTGGAATACCTCAGGGAACAAGGAGCAAAAGAAGTTAAAACTGCCGCTCTTTATTTTAAGCCTTGGTCCCTGGTGGTCCCGGATTTCTATGCACGGAAAACGGATGCTTGGGTTTGCTTTCCTCATGAAACTTATGAATCCATTGACAAAATGTACTCCCAGCTGATAAAGCAGGGTAAAAGTAAAAAGGATGTAATGAAAAGGTTGGTGGAACTGGGCATAAGACCGTTTCATGTAGAAAAATTTCTTTCGAAAAAAGGCCCGAAAAGAGTTTAGCAGTTTTATCTCACTCTTTCTCTTTGCAGAAACTTTGCCAGCCCTTCCACGTCTTTCACACTTCTGCGCACCAGTGGCTTTAGCCTGTCTCTGAATTCAGATATTGGCTTAACACCAAGCCTTTTTGCATGTTTGATGATAAAACTTGCCAGTTCATCGCCAGCTTTGTCGAAATCGGTTAATATTACTATTTCCTTTGAGCCTGAAAGACCTTCAACGAAGTTCAGCAGGGAACCACCGTTTGAGATTTTGCGAACGCGTCCACTTATGCCCAGTGCACGCAAAGCTTTTTCATCATCCATACCTTCAACGATTATCGGTATACCATCTAAGGCTAACCTGTTCAGCTCAGAGAGCAGCTCATCAATCTGCTCAAGGACCTCTTCTGTTAGCAAGTTCATCACTTTTTATTCAGGACCTTTGTCGCTGATCCAGAGCCCTTTTCGCAAACATCTAGTGCAGACACCGATATCGCTGACAAAGTCACGGGAGCAAACAGTGGCTCCGCATATGCCGCAACGGTGCACATCGTAGCTGATTCTGCCGCATATCGCGCAAGTGCCGGCTATTCTTCCCATGGTCCATCCGATAAACCTTCAAATAACCAAGATTAAAAGTTTGCACATGGAAGCGAAAGCATGCTGGAGCAAATTTCCACTTTCACTGATAGCCGCCTGAAAGCGAGTCGGAGGCTTATGCTGGCTTTCCTATTAACCGCTTCGGTGTTTGTAGCCGAGGTGATTGGTGGAATTCTGAGCAACAGCCTTTCACTGATCGGTGACGCCGGGCACATGTTGGTGGACTCGGTAGCCTTAGCTGTTGGCGTGAGTGCTTTCAAGCTTGCGATGAGACCGGCAACCAAGAGAAAAACTTACGGTTATTATCGGCTGGAGATCCTAGCTGCTCTTTTTAATGGCTTATTGTTGTTTATCGTTGCGTTTTATATCTTTTCAGAGGCCTACAGAAGATTTACGACCCCCGCCGAAGTGAGGGCACCCCTGATGTTGGCAGTCGCCGTAGCTGGTTTGGCGGTAAATTTTTTATCACTAGGTATTCTTTGGAAGGTGAGAAAAGAAAATCTGAATGTGAAGGGTACCTTTTCCCACGTTTTCTCCGACACCATTTCTTCGGTTGGGGTCATCGCCGCGGCGGTGATAATTTATTTCAGCCAATTGTTCATAGTTGATGCCTTAATAGGGATCTTGATCGGTGGAATAATACTAAGAAGTGCCGTCGCCTTGATCAGTGAGTCAGGCCGTGTTCTTTTAGAAGCTGTCCCTGAGGGTATTGACCCCGATAGAGTGGTAGAAAAGATAAAAAAGATCGACGGTGTTCAGGATGTTCATGATTTGCATATCTGGTCGATAAGTTCAGGTATTAACTCATTGAGTGGGCATATTGTCATAGATGACCAAAAGCTGAGTAAAGCGGAGGAAATCTTAAGACAAGTAGACAAACTGCTTAAGGAAAATTTTAGCATAATCCACACAACGATTCAGCTAGAGTGCAAAGCTTGTCAGGAACCGTTTGTTTGTTCCCTCGGAGGAAAATGAAAAAGGTACCTATTAAACCCATTTGCATCATTTTACCAGAGTTTAGGTTGTGTATGCGGGTGTAGCTTTCAGCAGATCATCCTGAGCTATGCAAGCGCGTGAATAACATTGAACTCATACCACTTCAGCTCCAGATTTTTGGCGTGCCTCAACAATTCCTTGCCCGCGTCTGAATGTTTTTCTAGGGCGAATCGTTGGGGATTTTCTGAAGTTACACATACAACCGCCATATCCTTCTGGATTCCGGCGGAACATCCACGTGAATAAGACACATTATGTATTGTGTGCACACGTGTGCAGTGCTGACTTTGCCCGCTGTGGCATCTGGGCCGTGGCTCCAATCAGATCGGCCCGCTACTTACCAAAAAAGAAGGATATTTTCACAGCTTATTAGCTAAAGTGGCGCCGAATTTTTCCACTACTTTTTTTGCCAGCTGTGCTCCGAGGGTTCCAGATTCTTTGATGGACTTACCCCTGCTGAGACCGAACAAGACTCCAGCCGCGTAGAAGTCACCGGCCCCTGTCGTATCCACGACATTTGCAGGTAGAGCCGGCACATGGAACTCTTCCTCCTTTGTGAATATCGATGAACCCCTTTCTCCTTTCTTCAGACAAACGATGTCTATCTCTTTAGCCAGTTCTTTAGCGGCTTTTTCATCACTTGACCCCGTTAGTGCTTTGAGTTCTTCCTCATTCGTGAACAGCACATCGGCGCGGGTGAGTATTCTCCACAAACGATCTTTCTTTTTTTCCACCAAGGGCGGGCTCTCGAGCGAGATTGATATTCGAACTTCGTTTCCCTCGGCCACATCCATTGCGTCTCGAGCGCTTCTGGAGATGGCACCATCGGCAAAAAGAGTAATTGAAGTTAGATAAAGAAAAGCTGAATTTTTTATTCCTGTGACCGGCAACCCGCCGTAGTCCTTGCCATTACCCAAGTCAACGGCAAAGGTTCTTTGGCCGTCCCGTGTGATAAGGGCAATTATCTTCCCGGTTCTGCC
This sequence comes from Hadarchaeum sp. (SeqCode), assembly GCF_038871235.1. Lineage (GTDB taxonomy): Archaea > Hadarchaeota > Hadarchaeia > Hadarchaeales > Hadarchaeaceae > Hadarchaeum. The sequence goes on from NZ_JAVZIN010000004.1 coordinate 68,343, forward strand.
CGGTCCTTTCTCAAGAAAAGAGGCTATTTTTTGTTTTCGCAGGGATTCTTCAAAGATTTTACCCTCAGCATCTTCAGCGACTCTTCCAGCGTAGGCGGACCTACCTCCAAGATGGACTACCCCCTCACAGGTGTTGCGGGCATTATCCCCAGGAAAGCGGGCGAATATTGAGTCGGCCAGCCTTACTTGAATTTCATCAAGCCTTTCCCGCGAGACAAAATTGGATGCCCCTTTGATTAGGCCATTTTTCTCCAGAAAACTGTCCGTGGTTCTGCAGAAATGATCCACTAGGGCGGTGCCGATTCCAAAGACATCATACTTGGGCATAGTTATTACCTTAATATGGCCTGTCCTTCAGCTTGAGCTTATGTCCGATGAAATTCGTCGCTAGGTGTATCGGCGGCGTTATTATCAGGATGATTAAAATTATCTCCCATGAGGGCACGGATACTAGGCTGGCGAACAATAATGCCAGGACAACAAAACTGAGCTGGTCAAGGACAGGTGCGGCAGACCCTCTTTCTAAGTTAACTCTTCTTTTGATGAAGCTGCCTAGAAGATCTCCCACCAGTGCACCTAAGGCAAGCAGGAAACCAAGCGCTGAGTATAGGTGAAGCTGACCGGTGGCTAATCCCTGCAAAACACCGAGGACAAAGCCCGCGGCGAGTCCGGAAATGAAACCACGTATTGTTTTTCCCGGTCCAAAGATGGGACGCCCATCGATGAAAGTATGCCCACCGTCGATAGGTTTCCCGCCGCCGAGGACAACCGGTGTGGCGTTGGCGACATAGGCCGGCAGAATAAACCAGATTGCCGCTACAATAAGTTGAATCAACTCCACGCACACATTAGGTCACCTTTGAGTCCTTCCAGAGGTATTCAAAATATTCCTTGGCAAACTTGGCCAAGCCGATTTCATTCGACCATATTCCTAACAGTTCATTTCCGCTTCCTAGGATGAGCAGCACCTCTTGTCCATCCACGACGACACCACCACCGAAGAGGTTTTCCCTTTTCCTGATTTCTAACTTTCGCGGCAGCTCCAAGCTGCGGAGATTAAGCTTCTTTGACGCCAAGATCCTGACGGGAATTTGTTTTGCTTCCAAGAGTGAGAGATAAGATTTCAGGCCGGATATCTCCTGAGGCACGTTCGGTAGCGAGAGCAGGACTTCAATCCCGGCGCGGGTAAGCATCTCTCCAATTTTGGTGAGGATATTTTTTTCACCACGAATCACCCAGACATCTGGTCGCTTTACCTCGGCTCTTCTTGAATAAAGCGGTTCAAGTTCCTTCAATAGCGCCTCTCCAGCCTCTTTGAGCCTTTTCTCCTCCTCAGTCTTCACGATTTTCACCACTTCAGCCGGATCCCTGGAGCGGTATCGGCTAGGTCTGCCAGCTTGGGCTTCTACCCATCCACGCGCCTCAAGCCTGGATAGAATGTCGTAAATTCTTGAGTAGGGGACGTTTGCCAGTTTGCTCAGTTCACCAGCGGTTGAAGGACCATTTGAAACTAAGGCACAGTAAACTCTCGCCTCATATTCGGTCAGGCCGAACTCACGCAGGAGCCGGTGAGCCTTCTCCATAGCACCACTTTTCATATTGAGAGAAGTTTGGCAATGCTTAAAAGTTACCCCTTTTAGTGGTAAATTGATGGCCATGAAGGAATTGGCAAAGACCGGGTCCGTCTGCCCGCAGTGTTTGAGAATTCTTCCCGCGCAGATCATTGAGCGCGATGGAAAAGTTTGGATCAAGAAGGAATGTCCGGAGCACGGTGTTTTTGAGGACCTCTACTTTGGCTCTTATGAGTGGTATCGGCGAGCCCAGATCTTTGCCCGCGACGGCAGAGGGGTGCTGAATCCACAGGTTACCAAGGAAAACCCTGTTTGTCCTTCTGACTGTGGTTTGTGTAAGATGCACATGAGCCATACCGCTTTGGCGAACATTGTACTCACTAATCGTTGTGATCTTTCCTGCTGGTACTGCTTTTTTTATTCAGGCAGGGTGGGCTATGTTTACGAGCCCACTTTTGGTGAGATAGAAGAAATGGTTAAAACCCTGAAGTCGGAGCAACCGGTGCCGTGCAACGCAGTTCAGCTCACCGGGGGAGAGCCTTGTCTTAGGGAGGACCTAGTGGATATCATAAAGATGGTCAAGTCATATGGTGTGGATCACGTTCAGCTGAACACAAACGGCATCAGGCTGGCGTTAGACCCGGACCTCGTTGAAAAAGTTCGGGCGGCTGGTGTCAACACCCTTTATCTTAGCTTCGATGGAGTTACTGAGAAGACTAATCCCAAGAATCACTGGGAGGTTCCCCAGCTCATAGAGAACTGTAGAAAGGTTGGCATGGGTATTGTTCTGGTGCCCACGGTGATAAAATCTGTAAACGACCATGAAGTTGGTGACATCTTAAAGTTCGGGTTCAAGAACATTGACATCATCCGCAGCGTGAATTACCAGCCAGTTTCTCTTGTGGGCAAGATGCCACGTGAGGAGCGCGAGCGCTACCGCATCACCATTCCTGATGTCATAAAGAATATTGAGGAGCAGACCGATGGAATTCTTAAGATGGATGATTTCTTCCCTGTTCCGACCGCGTTGATGATAAGCGATTTCGTCGAGGCCCTGACGAAAAAGCCAATGTACCAGATGAGCAGCCATTTTGCCTGCGGTGCTGCCACCTATGTTTTCAACGATAACGGCAAGATGCTGCCGCTGACTCATTTTATTGATGTCCAGGGCCTGCTTGAATACTTGGCTGAGAAGTCGGAGGAACTTCGTGCCGGAAAGAGCAAACTGCTAGTTGGGGCCAAATTGCTTTATAGCATCGGGAAGTTCGTTGATAAAAAGAAGAAACCGAAGGGTCTGGATATCGACCGCATAATATTCAACGCGTTAATAAAACACGAGTACAACGCGATAGGTCAGTTTCACATGAAATCTCTTTTCATCGGGATGATGCACTTTATGGATCTCTATAATTACGATATTGAGCGGGTCAAGAGATGCTGCATCCATTACGCGATGAACGACAATCGGATTATTCCCTTTTGCGCCTTCAACGTCATTCCGGAGTGGTACCGGGACAAGAACCAGGCGGCGCAGGGTATCTCGTTTGAGGAGTGGGAGAGAAAGACAGGAAGACCGCTGAAACAGGACCTTTATAAGCGCGATGCGGAAAAATTAAAGGCATCTGAGGCTTACAAGAAGTTTGTTTGGCAGGTGGAGGAGATAAAGTCCGGCAAGTTTTGAAAGGGCAAGGTTTTTATATTCTAAAATTTTCTCATTATAGTAGCGTAATTGAATAATTAATGGGAGGGATTTTATGGCGAGTCAGTTAGGAGGACAACCAATACTCATTCTGCCGGAAAAAGTTCAGCGGTACCTGGGCCGAGATGCCCAGCGTATGAACATAATGGCCGCGAGGGTCATAGCGGAGTCGGTCCGCACGACCTTGGGCCCACGCGGAATGGATAAGATGTTGGTTGATAACTTGGGTGACGTCACCATAACTAACGACGGCGTCACCATTCTTGAGGAAATGGATGTTGAGCACCCGGCCGCAAAGATGATGGTCGAGGTCTCAAAGGCACAAGAGGACGAGGTCGGAGATGGCACCACAACAGCGGTGGTGTTGGCCGGAGAGCTGTTGAAGAAGTCGGAGGAGCTACTTGAGCAGGATATCCATCCGACGGTCATCGTCAGCGGCTACAGGCTGGCAGCCGAGCAGGCTCAGAAGATCCTGGAGAAGATGGCAACTCCTGTCTCCAAGGATGACGACAAGATTCTCAAGCAGATTGCCAAGACATCAATGAGCAGCAAGGGCTCGGAAATGCACGGCGATAAGCTGGCCGAACTCTGCGTGAAAGCAGTCAAACAGATAGTTGAGGAAGTCGACGGCAAAATTGAGGCGGACATCGATAACATCAAGGTTGAGAAGAAAACTGGGGGCAGCTCTGCCGACACTCAGCTGATCAAAGGAATAGTTCTCGACAAAGAGGTGGTTCACCCCGGCATGCCGAAGAGGGTGGAAAATGCCAAGATCGCTCTGCTGAACCTTGCTCTAGAAGTCAAAAAGACCGAGACGGATGCCAAGATTAACATTACTGACCCTGAGCAGCTCAAAAAGTTTATCGATGAGGAACAGCGCATGCTGAAGGAGATGGTTGACCAGATAAAGAGCGTCGGCGCCAACGTTGTCTTCTGCCAGAAGGGTATCGACGATGTGGCCCAGCACTACTTGGCTAAGGCCGGAATCTTGGCGGCTCGAAGGGTGAAGGAGTCCGATATGGAGAAGCTAGCCCGCGCCACCGGGGGCAACTGTGTGACTAACATCAAGGATCTCACCGTCAAGGACTTGGGCACAGCGGAGCTGGTGGAGGAGAGAAAGATTGCAGGTGATGAGATGATTTTTGTTGAGGGCTGTAAGGATCCGAGATCAGTGAGCATTCTGGTTAGGGGTGGCACCGAGCACGTCGTCGATGAGGTCGAGCGGGCAGTACATGACGCGGTTTCAGTGGTTTCAGCGGCCATTGAGGACGGAAAGATAGTCGGTGGTGGCGGAGCCCCCGAGATAGAGGTGGCCAAAGGACTTAGGGAGTATTCCGATTCCGTTGGCGGCCGCGAGGCTCTTGCGGTAAATGCTTTTGCCGATGCGATCGAGGTGATCCCAAGGACTTTGGCTGAAAACGCAGGGATGGATCCCATCGACATCTTGGTGCAACTTAGGGCAGCCCATGAGAAGAGCGATGGAAAGAATGTGGGTGTTGATGTCATCAGCGGCAAGGTCTTGAACACTCTCGAGAAGGGGATAGTGGAACCACTAAGGGTCAAGATCCAGGCAATCAAATCCGCAACTGAAGTCACCGAGATGATCCTTAGAATAGACGACGTTATCGCCGCAGGAAAGCTGGAAAAAGAAGAGAAAGAAAAAGAGAAAGAGAAGGGAGCTGGCCCTGAGATGGGTGGCATGCCAGAGATGTAGGGGGCCATCCCATTCTCCACAAAAAACACACTCGCTTTGAAAAGGCCCGCATTATTGGAGCTAGGGCGCTTCAGATACAGATGGGCGCCCCTGTTTTAGTTGAGTTGCCGAAGAACTTAGTTGACCCAATCGATATTGCCATGTATGAATACGAAAGGGATGCGATTCCGATTACGGTGGTGAGAAGGCTTCCTGGAGAGACCAGAGCTGCGTAATAATGATCCCTTTTTATTTCACAATTAACCAGTTTTTTACCAGTTTTGATTTTAAGTAATGAATGTGAGCTTTAATTGGTGCCAAGATGGGAGTGCAGCTTGGCGATTTAGTTTCCCGGGAGAAGGTTGAACTGGAAAGCTTGAGCGGCAGGATAATTGCCATAGATGCCCTGAACTCCCTCTATCAATTCCTTTCCATAATCAGGCAGCGCGACGGCGAGCTGTTGCGGGACTCGAGAGGCCGCATAACCTCACATCTTTCTGGGATCTTCTACAGGACGGCCAATTTTGTCGAGGCCGGGATCAGACCAGTTTATGTCTTTGATGGAAAGCCACCGGCCCTGAAGCGTCTGACGGTCGAGCAGCGCCAGCTGGTGAGGCTGGAGGCAGAAAGCGAGTGGAAAAAGGCGCTGGAAGAGGGAAGGATACAGGATGCCAGAAAGTTCGCCCAGAGAGCGGGCCGTTTAGACACCGCCATGATAAAGCAGACGCAGGAGCTTTTGAGTTATATGGGGCTTCCTTGGGTGCAAGCTCCCGGTGAGGGTGAGGCTCAGGCGGCGCTCATGGTTCAACGTGGTGATGCTTGGGCAGCGGCAAGCCAGGATTTTGACAGTCTGCTCTTTGGTGCGCCAAGGCTGGTTCGGAACTTGGCCATCACGGGCAGGCGAAAGCTTCCAGGTAAGGATGCTTATACCGAGGTCTATCCTGAGATCATCGAGCTGGAAAAGGTCCTAGCGGAGCTTGGAATAACTCGGGAGCAGTTGGTCGACATTGGGATTTTGGTGGGGACGGATTACAATGAAGGCATCAAGGGCATCGGACCTAAGAAAGCGCTGGAGCTGGTCAAAAAATATGGTTCGATGGTGGAGATTCTCAAGACTGAGCTGGGCAAAAAGTTTGAGGTTGACCCGCTTGAGGTCAGGGAAATTTTTCTAAGACCAGATGTTACTACCAACTATAGCTTGGTCTGGGGTGATCCCGATCCTGAGGCCATTAAAAAATTCCTCTGTGATGAATATGATTTTTCTGAGGAGAGGGTGCGGTCGGGAATAGATAAGTTGACTAAGGGCAAGTTGGAGCGGGGACAGGCCAAGCTGGAGAAGTGGTTTAGCTAGTCTTCCTTGTTCCAGCCGCATCTTCCAATGAGGGGCACGAAGGAGCAGCCACCGTGTTCGGTGATTGAGATTTCTCCCGACTCGGTTTTCTCTGCAATGGTCCAAGTTTGAAACATATAATCCCTACCCACCGGAGCACCCAATTTACCGCCGATCTTTAGCTGTTTTATCAGCGGCCTCGGCAACTCAGGGGCGCAGGCGGTTACCAAAATACGATCCCATGGGGCGCCCTCTTCGTAGCCAAGTGAGCCATCACCGATCACCACTTTCACCCAGCCGTACCCCGTTTTTTTCAGGTTTTCTTCGGCAAATTCCGCGAGTTCCTTGATTCTTTCCACGGTGACCACAACCCCCTTTTTTCCAACTACCTCGGCGATAAGGGCAGCGTTGTATCCTGAGCCAGCGCCGATCTCCAGCACGCGCATTCCCAGGGACAGGTCCAGCGTTTCCATCATAATCGCTATCATGCTGGGGGCAGAGATGGTCTGGCCTTTTCCAATGGGCAGCGGTTGGTCATAATAAGCGTAGCTTCTTTCGCTGTCCGGTATGAACTCGTGTCGGGGTACCTTCCTGAAGGCAGCGATGACATTAGGTTTGGTCAGATAACCCCATTTAATCAACCTTTCGACTAATTCCTCTCTCTCCCGGTCCAACATTCGATCAAAGTAATATTTTTCCTTGCTTCTTAAATTAGGTCGTGGTCAGATGAGATGGGTTCTCAAGGCGAGGGGCCATCCGATGGTGACCGCGAAGCACCGGACAACTTTTATGATCACCAAGGATGAAACGCTTGGCCCTAGGGGAGATTGTGTCATTGGGGTGCGCGCGGATAGATCCGCTGCGGAGCTGGATCTCAAGCTGAAGAGGCTGGCGATGCTAGGAGGGCCGGTTATCATCAGGCTCAGGGCCGGTGGGTTTTATGACGAGGTCAGAGCTTGGGGGCATCCGTTGTTGACCCTCAGCCATCCAACTGATATTGTGGTGAGAAAGAGTCGGTTTATCTGCAGCCGGACTTTAGCGGTTGGTGCCAACAAGGCGGCCGCGGATCTGTCTAGAGAACTAGTGGCGTCTCTTCGCAAGCCAACGACCGAGTTAGAGATGGAGATAATCTTTAGCATTGGCCGCGTTTGATTTCCAGTTTCAACCCAGTTGAACCTTGGCAAGTAATATTTAAGTTATTTCAGTTCGTTTTGTTGATGTGTGAAATTGATGAAAAAAAGGCTTGGTTTTTTTAACAAGAGGTCGATCTCAGTTTTCATACTTTTGTGTTTGCTGACAGTAATAGCGGCTTTTTTGTTGTTGCGGGAAAACTTGGACTCGATGCTGTGGGCCCTATACCGGGCTAATCTTTTTTTCCTGTTACTGGCGGTTTTCACGTATTTATTCGGATTGTTGTTTTGGTCTTTGCGTTGGCGTCTGACTCTCGCTACGTCAGGGTACATAGTTCCGATCAGGAGCATCTATGTCATCATTTTGGGCGGAATTTTCATAAACAACATAACGCCTTTCACCTACGCAGGCGGAGATCCGATTGCTCGGGCTTATATTCTTAGAAGAACCCAAAATGTGCCTTATTCAAGCGGCTTTGCCACGATTCTGTCGGAATACATCATGGACTTGCCGGTATATGTTTCGCTGTTGATCTTCGGATTTTTAATTTCCCTGAAACAGTTTGATCTTTGGTATGGGATTTTCGTTTTTCTAGTCTGGCTGTTTTTTTTAGTTGGATGGAGCGTTTTCTTCTTCCATGTGTTATCAAGTGCCACAGGTGCCAAGCGGATAGCTAGGGTGACCTCAAAACTGGCGAAGATCTTTCATCGCAAAGTGAAAAAGGCGGGATTGGAGCGCAGCATAAAGAGGTTCTATCGGAGTTCCGAGGAAATCATAAAGGACGGTAGAACGATCTTTGGCATCACTGTTCTTACTGTCACCATCATAGCATTGGCCATTTCTAGGTTATACTTCATCTTCCAGGCTTTTGGCTACATGCCTTCTCTCCCGATGTTGTTCTTTGCCTTGACCCTTCCCGCGCTTGTGGGATTGATACCCGTGCTCCCTGGGGGATTGGGCACAGTGGATGCCACGATTTTGTCCGTTTTCCTTCTTTTCGGTGTCCCGCTTCAAGTGGCAATAAGCGCCACGTTGATCGAGAGGGCGATAACCCTTGTTTTCAGCACAATATTGGGGGCAGGTGCAATTTCCTATTTAGGGATAAAGCAGGGCAATGCTAGAATATCAAGAGCAAAACGGCCGCGATGAAAAGCCCGCCCTCCAGCGCTAGGACCTTTTTGTCGGTCAGATAGGTCCAGAAGTCATAGGGTAGCACCCTGATTCCGTAGAACTTTTTGCTTAGCGGGTAAAGGAGGCGCCTTCCCTTTTCATCGAAGGACTCGGTTAAAACGTGGATTATTCCGCCCAGAGAAAATGAAATGGCAATATTCCAGCTGTTGCTCCAGCCGATGGCGCTTAGCCCCAGATAGAGGAACGGCAATATTATCAAGTAAAGAAAGATAGTGTGCAGGATTGTGGAGGCATGGGTTTCATTGATCGGGTTTTTAGGGGTTTTCTTCCTCAGCAGCGTTGGGAAGACGTCAAAGTTAGGAAAACCGCTTCCGATGAGTAAGGCCACCAGATTGATGTTCCCTGAGAAAAGGCCGTAGATGATTAGTGGGATGGAAACGTGTCCTATTAACGTTTTCTCAGCTCCTTGGCCATCTTGATCATGGCTATGAGGAACGGCGGCAGAAAGGGCGCGATTACTACCAGCGTGTAGATTCCTATTTCCCGTATCACCAGCGCTAGCAGGGTTAGACCCATGAAGATCCAGATGACAACGTAACCGGCATTTTCGCGCATCCATTTCCTGAGTTTGACCCTCATACCTGATCCAACCTTTTTAAACTTCGTGTTTTGATTTAATGACTTTTGCGTCATCTCTTTAAGCACCCATCCAGATGAATTTAGCGGTAGGGATGAGAATTCTACACGTTAACCCGTTTTACTATCCGTATCAGGGCGGTACTGAGAAATACCTTTACGATCTGTGCAAGCGGCTGGCTAGGAGGAATTCCGTGAGCGTGATATCCTCAAAGTTTGGGAACAATCCCGAGTTCGAGATTATCGAAGGAACCAAGGTTTACCGGATAAAGAGCATCGTCCTGGAGAAGCTACCTCCATTTTTACCGCCACCCCTAGCGATACCGATCTCATTTCGCCGCAACATTCTCAGGATCTGTGAAAAGGAAAGGCCTGACGTGGTCCACATCCACAACAGATTCTTTTTGAGCTATTCATCCATGGTGCTGTGGAAGAAATCGTTGGGTGCACCACTTTTTATCACCCTTCACAATGCTAGGCCTGTGGGCATAAATGAGGAGACTGATTTTCTAGGGCAGCTTTTTGATGATTACATTGGACATAGGATAATTCGAAGTTGTGACCGGGTTCTCGCCAACAGCCGGTGGACGCTGGAGACAACCTTGCCCAAGGATTATCCTCGGGAGAAGGCAGAGATAATTTACAACGGAGTTGACACCCGGAGGTTCAGGCGGATAGATTCAAGTCTTAAGGACAAGCTGGGCTGTGAGTTTCTTTCCACGACCGTTTGCAGGTTGCTACCGCAGAAAGGGGTCAACTATCTCATTGCCGCCATCAAGGATATTGAGGAAGACTACAAGGCTGTGATAGTGGGTCGGGGCCCATGCCTCGGTGAGCTAAAATCTTTGGCTAAAAAATTGGGCGTAGATAAAAAGGTTGAGTTTGTCACCAGTCATCTGACGGATGAAGAGTTGGTTAAATATTACTCTGCCAGTGATTTCTCAGTACTTCCTTCCCTCTGGGAGCCTTTCGGGATAACCTTGATTGAGGCAATGGCCTGTGGCTGTCCCATAATCGCCACGAATGTCGGCGGAATTCCTGAGGTCGTCACCAGTGACTGTGGAATCTTGGTGAGTCCTAGAAGTTCCAATGAACTTGCTTTGGCCATTAACAGGCTCATCGGGGATAAGAACCTCAGGAGAAAAATGTCCAGAAATGCCCGTAAACGGGTTGAGAAGTACTTCGACTTTGATCTGATTGCTGAAAAGGTTGAACAAAGCTATCGGAGTTATCTTGAGGAATCGGGTTGAAGTTAGCATTTTTTCAAAGGTGATTTTTTGTGTATCAACTGTCTGAAAAACCGAAGATAACGATAGTGGTCCCGGCCCTAAACGAGGAGAGGCTGATTGCCCAGACATTGGAAAATGCTTGTTGCGTAGCCCCTGAAGCTGAGATCATTGTTGTCGATAGTGGCTCCACAGACAACACAGCCAGAATAGCCGCCCAGTATGCGAGGGTCTATCACAAGGTTGGTAATGTGGCGCAGGCGAGAAACTTTGGCGCAAAGATGGCCACCGGAGAAATCATCGTTTTTTTGGACGCGGATACTCTTATAACCAAGCAATTCATGGATGAGGTTATTCGCGCTTTCAAGAATCCTGAGGTCGTCGGAGCTGGAGGCTTGATTATGCCCCACTTCAAGGGGGTTTTGGTTGAACTCATCTTTTACTTTTTCAACCTTTTGGTACTAGCTTCTTTTGCTTTTTTAGGCCCCTTTCTTGCGGGAACTTGTGTCGCTTACAAGAGAGACCCGTTTTTTGAGGTTGGGGGTTTCAATGAGCAGCTGGTGGCCTCTGAGGATTTCGATCTGTGTCGGAGAATTTCCAAGAAGGGCAGGGTAGTCTTTCTTAGGAAGATTGTTGTAAGAACATCGAGGAGAAGGTTGGAGAAGCTGGGGTTAATGGGGCTGGTTCTTGACTGGGCCAAGGTCACGGTTCATTATCTGAGCGGCAGAAACCCCACGAAATACGGCAGTTTTAGGTGACCCAACCGAACAAATCAAAGATGGGCTTGGTAGAACTTCTCAAGTTTTTTCGTGCATTCGGTTACGGAAAATTTTTCGCTAGTTTTTATCGCCTGAGTCTGCATTTTGGGGGACGGTTCATAGGAGTTTAAGATTTGCGCCAGCTCCGCGATGTTTCCAGGGCTAAAGAGGTAGCCATTTTTCCCATCTTTTATAATCTCAGGTATTGCGAGCGAGTTGGCACCGATCACTGGGCACCCGCAGGCCATTGCTTCCACCACCACCAAAGCCTGAGTTTCCCCAGTTGAGGCTATGACAAAAGCATCCGCGGCCGAATAGTAAAGGGGCTTTAGCTTTTCCGGAACATAACCAGTAAATTGGACCTTTTTCTTAAGCTTGAGCTTGTCCCTCAATTTTCTCAACTTTTCAGCGGCTGGACCTCGACCCGCAATGATCAGTTTACCATCAACCTCAACAAAAGCGCGGATGATGATATCTATATTTTTTTCGTGGCTTAGTCGCCCTAGGCTCAGGAAGATTTTTTCACCATCATCCAGTCCCAGCGATTCCCGGGCGGTTTCCTTTTTTTCTGGCCTGAAAAAGTTGGTGTTTATCCCTGTGGGTATGACTGAAATGGTCTTTTTGATGTGGTGGGAGACCAAGACGCTCTTTAACGCACGGCTCGGGACAATGATCCCTTTCTGCTTGTTGTAAAAAATTTCACAATATTTCCAGATGACTTTTTCCATTATTTTTTTACCCAGTGGTGCCACATATCGGACGTATTCCGAGAGCAGGGTGTGGAAGGTCGTAACGCGGGGAATTTTTTGGAAATTGGAGACCCGCCACCCGAAGAAACCCATCGTGAATGGAGAGTGGCTATGGATGATGTCCAGCTTGGGCACCGACTCTCTTCCCTGAGGCACCGCAATTCTGAACTCAGGATAGGGCTTGAAGGTTACCGCTGGATAGGAATAGACTTTCATCCCCCCGCATTCCCTGACCTTAGTCTTGGGGCAAAAGATGAAGACCTCATGCCCACGTCTAATCAGTTCGGGTCCTGTGCTTAACAGCGAGGTCACCACACCATTTTTCTGTGGTAGGAAGGTGTCCGTAAAGAAGCCTATGCGCATGTTTTATCCCCCCCACAGCTGTTTGATTGATTTCAGCCCTCTTCCCGAGCGGAGGTTGGCCAGCAGAATTTTCATCCGGTATTCGCTCTTTAAGGTTTTCCATATCTGTGAGATCAGGTAGCTTGGTCTTTCGATAAATTCTTGATAAAATCCGTTCACCATTTCATTCAGTTCTCCTTCGTTGAGAAGGGAAGGGAGGACACTGACAGCAGGTACGGCGGCATCCCAGTACTTTCCCTCGTCCAGTTGACCATCCTTTACAGCTCGGTTCCACAGCTCCATTCCGGGCGAGAGGTTTAGAAGGTTCATCTGGGGAAAGTCCATTTCCCTTAAGCTGAGGGCAAAATCAAAGGTTTTTCTGACGTCTTCTCTCGTTTCAATGGGTGCCCCGACGATAAAGGAGCCAATGACGTTCTCAATCCCTGCTTTCTTGGCGTTTGAGACCGCCTTTCTGCTCATCTCCGGAGTTATATTTTTTCCATAATAGTCCAGAACCTTTCGGCTGGCGCTCTCAATTCCAAAGTAAATAGTCCGACACCCGGCGCGGGACAATTTCTTCAAAGTCTCTTCAGACGCCTGATCAACCCGCCCCTCCGCCCAAAGGTTAAGCTTTACCTTGCGGGTCCTCAAAATTTCGCAGATTTTTTCGACGCGCTTTCTGTTGAGGAGCAGGTTATCATCCACGAAGCCAACTTCCTCATACCCTTGGCTGTAAAGTTGCTCCATCTCCGCGGCAACGTTTTTCGGGGACCTGAATCTAACCCTTCTGAGGGAAAATGCTGAGCAGGCGCAGTACCGGCAGGCATAGGGGCAGCCTCTGGATGAGAGCAGGGTGGTGAATTTTCCTGAGGTGCCAAGTAGTCCGACCAGCTCCGAATGATACTCCTGTTCCAACAGCGATCGGTCGGGGAATGGTAGCTTGTCCAAGTCCTGAATTGGTTCCTCAGGCGGGTTTTTTATCACCCTATTTTTCTTCCTGAAAGCGATGCCTTTTATCCGTTTTATTTCATTTTCCTTTTCAAGGGCCCGGACCAGTTCTGTGAGGGTTCTTTCGCCCTCGCCGAGAACAACGAAGTCAACGATGGAATAATTTTCCAGCAACCTCTTGTACTCAAAAGTGGATTGATAATTTCCAAAGATGAGCCTCACTTCAGGATTTTTTTCTTTCACTGCTTTTGCGATTTTGATGGCTTGCCTAAATGTGGGCGTCAGAGCGCTTATTCCCACGATGTCCGGTTTTTCACTTTTTACGCGGTCCGCGAGCCTCTCCACAGGTGATCCTTCTCGAGCGTTGTCTATGATCTTGACCTCGTGACCATCCATCTGCAGCACCGATCCTAAATAAAGCAGACCTAGAGGAGGCCAAGCCGCTTCATTTTCAATCCGCTCTTTCTCCCCAGTATTGGAATTTATCAAGACCATCTTCAAATATCCACAACCTGAATTAATATCCAGATTAGGTTAAATTTATCAGGTTAAAGGGATAGGTGGGACAGATGAAAGTTCTGGTTACAGGTGGTGCGGGGTTTATCGGCTCGAATCTTGTTGAGGAGCTGGTCAGGTCAGGTGAGGATGTCATCGTTTTGGACGATTTCTCTACCGGGTCGCTGGAGAATTTAAGAGCTGTAGAAAAGCAGGTGCAGATAGTGCGGGCCTCCTGCCAGCGGCTTTTGGAACTGAAACTTCCGGAGGTGAAGAAGATATTCCACCTCGGGATCCCATCTAGCTCTCCGATGTATCGCGACAACCCGCTGCTGGTCGGGGAAGCCATTCGTGGCTTTATCAACGTCTTTGAGCTGGCGAGGAGAAACCGGGCCAAGGTAGTTTATGCTTCCACCTCCAGCCTGTACCGAGGCTGTCCAACGCCGCATCGTGAGGACAGAATATCCGAACCTTTTGATTTTTACACCGAGGCCAGAATTGCCATGGAGCGCTTGGCCCGGGTTTATCACGAGCTCTATGGCATTCCTTCGGTGGGCATGAGGTTCTTCTCGGTTTATGGTCCACACGAGCGCGCCAAGGGCAAATATGCGAACAACGTCTCCCAGTTTCTCTGGGCCATGCGCGAGGATAAGTCCCCTGAGATTTACGGTGATGGCGAACAGACGCGCGATTTTGTCCACGTCAGTGATGTGGTGCGGGCCTGTCTTAAAGCGGCCAATTCTGATTTGGGCTGTGAAGTGATAAACGTCGGCACCGGCAAGCAGACGAGCTTCAACCGTGTGATCGAGTTGCTCAACAAAGCGCTGGGAAAATCGATAAACCCCATTTATGTACCCAATCCGGTGAAAAACTATGTTTACCACACTTGTGCCGATCTGACCAAGGCAAGGAAGCTACTAGGATACGAGCCAACCGTGACCCTGGAGGAAGGCATCAAAAGACTAGTCGCGGTGGAAGGATAAAACCAGCTAATTTAGTGATGGTAGTAGGTTTAGAGGAAGACCACCAAAGCAATGTTGGGGTTCGTTGTTGAATAAAAACTGGCTGCACCGGCATAGAAAGCTGACAGCAATAGTTGGTGTTGTTATCGTTGGCCTCGGTTTTTCACTGTTGGCCGCCTACACCACCAATCTCCCCAGTGATTTCTGGAGAAGCATTGGTTATCCTGGTATCTTCCTGTTAAGTTTTATCGGAACCAGCTCGATAATTATCCCTATACCCTACACAGTGGTTTTATTGGCGATATCGCCGGCCTTTGACCCTCTCCTCTTCACCTTAGCCGCCGGTGCTGGCTCGGCAGTTGGGGAAATGGTAGGATATCTCCTCGGATTCTTGGGTAGGAATGTGCTGGGGGAAAAGCGTCGCAACCAGATGGATGCGATGCTGAGAATTTTCAGGAGATTCGGACCAATTGCCGTGTTTGTTTTTGCGCTTACCCCGCTCCCCGATGACTTGATTTTTATCCCGTTGGGGCTCATGCGATACAGTCCTTGGAGGACCTTGGCTGCCTGTGTTGCTGGTAAGTTTTCTATGGTCTTCATTATCGGGGTTGTGGGCAAGGCAGTGGGAGAATTGTCTGGTGATTTGCCCCTTACCATTTTGATATCTATCTTGTTGGTCTTGATCATCATCGTGATCTTCAAAATTGACTGGGTAAAGCTGGCCGAAAAGTACGCGCCGACATCGGGTCAGTGCTGCTAATTTGGAAATCCTTTAAATGATTCCAGTGAGGTCCTTTCACTTCTTTATGGGCTCAAAACGATCCTTCAGTTTTTTAATCACTTCTGGCAACGTGGTGTATTCCAGTTCTTCGGGGGAGAGCAGGTGGGGTTCGAAGGGCCCGTGTCTGCGTATATATTCACTTACCTCGATGGCCTGCTGTCTAGCTAGGTCAAAAGAGGGGTCACCAAAGAGATCCACAGGACCGATCAGTTCTCCTTCGCACACTTGGAAGCCGTAGGCCATTATGCGTGGAGGACCATCAAAACGGGTTGGGCGTGCCTCTTCACGGGAGACCGGCATTAGCGGCCCCCTGTGTGATCCGCGCATCCACCCAGGCACAAGTTGCGGGAAGGCAAACGCTTCCAAGATTTCCCCCACGGCAGGAAATCCTGATTGCGCGCGGGTGATGGCGACAGGATCGTCCTTACCCACGTACTTTCCGGCTATAAAGGAGAGCCGCTCCGTGCTGGCCACCGCAGCCACCACTCCGTCCCTCCTGAAGACTCTTTTGATCGCATAGCGGCTGGAGAGTCCGATTAAGGCGAGCAGGTCGTAGATTTCCTCAGGGCAGTTGAGAAAGATTCTTTTACCTTCTTTAATGTCATGGACTTCAAACCTGAAACCTCCGTGTATCTTTGAGTCTATCACCAGCCCAGCGGTGTTGAATGGATCGGCAAAGATCTTGTAGAAGGGGAGATTGAAAGCCGAGGGTGAGGTTTTATCGCACATGAGGACAATTATGGGCTCGCTGGGGCGCTCCTCGATCTCGAATTCAGCCACACCTGGACCCATACCCCTGACGTTTCCGGAAAAGGCCTCGACCAGCAGGTCTTGGCCCGCGCCGTAGTATTTTCGTTTTTTAGCCAGTGCAGCGGCTTTTTTGAAGGTTTCCCAGGCAAGTTCATGAATTTTCGGATTGTCTTCCCCCTTATCGTGAGACATGATGAGTTCTAGGTCGTCTCCACAGTTGGTGACGTGATAGCTCTTAATGATGCCTTTCTGTGTGGCAACCTTCAGGGATTTTTCAGCAATTTCCAAAAGCTCTTCGGGCACCTTGACATGACCGGGGATGCTACCCACATCGGCTTTTATAACACTAATAGTAGTTTTCATACATCAAGTTTACAGCGGAATATTTTTAAGTCTTACGTGCTGGCGATCGCAAAGGCTGCGGTCAGTCCCACGATCAGGGATAGGGTGACGATAAGGATGAGGCTTGAAACTAGTTCAGAGCCCGTGGCCGGTTTCAGCGGTTTTCCCCGCAACCGGTAGAGCATTCTGATGGCTCGCTGAGTGCCCAGCTGCGCAGCCCATAAACAGAGCGGCAGGTTGACGACAAAGATTAGTATGATGAAGAAGATCGTCCAAATTTCCACCGATGTGCTTGAGGTCAGCTTCCAGTTCGAGAGCATTGTTTCCATACCCATGATCAAACTGCTGTCGTAGACACCTCGTGAGAAGAGAAAGGCCGCCGCCCCAACGCCGAAGAAGAGCTGTGACAGCACAAAGGTGGCGACGGGTGTCAGGGTAAAGTATAGGATGGGCTGCCAGGGCTCCATCCGGCCGGGCGGTGGCACGCTGAAGGACCGCCCGAGCTGGGAAAGAAATTCTTCGGGTTCTCCCCACCATTTTCCGTAGGCGAGGCCGAGGACCCAGCTGCCGACCACGATGAGCCAGAAGGAGTAATACCAGTATTCCTCGCGCATCGCCCCACCGGAGCGCTTTCTATTTGTATTTCTGGTCGTAATCGCGTTTGGCTAGGTTGATGGCCCGGCTGAGATATCTGTGGCCCGCATCTTTTTTTTGCTGGACTGAATCAGGCACGGGTTGGGTTGGTTTTTGTGGGGAAGGTTTTGGCGGGGGCAGGTTCCTTTCTAGGGCCATTATCCTGCGCTCAAGTTCAGAAATTTTGGCGTGAAGGGAATTTAACCTCTCCTCTAGTTGCAAAATGCGTAGGTCACCTCTTTCCATGTAATTGCACCTTTAGAATTTTCTTTTGATTTCTATTAAGTGTTTGGTGTGTTTTTTTAATAAAGCGAAAGGCAGACCCACTTATGCTTTATGAGGAACATTTTAGCAAAACAGCTTTTTGTTGGAAGAAAAAAGAGATAGCTGGGCCGCCGTAGCTCAGCCGGTAGAGCGATCGCCTCGTAAGCGATAGGTCGTGGGTTCAATCCCCACCGGCGGCTCCACTCAACTCCCAAAAGCCGCCTCGCACCTAATTCCAAGTTCCCGGCAAATGGAGGTTATCTTCGAAGAGATCTTGTTTCGGTAGTCGGATCCTTGGGAGATTATGGCTGGCACCCGCTCCGCTAGGCCGGGCTTCAGATTTTCCAGAACGGGACCCAGCCTTTCCATCACCCACTGTTTCAGGTTGAGCTTATCATAGAGTATCTTGCTTTTCGTCTTTGCCGCGATTTCAACGATTTTTCTGAGGTTCTCATCGTCATCGTTTGTTTCAGGGATTATCGGTCCCAGAAATATCCAAGTGTCTACTCCACGGCTGGAGAACTCCTCAACGACCTGAGCGCGCGCGTCGGGTGGTGAAGCCCTTGGTTCAAGCAGGCGCGCCAGTTCCTGGTCTATTGTGGTGATAGTTACCCCGACATCAAATTTTTTCGGCACAATCAAGTCGGAGTCGCGCAGGATCAATTCAGATTTGGTCTGGATTGATACCGGAAAATCGTGCTGACACAGGATTTCAATGCATTTTCTGGTCAGTTCAACAGTTTTCTCGATTGGTTGGTAGGGGTCGGTCACCGTGCTCACCCCGACAGTTCCGGTTTTTTTATAGATAACTTCCCGGCTCAGCACTTCTGCAATGTTCTGCTTTATCCGAACTTTTTTACCCCAGCTCTCGGCAACTACTCTGTCCCTTAAAACTGAAGGGCTGTAACAGTAGGCACAACCGTGCTCGCATCCGGTGTAGGGATTCAAAGAGTAGGTCAGCCCGGGTAATCCGCTGAGGGATAACGCAGTGTGGCAGCTGACGAAGATGTATTCCACAACCATCAAGAAAACTCCGTTATCTTTTTCTGATATAAGGATTGCTTCAGGAGCTGGCTATTCCGAATCCAGTTTTTGAGGGGGATGGTAAGTTTAGCCATGGCGTGGTTCAGTGCCGCGTTGAAGCTGTCGAACTTTTCAGGCTCACTCTTCAGCATTTGCCTGAGGGATTCGCGCACGTTCCAGACGCCCACCGGCAGGATGTAGCCCGGGTGAATCTCCCTCAGCACAAGGGCCGCCGCCTGTCGGTTCTCCTGAAAGAGCCTTTCCGCGACCGCCAACCTGCTGGAGTAATAGCAACCCCCCACGTCGGGATAGGTGTTTCTGCCCCAGTAGTTCTCGAAATCCCCCATCATTGCCGGTTCTCTGGTACCCTTGTCCGGGTTCCAAGTTGTCCCCGGGAACCAAGCCTCGATCCACTCAAAACTCCATTTTTCCGGCATCAGAATGGCGACATAGCGGTTGTCCAGATAGCTGAAGGAATAGACCCGGTATTCGTCTATGGTGTCGTTCTGTTTGATCCGGTTGATGAGTTCTTGGGAGATGATCGAGTCCACGGCGGTGATGCTCCAGCGCGTGGGGACGAGTTTTCTGTTTTTCCCCAAGCCGAACATCCCGAGGCTGAACGCCCGCTGAATTCTGGTAACGTAAACACCGCTGTCGTAGAGTTCCACCACCGCCCCGTTGGCCTTGAGGTCGCGGTCGTAAAAAGCCTTCTCCAGTCTGCGGTCGACGGAAACGTCAGAAGCATTAAAGGACCTTAGCGGCGCTGAAGGGCCGAAGGGTTGAATATCGCTCCCGAGGGTGAGAACTCCTTTTGGGACCTTTGCCAGAACCACCTCGGCGTCCACCGGGCTTCTTCCTAGCGCCAGTTCCTGAAGCGATTCCAGAAGACGCGTGCCGGTCTGTGCTTCGCGGATGTTGGCTATTGCCTTGCCGCGGATGAGTGAGAATCGGTAATCTATTATTTCCTGTATTCCCTTGCCGATCCAGAGTTCCGGGGTGTCCAGAATCTCGGTGTTTCCGGTGAACGGCGGGACCATCGGACCAATGAAGACCTTAGGATATCCCAGACGGCCCACGAAGACTCCCGGCGGGGTTGAACCTTGAATGTGAGTGGATGTGATGCGCAGGGTTGTTTTTGCCAAGGATTGGGCCTTGGCTATTATCGGACAGCTGAGCTTCCCGCAGAGTCTCCGGCCACCTTTACAAAGGAGACAAAGCGAGTTCGCCCTAGCGACCCTGATCTCCCGGAAGGTGGTCAGCTCGTTGACCTGCTGCGGTGAAATTACATCGCTCAACCAACTGGCTGGGGAAGAGGGCATGTTTTAACCCGGTTTATTCGATTGAAATAAAACTATTTCCCTCCTTTAAAATAATTGCCGTTACCACCTATCTTTCCAATTTCCTTTTAAGCCCTGCGGGCACTGTTTTTATGTAAGCAGAATTTTCGGCGTTTGAAATGTATGACTTTGAGGAAGCCAAGGTGAAGGAATTTTTGAAAAGGACAGGGGCCAAACGGGCGGCCTTACAGGTACCGGCAGGTCTCGCTCCGCATCTGCCCGAGATCATGAGACCCTTTGACCAGCTGGGTGTGGAAGTGGTAATAATGGCCGGCAGCTGCTACGGCGCCTGTGACTTGGCCGATGAGGCGGCAAAGAAGCTGGGCAGCGATGTGCTGGTTCACTACGGTCATGCCGACATGGGTCTTGAGTCGGTTCTGCCCACGCTTTTCGTGGAAGCCCGGATAGAGAAGAGCCCGATTGAGTCACTTGAGCTGGCTCTTCCCGAACTGAGGTTCAAGCGAGTCGGTTTGGTTGCCACGGTTCAACACGTCGGGCATCTAGAAGAGGCGGCTAATTTTCTCGAATTACACGGGATTCAAACATTGGTGGGTGGACCGTCTACTAGGACAAGATATCCGGGGCAGGTTCTGGGATGTGATGTTGGCTGTGCTAAGACCGTGGCACCGATGGTCGAAGGTTTCATCTACATTGGCACAGGTGAGTTTCACCCGTTGGGCGTTGCCCTGGTCACAGGAAAAAAGGTTGTTGCGGTCAACCCGGTCTCTGTGAGTTTCAAGATTTTCATGCCTCAGCAGGATGAGTTCATCAAAGAGAGAAAGGCCATGGTGGCTCGGGCGGCTCTGGGCAAAACTTTTGGCGTCATCGTGAGCACAAAGAAGGGCCAATCTCGTTTTAATCTCGCTAGCAAAATCGTAGATCTGCTCAGGAGGGAAGGGAAACGGACCTACCTCTTGGCGGTTGATGACATCTCTCCGGAAGTGATGAAAAATTTTGGCTTCGATGCCTTGGTCCTTGTCGCCTGTCCACGCATCCCGGTAGATGACGCAGAACGATTTGAGAGTCCGGTGTTAACACCATTTGAGGTCTTGGTCATGCTGGGAAAATTACCAATCGAGCCCTACCGAATGGATGAGATAAATAAGGAGGATATGGGATAAATCGTTTAAGTGGAGCAATATATTGTTGGTGGGATGTTATGCCTGAAGTAAGTACAGGAGATTTCGTGATACCGGGTGACCTCTTGGCTACAGCGGAGGAGTTTGTCCCGGGAAACGGTGCTTATGAGGAGAACGGGAAGATATATGCCGCAAACACTGGCGTGGTCTTGGTCGATGCTAGAACGAAGCACATCTCGGTGTTTTCACGGACAGCTGGGGTACCTACCTTAAAGAGAGGCGACATCATCATCGGCAGGGTGGATGAGGTAAGAGATCAGAATGCCACCGTTGTCATCGGTCGTCTGCGTGGCAGGGAGGATCGAGCACTGCCACCACCGAATGTGGGTTTAATTCACATCTCGCAGACTGATGCTGGGTATGTAAAGGACTTGGGCCGGGAGTTTCGAGTCGGCGACATCGTGCGTGCCAAGGTCATCAACGCCAGTAGGGAGCCCGTGCAGCTGTCTACCGTCGGCGAGGATCTCGGCGTCATCGTTGCCTTCTGTTCGAGGTGCCGGAGCCCGCTGACCCGCCAGGGTAAGAAGCTGGTGTGCGATTCTTGCGGCAACGTGGAATTTAGAAAAATAGCGAACGATTACCGAAAAGGAGTGCTGTGATGGCGAGGACCAAGCGGGTTCTGAACGTGCCTGTGAAGGACACGGCCCAGATGCTGGACCTCATGAAGAGGCTCGGGACGCTGGCGGCGGACCTGGAGGCGGTTTCTAGGCCGGGGATGGTCAGAATAGTCCTGCACGGAACCGGCGAGGAGATTAAAGAGCTGAAGCAAAAAATTAAAGATTTCACAAAGGCTAAATAAAGGGGATTACAGGTAGTCTGGGTGGGGTAAATGGAGCTTGAGTTAATCGAGAAGGGGGAGGACAGCATCCTGATAAAGATAATTGGGGAAGATCACACCTTTTGCAACATGCTGCGGGCGGAACTGTTGAAGGATGACAACGTGGTTTCCGCAGTCTACATGATTGAGCATCCCCTGACTGAGCCACCGAAGTTTTATCTCAAGGTCAAGCGGGACAAGTCACCCGAAAAAGCGCTGATGGATGCAGCCGGACGTTTGGTTGAGCAGCTGGAGGACCTGAAGAAACAACTCCAGAAAGAGCTTAAGAAATAATACTGATGTTCTCTTAGGGCTTGCTTTGCGCCAGGTAAAGTTTTGGCAGATAAAGCCTGAGATCAGGATTTTGGGCGTCGACGATGGTCCATTTGAGGCGGACTACCGTGGAAAAGTTCCGCTGGTGGGAGCTGTTTTCAGAGGCGGGACTTGGCTTGATGGCGTCATGATTTCCGAAGTCGAGAAGGACGGGATGGATGTAACCGAGCGTTTAATCGAAATGCTGGGGAGGAGCCGCCATCTGGGTCAGCTCAGGGTTTTGATGGTCGATGGCGTTACCTTTGCCGGGTTCAACGTGCTGGACGTGAGGGAGGTCTTCAGGAAGACGGGCTTGCCGGTGATTGTCATCTCTAGGGAAATTCCAGTGATGGCAGATATTCGTAAGGCGCTGAAACATCTTCCCAAATGGAGGCAAAGGTGGAGGATCATCAGGGGGACGGGAAAGATATATGCGGTGACGACACAGAGCCAAGACAAGCCGATATATATGCAGCCGGTCGGGATTAAGAGAGAGGATGCTGAAAAGGTGGTGAGGTTGAGTTCAACCCGGAGCTTGGTTCCAGAGCCTCTTCGGGTTGCCCACCTCATCGCCACCGCAATCGTTCGCGGTGAGAGCTATGGTCGGGTCTAGGAAAAAACATCGATTCTTCAGGAGAGCCAAGTCATCGGTGAGAAATTTTCTGAGGCGCCCGGCAGTTAATGGAACGGTTGAGTTTCTGCTGATGTTAGGCATCCTCTATTTTGGTTTCACTGGGATCATGATTTTGATTTTTCGAACCGATTCCTTCTGGAGGGGGGTAACCTCCCAGAGTATGAGACATGAAGATGATTATTCTTGGCGCCAGTACTATATGGACCGGGGCATTGACACCTCCCAGTTCCCAATTCAGGGCGGATTTGAACGCGGGGACCTGTTGATCATTCAGGGGGTCAGCTCCTTCTCTGAAATAAAGGTGGGCGATGTCGTCGTTCTGGATCAGGGTAGTGATGTGATACCGCTGGTGCACAGGGTCGTTGAGATATGGTATGAAAACGGATCGCCCAGATTCATGACCAAGGGTGACGCCAACAGCCGCTCGCTACCAACTGAGGAGGCCAACCGACCTGAGCAGATCTTGGGCAAGGTCATCTTTGTCGTCCCCAAACTGGGCTTTATCTCGCTGTGGTTCCAAGGACAGTGAGACGATGGCGAGACCAGCTTTAACGGTTGATTTGGTGATCAAGCTCCGTGGTGGCGTCGTTCTGGTTAAAAGGAAAAATGAACCCTACCGGAACCGGTGGGCACTACCCGGCGGTTTTGTGGAGTACGGGGAGAAAGTGGAGGACGCTGCGGTCAGGGAGGCATGGGAGGAGACCGGACTCAGGGTGAAGTTGCTGGGCTTAGTCGGCATCTATTCTGATCCCCACCGGGACCCGAGGGGGCACACGGTGAGCATCTGTTTTTTGGCCAAGAGGGCTGGCGGAAGGCTCAAATCGGGCAGCGACGCTAGTGAGGTCGGGGTTTTCAGGAAGATTCCTTGGGGGGAGCTGGCGTTCGACCACGCGCAAATTTTAAAAGACGCAGGGTTCAAGTGAGCATATGCAATTTTGTCCTAAATGCGGACGGCTGCTGCTACCGAAGAAGGAGAAAGAGCAGGTGGTCTTGGTCTGCAGCGCATGCGGTCATGTGGTCAGGGAGGAGAAGGTGGAGGGCTATTCCGTTGTCAAAAAAACCACCACGTCTGAAGATATCTTGGTCGTGGAGGAAGAAACTAAGACAGGTTTGCCCTCAGCTAAGGTCCACTGTCCCAGCTGCGGCCACGATCGGGCCTACTGGTGGATGAGGCAGACACGTTCCGCGGATGAACCGACGACACGTTTTTACCGTTGCGCGAAATGTGGAAAAGTGTGGAGGGAATACGCCTAGTGGGATAATATGGAGGAGATTCAGCAGAGGAGGATGCCCGCCAAGCCGAGGAGGATCGCCGAGATAAAGATAGGTGACGAGAGGGTTAGGGTCGTCGGG
Source organism: Hadarchaeum sp. (SeqCode) (assembly GCF_038871235.1). Taxonomy (GTDB): domain Archaea; phylum Hadarchaeota; class Hadarchaeia; order Hadarchaeales; family Hadarchaeaceae; genus Hadarchaeum. The sequence goes on from NZ_JAVZIN010000004.1 coordinate 92,399, forward strand.
CTGGTGGTGGATAAAAGGGACTCAGAGTTCACTTTAGATGATGGAACCGGACGCCTGACGGTAATTTATGATGATCCCGCCGTCGCTGAGGGCGTAGAGGTGGGCTCCAAAGTCAGGGTCTTCGGAGCGCCGCTGGTGGTTTCTGGGACCAGTGAACTACACGCTGACATCGCCCAGAAGCTGGACAAACTTGATTTAAATCTCTACAGAGAAGTAAGACAGGAGGCAGAGAAACTGGAGCGTGAGCTGGGGAGGTAGAATATGGTCAGCGCCAAGATGTCGGATCCCAAAGTTTGGAAGACATGTGTCGGAGCCATGGTTAACCTGATAGAGGAGGCGGCCTTCAGGTTTAGCCCTGAGGGCGTCAAGATGAAGGCAATGGACCCCTCTCATGTGGCGCTGGTGGACTTTGAGCTGCCCGCCGCTGCTTTTTCCGAGTATGCGGTCAAACAGCCGGTGACGCTGGGAATAAACCTTACTGAAATGGATAAGATACTTTCCCGGGCCAAGGCGGACGATGAGCTGATACTTGAACTTGATGAGAAGATGAATCGTCTGGCCATTGTTTTCAAGGGTGCCTCGACCAGACGGCTGAGCTTGCCCCTCATCGACGTTCGGGAGGCGGAGCTACAGGAGCCGAGGATACAGTTCACCGCCACGGCCGAGATACTCGCCGGGATCATCCAAGATGGGCTCAAGGATGCCGAACTGATCAGCGACAACGTGAGGTTCGAGCTCAACGAGGAGGGATTTTTTGTCACCGCTGAGGGGGACAGGGGATCTACCGAACTCAAGCTCTGCAAGGGCGACAAGGGGTTGCTGAAGCTCAGCGTCAGGGAGAGGGCCCGGGCTATGTTCAACATAAAGTATCTCACCGATATGACCAAGGCGGCCGGGTCTGCTGACGTGATAAAGGTCAGCTTGGGGACCAACCTGCCCATTCAGCTGGACTACCCAATAGCTGGGGGCGTGGGGAAGCTCAGATTTTTGCTGGCGCCAAGGGTGGAATCGGAGTAGCTCCTCTGAAAAAGTTAAATCTGGAGACGCCGAAATAGCCTCAAAGCTGATTGTTGGGGCTGGACTTGATCGCTCCGGAATATTTGGCCGTGCTGGATCCGTTTGCAGACGAGGCGAAGCGGATCGTGGAAACATCGCCGCCGCTGGAGTCCCTACCGCCGGAGATAGTTGAGAGGTCCGTCCGACGGGTGAAGTGGACGACCAAGGAGATGCTGGTCGAGCCGAACCTAGATAGCATCCGGGCTGAGGTGCTTTCCTTTTACCTGATGTGCCAGGCGGTTGCTTCAGTCTCCTTTCCCGGCTCGCCAGAGGTCCGCCTGATCAGCGAGGCGACCCGGAACACGCTCAGATACCGGATGTATGACCTCTTCAAGAGGGGGCAGGTGGATCTATGCTTGAGGGCCGTCAAGCGCTCGATAAACTTAGTGGATTTGGAGATCGGGGAAGCCATCCAGGTTGCCGGCTTTACCATACCTCGCGATGATTTCTACCGCCTGCGCGACCTGAGGCTGGCGGAGGATGGGCTGGAGACGGTTGACGATAGGATTCTTCCCCAGTATCTGCCGAGGTATGCGGTGAGGTGGACCGATCTCGCTCCACTGCTCAGGCACCGGCGAAAGGAGCTGACCAAGCTTTATCTGGTCGGGGGCTGGGCTGTGATCACACCTCGGGATCTCTGGGATCTTTATGCTAATTTCATCAGCGTGAGACTGGAGGATTACGTGCAGTCTGTCTATGAGAGAATTCTGGAGTCGGGAGCCCAGCCGTCGGGAGTTCTAGCCCAAGTGGGCGAAAGGATTTCCTCGATGGTGCCTAAGGAAGTGGCGATTCGCGAGGGATTCACCCGCGGGCCGGCGGGCAGGCTTCGGCCCGAGTTCTTCCCGCCGTGCATGAAGCTGGCCTTGAACGGGGTCGGGGCCGGACTGAGAAACTACGCCATCATGATGATGCTCACGCCCTTTCTCTCCTATGCTAGGGTGGCTCCTTCTGGAAAGGTGGCCACGAGGATGGCTGACTTCATCAATGATATTTCTATAGTCAGGGATGAAATCGCCCCGCTTCTCTTTGAGGCGGCGGAGAGGTGCAATCCCCCCCTTTTCAAGGATCAACCCCAGGAAAAGGCTGGCATTTTTTACCACATGGGGTTTGGCATGACGACCGAGCCCACTCTTGCCGACTCCGGAAGATCGAAGTGGTACCGGACCCCCAACTGTTCCAAGATTCAGATGTCGGCACCAACTCTCTGCAGGCCGGATGAATTCTGTCGCAAGGTGAAGAACCCGCTTACCTATTACTTCAGGAGGAAGTATGAGGCGTCGAGGGCGGAGTGAGGTGTCCGGATGATAATGCGCGAGGCAACTCCTGAGGAACGCCGTAGGTTTTACCTAGAGGAGTGGAACAAACGTGAGGTACCTGATTTTATACTTCACACAATTTCGATGAGGGAGTTTGGTTTCGACCTGGATGGTAAGGGACCCAATAACCGCTACAACCAGTTCTTGACGGTCGACCAGCTGGGTGATTTCCTAAGGATCCGGGCACCCTACTCTGCTTACGCTAGCGTGGCGCTCTACGAGAGGCCCTCGGCGCGGGAGGGCTGGCTTAAAGCCGAGCTGGCGCTGGACATTGATGCCAAGGACCTGCCGCTCAAGTCGTGCGGATGCCCGCCTGGCAGCGTTTGTGAAAGGTGCCTGGATGAGGCGAGGCAGGTTGCCAAGCAGTTTGCCGAGGTCTTGGCGAGTGACCTAGGACTACGGAAGATAAATTTCATTTACTCTGGGCGTGGCTTTCACATTAGAGTCAACGATGAGTCGGTGATGACGCTTGAGGGCAATGAAAGGGCGCAGTTGGTGGACTATGTAACTGGTGGGGTGATCCCGTCCGATTTCACCATGGCGCTGGGCTATTCCAAGGTCTTCCGCGAGAGGCTGGAGAGGACCTTCAGTTCACTGAGGATGGAGGATTTACTTGAGGTGAGGGGTATGAAAAGGTCGCTTGCTCAGCGGCTCATTCAGGAGAAAGAACGCGCCATGGAGATGATAAGAAAAGGGAAGCTGGATGAACTTTCCGGCTTAGAGGGCATGGGCCCCAAGACCTTCCGGAACCTTCTGGAGTTTCTGACTAAGCTGAATTCAGGTTTCACGGATGGCAAGGTCACCATCGACACTAAGAGGATCCTTAGGCTGCCTTCAAGCCTGCACTCAGGAGTAAGCATGAAGTGCATGGTGGTTCAGGACATCGACAGGTTCAAGCTGGAGGAGGCGGTTCCTAAATTTTTGAGGGAGGCGGCTGGATGATAAATTTCTCCCTTGAGGAACTAGTCAGGATTTACCAGGCAGAAAAGAATTCGCGCGAGTTGGTTGAAATATCCGATGACTTCTATCAAAGCGTCGGCGGGCACATCTCTAGGTTAAATGCCGAGATCAGCCGTTCTGATGTCGTGAGGAGGGAGCTGCTGGGGGAGGAACTCCGGAACGTTGTTTTCATGGTCCAAGAGATTTACTTTACTCGGCTCGTCAAAGCCATGGCGGCCGTTGTTCGGGGTCAGGTGCCCGCTCCGCTGATCGAGCGCGAGCGCTTTGCGTTTAGCGAGATCAGGCAGATTCTGGAAAAGCTCCATGCTGAGCTGGTGCAGCCAGCCATTTCTGGCAAGGTTGAGGTCATCGTTCCAGAGCGGATAACGAACACCCTTTGCATCATGCTGTCCGACTTCCAGGAGAGGATCGTCGGCGCCGACCTGAAGAGTTACGGGCCTTTTGCTAAAGGAGAGATAGCCAGCTTGCCGGCGCTTAACGCTGAGATAATGGTGAAACACGGGCTGGCGAGGAGGATAACGGTAAAAGCCTAGAGCCGATATGCTTTTTGGGATGAAGTGCGGATGTTTGCGGGGGAAAAGAGATGATAATACCCAAGAAGATCAGGACTTACTGTCCTTCCTGCAAAAAACACACTGAGCACAACGTCGCCCAGCTGAAGAAGCGGGCGGCGCGACCGCTGAGCTGGGGTCAGCGCCAGTTCACTAGGGTCACTGCGGGCTACGGTAGCCAGCCCAGGTCTGAGCAGAAGAAGTTCTCAAAAACTTCCAAGAAGGTGGTTTTGATGCTGAAGTGCACCGCCTGTAAAAAGTCACATCCGTACAAGGGCTTCAGGAGCAAAGGGGTGAAGTTTGAGGAGGGATAGTTTGGCCGAAAAAAGACGTTCAAAGTTCTTAGTGGTTAGGTGCAACGAGTGCGGTAATGAGCAGGTGGTCTTCAGCCACGCCAGCACTCCCGTCAGGTGCAACGTTTGCGGCAACACAATTTCAGTTCCCCGTGGTGGAAAGGCCGAGATCAAGGCTACCGTTTTGGGTGCTGTGGAGTAGGGGCAGATTATGGTCAGGTACAGATCTGAGTGGCCTTCGGTGGAGGAGCTGGTCTTGTGCACGGTGAAGAAGGTCTTCCCCCAGGGAGCGTTCGTGACGCTGGATGAGTACGGTGGAAAGGAAGGGATGGTTCATATTTCTGAGGTCGCGTCAGGCTGGATCAAGAACATCAGGGATCATGTTCGTGAGAACCAGAAGGTGGTATGCAAAGTTCTCGCGGTCGACCCGGCGAGGCAGCAGGTGGATCTTTCCATCAGGAGAGTCAAGGACAGCGAGCGCAGGTGGAAGGCACAGCGGGTCAAGCTCAACCAGAGGGCCGAGAAGCTGCTGGAGCTGGCCGCAAGCAAGCTGGGCAAGACACTGGATCAGGCCTATGAAGAGATTGGGTTTAAACTGCAGGAAAAGTTTGGCGATTTGTATTCCGCAATGGAAACGGCGGCCAAGGACAGCAGCAGCCTTGTTGGCCTTGCCGACGAGTCTTGGGTGAAGACCATCGCTGAGCTTGCCAAGGAATCCATCCAGACACCTTCTTACAAAGTCACCGGAAATGTGATTTTGAGTTCAACGGCACCTAACGGGGTGGAGATAATAAAGTCAGCGATGATAAATGCCCGCGATTCCGTCAGGGACGAGGACATCAACGTGGAGATTTACTACGTTGGTTCACCCCGTTACAGGATTGAGGTGACGGCTCCTTCCTACAAGGCCGCCGAGAATGCGATGCAGCAGGCGGTTGAGATGATGATCGAGGCCGTGACCAAGGCTGGCGGGAAAGGGGAGTTCCAGAGGTCGGGTTGAAATGAGGATGAAAAAATGTAAGTCCTGTGGTATTTACACCTTAAAGGATCTGTGCCCGAGCTGTGGAGGGCAAACGATCTCACCTCACCCACCTAGGTTTTCCCCCCAAGATCCCTATGGCAAGTATCGCAGGATGCTGAAGAAACAGGCGGGAGTTCCATGAAGGAGACGGTAATTGAAGTGCTGATCAAGCCCCGGCTGAAAAACCCGGTTTTGATTGGAGGACTCCCAGGCATGGGCTACGTGGGTAAGTTGGCGGTAGAGCACTTGGTGGCGGAAATTAGAGCCAAGAAGTTCGCGGAGCTTTACTCACCTCATTTTCCACACCAAGCTGTTGTGGAGAGGAATGGCTTGATCAGGCTTCCGAGAAATGAGTTTTACTGGGCTAAGGTGGATGGGAGAAGCCTAGTCATCTGGACCGGTGACGCCCAGTCGGTGACTCCAGAGGGACACTATGAGATCGTGGAGAAAGTTCTGGATTTTGTCGAGAAGCTGGGCGTCAGGCAGATGTTCACACTGGGCGGCTTTGCCACCGGGAAGTTTTCGAGGGCCCAACCCAAGGTGGTTGCCCTTGGCGATCCGGAATTGCTCAGGGATGTAGGCCCACTTGGAGTTTCCATAGAAAAAAGGGGAGGGCCCATCATCGGCGCGGCCGGCCTGCTGGTCGGGCTGGGAAAGCTACGCCGGATGCCGGGTGTTTGTCTGCTGGGTGAAACTCACGGGATGCTCGTTGATCACCGTGCGGCGCAGGCGGTTCTTCAGGTGGTGCTGAAGGTGCTGGGTCTGAACATCAGCCTGGAAAACCTGCAGCAGAGGGCGAGGGAAACGGAGCAAATGATTGAGCGGGTTCAGCGGGAAATCGTGAGCCGCGAGGAGATGATGAAGAAACGTGAGGAGGAAGAGTCCTGGTATATCGGTTGATTTCTTTCATCAGCTTGGTTTTTTCATTCTACTTAAAAATTTAAACCAAGGGCGTGGTGGCTTGTCTGAGCTCAGGAGTTATGCTGCGGATTTTCACATTCACTCGAAATATTCGGGCGCCACCTCCAACCAAATGGATGTGAGCACGATAGCGGCACAGGCCAAGCTCAAGGGGCTCACCTTTGTCGGAACTGGCGATGTCTTTCACCCCTCTTGGTTCCGGAGCTTGAAGGAGGAGCTGGTTGAGGTGGCCGAGGGGACGTTTGAGCACCGGCGTTACGGGACTAAATTTATTCTTACAGCCGAGGTCGAGGATAGGAACCGCGTGCATCATGTCATCATTTTACCCTCCTTCTCCACGGTTGAGAGCGTTCGCGAGAAGCTGGCCAAGCATTCCAAGGATATCGACAGTGATGGCAGGGCACACATCGAGCTGAGCGCTCAGGAGATTGCCGAGATCGTGACTGCCCACGACTGCCTGATCGGGCCTTCGCACGCCTTCACACCTTGGACTAGCGTCTACAAGGAGTTTGACAGCCTTAGGGATTGCTATGGTGATAAGCTCAGCGCGGTCAGCTTTCTTGAGTTGGGGCTGAGCGCGGACAGCGACATGGCGGACAGAATAGCCGAGTTAGCTGATCTTACCTTTCTTTCCAATAGTGACGCTCATTCGCCTTGGCCTGACAAACTGGGCAGGGAGTTCAACCGCTTGGGGCTGGCTGAGCCTACCTACGCTGAGGTAATTAAGGCGATCAGGCGAGAGGATGGCAGGCGGGTGCTTCTTAATGTTGGTTTTGATCCTCGTTTGGGCAAATACCATGTCACCGCCTGTTCCCGCTGCTTCAAGCAGTTCTCAGTGGAGGAGGCTGTCAGGTTGAGGTGGAAATGTGATGACTGCCGGGGCTGGATAAAGAAGGGGGTCATGGATAGGGTGAATGAACTAGCGGACTATCCTGAGCCCAGACACCCTCCCCACCGTCCGGAGTACCTGAGGATAGCGCCACTGGCTGAGGTCATTGGGCTGGCCACCGGGGAGGATCCTCACTCACCCAATGTTCAGTCCGAATGGGAGAAGCTGGTGACGAGCTTTGGTGACGAGATCTCGGTGCTGGTGGACGTCTTTCCCGAGCTGCTTCTAGAGGTCACCAGCCCGAGAATAGTAGAGGTTATAAAGTCGTTCAGGACAGGAACATTAAGGGTGATTCCGGGCGGAGGCGGACGCTATGGCCATCTGGAGATTGGGATGGAGGTAACCAAGAAGCTGCCGCCGAAGCCGCAGAGGAAGCTCACGGAGTTTGGAGTATGAAGGTGGATCAGAATCTCTGTGTCCGGTGCGGTGGATGTGTGGGTGTATGTCCCTTTGACGCCATCGAGGCAACTGACGGCGTCGTCGGGCCGAACCAGAGGTGCACCGACTGTGGCATCTGCGCGAAGATCTGTCCTATGGGGGCGATCAGGGTTGAAAGAAAGCTATGATGTGGTCGTCGTCGGAGCTGGGCCAGCGGGATCGGTGGCGGCCTATTCAGCGGCCAAGGCAGGGACAAGCGTTTTGGTACTCGAACGCCGCAGGGAGATCGGGGTACCAGTGCAGTGCGGGGAGGCTCTTTCAGAGGATGTTCTCAAAGAAATGAATATCAAGCCTGATCCGAGCTGGGCGGTGAATCCCACCAACTCGGTAAAGATAGTTTCTCCTTCAGGTATAGCCGTTCGCATCTCTGAGCGTAGGGTGACGGGTAAAGTCGGCTACATCTTGAATCGCAAGGTCTTTGACAAATACTTGGCTCTCAGGGCTGCAGAAGCTGGCGCCGATATCCGGGTTGGGACTTACGTGGATGGTCTGATGTTTAAGGATGGCAAGATTTGTGGGGTTAGGGCCAGAGGGTTTGAGGGTAACCTTAAGGTTGAGAGTAAAGTGGTGATAGCCGCCGACGGTGTCGGTTCTAGGGTGGCTCGCTGGGCCGGGATGAACACGGCGATAAAGCTGGATGATTTTGAGAGCGGCGTCCAGTTCCAGATGGTGGGAGTTGATTTTGAGTCGCCGACAATGCTGGAGTTTTACCTCAGCAGCAAAATAGCTCCGGGAGGATATGCTTGGGTGTTTCCAAAAGGGGAGCATTTGGCCAACGTGGGTCTGGGTGTCTTGGGCAGCCGGGCCGAGCGAAGGGCCATTGATTATCTGCGTGATTTTGTATCAAGTAATCCCGCCCTGGCAAAGGGCAAGGTGGTCGAGATAAATGCCGGGGGCATCCCTGTTTGCGGGCCGCTGAAACAGACGGTGAAAGACAACGTTGTTCTGGTGGGAGATGCCGCCCGTCAGGTCAACGCCCTAACTGGTGGAGGCATTGATTCTGCCATGCGAGCCGGACAAATTGCGGGTGAAGTGGTGGCGGAAGCGGTCAAAGAGGGAGATGTCTCTGAGAAAAGGTTGAAGGAATATGATAAGCGATGGCGGGAGAAGATGGGTAAGTCTCACGAGAGGTACTTTAAGGCGAAGAATGTGCTTTTGAGTTTAAGCGACCGGGAGCTCGACCAGCTTGCCGAGACGCTTTCCAAGGTGGACTTTGATAGGATCAGCTTAACTGACATGCTGAAAGTGTTGGTAAAGTCACACCCGAAGTTGCTATGGAAGCTCAAGGGCTTAGTTTGAAAGTTATCCTTCCTTTGGCAGTTTTTTCCACAGAATTGCGGCCGAGACCAAACCGATTAATCCGGATATCAGAAACGCTGAGGTTGGACCAAATGAGTCGGCGATGGCACCCCCCACGCCCGGGAAAACGCCCCAGCCGATTGACGTGACTAAGTTGAAGATGCCCATCAGGTAGCCCGCACCGCCACCAGACTTGGAAAACGCGCTCAGGACAGAGGGATATAACAGCCCTTCCGCTATTGCGAGCGGAATTAGAAGTACCGTCAGCAAGATGGCGTCGGATGCCAAGTAGAGGAGGAAGAAGGTGAGAGAGACGCCGAGCAATCCCGCCAAGATAACCGGACGGTGGCCCACTTTGTCGGAGAGGGCGCCCATGGGGGTGAAGATTACTGCTCTGATCAGGACAAAGAATGTTATTAGTAACCCGACATCGAATGCCGACATTTTGAGACCAGATGTCGCATAGACGGGAAGAATGGTGTTGATTATCGCCACTGTGCCCACATATATCAGACCAGCAAAGCAAAGAGCCAATATCTTGGATAGGTTTGGCTTATCTAAGATGGACTGTGGGCCGATTTCAGGGATCTTTGTCGCCACCGCGGCGGAGGCTAGTGCTACCAATCCCCAGAGCATGAAGGTTATCTGAGCCCCTGCAACGGAGTAGCAGAAACCACCGATGATTGGGCCTAGGGCAACCCCGAAACCCCACCACCTGCCATAGGACCCCATCGCCCTGCCTCGGGCATCGATTCTTGAGCTGGCGATTATTGCCACTTGGACATTTATCCAGAGGACGGTTTCAGTTAGTCCCTGCAGAAACCTGAGAACCAACAGCCAGGGAATCGACGGGGCGAAAGCGTAGAGGGTCATCACAATCGCGGTGCTGAGGAAGCCCCCGATGATGAACTTCTTCTTCTCGTGTTTATCGCTTGCTTGGCCTATGGGCAGCGAAAAGATCGCGCCGAGAATCACATAGGCGACGCCCAGCATCCCGATCTCAGTATAGCTGGCGCCGAGGCTGCTGGCGTAAAGCGGGAGGGCTATAGCTGAGCCACCCATCGCCATGGACATCAGGAAGACAGCAATCATCAGCCAGGACATATTTTGTAAATGGGATTTTTTCCAAATAAATTTATTAACTCAGGTTCAGAAGGTCGCAGTGTGATGATGCTGGAGACTCCCATTGTCATCGTTAACTTCAAGACCTATCCTGAGGCCACCGGGGAAAATGCCGTCAAGCTGGCTCGTCTCATCTTGGAGGCGGGAAAAGACCATGGTGTTTCGGTGGCTGTGGCACCGCAGTTGGCCGACATCTATAGGGTTGCCTGTCGCGTAAAGATTCCCGTCCTTGCTCAGCACGTGGATCCGGTCAAGCCGGGTAGGAACACGGGGTGGATAACTCCTGAATCGGTAAAGGCGGCTGGGGCCGTGGGCACTTTAATCAATCACGCGGAGCACAAAATTTCTATTGACCAGATTGCCAGTGTCGTGGCTCGCGCTAATGAGATTGGGCTGTCAACGGTTGCCTGCGCCGCCGACATAGAGGAGAGCCGGGAGATAGCCAAGCTTGGGCCGGAGATGATCGCGGTTGAGCCTCCAGAGCTAATCGGCACCGGGGTTTCTGTTTCTAAGGCGAAGCCTGAGGTGGTAACGAGGTCGGTGGGAGCGGTTAAAGAGGCCAATTCAAAGGTTAAGGTCGTCTGCGGCGCCGGCATAACCACCGGAGATGATGTGGCGAGGGCTCTGGAGTTGGGAGCTGAAGGGGTGCTGCTGGCTTCCGGAATTGTTTGTGCACAGGATCAGCGGGCGGCGATTGTGGATATCATCAGGGGCATGTTAAAGGGCTAGCCTCAACATTCCAAGTTTTTAGCAACGTATTTTTTCTTAGAGATTTACAGGTTGTTGGGCCGCCGTAGCTCAGCTGGCAGAGCGATCGCCTTGTAGCTGTGGCGGGAGAGCGATAGGTCGTGGGTTCAATCCCCACCGGCGGCTCCACTTTTGACAGTGTTTTATCCTGTAAAGTCCAGATTTGATGGGAGAGAATGACGGAAGGTTATGTGGGTCAGATCTTCAACTCGTTACAGGGTGAGGGAATATACATAGGCAGACGGCAGGTCTTTGTTCGCTTCGCCGGCTGTTCGTTAGATTGCAACTATTGCGATACTGAAGTTTACAGACGCTTTAGGTCGACATTTTGTGAAGTCGAGACCAAGCCGGGATCAATGAAAACTAAACTGGTGAAAAATCCGATGAGTCATGAGCGGGTGCTTCGGCATATCCGACGCTTGGCAACTCCAGACATCCACAGCGTGTCGCTGACAGGCGGTGAGCCGTTGAATGCAGGCGAGTTTCTCGTTGAAATCGCCAAAGGCTGCCAGCGAGCGGGCTTGGCCACTTACTTGGAGTCGAACGGAGCCAGCCTCGGGATGATGAAAAGGGTCGTGGAGTACATCGACTTTGCGGCCATGGACATCAAGTTGCCTGAGCACCGTGCCGTGCCGGTCAAAAGCTGGCCTAAGCTACTTGAGGAGGAGCTCTCCTGTATTGACCTGTCAATTAACAGCGGTGTGCGAACCTTCGTCAAAATCGTGGTCCTTCCTAACACATCTGAGAAGACGATTCTAAAGGTATGCCGGAAATTGGTCGAGCTGGGCGATGTTCCTCTTGTGCTCCAACCGGTTACTCCCGCCCGAAAAATAAAACGTAGCCCGACGATGGCGCAGATGTATCGCCTTTCCCAGGTAGCAGCCCGAGCTGGTGTGAAGGAGATAGCAATAATACCCCAGCTGCATAAGTTGATTGGGGTCTTCTGATGCGGGTGGAGCTGACCGAGGGGCTGGGCTTCTCAGCCGCCCATTTTATCATCGGGCACAAAAAATGTGAGTATCTGCACGGGCACAACTGGCGGGTGGGAGTGACCGTGGATGGGGAGGAGGACGAACGCGGGCTGGTGGTCGATTTTTTGGATCTCAAGCGGATGATGGAAAAGATCTGCAGTGTCTACGACCACCGTCTATTGCTGCCGTCGAAGAATCCGGCGATAAAGATCGTCTCAGAGGGAAAATCAACTCGCATTGTCGTGCATGGTCGGGAGTTCGAGTTTCCCAGTTCTGATGTTGTTTGGATTCCGGCAGTAAACACAACCGTTGAGGAATTTGCCCGGGTTCTCGCCGACGAGATAGTCAAGTGTCTTTCCGGACGTCCTAACGTGAAAAGCATCAAGGTTTTCGTTGAGGAGTCCCCAGGTCAGAGCGCCACTGAGGAGCGCTTGCTGGGACCAAGGCCGCTGGAGGTTTCCTAGTGGACCCTGGAATTTATGCCCTTTTGATTTACGTACCCTATGATTTATCGTTGAATATTGGTCAGCTGGGCGCGATCGATTTCAAACGAGGTTATTATGCCTACGTGGGCTCGGCGCTCGGAGGCATTTCGGCCCGCGTGCGGAGGCATCTGAGGAGCGAGAAGAAGTTGCACTGGCACATAGACCATCTTCTGCTTCACGCTCGGGCCGTCGATGTCGTGGCGGCCCGCGGCAGGGGTAGGAAGGAGTGCACGGTAGCCGCTGAGCTAGCAAAGCATCTCCCCAGCATCAAGGGATTTGGATCCAGCGACTGCAACTGTGAGAGCCATCTTTTCTACAGCCCGGACTTCGACGAGCTGCGCCGGGTGGTTTTTGAGGGATTCAAGGAGAGCGGTGTAAAGATATTCAAGTTCGGTGAGGTTTGAAGACCTGTTTTTCTCGGAAACCTAAAATGTCTTGCTGAATCATAGTCGATTTTGGCGGGGAAGTTAAATGGGCAGACGATGGCAGCTGGAGCGCCGAAGGGATCACTATTACCGTTTGGCGAAGCTTGAGAAGTATCGAAGCCGGGCCTCCTACAAGCTGAAGCAGCTGAACCAGCGTTACGGGCTGCTCCGACGCGGTGATGTCGTCGTTGATTTGGGTGCCGCTCCTGGTGGCTGGATGCAGGTGGCTCTGGAGGAAGTTGGTGAGGCGGGCTTTGTGCTGGGTGTTGATTTACAGAGGATTAAGGAGTTTCCCAATAAAAATGCCGTAACCATCGTGGCCGACATCACCGATCCCTCGGTTGTGGAAAAAATTAGTGAGAGAATACCCCGCCCTGCTGACGTAATCATCTCCGACGCTTCACCGTTGATCTCCGGGGTCTGGGATGTGGATCAGGCTAGGTCGGTGGAACTGGTGAGATCGGCTCTGAGGATCGCTGAAGAGGTTCTGGCCCCTGGCGGCAAGTTCTTGGCCAAGGTTTTTCAGGGCGCATTGATGGAAGATCTTTTGAAACAGGTCAAAGAGAAATTTGAATTTGTGAAGGTGTCAAAGCCCTCAGCGTCGAGAAAGGGCAGCGCGGAAGTTTATGTCATTGGGAAGGGGTTCAGGCATTCTCGATGATCTTCAGGATCTCTTCGATTGGTGCGTCCGTTCTGAAGCCAGTGTTGGAAAAATGAGTGCGTGAGGCGAAGTAACCATTACTTCTGATCGCGGAAATTAATTCTCCCATTTTTGGTGTAGGTTTTTTCAGAAATCCTGCTAACCGGTTGAGATCGTAGAAGGTGGGCGGGCCATCAGCTTCCTCGGCGCATCTGCAGAGAAGCGAAATCTCTTGATGTTTTAATCCAAAGTTCCTCTCGGATAGATCAGCTATGACCTCTTGGATGAACCTCTTGTCAGCTAATTTTCCAGTCCAGAGAGGACCAGCATGGGAGTACTTTCTGCCACATTCGCAGTGTTCGGGCAGTTCCGTGATTAGACCATAGCTGATTTTTCGGCGCATACACGCATTACAATGGGAAATGTATCCCATTTCTTTTAGTAACTCATCAGCGCGCTGGGCTCCCCTTTGTCCCTGAAGGTAGATCCGAAAGTAGTGTCGTGTGGCGTGGACCAGAACTGGGGTCAGGGCGATCTCATGTAGTCCTCCGATCCGCTGGGCGAACCCAATCAGTATTCTGATCCCAATTTCGTGGCAGTATTCTGTTTTCAGCGGCTTGGCTCCATACCTTCTGAGACAGGTCTTAGGGTAGGTTCCTGAGAGGGGTGCGGTGTCGGTGGCCGTCAGCGCCAGCATTCCCCTCCGCGATAGCGAGCTGCAGGCGGCATCTAGAAAGGGCGCTGGTGAGCCGAAAGGATCCAGATCCACGAAGTTGAATTTGCCCCTGTTTTGCAGGAGAATGATGTTAGCATCGGCTAAGCTTGCCTCGACCGAGTTGCTCAGTCCGTTTAGTTCAGCGTTTCGTTTTATCAGCTCGAAAGCATCCATAGACTTATCGTTCACGACACATCTTGCGACGCCTTTTACTTCATTAGCATACCGGAGCCCTCTGATGCCAATGCCTGCAAGCGGATCGCAGATATACAAGCGGTTGAACATCTGAGCAGTTACTTGAGCCACCGAAATTGAGATATCGCGACAGAGTTCCATATTGGGGTTGTAGAAAACCTTGGTCAGTGAGGGAGCATAGTCACCAGCCCCCGTCTTAAAATCTTCAGGGTTGGGTGACTCAACTTTAGTTTTTCCCTCGGTTATTAAGATTGTTCTCACGGAACCACAATGATTTTTGTAAGATCTAACTATAAGTAATGTCAGGTGGTCTTGATTTTCAAATTCATAATCATAGTAGTAGTTATCATAGTTTCGATTGCCATAGTAAGTTATTAAAAGGACATCATCATAGTAGTAGAAATTGCTCAGGTTTATATCTGGACCTTTTCATAGTTTTAACCATGAAGTGCTCTCGGTGTGGGTATCAGTGGGAACCGAAGGTCCCGAATCCAAAGGAATGCCCGCGATGCAAAACTAGGCTGGATTACGTTTCTATGCCTGTAGGGGCACCAAAAAGGTTTGAAAAAAAGGAGGTGAGTAAAGCGATGTCTAGTAAACTTCCGTGGGTCGCAGCGATCATCATAGTAGCAGCAGCGGTTGCGGCTTGGGCGCTTTGGCCAACTGCTGAAGTTCCGGCTACGGTACCGTCCGCTGGGGCCAAGATAACGCTGGCAACCGGATCCGGCACCGTTTTCGCCGCGCCTCCAGAAAACTCCGGTATTGAGAACATATACATCGTAAAGACTGGGCAGAATTACACCCAAAACTTTAGTGGACTGACCGACAACTATCTGGCTGTGATTTCATCAAATGGTGCTTCGGTGATAATCCCCTACGACACACCATTTGCCATCGTTGTCGCCGTCACGGGCCACAAGGACAACATGGGACAGCTTACCACGGCATACCTGAAGGTTGCATTGGGGGCAATCACAAGCTCCGGAGAGTGGTCTATACCCTATGAGAACTCTGATGACAACAGCGCGATCAAGGAAAATATTTTCTACTCCGATAGTACCAAGATCCGCGTCAACGTCGTTTGGGACAATGGTGGCAATTATTACCAGCTAAAGGCCGATGATAATTTAATTATACAGCACGTTGACCTCTGGTTGCGCGGTAAGTACACCGGTTAGTTTTGGCGGGCAAAGATGGGTAAAGGGGCACGTGAATCACGCGTGCCCGATTTTTTATTTTTCATTATTCTCATAAATTAATTTTAGAACACTTGGGCAAACGGCTTATATTTTCTGAGTGACGACAACTATCGGAAGGTGTCAAGTTTGCCCGACAGAAAAACAGCCGCGATCTTGTTGTTGGCGATTTTGGTTGCAGTCATGGGGGTGGGCTGGCGCATGGCCGAGTCGAAGCCCCCGCAGGTCATGCCTCTTCCTGAGGATGTGGAGAACTGGACGCATCTCTTCCGAGGATATAAGGCATATCTCGACAAAGAAATTCACTACTCGGTTGTAAACGGGGACAGCATGTTGCCGACCTTCAAAGATGGCGATCTGGTGCTATGGGTTGCTGTCGATAACACTTTTGAATTTGGAGTGGGCGATATCATCATTTACAAACACCCGACTAGACCCTATCTCGACAACATCGTACACAGGATAATCGAGGTGGGGACGGACTATAGGGAAAATCAGTTCAAGACCAAGGGGGACAATTCACCTGAGGAATACTGGGTGCCGCGCGCAAATATTCATGGGCTCGTGATCGGAGTAATTTACCAAAAATAAATTGGAACGGCTGCTATCGCAAACCTATGCTACTTTTAGTCAATTTTTCAGGAGCACTCGGCAAGGTTTCTGTTAACTAATGGGTGCCGAATCCTTGCTTGATTCCATTGCAAAATATGGTCGGAGATGTGCGGAAAATTATTTAATACAAGTAATTAAGGCACGCGCCGTTATGCACACGTGTGCACACAGATAGAATGGGTTCTGTTTACTCAGGAGCTTTGCAGGAGAGCTAGAGGTAGGCGGCGGTTCTACGTGCAACTTCAGAGAATCCTCGGTGAGTTGTCGCAGAAAAGCTGGCGCAAGATTGGTGGTTCAGTGTATCTCGTAAATATTGAATATTCCGAATCAATCTTGGAAATGCTAAAAAGTTTTGTGTCCCGACTTAAAATGGTTTCAAAGGTCAGGTTTTGAGTGAATATTACACGTTCTTATTCGGTCCTTGGCTAAGAGCATACTGCACACGTGTGCATTCTCTGGATTAAATTCTCCGCAGATCCAAGTCAACCCAAAAGCGGACGAATCTTTTCTTCCTTTGGTCAATTTTTCAGGCAAACTTTTTTCTATTGCTCAGGGTTGCAGAAAAGGCTTTGGATAAGTGTTTATAATCGTTGAAAGTTAGTTTAAAAGGGGTGGCGGTGGGCTCAGAACCGGAGAAAGATAGGAGTAAAAAACTGCTCTCGCTTTTAAAGCCGGCCAAAGAGCGTGGCATTGAAATCAAGGAAAAGCGGGCAATTATAACCGGCGTTTTTTCCTGTAAGGGTGGGGTCGGTAAAACCACCACCTTGGCAAACTTGGCGCTGTGTGCTGCCCAGATCTTTAAGGGCAATGTGCTGGCTATAGATGCCAACCTTTCGGCGCCTAATCTGGGCCTGCATTTCGGTGAGCTCGACCCCAAGGTGACGATTCACGATGCCCTTGCCGGACAGATTCCTGTGGAGAAAACCATCATGGATTACCACGGCCTAGATCTCATTCTCGGTTCGATAGCTTTTGGTGAGGAGGTTCACCTAGTTGATCTCAAGGGACTTTTAGAACCGTTGAGATCCAAGTATCGTCTGATTCTCATTGACTCCGCCCCGGGTATTGGTGCTGAAGTGATCTCGGCGATGAAAATCTGCGATGAAATAATCATTGTTACCAACCCAGAGATACCAACGGTGGCCAGTACTCTGAAGACATTCCGTGCTGCTGAGAGGTACAAGATCCCGATTCTGGGTGTGGTCGTGAACAAGGTCAGAAACGAGCCGTTTGAGCTCACGATTAAAGACGTAAAGAAGGCGTTGGGTTGGCCAATCATAGCTGTGGTTCCTGAGGATATCAAGGTCAGGGAGGCGACCGCGGCCGGAATTCCAGTAGTTTCATACCATCCAAAGTCACCGGCCGCGGTGGAATTCAAGAGGTTAGGCGAGTTTATTACCAAGCATGTCCTCAAAAGCTAGCCAAATTAAGCTAGGGAAAGTTATTGTTGTTTTCGCGTGGTTTTTCTCTTCCTCTCGGAGATTCGCTTTAATTTCTTTAGAGCGGCCAGCTCCTTCCGACCAAACTTTTCCACCGTTGGGGCTGCTGCTGGTCTTCCTATAATGCGGTGTTTCGGCGCGAAAACCGCCTTCTTAAGCCTTTTCAGGATCACATAGTATCGTGATGGCTGGAGGAGACTGTAAATGATCGAAAAGGCAGCCAGACCGCCCGCCATCGCCAGCATGGTGAAGAACTCGTGGGGTACCGCGGGCAGTTCTGGCGTGATGGGTGTGACGGGTTTAACTGGCACGAGTGTTACCCGTTCCCCGACAGCGGCAAAAACTGACAATCCCGGTGAAGTTGCCTCGTAGTAGACGCAAGTGTCATCCTCATAGATGTAGTCGGTGGGCAGTGGCTGCCAGCCGTTCATGAACCGGTAAAGTCTGATCGTCATCTTATCGACACCGTTTAACTCCATCCACGCTTTTTCCAACCTGAAGTGGATCTTCACCGAGGCTATGGAGAAGCTCTCCACGTTGGTCTCTATTTCCCAGAAGTAGTGGTAGACGATTCCCGATGGTGGGAAGATGGTAATTTTGCCCTCGCGTTGCAGTTCTTGGAAAGAGGTCTGGTTAACGGTGATTATCACGTTTTCCAAGTTCGTCAGTGCTGATATTGTCACTCCAGTTATACAGTACCTATAAGGCGTGAAGTCAGCTGTGGCGGACATGCCGCCGGGTATTAAGGCAATAAACGCGGCAACGCCTTTAATTTCGGGAGCGATGATTTCGATGGAGTCGCTGGCAGCGGCTGAGAGCAACCCGGCGTTGTCCCTGACTCTAACGTAAACGGTTCTCATCCCAATCCCAGCTTGCAGTAGGTATTGCTTGGTCGTTGAGAAAGTCTCCCATTCAGTCCAGTTCACACCATCGCTGCTGAACTGCATCTGCGTCACCCCAGAAGTTCCGTCAACCGCGAGCACGGTGATCGTCACTGAGGTTGAACTGGTTGACGGGGCGTTGTTGTTGATGACCACCGCAATTATTGACGGTGGAACGGTGTCGACACCGCAGATAGCATCGGCGACTTTTGGAGCTAGTTCCACGTTGCCTTCATCATCCACTGCTATTGAGTAGAACTGATAGTAGCCATCGCCAGCCGGAGCGGTGAATGACCATGAGTTGGGTCCTGTATTGTCGCCGAAGTTCTCCCAGGAACTCCAGCTCAGTTTGTCCTTTGAATATCGGTACCAAAGTTGGATTATGGCGACATAGCCGCCGCTGCTCGGATCCGATGAAGTAGCCGTAATAGTGAACGGAGTCGCGTTTATCCAGAACGGAGAGATGGCGTTGATGTTCGAATTTGGCACACCTGGAGCTCTGATGCTGATGGTCCAGGCCTCAACCAAATGCCAAGCAGCAGGTGACCTAACCGTGCCGGTCCAGGCTTCCACAACTTTCCAACTCGTCAGAGTTCTAACGGTAGCGGTCCAGGATTGGATCAGTTGCCATTCGGCCGTGCCCCTGATTGTCGCCGTCCATAACTCAATCGGGTGCCACTCGGCAGGAGCCCGTACGGTTGTGGTCCACGATTCGATAAGACTCCATTTGACCGTAGTGGTGATGGTTCCCGCCCAAGTTTCGATGAGATTCCAACGAGCAGGTGCTCGAATCGTATCCGTCCAGCTTTCGATGAGATGCCATTCAGCAGGTGCTCGAACTGTTCCACTCCAAGTTTCGATCAGGTTCCAGGCGGTCGGGGCTCGAACCGTCCCCGTCCACGATTCGATTAAGTTCCACTGCGCTGGAGCACGGACCGTTCCGGTCCAACTCTCGATGAGCCA
>NZ_JAVZIN010000005.1:0-109734 GCF_038871235.1 Hadarchaeum sp. (SeqCode)
CTTCGGAGAAAGGAAGAAGAAACAAAAAGAAAGGCAGAGTTTAGTCGTATAGCTTGGTGATACCAGCCTTGTCGCCAGTATACAGATTCCTCTTGACTATTTCGCCTAAATCACTGTAGCCGTACATAGTTTCTTGGTACGCGGGGTCTTGGTACAAATCGTCTAATCCAGCCCCATGTCCTAACTCATGGGTTACTATATTCTGAAGGTCCATCACGCTTGCCATCGTCGTGGAGTCCCCCCATGCATAGTCCGTGTCAAGGACCATGTCGAACTCGAGGATCGTCTTCGTCTTGGTATTGTACCAGACGATCGTCACGGCGATAACACCGCTAGTGGGATAGTTACCCCAAACTATCGTGTTCTTGCCGTCAAGCTTGTCGCTCGTCCATGCGAGGTCGTCATAGCCTTTAATTGTAATTGTGATGGTGTTGTCAAATAGGTCCACAGGGACTCCTCCCCACCCGCTGTACGCACCGTCGTCCCACTCTTCAGCCGCCGTTCCTATGGTCGTTAGTACAAACGTTTCACCAAGGCCAGAAGGGTTAGCAGGGTTAACTTCCATATGGACCGGGAAACTCTTCCACTTTGCACCTAAGAGTTTATAAAAGCCCTCTTCGCCGCCTGGCTTTCCTTTCCCGGGATTATCCGGCTTCGCGCGGTGAATGAATATCTTCTGCGCGATGTCTGGAGGTCCTAGACTATCTGACTTCGCGAGCACTGGCACCACTATTATCCCAAAAAGGAGTACAACAAACAACATCGCCGGCAATACTCTTTTCAAATAATCCCCTCGAACTTTTTCCTAATATAAAATACGACCGAGTATAAATAATAGTTTCGTTCTCAATCCAACCTTACGCCTATCCTAAAAATATGTCCTCAACGAAAGTGAAGCCGTGGTATTCAAAGAATTTTTCCATGATTTAATTTTGAAATCAGATTGGAGGATTACCTGTAGAAATTATGTACAGCTGGCTGAATCACCCCTAAGTTTCACCAAGTCCAACCATCAGGCCGCTGCTTGAAAAAAATGGGATAAAGGAAACTGTTGAAAAACAGGCCCCCAACGCTTTTTCCCACCCATACCGAGCACCAACAAATTTTCGGCGGTTTGGCGGAGAATACGGGAACTCGTTGAACCGGGCGGCTTTGGTCTAAGCCTTTGCGGCTCGAAAATTTAGGCCTGAAATCCATTCTTTTTTACGAATGCTGTCTGAAAGCCTTTTTATGTTTAGCTCGAACTTAAATTGACTGCTATGCCCCATATCCCTAATAAGCCAAAAATTAAAGTTGGAAAAATTTCACAGATCGGAATTGTCACGAAAAATGTTGATAACGCCGTTAAAAGGTATTGGGAAACTTTAGGAATTGGGCCCTGGAAAATTCACCGATATGAACCCCCGAACCTCAGGGACACCAAACTCCGTGGTGTGCCCGCAAAATACTCCATGAAAATAGCGCTGGCCAAAGTAGGCAGTATCGAGTTAGAATTAATCGAGCCATTGAAAGGACCAAACCTTTATGAAGAATTTTTGGCGAAGAGGGGCGAAGGTTTTCACCACATAGCCAAATACCAAAAAGGAGATCTGAAAAAGGAACTTGATGCGTTTGAGGCTATGGGAATCAAAGTTCTTATGTCTGGCAAGTGTAAAGGCGTTGAGTTCTATTATCTGGACACGGAGCCGATTCTGGGCATAATTTACGAGCTGGTAAGAATTGGTAAGGGAGGCGTAATACCTCCGGTGGCCGTCTATCCTCCTGCAGAGTTGCGATGACCTTCAAAAATTATCTGTTAACCTCTTGACAAAAAAGTGAAAATTTACGGCACCAACACTTTTTTAGAAAGATGAATTTTCAATCCATTCGTTCAATGATTTTCTTCAGTTCTAAAGCGTTTTTGTACATCTCCGTGTTATTGAACAAAACATATACTTCCTCATGAGTTCCCTCCAGTTCCTTGACTTTTTTCGCCAGTTCTTCGAGTTCAGCCCCAGTGTAACAATAACGATAATCATATTCGCGTGGGTTTAGGCCGTGTAATCTGGTGTAGGCGACCGGATGCTCTGAAACTGGCCAGCGACGCATGAGATCAACGACATGCACCAAATCCAGTTCTCGGCAAATTCTCTTCACCTTGTCAGCGTTCTCCAGCCAGTCCCCACGCGGCTCCCATGCTAAGATAAGGTCGCTTCGGTCAATTCTTCTCAGAAAGCTGACCATATTTCTAATATTCTCCTCAGTACATCTGAAGTTCGGCGGGGTCTGTATGACGCAAATTTTCGCCCTTAGAGCGACACAGATCTCCTTCGTGCGCTGCCAGGCCTCAAGATTTTCCTCGGTCGGTCGGAGCCAGCCGTAATTCCTCTCCTGCTCTGGTGTCAGCTTCAGCCCGGAGCGCCTCCAGGTCGGGCTCGAGGGAAGATGAGTAACGGCCTGCCAGGCTTTCACAGTTATCTCGAAATCATCCGGAACCTCACCGCGCCATCGCTGGGCGGTCTTAAGCATCGGCAATTTATAGAAGGTCTGCTGACATTCGACCAAGGGAAACTTTCGCGCGTAGGCCTTCAGCCCACCTTTATAGAAGCCCCACCCGCAACAGCCGATCTTCATCATCTTTAGTATCCGCACTCCAGCAGAAAAACAGTTCGGAAATTTTTAAACCATGTCCAACAAACGATGTTTTATGGAAAAGGTCGGAGTCGGGATCGCCGGTTTAGGATTTATGGCCCGGGTTCATTCAAGGGCTTTGGTCGAGATCCCGGAGGCAAAGATAGTTGCTGCCTGGTCCAAGTTTCCTGAAGAACATGGAAAATTTGAAGTTCGCGGATGGACTTGGGTTCAAGATCAAGAGGTTTTATACCGAAATTGAAAAAATGGCCAGCGATCCTGAAGTCGAGGCGGTCATCTGCGCCATACCTCCCAGATTCATGGTACCCGTTGCCGCCGAAATCATAGGAGCCGGAAAGACCGCCCTTCTAGAATGCCCACCTTCAGATAAACTGGAAGGAATAGACCAACTCAGTGAACTGGCAAAAAGACAAAAAGTTAAGGTAATGCCGGGACTCTACTACCGCTTTGTCCCCTGCTTCAGGAAGGTAAAGGATCTCATCGAAGCTGGTGAGATCGGCAGCCCAGTGTCTGTCGGCTTCAAAGAGTTCGTGCCAGCTGACAGCTTGGCTAGGCAATGGTCACCTGATTCATGGTCTTGGAACATATCTAATGGTGGACCCATACCGATGATGACCATTTTCTGCATGGATCTGGCCCGCTGGATCTTGAAGTCAGAACCCATCTCATTTTCAGCCTCGATCAGATGGTTGGAGCTCCCCAAGTACGGCACATTAGGATACCAAGTGACAAACGTGATCAGATTTAAAAACAATGTAGTCTGGAGCAACGAATTCACTAGCGACGACAGTCCTCAAGCAGGTCCGCCGCTGAAGATGGAAATTCTGGACCATGAGGGCAACGCTGTGATCGTCGACGGACCTGAAAAGGTAATTCTTAGAACAGAGGGAGAGAGAAAGGAATGGTCCTTACAGCTATCTCGAACCGAGCGCTGTAGCCACAAGACTGAGGATAAGTATTTTCTCAGATCGGTGGTTTTGAAAAAGGAAGAACCGGTAGTAAACTTAACGGACGCGAAAAAGGCGCTGATGATGTCGCTAGCAATTTTGAAATCATCCCAAAGCGAAAATCCGGTCTCCTTCAAATCTTAATTTCACCAATTTCTTCCCATTGATAACTAAACCGTTTCCTCGTCTCTTTAAACATCCAAATTTCAAAAATCATGAACTATAAGGTCTAACTGGCAAAAATTATCGCTTTTTTCGCAATTCCCAATTTTGAAATATCTCAATTTTCCAAAAAATCTTTAAAAACAAAGACGCGGAAAGAATAGTGCGGCAGGGATCAAAGCCTGCAGAGGTGGTCAAACCGGAGCCTACGGGCAACGGGGACCCGTGTAAAAACCCGGGCGAAAAACCGGGGAAGGACGCGGGTAAGTTCCGTGGAAGAACGGGACGAGACAGCGACTGCAGGAAAAAGATCCCAACACGAAAAGACGGCGAGTAAACGAAGTGGTCGAGATTCGTGAGCTCGCTGGACGAGTAGTGGAGGGATCGAGTCCCTGCCGCTTTTTATTTTGGAATCTCAAGCCCTGAAAAGAATTTTTTCTCACTTTCCCGTCATTTTTTCTCAAAACGTTTGGCGTGACTCTCGCAACAAAAGAAGTACTCCTTGCCGCCGATAACCCTCTTGTGAACCGCAAAAACACACTTTTTTCCCTGAATCTCAGCTTGGCAGAGCTCGCACTTTATAAAATTCTTCATCTTTTACCTCCCTTGGCTAGATAATCCTTTATGGCTGCATGCAGAGCATCGGCGGCCAAATTAGAGCAATGCATCTTCACTGGCGGCAATCCCCCAAGGTCCTTCGCCACGTCATCCCGAGTTATCCTCAAGGCCTCCTCGATGGTCTTTCCCTTGGCAAGTTCGGTTGTCATACTGCTTGTGGCTATTGCGGCGCCACAACCGAAGGTCTTGAACTTGATATCGGCTATCCTGTTGTCCTTCACCTTGATATAGATCGTCATCATGTCTCCGCACACGGGGTTGCCAACCGTCCCAACGCCATCAGCGTCCGGAATTTCACCCATGTTGCGCGGATTCCTAAAGTGATCCATCACCTTTTCACTATACATCCACAAGCAACTCCTTTGGGGTAAGTGGAGACATCACACGTAACCTTTTCACAATTCCAGGTAATAAGCCCAGCACATAGTCCACGTCTTCCTCGCTGTTCTGTCTGCCGAGGGTGAACAGCAGCGACCCGTGTGCCTCCTCATGCTTCAGTCCCGTGGCCAGCAGCACATGAGAGGGCTCAAGCGTCTTTGAAGTACAGGCTGATCCTGAAGAGCAAGCCACCCCCTCCATGTCAAGACTTAGGATTAGCGCTTCTCCTTCGATGTAGCTAAATCTGACGTTGACATTGTTCGGCAGCCTGTGGGTCGGGTGCCCATTTAGGAACGATACGGGAATGTTATCCAAGATACCCCTAATTAGTTTGTCCCGAAGTCCCGCTAGCCTCCGGGACTCGTCCTTCATCTCGGCCTTGGCTATCTCCGCCGCCTTTCCCATCCCCACTATGCCTGGCAAGTTCTCGGTTCCCGACCTCAGCCCACGCTCCTGCCCGCCGCCCTGTATTAACGGTACGATTCGTACCCCGGACTTAAGATAAAGGGCCCCGACACCCTTAGGACCATAAATGTCGTTAGATGAAAGCGAGAGCAGGTCGATACCCTCGGCCTTGACATCTATGGGAACCTGACCCACTGCGGCCACCGCATCCACATGTAAAAGCGCACCACGCTCGTGGATTATGCCACTGATCTCCTTAATTGGTTCAATCGTGCCTATCTCTCCGTTGGCATACATAATCGAGACCAGAATGGTCCTGTCCGTGAGCTCTCTTTTCAGCGCCTCCAGATCCACAACGCCATGCTTATCCACCGGAAGATAGGTGACCTCAAAACCTTGCTTCGTCAGCTCCTTGCAGGTGTTAATCACCGACATGTGCTCAATGGAACTGGTGATGATGTGATTCCCTCGATCACGATTTCTCAGCGCTACTCCTTTGATAGCCAAGTTATTGCTTTCAGTCCCTCCAGAGGTGAAAATGATCTCCTCCTTCTTTGCTGCCCCAATCAACTCCGCGACCTTGCCCCGCGCCTCCTCCATTGCCTCACGAGCTTCATTGCCCGGAGTGTGAACTGTTGAGGGATTTCCATACTTCTGGGTGAAGTAGGGCAACATGGTCTTGAGAACCCGCTCATCCACCGGCCTCCCAGCGGCGTGATCAAGGTAAACCCTCTTCATCTTACTACCTCATCAGAAGCATATCACGGCGTCTGCCTCTAAAACTCGGTCGTTTAGCGTGGCCGCACCGACGATCTTGGCTTGGTCCACAAAGTCACCTCGTCCCAATCCTAGCAGCATGCAACTCTGCTCGCAAACCTCGAGCTTCACCCCGGCTTGCACGGCTTGGTCCATCACCTGTTTTAGCGAAGGAAAGCTGCCCAACCTGATCCTCTCCGCCTCACCCTTCTTGACCACAGTGACACCTTTTATCAGGAAGTAGATTGTTGCCTCGATTCCCATCGCTGCAGCCGTTGTTGCCAAGATGAAGGGCGCATAGGTCCGCTCGGGTGTGTCAACGCCGCTGGTCTGAAGGTAGAGAATTTTTTTCCTCTCCAAAATACCACCCCCTCATTTTTTTCTAATCAAAAACCTGAGGATTCCGCCCTCCTTGCTGAACTCCAAAATCTCATGTCCAAGATGCTTAACTAAGCTGCCGATGTCCTCCACCGCGGCAGGATCGTCAGCCAGAACTTCCAGCACCTCACCAGAGTTCAGTTTATCCAGCTCCATGCGCGTTCTAAAAACTGGCTCCGGACAGTATAACCCCAGACAGTCCAAGGTAGTTTTCGGCTTCTCATCAGCGGGCATCGTCCCCTTGAAATTATGCCCCTGTTATATTATAAAGTTATCACTGAAAATCGATTCGTTCTTAAAAAAACGATTAAAATTCTTCAAATCACTACCGTCACTGCGGTGGAAATCTCCATTGTTCTGATCAATACAAAAACATTCAAAAAGAGATTTGACCTTGGATCATTTTTCATCAGCTGAAACTACAGCTGGTGGTTTTGACTCTCAGAAATTAAAAAACGTATATAGAAAGCCGACCAACGCCTTTTAAGGGAGACCTATGCCTCAGAGCGTCAACGTAAGACCAATAGTTATCCAAGGCCTATCCGTCCTGATTCTGTGTGCCATCATCGAAATTCTAACCGGAAACATAATGGAGGGGATGAGTGAGAAGCTCACCGTTACTCTGCCCGGACTCATTCTGATAATTCCACCGCTTTTGGACCTGAGGGGGAACGTCAACGGCGCGTTAGCCTCCCGACTGGGTACTGCCCTTCACACTGGTATCTTGGAGCCCAAGTTTTCGATGACCGAAGAATTAAAAATTAATGTGGCCTCTTCATTGATCCTCAGCCTAATCGCCTCGGCCACCATCGGGGTAATCGCCTCTTTGATAAGCCTGCTCTTTGGAATAAGCGCCATTAACTTCATCACGCTCATTCTCGTCGCAGTGGCCGCCGGTTTCATCTCAGGCGTCATCTTAGCTGTCCTGACCGTCGCCGTTTCCATTTTCTCTTACATCCGTGGTTGGGATCCAGACAACATTACAGCGCCACTGATGGCCACAATCGGTGATTTGATCACCATGGTCTCAATTTTCATCGTTGTGCTGGCGGTGTGAGGAAGATGACCGCCTACAGCCTCAAAAGAATATTGTGGGAAAGCTACCCGGTGCTCATCCTCTGCGCAGTGATCTCCTTAAGCGCGGGACTCATCCTCCAATCGCAGCTGGAGAGCATAAAGACGCTGCCGCTGATATTGGTGATGGTTCCTCCGATCAACGGTATAAACAACAACGTCTGCAGCATACTTGGCTCGAGATTAACCTCAGCGCTGCACATCGGTACCATCGATCCTAAATTTGGTAAACAAGCGGTACTCAGAAGAAATGTCCAAGCTACTTGGCTCATGAGCTTAGGTGTCTTTGTTTTCACCAGCGTTATCTTCTTCGCCATGGCTCTCATCTTCGGAATAAACCCGGTTCAATCAGTCGCGATCATGGGCGCCTTTTTCCTAGCCAGTATGGTGGCAATAGGCGTGACGATGTTCTGCACCGTCTGGCTCGCTTTCGTCTCGTTCTCCAAGGGCCTAGATCCAGACAACGTGGTGATTCCAATCGTCACCTCGATTGGTGATATTATCGGAGTTACATGTTTAATTATGGCGATGAAGATAATAGGAGTGTAGAAAATGCAGCTCCCAGAGTATAAACCGAGGAGCGTGCGCGAGCTCCTGACCGAGATGAAGGACACTTCTGACCTCATGGTGGACCTTGCTTACGCAGCCTTACTCTACGAAAGCAAGGAGTTAGCCAATCTCGTCCACCAGCTGGAGTCTAAGATGGATGAGCTGATGTACACCATAAGGATCATGGCCGCCGTAGCGGCCAGGAATGTCAAGGAAGCCCATAAGATAACCGGAATACTGCAGGTGGCCAGCTCCGCCGAGGCCATCTCTAATGCCACCGGCGACATGGCCGACCTGATCAGCATGAAGATGGGCATTCATCCGGTGATAAAGGATGCCCTGCGCGCCGCTGATGAGAAAATAGTTAAGCTAAAGATCTCTCCTGGGTCAAATTTGGACGGTAAATCTCTACGCGAGATCAAACTGCCATCTAGTATAGGCGTCTGGGTACTGGCTATCAAAAGAAATGGGGAATGGGTGGCTCCAATAAGGAAGGACGCACAGCTTCAAGCTGAGGATGAGCTGGTGGTGAAGGGTCCACTTTACGGGATAAGAATCATTCATGAAATGGCCGGAGCAAAATTCGAACCTTTCACCGCCGAAACTAGGCTGAAAAAGCTTCGTAACGAGATGGCCAAGATGCGTGACTTGAGCGACATCGCCGTGGACTTAGCCTACTCCTCGCTCATGCTGGGCTCGACGGAAGTTGCGGAGGAAGTCAGGGAGATAGAGGAAGCCTTCAACAAGTTTAACTATCAAACTTGGCTGGATACCTTAAAGATCGCTGCGGAAGAGAAGAAAAACATCGCCAAGTTAAACAGCGTCCTCCAGATGGCGAGATATATGGAATCAATAACCGATGCAGCCGATTCCATTGTTGATGTCGTCATCAGAAAAATAGAGCTTCACCCGGTCTTCGCTAAGGCGCTCTCTGAATCTCTAGAAAAAATCTGTCGGGTAAAAATAGCTGCCGGTTCAAGGTTTGCGGGTAAAACGCTGGAAAAACTGAACCTCTGGGGCACCATTGGCGTCTACGTGCTGGTGATAAAGAGAGGCAATAAGCACATTATCACACCTGGTGGCAACGTTAAGCTCAAGGCCGACGACATTGTGACTGTGCGCGGGTCTTTTGAGGGGATTGAAAAGTTCCAGAAGGAGGCCTGTACCATATGCGAACTATCTGGTGCAACGACATAGAGGACCTGTTGAGCATCGCCAGAAACCAAGGCTGGCTCTTTTACTACCACCATCAAGGCAAACACTATTACTACCTCTATGTAGGTTCGGAACGAGAGATACTCTGCCTTGCCATCGAGGCCAAGGAAAAGCTGGCAGGCAAATACGTCACCATTGATGATGACGGAAACATCGTGACTTCCAACAAACCCATCATGCCAGCTTGCTCCAGAATCGTGGGCGTGGCCAAGGACGAGGAATTTGAGAAGCTCTTGGAGTTCCTTCGACCCAGCTAGCTATTTCTCCAACGCAAGCAGAGCGATGCGCTCCAGCACTATGCTCTGAATCGGGGCCAGTTCAGCTTCTCGGGCAATCGAGAAGGCTCTCCGGATCTCAGGGATTTTTTCCGACTTCATCTCCATTAGGGAATTATCCCAAATTGCGCCGAGATCCTTAAAAATTTTCAATATCGCTTTTCTCACTTGTGAAGCCGAACTGCCGACCGAAACAAGCGCCAAATCATTTCTGCCGCTGCGGACACCCATCTTCTCAAAGGCGCGGTAGATCTGACGTTCAGCGGCTACCCAGCAGATGAGTTCTATGGCAAGGGAACTGGCAAAGCCACGCCCGCTCTCAAAGGCGATAATGGCCAAGCGCGAGGCGTGGACGAGATGCTCCACCCCGGCAACCCGCAGGGAGTTGAAGGCTTGGGTGACCGTCCCCACTTCAGCGTCCGTCTTGGCCAGCCTGCGAACAAATCCTTCCACGCTGTCCACATTGAAAGTCCCTGAAGCCAAGCCAAGAACCCGAACACCAAAGGAACCCCTGATTCTGTAAACCATGACCCCTCGCGGAAGGCTCATAAGTCTTCGCCTCTAGATATTCCACGATTATAATGCGGCCCGCGGCTTATAAGATGAGAATAGAGGACGTTGTGCTAGGTCAGTATATTCGCTCTCCCGATGGCACACAGCCGAGCTACCTTCTGACCCCGTGGGGAGAACAAGTCACCAGAGTTCGGGTGATGGGAACCGTAGTCGACAAGTTCATCAGAGAAGATCAGGGCTATGCGACATTGAGAATTGACGATGGGAGCGAAACCATCAGCCTCAGAGCTTGGCAGGAGACAGCCAAGGAGCTTGACAAATTCAACTTGGGAGAAATCATCGACGTCGTGGGCAGGGTCAGGGAATTCAACGGTGAAATTTACCTCGTCCCCGAACTGCTTATCCGCGTCGAAGACCCCAACTGGGAACTAGTTAGGGAACTTGAGATAATTGCAATGAGAAGAGAGGCCCTCGCCGCCGGGGTAAAGCCAAAGTTCGTCAAACAGGAGCCAAAAGAGCTGAATATAACCGCGCCTGCGGAGATTGCTGAAACCGCGGAGATTGAAGAAGAGCCGCTTCCCGTAGTACCCGACGAACTCAAGAAAAAAGTGGCCATCGCCATCGAGAAGCTTGACACGGGATCTGGGGTGGACCCAATCAAGATAGCCAATGAACTGAACCTGAGCTTGGCCCAGATAAACGACGCCCTCAGAGTCATGTTCGTCGAAGGTGATGTATTTGAACCCGCAACCGGTAAGTTCAGACTGGCGAGGTGAAGGAATGGAAGAGGACTATGAAAAGCTACTGGAAAGGGCAATCGAGCAAATACCCAAAACTGTCTTCGAGAGTTCCCGTTTCCAGATACCTGAGGCTGACATCACCACGGTAGGTAATCGAACCATCCTCAGGAATTTCAAGACCATTGCCACGGCCTTCAACAGGGAGCCCGAGCATCTGATGAAGTATCTCCTCAGGGAACTCGGTGCCGCCGGTGACATTCAGGGGGCACAAGCGGTGTTCCAAGGAAAGTTCTCAGCCGTTACGGTTCAGGACAGGATTCGCCGCTATGCTGAAGAGTTTGTACTCTGCAAGGAATGCGGAAAGCCTGATACTAGATTGGAAAAAAGAGAGAGGGTGTATGTCCTGAGGTGTGAGGCCTGCGGGGCGCGTAACCCAGTCAGGGGAGTGTGAGCCTGCCCTTATTGAAGATAATTCAAACGCAGGGTGAAAACTTGGTCATCATCTGCGACCGCGAGCTTCTGGGAAAAAAATTCAAAGAGGGAAAATTCCAGATCGAGGTCAAGGAATCATTCTATTCTGGAAGAGAAGCCACCGTTGATGAGTGCATCCAAGCCCTGCGTAATGCGACCATCGCCAATATGTTGGGCTCAATAGTTAACCACGCGATTGAAGCCGGAATTGTCGACAAAAATAACGTCCTCAGAATAGCTGGAGTACCCCACGCTCAGCTAGTCAGGCTCTGAACTGGGTCAATAAACTATTACGCTCCTGACGCTGGGGAGTTTTCTCAGCGCCTCGATGATCTCTCCCCTCACCGGCTCATCGGTGATTATGGTCAGCTTTGGCTGGGGCACGAAGTTGGGATCATCGGCCACGGACTGCCTGATGCTGAGGCCGAATTTGGCAATAACTCCCGTAACTTCCTTCAATATTCCTGGCCTCGTGGCATCTTCAGGTATGATCTCTATCACGCCCAGACCTAACTGCTGTGCAAACCCCTTGAGATAGGCAATTGGCTCTAGATTCTCAAAGATTTCGCGAAGCTTGGGGTCGCTGAGTATACGGTGAGCAGTGAAATCAACTACCCTTCTGTCAACACCCGCCTCCTTGGCTATCTGGACCGCAGGAATTCTGATACTGCCACAAGCAATAGTGCCATCCTCCATAACTCTGAGTCCGTACTTAAACATCACCTTGGCCACACTCATCTGGGCTGGATAGTCCCGGAAAGCCTGCTGAACCCGGTTCCAGACCCCAACACCTCCCCAACGCAATCTCTCCTCCCCGACCATCTGGGCCATGACCAGCCTCATCACGCTCTCGATAAAATCAGGGTCTACATCCAATTCTTGGGCAAGTTTGCGGGCTCGGTCAATCACATGGCGTTCTCGAACTTCATCCTTGATCTCAGCCCCGAGCTTCTTCTTCAACGCGACGATGTCCTCTGAGAGTCTGAGCCTTTCCGCGAGTAGCTTAATCAGTTTCTCGTCTATCTCATCTATCTTGCGCCGTATTTCTTTCAGATTATCCCCACCCATCAAACTCCCTCCACCCTCGCACCTTCAATCGCAGGTTTGGTGATCAATATCCTGCCCCGCCACGCGCGCCAGGCCTTAACTATATCCACAACTTTATCCGGCTCCGCCACGGCCACGGTGGCAGAGCCGGTGCCGGTTAATCCGGCGGCTACGGCACCCTTGGAGATGGCCTCGATAGCTATCATTGGATCATGGCCGAGCGCAGTAGAGTACAGCAGACCATTGATGGTCAGGGACTTCCAGATTTCACCCCGCAGGGCCATTCGGTGGACTGATTGAACTGCTCGGTAGATATGGCGTAGATCTTCCGGACTCACCTTGGACGTGTAAAACTTGACCGGAGGAACGTGAACCACCACGACTAGTCTTGGATCCACCTTAAATCTCTTCAAAATTTTGCGCTTCAAATTATCGGTGATGACCCCGCCACCGTAGAAGGATGCTGCCGCGTCATCGAGAGCACCGGTCACCGTGACTCCAGCCTCAAAGGCAGATTCAATCCCGATTTCAAGCACCTGTTCTGGTTTGGGCCTCTGGTCGCAGGCTGCAAAGGTAGCTAGGACCACCGCGTTAGCCGCCGCGCTGCTACTTGACAATCCCACCGCGATAGGGATCTCGGAGGTAGTTTCAACAACAGCACCGTATTTTTTCATTCCCAAATTTTCTAGAACTCTTCGAACACAGATCTCAATCAGCCTCGGGCTTTCTTTCCTCTGACCCAGTATTCGACCCGAGATCTTTCCCCCCTTGGTCAGTCTAACCCTCGCCTGAACTCTTAAATCAACGCCAAAAGCTGCCCCCTTGCCAGCTGCGATGGCATTGACCACCGTGGCGGAAGCACAGGCGGAAGCGATGCCAACACCTCTTCCCAAACCAGACCCCCTTTCAACTAAACCTGTCCGGATTAATTTTTCCCGCACGAATCATGTGATCAGCCAGAACCAAGGCCAACATCGCCTCAGCCACCGGCACTATCCTAGGGCATATGTTTGGGTCAAAGCGCCCCTCAAGGCGTATCTCGGTCCCTTTCATTTTTGCTAGATCAACCGTTCGCTGTGGTTTCGATATCGATGGCGTAGGCTTAACCATCAGACGAGCCACAATCGGCATTCCAGTTGAAATTCCACCCAGAATTCCGCCCGCCCTGTTAGTGGCTGTGAATATCTTGCCCTCTCTTATAACTATGGCATCGTTTGCCTCTGAGCCTCGCATCCGCGCAAGCTTATCCCCCTCTCCGATGATAACCGCCTTTACTGAGCCGATTGACATCAACGCCCCAGCTATCTCGGCATCAAGTTTCCCAAACACGGGCTCTCCCAACCCTGCCGGTACCCCATGCGCCTGAACCTCAACAACGCCTCCGGTACTGTCACCTTCTGCGGCGGCCTCCAGAATTGCCTTCATCATCATCTCCGCCTTTTCAGGTACAGCACACCTAATCGGATTTTTCTCCACGTTTCTTCGGATCTCCTCGAGCGTTGGCTGTCTATCTATAGAAACGCCCGCCGCCTCCACGGTGTGGGCCAAGATCTCCACACCATGTGCAGCCAAAAGTTTCTTTGCCACGGCCCCGGCCGCAACCCTGCCTATCGTCTCCCTAGCGGAGCTTCTTCCGCCACCGCGATAATCAACATGGCCATACTTTAACCAGTAGGTGAGATCTGCGTGCCCTGGGCGAGGCTTTGTCCTAATTCTCTCATATGGTTTAGAATCAACGTCAAGATTACGGACGACCATACAGATGGGGGCTCCAGTAGTTTTTCCCTTAAAGACACCGGAGAGAATTTCCACCTTATCTTTCTCCTTCCGCGGCGTGGTCAAAATTGACTGCCCAGGACGACGCCGATCCAGTTCCCGCTGAACATCGGCCTCGCTCAGCGGCATCCCTGCCGGAACCCCGTCGACAACCACTCCGATTGCCGAGCCATGGCTTTCCCCGAAGGTGGTTATCTTAAAAATCTTGCCGAAGGTGTTTCCCCCCATCACCACACCAGAGGAATCCTCGATTTCAATCTATAAATCACCATCTATAATCGAGCCCTCAAAACCGCAAATTGTCGTGGTTCGTGGAGATAATTCACAGGGCGTGCGGACACTTCTCTGTTCTCTTAAAGTAGGGCTCACGTCTGCCCACCGCCTCGACGAATGATTTTTTTGCCCCGTCAACATCCCCGGCCCGCACCCATGACAGAATATCGACCAAATTGTCATTTCTCATCAGACATGGTTTGAGGTAACCGTCGGGCGTCAACCTCAATCGGTGACAGTGAGCGCAGAACCTTGTGTTGTGCATCGGGCGTACTACTTCAACCTCCCCATTAGGTAATAGGTATCTCTTGCGCGACTGCATTAGCCGTCTCGTCCTGACCGCGATCGCCTTGGCGGCAAGCTTTCGTTCAATCTCCTCAAGGGCCAAGTGATGCTCTTGGAAATCCTCTCCATTCAAATCCACCAGCTCTATGAGTTGGAGTATCATACCTCGTTCACCAGCAAAATCAATCATCCTGTCGATCTCATCCTCATTTATCCCCTTGAGCAAAACCATATTCAATTTGATGGGGACAAGTCTAGCCTCCAGTGCAGCGTTTATCCCGTCGAGGACCTCCTCCAGTGACCCGTTCTGAGTGATCTTGGCAAATTTCTCGGCGTCGAGCGTGTCCAAGCTTATGTTGACCCGGTCCAGTCCTGCCTCCGCAAGTTCATGCGCCCTCTCTGAAAGCAAGGCACCATTGGTCGTCATGGAAATCTCTCTGATCCCAGGCTTAGCTGAAGCAGCAACGATATCCACTATATCATCGCGCAGGAGGGGCTCCCCGCCGGTGATCTTGATCTTCCCAACGCCCAACTCAGAGGCTATCTTAACTATGCTACCAATTTCATCGGGGGACATCTCTCGAGAACTCTCAGGACACCCCTCGCGATGACAGTAAAAACAGTTGAAATTACAGTTCTCAGTTACTGAAATCCTGAGCCCGTTAACGTAACGGCCATATCTATCTATCAAGATTAGTCACCCTCATCTCAATGATTTTTCCCCGAGAATCCTTCAGTGAACTTACCATTCCTTTAACCACGCCAGCCAACAACTCCTGAACAAATGGTTTGAGTGGGATTTGCTTGTCGTCTATTTTTAAAATGACTCTGCCCGTCAAGGCTTCGCATTCCTCCCATCGTTTCTTTCCGGAGACAACTGCCACAGCAAATTTCTCACAACTATCGAATCCACATCGCCTGCAGTTGAGAGCAAAAAGTGGTGGAAAGGACCTCTGCTCAATGAGATCCACTATTTCCTTAACCTGCTTGAAATCGAACGATGGCACCGTGGGCCACCGGAAACCAACACAGGCTATGGTAAGCCCATCCACGAGTTTTTCGGCCTCGGCTTGGTTTCTTGCCACAACTACCTTCGCCAATCCACGAAAAGTTTTGAAACCTTCCACAACTACGAAATCGACCCCCGATAAACTTTTCAATATTTCTTCAAGTCCGGCCGAACGTTTCTCAATTCTAGCTATCTCACTTGGAGCTAGGGAAATCACCAGCTCTGCACCAGCCTTGGCGTGTGCCCAGGTATCCTTACCTGTTTGGTCGATAGTAAAGTGCTTCTCAGGAATGTGTTTAACGGTGCCCACACGATAACCGCGTTTGACCAGTTCCCTCACAATCGAAACCACTAATTTTGTCTTTCCAGCACCGTGAAATCCAGTCACCGAAAGAACTTTATACAAGACTGCACCCCCTAAAAAGCTTCACTTCCACACTCTCCCCTTCCTCGACAATTTCCCGCTCAAGCGGCACTTCAATGTAACCATCTGCAGTTGAGAGCGACGTTATCGCACCTGATCCTTTGAGAATGGGCTCCGCTAACTTCTGACCATCTTTTTCCACCAATTTTACCGGAACAAACTCCTGCCTCCCCCTAGCTGAAAGCAACTTTGTTGCCAGCTTTGCCTGAACAACGCTTTGCCGGCTCCGTGGAATACCTGAAAGCTCGTGGAGATAATCAGCAACCAACTGATCAAATACCATTAGCGCGGACACGGGATATCCGGGCAGACCGAAGATGGGCTTGTTTTTAACCACGGCGATAAAGGTCGGTTTGCCCGGCTTCATGGCAATACCATGAACGATCACACCTGGTCTGCCAAGGGTGGCTATGGCTCGAGGTGTTAGATCACCTGTGCCAACGGACGAACCACCGGATATCAGAACTACATCGGCGATTTTAATGCCATTACTGACCGCAGCCTTTATGGCTGAGAATCTGTCTGAAATAGTGCCTAGAAAAACTGGTTCGCCGCCGCAGGCCCTCACCGACTCAGAGAGCGATGTCGCGTTAACATCGTAGATTTTTCCCTTCCTGAGCTTTGCTCCCGGCTCCACCAACTCAGACCCTGTGGAGATCACCGCCACCTTTGGCCTGTCCTTAACCATAATTTTTTTGACACCTATCGCTGCCAAAACCGCAACGTCCAGAAGATTAAGCTGCTTTAAACGTCCGATGACAATCTGGCCTTTCTTTATGTCCGATCCGCGGCTAGTAACGTTTTCCCAAGGAGACACTGACCGATAAATATTCACCGACCCATCTTCAACCACAGCATATTCCGACATTACCACCGCGTCAGCTCCCCGCGGAAGTGGGGCGCCTGTCGTTATCTCTACGCTTGATCCCGGCCGGAGATGCATTCGGGGCCAAGTTCCGGCCAGAACCCTGCCAACCAACTTAAGTTTAATAGGAGAGCTTTCAGTCGCCCCAAATGTATCTGAGGCTTTTACCGCGAAACCATCATAGGTCGCCCTGTCGAATGGTGGAACATCTATTTTTGATTTTATCTCTGTTGAGCTAACCCTGCCTATTGCATGAGAAAATGAGACATAAACATCGCGTGGTTTAGGTTTCCAAAATTTATCCAGCGCAGCTTTCGCTTCTTCCAGAGAAATTACGCCAAGTTCGGCCATCTCATCGCATACTATTAAACAACAAAGTTTATTATTTCACTTTTGGTTAAACAAATATGGCTAACAAAAGAGGGAACAACAACGCCTTAAAAAAATTTTTATAACTTGATTGTAAAGTAAACATCATGACTGAAAGGGTTCAAAAGGATTCGTCGTACCTAAATGGTATGTCAATTTCTGGAACGAGAACCCGAGTTCGGGATGTAAGTCCGACAAGTGGAATGTGTCCTATCTGTATTAAAGAATGCCCCGTTCTCTGCGAGATCAGTCTTTCGGCATTTCGCGGCAGAGAGGTTCTCTACCCATCTCAAAGTTATTTTGGACAAAGCACGGCCGCATCATTAAAGAACTATGATCTGGATTGGTCACATTTTAACATCCTTTCTAGACTCAGGGGCGCTGAGGGTATATCTCCTGATCCAGACGTTGCTTTATTTGAAAACGTGAACATCGAATCAGAACTGGGGGGCATCCCCCTCAAAGTGCCACTTGTTACCGGCGCATTTGGTTCCACACCCGTGGCAAAACTTAATTGGGATGCTCTGGCCGTGGGGGCCGCCCTTTCTGGTGTGATACTAGTTATTGGAGAAAATGTCTGCGGGGTGGATCCGGAATCTAAATACGCCAATGGCAAGGTAACCTACTCCAAAGAACTCGAATACAGGGTTAAGAAGTTCAGAGAATTTTGGGACGGAAAATATGGTGATATTTCTGTACAAACTAATGTGGAGGATCAACGAGGGGGCGTTGATATTTATGCGATTTCTAAGCTCGAGGTCAACATTATCGAGAGAAAGTGGGGACAAGGGGCTAAGGCCATTGGTGGCGAAATACGGATAACCTCACTTGAGCGAGCCATCGCCCTGAAAAAGCGTGGATACGTGGTGTTGCCTGACCCAGAAGATAAAGCTGTCCAAGAAGCGTTTAAAGCCGGGGTTTTCAAGAGCTTTGAGCGCCATAGCCGGGTTGGAATGCCGACGGAGAGGGGCTTCGTGGAAGACGTTGAATGGCTGAGGGATCAAGGGGCAAAGAAAGTTACTTTGAAAACAGGAGCCTATCGACCCATCGATACTGCATGGACTATGAAAGTTGCATCGGAAGCAAGGGTAGATTATGTAACCTTTGATGGGGCTGGTGGTGGCACGGGCATGAGCCCTGTGCCGATGATGAACGAAATGAGCACACCAACGGTCTATCTTGAAGCTCAAGTTCTTAAGTGCGCTCAAATACTCAAGAAAAAAGGCCGGTACGTCCCTGACATAAGCATGGCAGGTGGTTTCATCAGCGAGGGACAAATTTTCAAAAGTATTGCAATGAGCAATTTCGGGCAAGGACCATTCATAAAAGCCATCACCATGGCCAGAGCTCCGCTAACAGCAGTGATGAAATCTTCTTATTTTGTGGAACTGGCTAAGGAAAACAAATTGCCACGTGATTTTGCGGAACAATATGGAAGCACCCCGGACAAATTTTTCCTAGCGGCATCAAAAATAAAGGAGCTACACGGCGATAGATTCAGCAATATACCGTTCGCTGCCATAGGCCTTTACACATATTTATGCGATCGAATCGGTGTCGGACTAAAGCAACTGCTTGCCGGCGCGAGAAAGTGGAATCTCATGTTAATCAACAGAAGCGACCTTGCGGCATTAACTGAACGGGCCTCTAGGGTTACTGGAATACCGCTAATGGACGAGACCGAAGCCGATGTGTTTGAGCAGATATTGGAATAGTCGTCACAAAAGTTATATTCCATCGGTGGGCACAAAAGACCAAGAAAAGAAAATTGACTAAAGCTTTTATAAAAACAATTCTCCAAAAATAACAACGGGGAAAAATGGTTGAGGCTTTTATTATGATAAAAATCGGTGTTGGCGAGTATCAGAACTTAGTCTTAACTATCAAAGAGAAATTGGAAAAAATGCCGGAGGTAGTCGAGGCCTGCCCTGTGTTCGGACGATACGATATGGTGGCAAGAGTCAAGGTAAAAACTTTGGCCGAGCTGACGCGCTTAGTTGGGGATAAAATCAGATCAATTGATGGTGTGACAAACACCGAAACATTTGTAGTACACGAGGGATAAAAGATCCGGTTTGCGGCCGGAAACAGCTAATCTATTGATGCCTCAAGGTCCCTGATGACTACCTAAGCAGCTGCTGGCCAAACCGTGATTGAGGCCAACCGTTTGATCTCATCACTAGCAGGAGTCCGATCGTAACTCAATGTGCTTTGCGCCGATTGGTGCATCTACAGCGAGTGCTATTTCGAAAAATCAGAACTAATTAGGGTTGTTGCTTTCTGACCTGCGATTGGGAAAGGCTCCGAACTTTTTTGGTATAACAAATTATGAGGTTGACCATCAGGCTGTGGCAAAAGGAGCTTCATAATCTTGATGAGATTAATATGTTAATAGCGTCAAAGTCTTCTAAAGGTTTATAAAGAAGAACAATCATCATCTTTGGGAAAAACATGCCCTCAAATTCAAACCCCTTCAGGGCTGCCATAGACCAACTCGAAAGAGTTGGAAAATTACTAAATATAGACCCTTCCACTATAGAAAGGTTGAAGCATCCACGCCGAGAAATTATCGTATCCGTTCCAATCCGCATGGATAACGGGGAAATAAAAGTCTTTACCGGCTATAGGATCCAGCATTGCCATGCCCGAGGACCATTCAAGGGAGGGATAAGATACCACCCTAAGGTCGACCAAGAGGAAGTTAAAGCTCTGGCCATGTGGATGACTTGGAAATGCGCGGTTGTGGACTTACCCTACGGTGGCGCAAAGGGCGGCGTCGCGGTGGACGCGAAAAAACTATCAAAAGGAGAACTGGAGCGATTAACCCGACGTTATACTGCAATGCTTCTGGACGATATCGGTCCCTATAAAGACGTCCCGGCACCTGATATGTATACAGATGCTCAAACGATGGCCTGGATAATGGACACTTACAGCCAGTTTAAGGGACATTTAGTTCCAGAAGTTGTTACTGGGAAACCGATAGAGCTTGGAGGTTCTGAAGGGAGAAGAGAAGCCACTGGGCGGGGTGCGGCAATCTGTGCCAGAGAAGCCGCCAAACAGCTCGGAATGAATATGAAAGGTCTGACAGTCGCAGTTCAGGGTTTCGGAAATGTAGGCCAGTGGGCAGCAAAAATCCTCGAGGAAATGGGTTGCAAAATAATAGCTCTGAGCGACTCTACCTGTGGAATCTATGATCCAAAGGGATTCGACGTGCGCGCTGTAATGGAGCATAAGGAGAAAACCGGCAAACTTCGTGGTTTCGCTCATGGAGAAGAGATCACTAATGAAGAGCTTCTGCAACTTGATTGCGATATTCTAGTTCCCGCGGCGATGGAAAACGCGATAACTGAATCAAACGCACACAATATAAAGGCAAAAATTATCTGCGAGGGGGCAAACGGTCCGAGCACGCCCAAGGCAAGAGAAATATTGTACAATGAAGGAGTGCACGTTATTCCAGATATCCTCGCCAATGCTGGTGGTGTTACCGTCAGCTACTTTGAAT
The DNA here is from genome assembly GCF_038871235.1 of Hadarchaeum sp. (SeqCode). GTDB lineage: Archaea > Hadarchaeota > Hadarchaeia > Hadarchaeales > Hadarchaeaceae > Hadarchaeum. The sequence continues at coordinate 20,669 of NZ_JAVZIN010000005.1, forward strand.
GGTTACAAAACCTTCACCGTGAACACTGGAGTGAGAGTGTCGTCAACCAGAAGCTAGAAAATTATCTAGTGAAAGCCTACCATGATGTCGTCAAGACAGCAGAAGAATACAGGGTCGACTTAGCAACCGGGGCCTATGTGCTTGGGATCAAAAGAGTTGTAGATGCCCAAGAAAGTCTCGGCTTATTCCCGTAAGACCCAAATCCAGAAAAACATTTAATTGTTGAGCCGAACCAAATGTGATCGTCTAGATTTTACCTTGATTATAGATGAAAGATCACCGTTAAAAGCGCATTTTAATTTTCGAAAAATTTATTACCAAAAAATTTGTTAACTGCAATCGCGGGGATAAGCCGACAGAACAGGCTGAACTCCACCTACGGGTGCGGGGGATCCACGGAAAAACTCAGCGCAGCTGGGGGAGGCCGTGGATAAGGTGCACAGCGGTGTGCACCGAAGCATGGATGTCGGATAAAGATCACGAAACGAAAGCGCGGCAGGGTAACCGGGCCGCCGCGGAGTAGTTTCGTGATCGTCCCCGCACAAAAATTATTCCAAATTATCACACGAAGGCCTATTGTAACCTCATCAAATTTCTCTGGCTCATTATGCACGATCGCGAATTGAAATTATTTAAATGAGTATGGTGGAACTATCCCTAGCTACAGCGCCGGCAACAAAAACTTGTGCTCCCAGTCGCTTACGTGTGCCCGGTAACTCTCCCACTCCTTTTCCTTGACATAGATAAAGTGCTTGAAAAGGTGTTCACCCAGCGCCTCCCTTATCAACTCACTCCGACGCATGTAATCCAGAGCCTGACCCAAGTTCTCTGGCAACGATTCTATACCCAAGGCCTCGCGATCCTCGGAGCTCATGTGGTAGATATCCTTCTCCACCGGCTCAGGCGGCTCTATCTTATCCTCAATTCCCTTCAACCCTGCTGCCAACATCACCGTGAACTGAAGATAAGGGTTGCCCGCCGGATCTGGGTTGCGAAGCTCGATACGTGTATGGGATCCTCTCCCCGCCGGAACGCGGATATAAGCGCTCCTGTTTCTGTTCGCCCAAGAGATGTAAACCGGGGCCTCGTAACCTGGCACCAGCCTCTTGTAGGAGTTTACTGTTGAAGCCAAGATGGCGCAAGTCTCCTTGGCATACTTCAGGAGCCCACCGATGAAGTAAAGTGCATACTTGCTCAGTTTGTAGGATCCCTTTGGGTCGTAAAATACATTTTTTCCCTCAGGGGTCATAAGCGACTGGTGGACGTGCATCCCTGAGCCATTGACGCCGTAGATGGGCTTGGGCATGAAGGTGGCGTAAAGGCCGTGGCGATAGGCGATGTTCTTGGTGACGTACTTCATCATGGCCACTCGGTCGGCTGAAGTCATGGCATCAGCGTACATGAGATCTATCTCGTGCTGCCCGGGAGCAACTTCATGGTGCGAGGCCTCCACATCAAAACCCATCAGATTAAGATAGTTAACTATCTCCTTCCTGATGAGATCACCCCTATCTCTCATCAGGTCAAAGTATCCTCCTGAGTCCGAAGGTCTAGTCGTTGGCAAACCCTGCTCATCTAACATCAAGAAGAAGAACTCATACTCCGGAGCCGTGTTGAAGGTCCAGCCTTTTTTCTTGGCCTTCTCTAGCTGTCTTTTTAATGCCGCCCGCGGATCCCCCTCAAAGGGATTGCCCTCATGATCATAAACATCGCAAACCATCCGCGCCGTCTTAAGAGTGTCCTGCAACCAAGGAATAATCACAAAAGTTTCCGTATCTGGCATCAGGCGCATGTCAGATTCCTCGATGGTGGCATAGCCTAAAACCGACGATCCATCGAAGAAGACCCCTTCATCCAGAGCCTTTTCAATCTTGGTGGCGGGAATGGTGACGTTTTTAACCGTGCCAAGAATATCGGTGAACTGCATCTGGATGAACTTTATGCCCTCCCTCTTCACTGTTTGAATTATCTCGGCCTTGGACATCCTCTCAACCCCACTCATCTCCTTGTCCTCGGTATTTATAACTGGTGATTCTGTATAATGGAAAATACACTTCTCAACCCTCATTTTCCGGAGTAATCGCCCGGCCGCCGTATAACTCTGTAATGGTCAGCTTCAGGGCACTATTCTCTCGGTAAATGCGGAAGGAAAACATCTCCGCAGAATAATTTTCATTGAGCTCCTTCTCCAATGCCGCGATGTCGGCTGCCCGCTGGGCCCAGCTGTAGGCTAGGTTGGCCAGATAGAGCATCCTCCCGTAGCGCGGAACTACGCCGGCATCCAGCTTGACTCCGTAGGCCTTGGCTCCCGAAACGTGGTTGAAGCTCGCCTCTAGGTAACCATAGGCGCGGAGTCCACCATCGGGAAGCCACTCAATCTGCAGCGAGTTTTCATCGCTTAGCGGCACGTAGATGTTTTCGAAATTGGAGTACGACCAGCCCGCGGCAATGCGCTGGTTAAAGTAGCTGCGCAACCGGGATTCCACCTCTGCCTTAGATCCGGCAAACTTACCCACCTCAAACATGGCCGCTGCAATCGCTGATCTGAGCGAATCGTTCAACTCCGCCTCAATGACCAGAGCCACGGCCCTGGTGGTATCAACGGCCATTCTTTCCTGTAAAACCTCTATCTGACGTGTATAGCTGGATTCGAATGTGTTCAAGGCAGCTATCCCAGCAAGGATCACAAACACAGTGAATATCGCCAGCAGCTCAGCCGATCCCAGTTCGTCCATCAGCCACTCACCCCAGTTTAAAGAGCGTTACACGGGCATCTGCCTGTGCCACCCTGTTCTCGCCCGCTCCGGCAATCACGATAGTATATTTTCCCGAGAAGGTGTATCTCTCAACATTCGGTCCAGGTGGGCCAATATTTCCGGGACTGATCTGTACCCAAGTCGAGTTCTCATAGGTGAGTTCAAAAATGACGCCATAGCCCGGCGGGCGCAAATACGAGAAAAGTACATCCAGCCGCGATTTCAGGTAATCCGCCGGAACTATTTGAGGCGACACGCCAATAGCATTCTCGGCTACTGCGCCAAGATAACTCAGAGAATAGTTCTCCACCTGAGAGAGTTCGAGGGTTCTATAAAGATACTCAGCCTTCAGCTGCATCTGCCTGCTAACCGCCGAATTTATGGCCCCAAACCTGTAACTATGCAAAAGCACCCCGGCAAATACCACGATCAAAAACATGAAAGCTATCGATAAAATATCGCTTACTCCTCTATTCTCCGGGACTAGTTTCCCTTTCAGGCTCGCCACACTTTAACCTCCATTTTAGCGTAAAGCAAACGTCCATCCTGATAAAGGGTGACTGGCACCGTTATCGCACTGATCGGCTTACCATCTGGCGGTGACGGGCCAAAGGGACCCAAAATGGTCTCAGCATCAGGATTGTAGCAAATTTTTATCTGGTAGGAGAAATTTTCCCCCCCGACTTCCTGCCTAAAATCAAGGGAGGAGATCCTCTCAACGTCAACGATATATTCGCGTGGTCTAATGCCCTCCACGTGGGCCAAGCTGTTAAGGACCAAGTTATTCGTGATCGATGTGGCCGTGTCAATCAATCCAGCTGTGGAGAGCATGCTCTGGTGCTGGCTGTAAGCTGAAACCAGCAGAGTAAGAAAAACTATGGCTAGGAGAACTGCCAAGACCGACTTGAAAATTCTTATCAGATCCGTCTTACCACCAGCCTGCCATCTCGGATGGAAATTGAGAGATCGTGGCTTCCGGGACCCAGTTCAGGTGAGTCTTCAGAAAATGTCATCACGAAACCATCCGCCGGAACACCGTAGCCGTCGATAAAAATTCGATTTTCTATAAATCGCATGTGATAGTTGCCTGGGATGTTTATTCTTACGTTCTGCGTGCCGCCAGTGGATATCACCGTCCCGCACGCCTCGGCCACCCTAAGCGCCGCTTCTTTAGCTACCCCCTCTTCGACCAACCCCCGAACTAAAAGGAATCCAAAAATGCCGACTGCTATCGCAAAGGCACTCAGGATGACCAAACCTAAGGTGCGCAGGGCCGGCATGGAGACCTACTCCACCGTGAGATCAAATGTTGCCGTCTGCTGAACCCCATCAGTTCCCGTTGCCTTAACCGTGATCGTGGTGGTACCTGGCTGTGCCGAGCTTCCGACAACGATCGTCATCGTGGACCCAAAGGCCGGCACACCAGTGGAGGGTGAAAAACCTACCGTAACATTTGCCGGAACTCCTGAGGCTGAAAGAGATACATCTTTATCATAGGGACCGATGCGCTGCACCGATACATTAACTGTTATTGTGTTTCCTGGTCTAACCGTGGCGCTTGTCGGTGAGAGACTAACCGTGAAGGAAAGCATCCCGGTTGCTCCTCTCCCTGCCCAAGTATACACCGCGTAGCCTATCCCTAAACCAATAACCAAGAGCACGATGCCGGCAAAAAGTTTCATCGCAAGCGGCTCGACGCCACACTGATCAAGTCCCTTTGCCACTCAACCACCTCCTACCGTTATTAACGTTAGCAAGAAGCTTGTGAGGGTAAATATAGTTGCCGACACTATGACTGACTTTGCCACTGAGGACCATAGCTCCACCCTGTCGCCGGCGGCTCTGATGTTAGCTATATATCTGGCAATTATAAAGCTCAGAGCCACCGCGGTGATTCCCATGACCAACCTGAGAAGGGCAATCTCCATTATCCCCATCGCTCCAAGAAGAAAGGGAATGCCGGTAACACCCGCGGTTGCCGCCTGTGCCGCCATCGAAAACTTCATGCCGGACATGAAGTCCATCACCCAAACTGACATCGAACACACCACCGGTATGAGAAGGGAAGCCACCAGCCACAGGTTTCCCATGGCCTCGTCAATCTTTTCCCGGAAACGTCGTTCAACGCGATGAAGAGTCCGCAGGAACTCTGCAGCCATCATGCAGGCCCTGCCGGCCGCTGCCTCGCTGTCGCGCCTGATTCGGGAAATCATCTCCAGAAAGCTCCTTATTATGGGATTGTAACGGCCACCATAGCCTCTCTCAAACAATGCCTCATGGAGATTCAACCCGTATCTCTCCATTTTCGCACTCACCTCTTTGAGTTCATAAGCTAGGGGGGAGCCGGCCATCAAGTTGGCCGCTTCAGCCATCGCCTGCGGCATCGGCTTGCCATCCAGCATTCTTGATCCAATGGTATTCAACGCGTTACCCCAGTCGGTCAGCTTTCGTCTTTCCTCGTCGCGGATCCTAGCCCTTTTCGAAACGTAAAGATACGCATAAACGCCTATGGCTCCGGCTGCGGCCCAAACGAACCAAAATGTCGAGAAGCTGAAAACTATGTAACCCAGCGGTCCCCCGGTTTCTCCAAATAAATACAATACCCCGGGCCAAGCAATCGCCACAAAAACTATGAAGGGAACAATAAGTGAGGGAACTTTTTTTCCAAATACCATCAATCTGCCAGGTGGCGGCAGGCGAGGATCGTCCTCAGGAAGGGTAGAAATTTGTATAGTAGCTGGACGATGTCCCATCATGAACTGAGTAAAAGCCAAGAAGGCGATTACCAACCCCAAGGCTACAGCAGTGAAAAATTTCAAATCCACGAAATTAAACCCGATGACTCCAAAAATAGGTGATAGCCCCACGACGCTGATTATGGCCAGTGAGCTAAAGGTAAGAAAGGCGAGCGTGGGCATAACGAGGCTATTCAAACGTTTGGTCAGTTGCTCCTCGGCACCTTCTAAAACCCGTTCTGGAGCCTTAGCAACGTCGGCCAGTCTCGCTGATTCATCTTTGGCTCCAGTAGATCTTAGAATATCAAAGATAGCCTGACGAACGCTGTCGTCTATTTCACCCCATTCATTGGCTACCACCGTCAGGAGATGACGCACCGTTTCATACCTGCGGCGTTCATCGAGTTCGAGCAGGCCCCTTTGAAGGTCTTCAGCCAGTTTACCCTCACTCATGTCAGCCGCCTGCACGGTGGCTCCTCGGATATCAGGACGATGGTAGAGGGAGAAACTGAGCAACATCACCGTCCTTATGGCCTTTCCCTGAGCATCGGCGCGGCGCTGAGCCGCCACCGAAGCAGGATAATTCTGAAAAGCCATCATAAAAATTCCGCCAATTAAAAATCCAGCCATCGGCAAGTAAAGAGAGCCAATAATGTCACCGCCAGTAAAGATAATCAACAACCAAATCAGGAGAGAGGATATTATGGGAATGACCATGGATAGAACCAAGCCCGCGGCCCAATCTTTAGGCTCAACTTTTATACCTGCCTCTTTCAACTCGCGCAGGGTTTTTTGACTCAACCTCGAATTTTTCGTGAAAAAGCCGAAGATGCCACCGGCGACACAACAAAACTTCTCATAAAATCCTCTCTTTCGTGGGCCTAGGACCCTCTGAAGGGCTTCGCGAACATCGCTCGGTATAGGAAATCTTTCAAGAGGAGAGATCAGGTCTTTTTCAGCCAAGATCGCCAAGCCTCCAGCACCTTTGAGTAATCAGGAGCATTCTGCTTCTGTAGGTAGAAATAGGTGTTATAGGCCCTGCTCACAAAGGGTAGCTCAAGGCAGCTGGAATCACCGGATTTCTTGGCCAGCATCAAGAGGTCGGATTTCATCTTTGCCTCTGCCAAGATTGAGGCGAGAAATTCTTCCTCTTCAATTGCCAGCCGCTTACAAAGCGCTGGTATTAGCTGGCTACCGCCTTTCTCCGGAGGCAGAAACCTAATCGCTTTTGTCGCCTGCTTGATATCTACTTGAGATAGATCTTTGGAGTTCAACCTCTTGAGCAAACCGCTGGGACCAATCAAAAGCTTTGACTGCACCAGCCTATCGTGCTTACGATCATCGACAAACAGCTCAGAATAGCTGGGCTCATCCTTCCAGTCCTTAAGAACCTCGGAAATCTCAACAATTCTCCTGATGGTACCGCTTGGTGAGGTAAACCTCGCCGTGCTTATGATAAAATCAATGTACTTGAAGGTGGCTTGGTGCAATCCCATTATGTGGACGATGAGGTCAAACATCTCCCGCTTACTCCTAGCGTGAAAGCTCGCCACAACAGGCTGGGAGCCCTGTCTAGCGGCAGCGCCCAGCGCTGCCCTTACTGCGTCCGCTGCCCTGACCTCCGTGATCAACCAATAGCTGGAGCCACCTCTAAGAAAGGCATTCACCTGCCGCTCAAGCTGCTCCGGGTCCGAAACCCTGACGTTGGCCAGCTTATAGCCGTGAGAAACAAAGTCCTCGATGTGTAACTCCTCCGTGTCTTGAAAGGCTACGATCCTGTTGTGCGGGCCTATCTCCGGCACGTAGGTTTCGACTTGGGAAGTCTTCGCCGTGCCCATTTCTCCGATGACAAAGGCACTGGAGCCGATTCTCAAGACATTGCCTAGAAAGGAACTTGCCAGTGGCGAAAGAGTCCCCCGCTCCAAGAAGAGCGGCTGCGTCCATGGCTTGGAACGGCGCTTCCGAACCGCGATATCAACGCTGCGAGTCCATATGGCGGGATAGCGGCTCAAAAACAAACGCATCCCCAGTTCAGGTATTTCCGCATCCAGCTGGGGCCGGATTTCGTCAAACGATGTTCCCAATCTAGACGCCAGCGTTTCACCCAAGCCGAGCAGCGCGGGAGTGGTCCAATATATGCCGGTCTCCAATCTACCCCAGCGCTCGTGTTCCACGTATATCGGCTGGATCTCCGGCGGTGCGGCAATGAAGATATCAGTGATACGATCGTCGTGGCTAAAGGGCTCAAGCAGGCGATAGGTCAGCCAGTTGGCCATTAGCTCCGCCAGCCTGCGAACGCTGGCAGCAGGTACTGAAACCTTTTTCTCTCGCAGAATATGCAACAGTGCATTGTACCATTCCTCGGCAAACGAGTAGCTGCGGGTCGAGTAGGCAAACCTAGCATGGCCGGGGGCTTCCTCAATCTTTATTCTGAAGGCGGAGTCCAACAACTCCAGCTGATCGGCGGGTAGGCTAAACTCGGGCAAAACCAGCTCGTAAAAAGGGACTGGGTTGTTTCGCTGCTCGTAGATATTCACCTTGCCACGGCCATCTGATAAATCGTAACTTTCTAACAAGCTGGCTTCGCGAGGCGGAGGATTCCATAAGCCCTCAATGAAGAAAGGCTTGATTCTGGCAGAAAAAACTTCATCGTAATTTTTCGATGAAAGTCGCTTAAACATCGGATTGCTTCCCAACGTTACCTTTATGGTGTCAACTAGTTTGAAATAATTTTCCTCGCTGCACTTTTTGCACTCAGAACTGCTCTTAATCCTAGAGACAACCAAGCTGTTATCAATGGGGCTAAGATCATGGGGATCTGCCATTATCTTATCCAAGGCCTCCGTCAGGGCGGCCATCCGGGTCTCGATGCACTTTTTACACTTTCCATCGCCTTCCTTTCCACCGTAAAGGGAGCGGTCGAGAGCAAGCTGCTCCGCCGCTGCTATTGTTCTGGCCAGCTTGGAAAGCTCACGTGTGCGATAAATCCTCACCGTTGGTTGTAGAAGGGTGACCTGATCAACCTCCGTTTCCGCACGCAGCCGGCTGAGGACGCAATAGCGGCACTTTGGTTCGTTAAGCGTGCACACAAAACCGCAACCGTGGCAATCAAACTCTGCCACCCTCAACGGACCGGAATCTTTAATTTCCAAACTTGGGCATTCCATACCGACCATAATACTCTAAGAGCGATAAAATAAAGCTACGCCTGTACGAAAGGCGGTCATTTAATTAAGAGCAGAAAATTGGTAACCTGACAACAAATTCTTTTTCCGGCTACAGTAATTGCTATTGGGGTTAAATGGCTGAGGACCTGCGCGCAAGGCTAAAGAACTGCCTCTCCAACGATGAGCTAAAGTTGATCCGGGCCTTTGATGTTATCGGAGATATCGCCATCGTCAAGCTGCCCGAGCCGCTGCTTCCCAAAAAACACCTCATTGGAAAGGCGCTGATGGAAGTACAAAAAAACGTGAAAACGGTCCTCAATCAGGTTTCCCCGGTAAAAGGCGAATTTCGAACTCGGGAGCTGGAGGTAATCGCCGGAGAAAACAGGACGGAGACTACCTACCGTGAATCTGGCTGTGATTTTAAGGTTGATCTGGCAAAGGCCTATTTTTCACCGAGGCTGGCAACAGAAAGGCTCCGGGTGGCTAGACTAGTAAAACCGGGTGAAGTCGTGGTGAACCTGTTCGCCGGTGTCGGCAGCTATTCTATAATCATCGCCAAGCACAGTCAAGCTGCCCGCATTTATTCCATCGACATCAACCCCCATGCCTTTGAATACATGCAGACCAACATACGCATCAACAAGGTTGGAGACCGCGTGGTTGCTATCCACGGCGACGCTCGCGAAGTTGTGGAAAAAGAACTCGCTGGAAGAGCAGACCGCGTGCTGATGCCCCTGCCTGAGCTTTCCCGTGATTTTTTTGATGTAGCTTTAAAAACACTGAAGCCCACCGGCGGCGTGATCCACTTCTACGACTATGGTGAGGAACCTGATATCTTCGGGCCTTCGACCGCTTTCGTCAGAATTAAAGCTGCTGAAAGAGGATTTGAAGCCACCATACTGGGGGCAAGAAGGATTCGCTCATATGCCACACGATGCTATCACATCGTCTTAGATGTGGGACTAAAACCTGTGGGCTGAAAAGTGACTTGCTGAACTATTTTCCCTTTTTACTCAACCAGCGCCTTCTGATTTTCTTGGCCAGCTCTCCATTCTCGATAATAAGTGGCCCTCGATAGCCACAGTCAACACAATCATAAACGGACCAAAGCTGGGGCAGTCCCGATGCCCATCTCAATCTACTTGAGCCACATCTGGGGCAGTGGCCGGGAGTTCTCCTTGATTTCAAATTTCTACCTCAGATTTCAAGCAGGCGAAAGTTGGCTCTCTTACTTTCGTCAATTACAATCTCGGCCGCAAACCCCTTGACCATTGGACCTGGATTCACGACAAGTGTGCGGCCCAGCTGGTCAATCCCGCGACCTTCATGGACGTGGGCACAGAGGGCAAGCAGGGGTTGCCTTTGTTCGATGAACTGGCGGATGCTTTTGCTACCCACATGGGTTCCTTCTCTGATCCGATCTACCTTGGTACCATGCGGCGGAGCGTGGGTCACGAGAACCAACTCCCCCACTGTCTCGCAAGAGACTGCAGCCAGCTCTTCCTGTATTTCCGCCTCGGTAAGCTCAAACGGTGTGTTAAACGGTGTGAGGTTTGAACCACCCAAACCTAAAAAATTTAAATCGCCTAGCTTAGCGCATCTGCCGTGAAGATTTACCCCCTTTTTATCCAAAACTTGAAGTATCGACTTTGGATCACAGTTGCCAGGCACGCAAAAACAGGTTGTACCTGATTCCTTAACCAAGTCCAGCAGACTCTCCGCCACCTCAGGCGGCCCAAAATTGGTGAGATCTCCGATTAAAACCAAGCAATCATAGCCACCTTGGAGCAGCTTGGAGAGATTATTCTCTGCCCCTGAGTTCCCATGAAAGTCAGCTGCTGCCAGTAACTTCACATAAACACCTAAAAGTAAGAGAATACTTGCCAATATTAAAAGTGTTTGCTCCAACACCTAGCCATGGGGACGCCCCGGCTGGAAAAACTTATATGAATTGGTGCTAAGTAGTTTTGATTTCCGGTGATCCGTTTGACCTCCAAACAGAAAATATTGGAAATTTTAAATTCGGCCAAAACTGAAAATCGGCGGGAACTCTCCGAAATGGAATCAAAAAGCCTTTTGGAGGCGTGGGGAATACCCGTCAACCGAACCGCCTTAGCAAGGGATGTCGACGAGGCTGTCCGAATTGGTCGAGAAATTCGTTACCCTCTGGTATTAAAGATAGCCTCACCTGACATCATCCACAAGAGTGATGCTAAAGGGGTTATGGTAGGAATAAGCTCAGAATTAGAGCTAAAGCAGGCTTTCAACGAAATCATAAAAAATGCTCGGGAATACAAGCCCGGGGCAAGAATACTGGGGGTAACTATCCAGGAGTATCTGCCCCCCGCCCGCGAAGTCATCGTTGGAGCGATACAAGACCCCTCCTTCGGAGCCACCGTTATGTTCGGATTGGGTGGAATCTGGGTTGAGGTGCTCAAGGACATCAGTTTCAGGCTCGCACCCCTCACCATTGAAGAAGCCAAGGAGATGATTAAGGAGATAAAGGGTTATCCTGTCTTAGCTGGAATCCGAGGCACTCCACCGGCGGATATTGAGGCCTTGGCCAGCTTAATTCAGAAAGTTGGACAGCTGGCCTATGAATTCCCAGAAATTGCGGAGATGGACCTAAATCCAGTATTTGTCTTCAACGAGGGGAAGGGGGCAGTGGCCGTGGATGCTCGGATTGTCCTTGGAGAGGGCAAGTAATGTCAGCCGAGCTCAAACCACTCTTTGAACCTAAATCGATATTTCTAGTTGGAGCTTCAGAACTAACCGGGGAAGAAAAGATTTTCTCGGAACTGTTTCATTCGCTGGTGCAAAATATCTCCAGCTACAAAAAGGGAAAGGTTTTCCTAGTTGACCTCAGCGGTAGGGTCCAGAGCTGTTACAAAAGCGTGAGCAAAATCAAGGTTGGTTTGGACTTGGCTGTTGCCGTGCTGCCTGAGAAATTACTGGCTAGAAACCTGCATAAATTACTTTCAAGGCAGCCGAAATTCCTAGTAATAGTAGCAAGCAAAGTAGGGGAAGAATTGGCAAAAAAGACGAGAAAAAAAACATTAATCATCGGACCGGAATCAATTGGGGTGATCAACACAAAAAATGGCTTAATCGCCGTCCCGGGAAGGTGGCAGATTTTCAGCGGGGATGTTGCTTTTATTTCACAGGATAGTTGCATCGCTGGGAATGTGCTTAGTCTAGCAACGACCACGGGAATCGGCAAATTGGTTAACGTGGATGAAAATTTTGGGATTGATGAATCGGACATCCTGACCTACCTCTCAAAGGATAAAGAAACCAAGTGCATTTGCGTTTACTTAAAAAAAGTCAGGGACGGTCGGAAGTTCATAAGGGCCTTGTCTGAAACCGTCCCAGAAAAGCCCGTGATAGTTCTCAGCGGGTCAGTTGCTGGTGCAGAAATACTAGAGGCCGCGGTGAAGCAGGCGGGTGGAATCATCGTCCGCGACATCAGGGAGATGCTGAACGGAGCTGCCGCGCTGGTAAGACAGCCATCCCTTCATGGAGAGAAAGTCGCCGTCATCACCAACGCCTCCGGGCCCGCGGAACTTTTTGAAACACACCTCTCGAGAAAAAACATGGTGCTGGCCAAACCGTCCCCAGAAACTGTAGAAAAAATACGAAAACAACACCCGCAGGCCGAAATATCAAATTTTATCGATCTGGGAAAAATGGCAGATGGTGATGTATACAAACGCGTTGCTGAACTGTTGCTCTCAGACGAAGAGGTAGATGGAATAGTGATGATAAATTCAATGAAACTCACCAGCTTCGGCCTCGAGGATCTTCGAAAAATCGCGGAGATCGCTAAAAAAATTAAAGAAAAGCCCTTAGTTAACGTTGCGCTCTGTGCCAATGACAATGCCGCCTTCAAGGAGATTGTATCCGAATCTACGTTGCCAATTTACTCCCAAGTCGAAGAAGCTGCGGAAGCCATAGATATTCTAAGGTGCTGGGGAAAATTGCTCAGAAAAACTCCAACCTACTTGAACTCACCTAGGTAAAAATTGGCCGTAGCCAGTTGACTGAACAACCTCTCCGCCTTGGGCAATTATCGCGCCTCTCAATATCGTCATAACGGGGATTCCCTTGACCTTCATGCCCTCAAAGGGAGTCCAACCCACCTTATAATGGAGCCTATCCGCTGAAATTTTGGTCTCACTTTTAAGATCCAGAACAGTCAGGTCAGCATCGGCGCCCTCCTGAATGGCTCCTTTACGGGGATAGAGGCCGAACAGCACTGCCGGCTTGGTGCACATGCAACTGACCAGCTGCTCCAGAGTAAGCCTGCCCTTGGAAACGCCCTCACTGAGCATTATGGGCAAAAGGGTTTCAACCCCGGGAACTCCTGCAGGTGCCTCCCAAATGTCGACCCAACCCTTTTCCTTCTCCTCTTTGAGAGCAGGCGCATGATCTGTAGAAACGATATCTATAACTCCTTCTCTAAGTGCCTGCCAAAGCGCGGCCCGATCTCTATCCGATTTAATGGATGGATTCACCTTCAGATAGGGTCCCAATCTTTCCATATCCTCTGTGGTGAAAATTAAGAAATGAGGACAGGTCTCAGCGCTTACATGTACCCTTCTCTCCCTCGCCTTTTTAACGGCTTCACAGCCCTCACGCGTGGTGACATGGGCGATATGCGTCCAGCATTCCGTCCTTTCAGCTGATTTGAGGACCTTCTTTACCGCCTTTTCCTCCGCCTCGTTTGTGCGCGAAATAGCGTGGGCCAGAGGATCTTTTCTCTTTCTCAAGGACCTTAGGTTCTTGCCAAGGACCTTCTGGTCCTCCGCATGTATGATCGTTACCCCGCCGATCGCTTTAACATAACACATCAACTCTTCGATGTAATCATAAGTCATCTGGTAGGGCTCGCAGGTAAACGCCTTAAATGACTTTATACCAAAGGAGCTGATCTCTGGAACTTTCTTTATCGATTCCGAACTCATGTTACCCGCGTGTAAGGAAAAATCGGTGACGCTTGTCTTGCAGCCTAAATCAATGGCTTCCCCTATGCTAGAGCCGGAAACAACGGGTGTGTCTAACGGCATGACAATTACCGTTGTCACACCTCCGGCTGCGGCTGCAGAACTACCGCTGGCGAAATCCTCGCGATTCATAAACTTTTTGTCATAAAAATGAACGTGGGAATCAATCACTCCTGGTATTATTACCTTGCCCCTGACGTCTATCTCCTCATCTCCTTTGGGAAGACCGCTAACGGCAATTCTGCATATCCTTCCATTTTCAACTGAAATCTCGCCCTCCACCATGCCCTCAGGCAGAACTATTCTTCCGTTACGAAGGACTAAATCACTCAAAAAAATACACCCCAGACAAAAATTATTTGGGTATGGCCGCAACAGCCGCTCTTATATCCTCTTTACTTAATGTCTTAGCCCCACGATGATCCCTGAGCTTTACGGCCTCCCTAGCCACCCTCAGCGCGTAATCCTCAAGGACGACACTCAACTCTAGGGCGGCGTCCCGCGAAACGCGAACCTTAGCTGCCCTCTTGATCAGCTTAATCATGGTAGCTATCAAAAACTCCGGCATTTTCTCTTAAATCAGTGGAACATTCTGATATTTTAACCTGTTGTCTATTCACTAAGGTTTAAACCTACCACAACCATTTCACTAAGGGGTTGAATGGTCGAACTTTTGATAAAAAATGGTCTTATTGTAACGATGGATAAAGATCGAAGAATCATTGCCGAGGGCTCCATAGCTATTGATGAGGGCCGGATTGTCTCCGTCAAAAAAGGCTCAACTACAAAGAGCAAACCTGAGGAGATGATAGACGCCAGAGGAAAAATCGTCATGCCGGGGCTCATTTGCTCACACACCCACCTTTACGGGATGCTGCTCCGGGCTGCCCCGCTCAGGATAGAGCCGCCAACCGATTTTTCACAAATACTTCAGCGAGTCTGGTGGCCTATGGACGAAGCCATGACTAAGGAGGACGCCTACGCTAGCGCTCTAATCTCCTGTCTCGAGTTCATAAAAACCGGGACCACGTTGTTTGCCGACACCTTTTCGGGCCCCAATGCCCTTCCCGGGGTCCTCGACAGAATTTCAGCTGCTGTGGAGCAGTCGGGTATGCGAGGCATCATCTCATTTGAAGCCACAGAAAGACACACTCACGCCGAGGGGGCAAGAGGAACCAAGGAAAACGAACGATTCATCCTGAAGGCAAAGAAGGAAAGGAAGCACCGAGTTCATGGGATGTTCAGCATCCATGCCTCTTTCACCGTATCCGATGAGCTTTTCAGATACGTCAGAGAGCTGGCCAGTCGCTACAAAGTTCCGCTGACAATCCACGTCTCTGAGGGACTATGTGATCTATATCACAACTACGAGCGCTACGGAAAGCGAACAGTTGAAAGGCTCCAAGATGCGGAAGTTCTCGGCCCTGATGTCGTGCTGGCGCACTGTGTGCATGTCAACGATGAAGAACTGGCTATAATCAAGAAGACCGGGGCCAAGGTAGCCCACAATCCCATGAGCAACATGTTAAATGCGGTGGGCGTAGCGCCAGTGGTTAAGATGCTGAACATGGGAATTTCAGTTGGCCTAGGAAACGACGGTTATATTTTTGACGGCTTCGAAAATATTCGTGCGGCTTTCCTTTTGCATAAAATTGGGCTCAGAGACCCCCGGGCGATATCCGCCATGGAGGCTCTGGAGATGGCCACCATCAAAGGTGCGGAACTTTACGGACTTGAAAACGAGCTCGGCTCCATCGAACCTGGAAAACTGGCTGACTTAATTATCGTTAACCCCAAAAGAGCACCAACGCCTATTGTCCCTGAAAGCGTGATCGGACATCTGGTCAACACTGCCAGCGGTAATGACGTCGAAACGGTAATAGTTGGTGGAAACATACTTATGCGGGACAGAAAGATGCTATCGATGGAAGAGGAGGAAGTAATCAAGACCTCGAGAAAATCCGCCGAGAAGCTCTGGCAAAAGTTGGGAGCTATAAAAAAGAGATGATAAAATGGTGGATCTCTCCGTTGAAATTTGTGGATTGAAATTCAAGAACCCAATAATGCCCGCAGCCGGGCCAACCGTCCGTGACGCTGACAGCATGCTCAAAGCTGTGGAAGGAGGAGCTGGCGGCCTTGTTGCCAAAACTATCAGCGTTACTCCAGCCCAAGTACCACGCCCTTGTATTGTAAAGATAAAAGACAGCATTCTAAATGCCGAGCTCTGGTCCGACCTTCCAGTGGAACAGTGGTTGAAAGTTGAATACAAAAAGGCCAAACAGGCGGGTGTCCCGCTGATAGCGAGCATCGGTTATAAGGCCGATGAAATCAGAGAACTCGCGCCCAAGGTAGCCGCGGCAGGTGTAGACGCGCTGGAAATTTCTACCCACTACTTGGGAAACGACCCCACCCCAATAGCCGAGGCCACAAAAGCCGCCAAGGAAGTAGTTGACATTCCTGTGTTCGTCAAACTCAGCCCAAACGTGCTTGACATCAGCCAGTTTGCCAAGGCTGTTGAAAAGGCAGGCGGGGATGGCATCGTTGCAATAAACACTTTGGGTCCATGCCTCGCCATTGAGATAGAAAATGCCATGCCCATGCTCGGAAGCGCCCACGGCTATGGCTGGCTCTCAGGACAGGCCATAAAACCCCTAGCGGTTCGGTGCGTGGCCGACATTGCCCGCGCGGTCAAGATACCGGTAATCGGTGTGGGTGGAATTACTACTGGAAGGGATGCCATTGAGTTCATCATGGCCGGAGCCTCTGCCGTTCAGTTATCAACCGCGGCTATTATCCGGGGACATAAAATATACGGCATAATTGCCGATGAAATGGCCAAGTTCATGAAGGCAAAAGGATACAACACCATAAATGAGATCAAGGGTATGGCACTTCGACATCTTCCGGATCAACCATTGCGTGTAACACCAAAGCCAGTCGAGGTCATTGCCTCAAAATGCACGGCCTGCGGGCTCTGTGAAAGACACTGTCCCTACAACGCCATCAGGGTCATTGGTAGGGTGGCAAAGGTTGACGCCGCTAGGTGTTATGAATGCGGCCTATGTGTATCCGTTTGTCCCACTAGAGCCATTAGATATTAAGACCATCGCCTTGGGTGGTAGAATCATGGAAGAAGTTATTCTGTGGACACTGCTGATTTTCTTGGCTCGGCTGACGGATGTCTCAATGGGAACCATGCGCACTATTCTCATAATCAGGGGTAGACGAGGAATAGCGGCTTTTTCAGCTTTTTTTGAGATAATGGTCTGGGTGCTGGCAGTTAGCCGGGTAATAACTCAACTTGATCGCTGGTATTACATCGTTGCCTTTGCCTTTGGCTTTGCCTGCGGAAATTATCTCGGCAGTTATCTGGAGGATAAAATCGCGATGGGTTATTGCTTCGCCTATGTTGTCCCCAACCAAAAACGAACAAAACTGGCAGATATTCTCAGGAAAAATGGTTTTGGCGTGACGGTATTAAAAGGAGAGGGACTAAAAGGAACTGAATTTGTCTACAACATAGTTCTGAGGAGAAGGGACACCCATCGATTTATAAAAACTCTTGAAGCCAACGACAAAAAGGCCTTTTATACCATAATGGACATCCATGCCTTGCATGGCGGATATATGCGACGGGCCACCAAAAGAAAGATTTAATTAAATAACCAATCAAGAACTAAATTCGAACCTATGTCCGAGAATATTTTCAAGAAGATTAATGAACTTTTAGAAAAGGGCGAAACCTTCGCGATCGTGACTATAGTCAGGACTGAAGGATCCACGCCGAGAAAGGCTGGAGCCAAGATGATCGTCATGCCAGATGGTGGAACCTTTGGAACCATCGGTGGTGACTGTGTGGAAGCAGGAGCGGTGGCCGAGGCCCTCGAGGCCCTAAAGGAGGGCAAGCCGAAAACATTTACCGTGGCATTAAAGGAGGAAGAACTAGGTGGCATTGGGATGAAGTGCGGTGGAATGGTTGAGGTGTACATAGAGGTCATCAATCCCGCACCAAGGCTTTTGATCATCGGCGGGGGAAACATTGGAACACAGCTGGCAAAGCTAGGCCATGATGTCGGCTTCGCTGTTACTGTTGTCGACCCAGCTGCAAAAAAGGAAAACTTTCCTGAATATGTTGAGGTCGTGCCCGAGCCTGTAGAGAAGGGAATAAAAATGACTTCGATCACTCCTCAGACCTACATCGTCATCGCCACCGGACACAAATACGATGAAGATGCGCTTAAAGCCGCGATCAACACTAACGCGGCTTACATCGGGATGGTCGGAAGCAAAAGAAAAGCCGCTGTAACTCTTAAAAAATTAATTGAAGAAGGTATGCCTGAAGAAAAAGTTAAAATGGTGCATACGCCGGTGGGTCTAGACATCGGCGCTGAGACCCCTGAGGAAATTGCCATCAGCATAATGGCAGAAATAATAAAGGAGCGTCGAAAACCCAACGCCTCCGGCAACAGTCTTAAAATTTCCATTTAAAAGCTTCAAGACCCTCAGGGGTGTCGATATCGGTAATTGCCCATTCTCCTGATTCTAAGGTTCTGAGATCTTCTTTGTGCCTATGAATGACATCTCTCAGAAACTGATCTTTACCTAGGCCCAAGATTTCATCAAATAAGCTCCTATCAAACAAGACGGGGTGTCCTTTCTTACCTTTGACGACTGGACAAACTACCTTGGCACCGTTTTTCCAAACCTCTATCGCCTTTTTCAAGAAGTCAACCTCGACCAATGGTTGATCTCCCAAGGCCACAAAAACGGCATCGAAGTCTTTCAGCATTTTTAATCCTTCTTTAACCGAGGTCACCATACCATCCAGATAGTTAACGTTAACCGTCCACTTCACATCCAACCTCCTCAGAAGAGGTATGAGTAGTTCAGGTCTGTGCCCCAGTACGACCACGATTTCATCCACAACCTTTTTGAAGGAGTCTATCACCCACTCCAGCATCGGCCGTCCCTTTATCTCAAGAAGTAGCTTCTGAGTCCCCATCCGTCTTGACTCGCCTGCACCAAGAATAACAGCACCGATCACAATATCTCATCTAATGGGACCTAATTAAAACCCTGCGCGCCAATGAGCGAAAACAAAATATTATTAAAAAAAGAGTTGATGAAAGTATGAGAATCTAAGATGATTGACTTAAAAATGACCCACCTGACCAAAAAACAATTCGAGATTCTTAAGCGGAGAATAGCCGGTAAAAGCCTCAGCGAGATCGCCAAAGAGTTGCACACGAGCAGGGCCAACGTCAGCTCCATAGCCAAAACAGCCGAGGAAAACGTAAGGAAATCCAAAAACACTTTGAAGCTGATTGAAATGATAGACTGGCCTATAAAAATAGAAGCCAAAGCCGGGTCAAATGTATACGAAATTTCTGAAAAAGTTTTTCATGAGGCCGATCTAAGGAAAATCAAGATTGCCCACGATTACTCTGAAATCGTAAGGATGATAACCAAGGTACTCGGGACAGCGGGGCTCAGGCGCAGGAAAGCCCTGAAAGACTTCATCATTTTCGTCAGTGGTGATGGCCGGGTTGAGGTCCTTTAAAGAGTCGCTTTATGACAACTCTCCCCTCGGACAAAATTTACTCTAAAATTGCTCAAAATCTCCGGCTGCCACCGTAGTGGCCACGGCTCCGGTAGTCACGTCTCGGTCTAAACGGCCTGCGCTCCTGCTGATGCTCCGTCGCGCTGAGATCCACCTCAGTGTTAACGTCCTTTATTTCCTGACCCGTCTTCGTCATCTTTCCATATTTACCTATATTGAGGCGCATATGGCCCTGCACCAGAGAGACATAGCCGTTTTCTATCGACAGAACATCTCCTTCACATACCGATCCTATTTGCTCCTGCCAAAGCGAAAGTAAAATCGTGCCCGTCTCGTCCCCCACGCGAGCGTCGGCCACCTTTTTCGGCTCTCCACCGAATCTATCTGGTATCTCCTTGGGCTCCCCGATGCTCATCACTTTAACCGTGAGATTTACTCGCCTTGATTGCGGCGTGAGATCCTTCACCTTCACCGTTTGTGCCGAAGGACTTTCCCTCGATATTTCCATCTATATGCCCGACTCCCCCTATGGCTTCCAAGTATAAATAGCGAGTTGGTGGTGAAAGTTTAACCTGTAAACCTCAAAATCGTTTTTATACCTCCAGATTAGTTTAAGATAAGTTGATAATATGGTGTCGGAGTTCAGAATAGAAAAGCTACGGCACAACGGAGTCATAATCCCTACCTATGAGCCAATGGGCTTCTCCATTAGGTTGCGGGGAAAGACAATAAAGCTGAGCCCGGAACAGGAGGAAATGGCTGTGGCTTGGGTCAAAAAACTTGGAACTGACTACGTGAAAGATCCCGTTTTTGCGAAAAACTTCGGCACCGATTTCTCGAAAGCACTAGGCCTTGAGGAGCCGGTGCCCATCGAGGAGTTCGATTTCTCGGAGATCATCAAGTGGGTCGAAAGTGAAAAAGCAAAAAAGGAAAACATGAGCCGTGAAGAAAAGAAGAAGCTCGCGGAAGCCAAAAAGAAAGCCCGGGAGGAAAACAAACTGAAGTATGGTTACGCTGAAGTAAATGGACAGCAGGTGGAGATCGCCAACTACACCGTGGAGCCACCCTGTATATTCATGGGGCGTGGCTCGCACCCGCTACGAGGGAGATGGAAACCGAGAGTGAATTATGAGGACATTATCCTCAATCTCTCGGAAGATGCACCCACGCCACCGACACCAGTAGGGCACAGCTGGGGTGGCAGGGTCTTCGAGCCCGAATCTCTATGGATAGCCAAGTGGAGAGATAAACTGACTGGTGAACTGAAATACGTCTGGGTGGCTGACAGCGCCTTTTTCAAACAAGAACGCGAGAAGGACAAATTTGACAAGGCTAACGAACTTGAAAAAATCATAGACAAGGTTCGAACCCACATAAATGAAAACCTCAATTCAGAGGACGTCATGCGCCGCAAGATAGCCACGGTTGCCTACCTCATCGACACTTTGAAGATGAGGGTGGGTGACGAAAAGGACGAGGATGAAGCAGATACTGTTGGAGCCACAACTCTACGAGGCTGTCATGTACAGTTCGAAGACTCGGACACGGTAAAATTCGATTTTTTAGGAAAGGACGCCGTGAGATGGACGAAGAGCCTCAAGCCACCAGCCGTCGTAATCCGGAACCTGAAATCCTTCATCAACGGACCTGACAAGCCAATTTTTGAAGGCATTCGCTCGGAGATGGTAAATGATTTTCTAGGCGAAGTTGCTCCTTGGTTAACGGCAAAAGTTTTCCGAACCTACCACGCCACCAAGGTAGTCAGAGAATTCCTTAGCAAGAGCAAGGTGAAACCAGAGGATCCTGAATTCAAAAAGAAATATGTGGCCACCATGGCAAACCTTGAAGCTGCGATTACCTGTAACCACAAGAGGAAGCTTCCGAAAAACTGGGAGATCTCGTTAGAAAAAAAGAAGGAGAGAGTAAAAGCACTTGAGGCAAAGCTTGAAGAAGTCATGAAAAAACCAAAAACGCCAGCACGAGAAAGACAGATGAAAAAACTAAAGGAGAAGATAAAGGAAGCCAAATTAAAAGTTGAACTCGCAACTGCCACAAGAGACTACAACTTGGGAACCTCCCTCAAAAGCTACATCGATCCGCGGGCTTTTGTTAACTGGGCTAAAAAGGTTTCTTACGATTGGAGAAAATACTATCCCAAGACACTGCAGCGGAAATATGCTTGGGTTGACGAGAGAGAGGAGAAATTCCCCACCAGACAGACGGGTGATTGAAGTTCCCAAGTTAACCTTGGAACTCCTCAAATCCGACTATCTGATTCAAGCGCTTCTTTTTACGGACCAGATGAAGTAGCTTTGCCATCAGATCGAACTTTTTGCGGGGATATCCCAACGCCAAAAGTGCAATCACCTTATAGTGATCCGGGATTCCTAAAATATCCTTAACCAAGTCCTCATCAAAGCTGCCCACCCAGCAGGTCCCCAGCCCCTCCGCCGTGGCCGCTATGACCATATTTTGCATCGCAATGGAAACGTCAACCACATGCCATTTTGGTGAGGACTTGGTATCGCCGCAGCCAACTATCACAACAGGTGCTTCCTTGAGAAAACCGGCAAACCTGCCGCTTTTGGCGATCTTTTCCCTCTTCTCGGCATCGGTGACTACGATGAAGTACCAAGGCTGAACATTTTTCGCCGAAGGGGCTAAACGTGCCGCTTCAAGGATTTTCTCAATTTTATCCTTTGGGACCGGTACCTTCTCGTAGGCCCGAATTGACCTACGCACCCGGATGGCCTCAAAAACCTCCATTTTTGCCCCAATTCTGAATAAATTCTTGCTCTTAATTTTATTGTTGGTGTCGTGATAAATTTCAGCAACATGAATTCAAGTGATACTTCTTCCACCAAGTTATGGAACTCGTCCACTTCCCCAGGTAACCCGTTACCGGAAAAATAGTGAAGTCACAATTAATCCTTTTAGAACATCTAACTAGATTAACTTTGATTACATGGGGGCCTTAGACTATCTAGCCATGGCTGTTCTCGCTGCCATTTTCATCGGCTTTGGCTTTGCCATGTATTTCAATTATCAGCAGGGCGCTGCCGAGAGGGAATTTGAATTCCAAGCCCAAACTCTGGCCGAGCGAATCAGAGCCATGGCATCTCAAGATGTCGGGGCAACTGAATATATGGAAATTTTCGTTCCGGCAGGATGTGAACTCGCATTCCATGACAACTCAGTGACAATAAAAATTGGCAGCAATTCAAGGAGTTTTCCTGTAGGAATCCAAGTCAGCGGGGTCGAATACAGCGGGCAAAAATTAAACCTTATCATCCGCCGTTCTGAGGATGGAGTATATGTCAGTACAAGCTGATGAAAAAGGCGCCCACAATCTGCCCCTGATAATATTATTTGGTTCTACTCTAGCCATGCTGTTCGCCATTTTGTTCATCTCCGTGTATGATCAGCAGCTTAATGCCTTGGTCGATCAGCAGGCTGAATCACTTGTGGATGAACTCGCCAAGACTGCCTTTAACTCAACATCCGGGGGGCTGTACTACATGGACCTACCGAAGGACCTAGGTGGCAGCACCTACTCCATCAACGTAAAGGATAACAGCATTTTTGTGGTGAACATCCTGTCGGGCAGAAGAGCGGGGGTCTCTTATTCAGCCTTGGTTAACTCCACCATCACTGTGGAGGACGAAAACTTCTTACCCGGAGGCCGAATCTTTTTCATGTTCAACGGAAATACCATCATCATCAGCGCCTCACCCATAACAGCAAGTCCGGATAAAATGATCCGCGTTTCAGCCACAGAACCGCCACAGTTCTACCACTTCTCCAAAAAGTCACCCAAAGAAGCCGCCGCAATCGTTGCCGCTTATTTTAACACGGAGGAACACTACCCTGAAGAAAATTTGGCCGTTCTAGCCTACACTTGGGAAAGTGAAAGCTCCATTCTGGTAAAGATAAGAAAAGATGCCGAAGATATCATCATGCGCGTCACCGGCAGTGAAAACCTGACCAAGATTGGAGCGATCGAAAACTGGTGGGTCGTTGTGTCTCTGGAAGTCGCCGCAATTGATGACAACTTTAATTGGATGGCCTGCCCATCGCTAGAGAACGCTTATCTAACTGGATGGTTGCACGCTCCCGAAGCAGTTCTCAAACATCTCAGATCTAGAACATGGAGTCGTGTAAGCGACAACTTAATCGTGGTCGTGCCATCAGACGCCAAAATTCAGGCCTCCGCAGTAACGACA
Source organism: Hadarchaeum sp. (SeqCode) (assembly GCF_038871235.1). Lineage (GTDB taxonomy): Archaea > Hadarchaeota > Hadarchaeia > Hadarchaeales > Hadarchaeaceae > Hadarchaeum. The sequence continues at coordinate 44,113 of NZ_JAVZIN010000005.1, forward strand.
AAGGTATCAACTTACCCTGCTTGGAGAGTTCAGTTCGGAGATTATGTTATCTTTTACCAGATGCTTCCCTGGTGGGAAATGGAAAACACTGCCGGGTTTGTCTTCCAATCGTCACCCGAGCTTAAACCGCTCACATGACTTCAAGAATACAACACTACTTCCACTTCTTGCCCGGCCTCGAGTCTTTCCACATTTTCCGGCACCATTATAAAACCGTCTGCTCTGGTCATTGAGCTGAAAGCACTAGAGCCAGTTATCGCTATCGGCTCGGCTAAAATTGCCCTCTGCTCCCGCCTCAAACAGACTCTCACCACCTCAAGCCTGCCCAAAGCAGAACTAATCTTGCGCGCCAGCTTGGCCCGGACACGGCAACGACCAAAATCGGGAGGTAGACGCTGCATTGCCAAAAGGGCTGGTCTGACCAGAAGCTCAAACCCCACCAGTGCCGCTGCCGGGAACCCTGAGAGGGCAAAAACTGGTTTTCCTCCAACTATCCCAAAACCCGAGGGGCTCCCTGGCCTGGTCGCCACCCCGTGGAAGAGTAACTCACCGATTTCGGCTATTGCGTCGGGAACCAAATCCTTTTCCCCAACGGAGCTGCCACCGGAAACAATAACCATGTCGTATACAGCCGCCTTACGCAGAGTTCGCTTGATGACTTCGAAATCGTCCGGAGCGATTCCTAAGATTTTCGGTAGCCCACCGCAACTTTGAACACAGGCCGAGAGTGAATGGGCGTTTGCGTTAACCAACTTCGCTGGAGGCGGTTTTTCGCCGGGCTCCACCAATTCACTGCCTGTGGCTAATATCCCAACAACAGGTTTTCTGACCACTTCTATCCTTAACTTGCCTATCGCCGCCAACATTCCTATCTCCTGAGGGCGGAGCAACTGGCCTTTTTTCAAGGCAATCTCGCCGGCACGGACGTCCTCACCCATGGCTGAGACATTCTTGCCTGGGGTGACTGAAACGAACACCTTAAGTCTATTGCCATCCAGCTTGGTATTCTCGACCATCACCGCTGCGTCGGACCCCAAAGGCATCACGGCACCGGTCATTATCTTTGCCGCTTCACCTTTTTTCAAACGAAGCTTGGGCTGAAAGCCGATCTCAACGGAACCCACCACGCGCAGTTCCACCGGTCTCTGCACGCTGGCCCCGAAGGTATCGCTTGCCCTGACAGCGTAACCATCAACGGCGGAGCGGTCGAACGGAGGAACATTAACCTCAGAAACCACGTCCTCAGCAAGAACTCGGCCCAGACCTTTTTCTAATGACACGCTTTCTGAGTCCAGCGGTTTTATCTTAGAGAATATTATCTTAAGCGCCTCGGAAAGCCTCGTGTACTGGGAGAAGCCGCGCATTCTGACTGACATCTCATTCACGCGCATGCTTGACGATGTGCCCCAGTTCAGGAAGGATCAAACTCATGCCGGTTTCGACGGCATTAGGGGCTCCGGGAAGGCAAAAAACTGGCTTGCCTTTGATTATGCCTGCAGACGCTCGAGTCAGTAAAGCGGGTGTCCCCACCATATCATAACCGACCCGGCGAAGAATCTCTCCGAAACCTGGGAGCTCCTTCTCATAGAGCGGGGTTATCGTCTCTATTGTGACGTCTCTCCTAGCGATGCCCGTCCCACCGGTGATTATTATTGCATTGATTCTGTCATCCTTTAAAAATTCCTTCACCGCTCGGCGAATCTTCGTCTTTTCATCAGGGACTATCATCCTCAGCGCTTCATGACCGGACTCCCGAGCTTTCTGGACGATGATCTTTCCAGAAACATCTTCATCCAGTCCTTTCTCCATCGCTGCCGACCTCGTGTCGCTGACCACAAGCACGGCGATCCTGAGCTTTTTCGGTGCTTTTTTTCTGTGTTCCTCAAAACTCAACTTTTCACCTTCTTAACCACGCGAATCTCTTCTATAGCTGTGGTTGGATATTGACCCGCCTCATCTTTTTCCAACCCTTTCACCATATCCCAGATAGCTAGAAGCGCTCCGGCCACCCCAGCTAAAGCCTCCATTTCAACTCCAGTCTGCCCGACGCTTCTTACCTCCACCTCGGCACGGACGCCGTTGTCTTCAATCTTGAGGTCAACATCAACACCTGTGATCGGGATGGGGTGGGTAAGAGGAATCATATCGGTTGTCCTCTTCACAGCCATTATCGCCGCCGTCTGCGCCACCGCAAAAACATCTCCCTTTGGTACTTCCTTTGATCGTATTTTTTTCAGGGTTTCTTTCTTAAGACGGATGAAGCCGCTGGCACGAGACATTCGAAACTCCTTCTTTTTCCCCCCAATGTCGACCATATGGACCATGATATCACTTTAGAAAAATCGCTGTAGCGAAATATAAGTTTGGGTGGAGATATAATTGGCCTAAAACCGGCCACAACTCTGATGTGTCGCTAGTAATACATGGGGCTGATGTGGCGCTCCTCAACCGGCATCCAAATGAAGGTTCTCCCCATCTTTTCGCGCCTGACTCTTCCCGAACACTCCAAATGCTTCAGTACTTGATTGACCTCCCTGACCTTCCAGTTTAAGGCCTTGGCAATATCGGCCGAGTTGTACAGTCCGAATCTCCTGACGACAAACTCCACCACGCTTCTCTTTATCTCCATGGTTAGATCTTCCTCGCTCTCGAAATCGTCTTCCTCTTCCTCAACGTAGATTGGGGCCTCCCTCATTTAAATCACCAATAACAATTCAGCTAGTCTTTAATTTAAACTGCGCCTCTGTGACCAAATCTTCAAAAACCTCCTCGGACAAAACCTCTCCCAACCCAATGCCAGGACAATCATCAGCAAAATTGAAAATATATTTGTTATCCTTCTTACAAACTGAAAAGGGATAAAAGCGACAAACCAAAGGACGAATATCATAAATTCTGCAAGCTTTACCATCCAAAAAAAGGCATTTACCTCCCCTCTTTTTCATCTTGTATTGATAAGCTCCTTTATTTGAAATCGGTGTCGCGAAAGCGAGAGGACTCAAACCAGTTTTTTCGGAGATCTCCTCGACCTCACTTTTGGTCAGAAGCAGGTTTCTGCCGCGATGCGATGTGTCGCCGCAGCATCTGGCACATCGCTGGCACTCAAAGCGCATATTTTTCGGCACGAGAAGATTCATGGTTAAAACTCTCGAAACATAAGATATAACTTTTTCGCTTTTGATCAAATTTAAAACCAAATTTTTACGCCGCTTGTGGAAACAAACAGGCCCACGTCTGCCTAAAATTGAAAAAACTTTAGTCTTCAAAAATGACCAATTTAAAGGAAGCGACCGGTGCAATAAACTAAAAAACGTTTGGAGATAATTGGTATCAATGTTCTTAAAAAGAATTTTCAGCAGGCCTCCATCGCCTGAACCCATGGTGGAAAGATTAACCGTGGATTCTCTGCGAAAACGAGTGATAGTTTTGAAGGAGGAAAAAATTAAAAAAAGTAGGCCAGAATTGGGCGCCCTAGTGCAGGAGACTAACAAAGAATGTGCCGCTCTCTCTGAAAGCCTGAAAGAGCTTCATAGATCAGACCCGGACGAGGCGGTTCATTATGGTCTCGTGAAAACAGCGATTGAGGCCAGAAAGCTTTTTTACGAGAAGATTTCGCGAGCCATCACCATCATGGAGTGCGCACAGGAACTCACGGGGGCTTCTATTCCGAAGATAAATGAAAGATTTTCTAAAGCCACTAGCATCATCGGCGACGCTATGAAAGCACACGGACGCTATGTGAGGGCGGTATTCGTAAAAAAATATTCTGAGTTTGAGTTCCACTTGCGCAAACTGTACGAACTAGTCACGCAAACTCAATCGATTCTCAACAGGATTATCGGCGAAATGAAAGCTTTAGATGATCTCATTTCGGAAATTTCAGCCTATCAGCAGATACAGCTGGAGATGGAGAAAATTAAGGAAAACATCGCTTCTTTGCAAGACAACAGCAGAAAGATTGATGCCGAAATCAATGAAGCAGTTTCTCAACTCGCTCGACTTAAGGGAAGTCCAGAATTTAAAAAGATAACTGAATCGGCTGAAGAACTTGAGAGAACTAGGCACGAAATAAACAGAGAAAAGGAAACGGCAACAAGCTTAATCTCTGAGTTGAACCGGCCGTTTCGAAAACTGGAAAAAATCTTAGACGCCGGTGAATATCAAATGGGCCCAGAGACTCGAAGGATTCTAGAAATTTGTATATATGAACCCACAGAGTTGATTTCCTCCGATGAGAAGCTAACCCTTTTTGAGAAACTTCTCCACGAAACAACTAACCTCGCCAACTCCGGTAAGATAGATCTAGATAAGCGAGAAAGAAAAAACTTAGAGATCGCAACACGTTTTCTACCGTCGAGGCTGAAGAACATCAAAAATAATTTAGCCACTTTGGTGGAAAATGCTGAAACCAAGAAAAAGGAATCTGAAAGCCCTGTATTCGATCAAGCCGGCAAACTGGAAAACTTGATAAAAAAGCTTGAGGAGGAGCGCAAGGAGGCTCAAAACACTGTCGATGAACTCAAAAACAGGGTTAAATTGAAGGAAGAAGAACTGGTTTCCAGAAAGAACAACTTGCAGAAGCTTGCCAGCGAAGTCCTAGGAACAAGAGTGGAAATCACTTTTTAAAATCCGTGTACCCGCATTTGCCGCAGGACCATCGGTTTTTGTGGTCCGCCATGAACACTCCTGGACCACAACGGGGACACTGAGGTCTCTGACGCTTCAAGGTTTTTCCATTCAGTTTGTATAGCCTCGACTTCGATGCTTTAACCTTCTCGGCCATATTTATCCTTCTCCTTTACTTGATTCGCTCTTAGTTGGAGGCGCCTTCTTCTCCGGCTTCGCCTCAGCGGCTTTTTCCTCCTTAGGCACGCCGCGTTTAAACAGATACTCGGGCTCCATAGACTCCAGCTGCTCACGTGTGCTGTAGACACGAGCCACCCCAGTTGCCACCTGACGACCATGTGAGCTAGTGAACCGCTCAACCACCAGAAGTTCCTCAGATGTTCCCAGAATTGATGCCAGCTGAGGCTTGACTTCAAGTCGGCTGGGAGTCGGGGCCCCCGAATGATCTATCCTAAACTCGACCTCGACCCTCTTAAGCAATGGATTTTCTGTCCTTTTGATCACTTCAATCTTCACTTTTATCCCCTTCTCAATAGAACTATACCAAAATAAACCCCACGTTTTAAATTATTTGGGTTGGGTAAGATCGCCGGTTGTATCATCCCTCAAATTGGCTCAGGATCTCCCGAAATTCTTGGCGCTTTTTTTCATCGACCTCGATCAAAACGACTCCTTGTCTTGGCTGTCCGTACACCACAACCGACCCATCCTGTGAGGTGAGCACCGCCGGGATTGTGGCAAGATCCTCTTCACCCTCCACGATGATCTTTGTGGGCGGTTTTGCCGACTCCACCGCTTTCCAGAGCTCCGGAGATATCGAGGCGGCAGGGTTCCTAACCTGAATAACTTTGGCTTCAAAGGATTCTAATGTTGACTTAATCTCCTCACCAGCCGGAGTTCTCATGATAACTAAATCTATCACAGCGATGTCGGGTTTAAACCCGGCAATGAGAAAGCCATAGGTTACCATATCGCCGACCGTGATCAACCTGTTGGGCCTGATTCTACGAAGACGATCAAAAACATCGTCTAGGTTGGTATACAGTATGCCCAATGGTCGCTGAAGCCTTGGACGCAGACTTTCCGGCAGCTTCAGTATTCTATTTTCAAGCATGCGTATCAGCATCGTTGGATTTATAACCTCAATTAAATACATCGTTTGAGCTGAATAAATGGATGTTTTTTCCCAGTTGATAGAGCCGGTGAGGCGGGTCATCAAGGGCATGGGGATTAGCAGCCCCACCAAGCCACAGGAGCTGGCCCTACCCGCTATCCTAGGCGGAAAAAACGTGCTACTGGTTGCTCCCACCGGTACTGGAAAAACCGAGGCCGCCATTCTTCCGGTACTTAGCCTTTACCTGTCGCAAAAGCGGGCCGCAGGAATCGAGATACTTTACATCGCCCCGCTCCGGGCACTGAACCGTGATATGCTCAGCAGGTTCACGAAAATCTGTGAAGCTCTGGGAATCACTGTCGCGGTCAGACACGGCGACACACCAGCGGGCGAACGGCAGCAGCAGAAAATGGAACCACCCAAAATGTTGATCACGACGCCAGAAACTCTTCAAGCCATACTGCCTGGAAAAATTATCGGAAAACACCTGAAAAGCGTTCGGTGGGTGATTATAGATGAAATACATGAGCTGGCCACTGACAAGCGTGGGGTTCAGCTAGCTGTGGGTTTGGAGCGCCTCTCGGAAATAGCCGGCAATTTTCAGCGCATTGGACTCTCGGCCACAGTCGGTTCAAAAAATGAGATAGCAAAGTTTCTGGTTGGTTCTGACCGCCAAGTGGAGATTCTGGATGCCTCGATGGAGAAGAAGATTAAAATCAGGATTGAGAGCCCCCTGCCATCCAAAAATGATATCGGGCTTGCGGAGCGCCTCTCTGTTGACCCCACGATGGCAGCGAGGTTCAGAAGGCTTCATGAGCTGATCGATAAACATGGCTCAGTCCTGATCTTCGTCAACACTAGGGAGACAGCAGAAACATTGGGATCTCGCCTTAAATTGCTCGAACCATCGCTGAAGGTAGGCATCCACCATGGTTCCTTGGCTAGGGAAATCAGGATCGAGGCTGAAGAGGGCTTCCGCAGCGGCCGTCTGAGAGGACTCATCTGCACCTCCTCCATGGAGCTTGGAATCGACATTGGGGCGGTGGATTTGGTGGTCCAGTACATGTCGCCGCGCCAAGTGACTAGATTAATTCAACGAGTGGGCCGTTCAGGCCATCGTGCCGAAGCTAGCTCGGAAGGAATTATAATCGCGGCCAGCCCGGACGACGTTGCCGAAGCTATGATCATCGGAAAGAAAACGTTGTTGGGTGAACTAGAGCCAGAAAAATTCCACTGCCTCCCGCTGGATGTCTTGGCCCACCAACTGGTCGGGATCTCCTTGGATCGGGGCAGACCGAGCATCGAGGAGGCCGTCTCGTTGTTGAAAAGGGCCAGACCATACCAGAGTTTGGACGCGGCTACTGCTGAACGGGTGTTAAAACAACTTGATTCAGAAGGCATGGTGAGATTAGAAGACAAACATTTTAGGCCCCGCAAACCCGGATTTTCTTACTATTTCACCAATTTGTCAATGATACCGGACACCCGGCGCTACACGATAAAGGACATCGTCTCAGGAAAAACAGTTGGCACTTTGGATGAGGAATTTGTCGCCTATCACGGGGACCAAGATCTAACCTTCATAATGAAGGGCGAAGCTTGGAAAATAATTGAAATTGATAACGAACGTGGGCAAGTGTTGGTCGAGCCGAGCAACGACCTGTTGGGAGCCATTCCGGCCTGGGAAGGAGAGCTAATTCCGGTGCCTTTTGAAGTCGCCCACGAAGTTGGTTCCCTTAGGTCGAAGATATCTCAATTGCTAAAAAAGGGCCACGCTTGCGAAGAGATAGTTTCTGTACTTGCCAAGGAATACCCAGTGGACAACCAAGCTGCGGGTTGGTTGGTGGAGTATATTAATGAGCAAGTTACCAGCGGTACCGTTCCCACGCATGAAGATATCTTAGTCGAAGCTAGCGGTAACTTTGTGGTCCTGCACGCTTGCTTCGGTAGTCTCGTCAACCAGACCATGGCATTGATTTTAGCGGCCCTGCTGACAGCAAGAACGGGGGCTAGCGTCACTGTAAAGGTTGACCCCTATCGAATTGCCTTCAAGCTGGCGGTTAAAGCCGATCCGGAACTTATCAAGACGATTATCACTGAACTCAAGCCGGAGCATCTGTTACCCCTCCTAAGGATAGCCTTGAAAGACAGCCCAATGTTCAGGTGGCGTTTAATTCAAGTTGCGAAGAGATCTGGGGCGATAAAGAGGGACGCCGACCTGACTCAGTTAAACTTACGTCGTTTGGTGGTCCATTTCGAGGGTACACCAATCTACGAGGAGGCTCTGAAGGAGATGACGGTGGAAAAACTCGACGTTGAGAAAACTGTGGAAATTCTCAGGCTTCTAAGATCAGGGGCCATCAGAATCTCGACGTTAAGCGGCGAAGAACCGACGCCGTTAGCCTGGCCTGTGTTGAACGAAATATCGGGGAGTGAACTAATTCTGCCCAAAAAGGCTGAGCGGGAGATCATCCGCGCTCTCGTTAGGCGTTTGGACCAACAAATTGTCAGGCTTCACTGTCTTAACTGCAACCAATGGTCTACAACCACCAGAGTCGGGCGCGTCGAGGACCCTCCGATATGCAAGAACTGCGGGGCTAGGCTGATCACCCTGCTGCCTCGAGAAAATCGCGTACTTTTATTGGCAATAAAAAAACATGCGGCGGGGACAAAGCTCAACCGGGAAGAAGAACACCGGGTTAAGCGGTCTTTCCAGGCCGCAAACTTGGTCCTGAGCTACGGAAAACGGGCGGTGATCGCCCTGTCCGGCCGCGGCATTGGGCCTCAGACTGCGGCCAGAATTCTCAGCAAAAACTCCTCGGATGAAGCCTTTTACCGAGACATCCTTCAAGCGGAAAGAATTTACTCACGCACCAGACGTTTCTGGGACGTGTGAATCAACCCACACCAGACCTCCAAGAAGCCAATACATTTTCATTCAAGTCAATTTTTATAAACAGACGCTTGTTCAATTGATCAAGCCAAAATCCTAGTGCCGCTTTTTCCCATTTCTACTAACAGCTCTCGCAACTGCTCTAGCCTTGAATCTATCATTACCGGTTTCTCAACCATTTTCATCGCGGTGGCCACATCCTTGAGCCCACCGCCTGTGACTTCGACCACAACGATATCGGAACCCGAGATAACGCCTTCATCCAACAACCTCTTCAATCCCGCCAGACCGGCTGCTCCGGAAGGCTCAGCAAAAATACCCTCGCTTCTGGCCAAGCGCTTAACGGCTTCCAGTATTTCCGCGTCGCTTACGGACGCTGCTGTTCCATTGGAGCGCTTGATCGCGGGGATTGCGGTATCGGCGTCCCAAGGGTAGGGATCAACCAGTCCGCCCGCTACCGTCTTCGGGTTGGGCCACGGTTGTATCTCGTATGGTGGCGTGCCTTCCTTAAATGCCTTGACAATCGGAGCACAACCCTCAGCCTGAATCGCGACGAGGCGTGGCACTTCCCTTGTCAGACCCATCTGCTGGAATTCAAAATAACCCTTAGCATTGCCCGAAAGAAGCGTGCCGGCTCCGGTGGGGACGATTACCCAATCGGGCACTTGCCAGCCCAGTTGCTCGCAGACTTCATAGGAAATTGTCTTCGAGCCCTCGGGCTGATAGGGGTTGAAGGCCCCACCGCTGGGGATCGGATGCCAGCCGAATTTCTTCCAAGATTCCTGCATGAGCTTGTAGGTCGGGTCACCATTGCTGCGCTCCTTGGGCTGAACGACATGAGCACCGTGCATCAAAAGCTGAGCTACTTTGCTCTCTGGGGCGCCAGCGGGAACAAAGGCGTGACACTTGATGCCCGCCTTGGCCGCATAAGCGGATAGAGCTACAGCGGCGTTACCACTTGAAGCACACACCACTGCGCGAGCCCCAAACTCCACAGCTTTTGATACGCCCACACTCATGGGCCGATCCTTGAACGAAGAGGTCGGGTTTCTGGTCTCGTCCTTTAAATAGAGGTGCTTCACCTTTAGCTCCTTCGCCAGACTTGTCGCCGGAATTAGTGGCGTCCCCCCCTCTCCAAGCGACACAATATTTTTCCGGTTCATCAACGGCAGCAGCTCAAAATACTTCCAGACACCACTTTTTCTTCTGGCGAGTTTTTCTCTATTGATTTCCTCCGCAATGAGCTGATAATCGTAAATCACATCGAGCTTCCCGCCGCAGCTCCTGCAGACATATAGGTCCTTGGCTGGCCGGTATCTTCTCCCGCACCTGAGACATCTGAGTTCTGAAAAGGGCAACTTCTCACCCGCCTTCTCTGTTTCCCAGAAGATAATGAAGTGCCCTGTAGTTTTAAATCCCCCTACGCTCAAACTTGTATGGGAGATGGGATGACAGTTGATATCTGGATCGAAATCTTCCTTGTCGCAATCATTCTAATTCTTCTGGGCTGGATACTCTACTCAGGTGGTGGCTCACGTCAGCGCAAGTTACAACAGGAGATCGAGGCCCAGCGTGAGGAACTCAGGCTATTGAGGGAAGCCAATGAATCGCTGCGCAACGCCCTTGGGCTCAGTGAAGAAGGCAAGCTGAGGCGCCATCAAGAGATATTTCAATTTCTGAGAGACTTGGAGAGCCTTCGCGCAGCCATAGCTGGCTCGACCATCTCCCAAAAGGTGCTTCGAAGCAAATACGGCGATGTTGAAGGTTTTGAGCTTCTCACCCGAATAATGGACGCTAGGCCGAACATAGACCCCGCAGTGAAGAGGAGAATCGCGGACGAAATTTTGGTTGGTGAAGCCGGAAGAACAATAATGAAGGCCTTGGATAAGGGAGCTTCGATAGACCGGGCGGCCTCCGCTGCTGGCATGCCGCTAATCGTGGCCAAAGGACAGATAAGAAGGCTCCAGATGCTGGGTTACTTGGACTCTAGGCTCAAACCGACCGAGCAGGGACGTAGGGCTTTGGAATGAAAAGTCATTGAAAACATTTTATCGATCTCCCTAGTCGAGATTCCGGACGAACCTCTTGCCATTTCTGGGGAGTCCTGCTACTGGGCCATTTAAGTCCGATCTTGCTAAAAAATAAGAGGCCTGAGTCATAATGACGGGCATAAAGTTGCCCACTGACGGTCACTAACACTCCCGTAAAGCGTAAAAAGTAGAGTAATAGTTTATACTGGGATAAAAATGGTTAGCCTCGGCCGAAACTTCAAAAATTGCCTCCTGATAGAGCACCTAGACGAGCGGGAAAAGCTCGCCTTCATTAAAGGGGAGCTAAGTTTAAGTTCAATAAATCCAAAAGTGCTAAAAAAAGCCAAGTTGAACGTTGAAAGGCAGATTGAGATAATTACTGATCTCGGGATGTCCCATCTTGAAATCGAGCTGGATTCCACCGATGCCTACTTGGATTTTTACCCTGAAAAAAGGGAGCGCATCAACGAACTGGCTAAAGCAAACGAGCTGACTTTGTCCGTGAACCTGCCCCACTCATTCACCAACGGGGGCATTGGCTCGCTCAGGGAAGAGGACAGGGAAGCTGCAACGGAGATTCAAAAAAAGCACATTCAACTCGCCGCTGATATCGGCGCAAAATATGTGAGTCTATGCCCTGGAAACGTTCCTGCTGAAAACAGGACCGGGAATTATAGGGAGATGGTACACAACTCTTTGGTCAACAGCTTGGTGGAACTGGGAAAATTTGCCAACGAGCTGGGCCTAGCCCTTCACCTGGAGAACAACGTCGCCTTCGATGGCATCTGCTATGAAATCGATGAATGCCTCAGGTTGGTGAAAAGAGTAAGGGAGCAGGGTGTGCCCATCTACTTCAACTTTGACATTGGAAATTGGCTGACCAATGCTGAATTTACCCGACAAACAATGGCACATCCGGAAAGCTCCCTTGCATCAATATCGCCCGATTATATCAAGGAGCTTCATCTGAGCGACTATGTCCCAGAAGAAATGACCTTGCGGCCGCCATTGCACCTAGAACTGGGGATGATGAAACATTATAATCTGGAACACTACGCTAGGCTAGCTAAAATAAAAAAGGCAGAAACCGTCGTCGTGGAAACTGAGATCAAAAGCTTGGAGCAGGCGATAAATTACAAGGATGTTCTTCGCAACGAAACGGACTACCTGTTCCACATCTTCAGATAGGTGCAGCCAGGTTGTTTAAAAACTTACTTCAGTAGCTTGGCAACTTCTTCCTCAGAGAGTTCCCGGTAGCCGTTCTTATCGATGACCGCCACCATCGTCTTCTCGCCTGTGGCCGCATCCCTCTCTATTGCCGTTTTTATCGACTGCGCCGCCAGCTTGGCACATTCCTCTAGCGACATATCGTCCCGGTACATCTGCTCGAGCACACCGTAGGCAATCGTCGACCCTGTTCCGGCGCTGGCAAACTTTTCCTCCTCGATCTTCCCACCGACGGGGTCAAGGAAGTATAGACAAGGCCCCTCCGGGTCTATTCCCGAGATAACACCTGCGACTATGTAAGGAAAAATTCTCCTGCCAAAGAGGAGGTTCGACGCCACCTGGACTAGACCTTTGGTCGTGATGGGACGACCCCGATTCAACCGGTAAAGGTTGGCCTCGGCCCGAAGCAGGCTCACAAAGCTCTGGATGTCGCCGGAGCTTCCTGAAATCGCGGCACCGATGAAATCATCCAGCTTGAACAGCTTGGGAACCCTCTTGCTAACCACGAGATAATAAGAGGTCCCTCTAGTGTCAGAGGCTAGCGCTATGCCCTCCTTGCATCTCAGGCCCACGACGGTTCCGGTGAATCCAAACATAAAGGTCAAAATTAACTAAACCCACGGGTTATAATAATTATCGCCTAACCAGAAAACTAGCGGGACCACGCCAGTGTTTTCTCAGGTGTTGTCAACCAAACAACGCCAGTGACTATATAAGCTAATCTTTCCGATATTCTTCATTTATTAATGCCCCGCGCGCAAAGCTCCGGCGGGTGAAAGTGGAGGTGAACACGACCAAGCTAAGCCTGATATGTTCCTTGGTGGGCTTGGTTGCTATATACGCGGCCGCTGTTACAGTCCGACCCAAGATAACCCCAATCGCTAGCCTGAACGAAAGTTTCATCGGACTCAGAGTTTCCGTTTCAGGTCAAGTTGTCGACTACCGTGACCACAAGGAGGGCCACCTTTTTCTCAAGCTGAAGGATAAATCCGGGGGGCTGGTCAATGTGCCGATATTCTCCAGAACTCGTTCGCAGCTCGAAGAATCAATTGAACTTCTTGACATCGTGGAAATAACCGGAGAAGTTGCCCTTTACCAAGGAGAACTTGAGGTAATCCCGGAGGGGGCCAAGCATGTCAAAATTGTGCACACGGCACCGACAAAGCTTTCTGAAATCGGCAAAGAAAATGCAGGCGCTCCGGTCAAGGTACAAGGTATAATTTCCAAGCGAGAAATCGTTGGGAGCGGTAACCTGGTGCTAACATTGGAGAATGACGGGAACAGACTGCCGGTTTTCGTCCCCTCTTGGATCGCCGAGGATGGTTTACCTGAGGTTCACGTCGGCGATACTGTCCGAGTTGATGGCTGGATTCAGCTCTACAATGGGGAGGTTGAGCTAAAGCTGACCAATGCCTCGCATCTGCACTTGGTTGAGGATGCTTAGATGCTGGAAACGCTCGCTTACGTCATGGCGGGTGTGGCGCTGGGAACGTTAACCGGACTGATACTAGGACTCCACGTCAACAACCTGACCCCGATCTTGATCGCTCTGGCCGCCGGTGCCTCGAGGGAGATGGTGGCCTTGATAGTCGCGATGTCGATCACAAATGCTTTCATAAGTTATATTCCCTCAACTTTCCTCGCCGCGCCTGAAGAGGGCACCGAACTCTCCGTGTTGCCTGCCCACCGACTTCTCCTCGAGGGGAGAGGATATCAGGCAATCAGGCTCTCGGCAACCGGTTGCTTGGGTGGTGTGATGCTATCCGCGGCGCTGGCCTTGCCGTTTATGCCTGCCCTTGGTCCGATTTATGACCTCATCAAGCCACTGATGCACTGGTTGCTCCTCGCCGTCACCGGTGTAATGATCTCCCTAGAGAGGTCTTGGAATAAAATTGTCTGGGCGTTAGCAATTTTTCTAGTGTCGGGGCTACTCGGCCTTGTCTCCCTTGACTCCGGCATCATGCCTGCTGACACCGCGCTGCTGCCCTTACTCTCAGGACTTTTCGGAGCCAGCGTGCTGCTGCCCAGCATTATCAACTGCAGCTCACTTCCTGAACAATACACGGATGAGAAAGCGATTAAAATCCAAACTGGTCTGAAACCTGTCTGCGCTGGGACTGCCGCTGGAATCCTAACCGGAATTGTGCCAAGCATCGGCCCCTCCCAAGGTACCGTGCTGGCCCAGCTGGTTGCCCGCTCTAGGGGCACCGAAGAATTTCTGCTGTCAGTAAGCAGCGTGAACACCTCTAAGGCCATTTTTTCCTTCCTCGCGATTTTTGCCATCGGAAGGGCCAGAAGCGGGGCTGCCGTTGCTGTCCAGAAGATCATGGAGGCCGGCAACGTCAACCCGCTGCTGATAATTGGTGTGGCTCTACTCGCCGGAGGCATTGCCGCTATCCTAGAGCTCCAACTGGGAAAGCTCGCCGCCGGGCACATGGACCGACTACCCTACCGGGGCCTCGGTGTCGCCGTCATGACTTTTATATTGGGACTTACCTTTTACTGTTCTGGGTTAATCGGGATTCTGGTGCTGGTTACGGCCACAGCAGTTGGAACGCTGCCCGCTTTAACCAAAGTAAAAAGAACCCATTGCATGGGGGTGCTCATGCTGCCCTGCATGCTCTTCTTCGCCGGAGCAAAGAATATCGCTTTAACCGCACTTGGTCTCTGAAATAATTCCATGTTCAAAAAAAGCATTAAATTTATTCGCCTTCCAGTTCACCCAAATGAATTGTCTCCCAACTTACCTTGCCCGCCTCGATCACCTGTTTGAGTCTCCGCTGCAGCGGCGTGAGTTCGGCACTCTTACCGGTCTTAATGTCGACGAAAGTTACTCTTCTTGGTTCCCCCTCTTTATAGCCATCGAAAACCACATAGTCCACTGGGGAGCCCAGAAATCTAGCATCGGCGGGCTCGTGCTTGAAAATGGGCAATAGCGGAGCGAGCTGCTCACCTATCTTTCCCTTAAGCGCCGCCCGGCTTCTCTCAAGAACCTCCTGCCTGATCCTCCACTCGAATTCCGACTTCCAGCGTTCAAATTGGACCGACAACCGCTCCCGCAGATAGAGAAAACAGAGAAGGATCCCTAAGAAAAAGCCCAAAATAAAGATTATTATCTCGATAATCCGCTCACCCCCTTCAATAACCCCGTATCTCTCAACTCTCAAGAGCCTTTCCTCAGTTTACGACAGTTTATTATAGAGGTGCTCAAATAGATTCTTGAACCGGAAAATTTGACGAGGCGATGAAGGTGAAATTGATAATGCTAGGAGCACCGGGATCGGGCAAAGGCACTCAGACCTCAAGGCTAAAATCGATGCTTAGCATCCCGGCCATCTCCACGGGTGATATCTTTAGGAATGAGATTAAAGAGGGGACGGAACTGGGGAAAAGAATTAAAAAATACCTAAACGACGGCCAGCTGGTTCCAGATGAAATCGTGATCGAGGTAATAAAAGAAAGGATCAATCAACCTGACTGTAAAAATGGCTTCATTCTTGACGGATTTCCCAGGACGCTGGAGCAGGCCAAGACCCTGGATAAAATCGTGAAAATAGATGCCTGCATCAACTTAGCGGTACCGAAGGAAATCATCGTGAAAAGGCTATCGGCGAGGAGAATCTGCCGGAACTGCGGGGAGGTCTACAACCTCTTGGTTCTGAAGCCAGAGGTGGACGAAATTTGTGATAAATGTGGCGGGCCTTTATTCCAAAGAGATGACGACAAAGAAGAGGTCATCGAGGAAAGGTTTAGGGTATATGAAAAACAGACCGAGCCTCTTTTGGAGTACTATAGAAAAAGGCTACCGATAATCACCGTCACCTGCAATTCCGTGGATGCGCCCCCGGAACTGATAACCAATCAAATCATTAATGGTCTGAAGAAGCTAAAATTGATAAGTTAGAACCTGGCTGGATAAACCCGTTCCAAATTTCGATTCCTTCCCAATCTCTGATCAGTAAATTCCAAAGCGCACCTTCAACCGGCTTATTACGCACGGCCGCGAATTAGCTTAAATAATTTACCAATACCGACACTGCTATTATATCGACAGCAGAACCAACCCGACCAAAACAGCGCAGATGCCTATCTTCTGGTTAATCTCCACCATTTCTTTGAAAAATATCCTCGCCAGAAGGATGGTGACGACAGGGAAAGTGGCCGCGACTGGAGCCACGATCGCGGTGAACTCTGAAGCTACGCCCGCTCCATAAGCGGTGAAAGCCGTGGCCTCCAGAATTCCGACTACCACTACCATCGGGACGAAGCTTCTGGGGTAAGAGATGTCTCTATTTGCAAAACCTGAATACATCAGCAAGCTAAAGACGGTGACGGCCTTGACTAAGAGAACTGGTAAAAACCAACCGAGTTCGGCTACGAGAACATCAATGAAAATATAGTGTACGCCCCAGGCCACCATCGATATCGCTGCAAATTGCGCCCCGGTGGCAAGATTTCTCAACCTGAGCTTTAGCAAGTCACGGAATTTAAATGAGGTCAAAAAAACTCCGGAAATGGTCAAAACAACTCCGATCGCCTGCGACCGTGAAAGGTTTTCGCCGAGAAAAGCTAGGCTCAAAATGACCGTGACCACAACCCAAGAGGCCGAAACTGGGCTGACTATGGAAACCTTACCAACCTGCAGTCCATGATAAAAAGCCAAACAGGCGACCACGTTAAGAAATCCCGCGAGCAAAATGATTATCACCAAGTAAAATGATGGAACGGCAAGACCGACTAAAAAAGCCACGGCGATTAAAACGAGAAGGCCAACCGCTTGACCCCAGACAAGTGTTTTGAACACTCCGGCCCTTCTAATTGCTCTGGCGGCAAAGAAATCAGCTATCCCCCAAGAAAGCATCGCAACCAGCCCAAACAGCACTCCTGACGAGATATTCATCGAATCCCCTAAATCCCAATCCGCGTTTTCTCCAAAATAAGTGGCGGCGCACCGATATCATGTGGATCAAGTCTTTTACAAACCGAGGTTCAATTATCGACTGGATGTCGAGAGTGGAGCTGGTTCTGCCCGCTGGAGATGAGCTGTGCTTAAGGGCCGCAGTAAAAAATGGAGCCGACGCCATCTACCTCGGCCTAAGTAGATTCAACGCTAGGATGTTGGCCGAAAATTTTAACGAAAAAACAATCTTCAGTGCGGTAGACTACTGCCACGAGAGGGAGGTTAAAGTCTACGTGGCCTTTTAACACCTTGGTCAAAAATGAGGAGCTGGAGGACTATTTCAAGCTAATAAACGTGGCCTATTCAGCGGAGGCGGATGCCATCATTATTCAAGACCCCTGTTTTGTCCCTTTGCTCAGGCAAAACTTTCCCGATTTGGGCATTCATCTGTCCACCCAGGCGACAACGGTCAACAGCTACTCCATACCTAAAGATATCGACCGAGTCATTCTCGCCAGGGAGCTGAGTTATGATGAGATAAAAGCAATATCTCAGAAATTCCCCACTGAGGTCTTTGTCCATGGGGCGCTTTGCTTCAGCTACAGTGGACAGTGTCTATTTTCCTCGCTTGCGGGCGGCAGAAGCGGCAACAGGGGGATGTGCGCCCAGCCCTGCCGAAAGAAATACAACAACAGATATCCGCTGAGCACCATGGATCTCTGCCTTCTGCCAAAGCTTCCTGAGATCATCGAGGCCGGCGTTACTTCCATGAAGGTAGAAGGAAGGCTGAGGGGCCCTCTCTACGTGGGCACCGTGGCACGAATCTATCGTAAGTACATCGACGCCTACTATCAGGGAAAGTTCAACATCGAGAGAAAAGATATCGAAGACCTCATGGTGGTCTTTAACAGAGGATTCACCACGGGCTTTGCCTTTAACGATAACGTTGTGGACCCAAAGAGGCCGATGAATCGGGGGTTGTTCCTAGGCACTCTCAAAGGCGGCAAATTGAAGCTCAGGGCTGACCTGAAAATCGGTGATGGTGTGGCTATCTGGATTAACGGTGACATTATTGGCTACAAAGTAAACAAGATCTTAAAGGACGGCACCGAGGTCAGCCAAGCTTTCACCGGCGATGAGGTCGAGATTGATATCAAGGGAGCAAAAGACGGATCTCCGGTCTACAAAACCTCGTCAGTTGACATCAAGCTTGAACTGGGTGAGGAAATATGGCCTGTGGAGCCCAGACTCAGGCCGAGAAAAATCACCTTACCTAAGTTTAAGGCCGTTGAAAACGATTCAAGGATTATGATCTTTGTCAAAGCACACGATAAGGAAATGGTCCTAGCCGCCGAAAGGGCCGGAGCTGATGTGGTTTACTACGATGTCCTCAAGGAGGATTGCAAGCAAGTTAAAAACTTGATGAGGAAATCCCGTTTCTTTGTTTACACGCCACGAATCCTCTCCGACAAGCAAGTGACCGAGATAGCTGAAAAAATAAGCCAAATAGAGCCCGCCGGCGTGCTGGTAGGTAACCGTGGTCTGTTAAAATTTTTAAGTGGGTTTGACCTGCACTTAGATTATTCCTTCAACTGTTTCAACGATGTCGATCTTCAATGTTACCCAGGCGTCCCCATCATCTCCCCCGAGCTTAACTTTAAAGAGACGATCTCCCTGAAAAATAAGCGTTTCATCGTGATGATACATGGAGACATAATCCTGATGAGCAGCAAACAAAAATTAGGGGTTAAGGAACTCGTCGACGAACAAGGCAGGCGCTTCAGGGTTAGAATCAATCACGGCATCACTGAGATTCTCAACTGGAAACAGCTGGGGCTCTTCAACAAGGCTCGAGATTACGTTCGGGCCGGCATAAAATACTTCTACATCGATGTTGAAAAAGAAGTGGACAAATTCATCCGCATCTACCGAAAGATACTGAACTTTGAACCATTTGACGATCACAACATTAAGAAAGGTTACACGACGGGACACTTTAGCCGAGGAGTACTTTAACACCGATAGGTTATCTCGGTCTTAATTTCATGGCGCGGCGAAGGTAAACCATTGAAGAAACGATTAAGACGATCCCAACTCCGACAAATATCACCCTATCCATCAAAGCCAGAGCCCTGGAGACTGACTGCCAAAGCAATCCCGCGCCCAACGTTGCCAGAATGGGCAGATAGGTTACGATGGAGTTGCCTCCGAACCTCTTTTCCAAGCAGTCTCCTATCAGCGGTAGATAGGAAATGGTGAGGACTACGCCAACGACAAGCATGACCAAGTCTGTCATGAACGAAACGGTGTAAAGCTTGGATCCCTCCAGCATCAAAAAGATTCCGACCACAAGAATAACAATAGCTATCCAAGGCCTCCTCACTCGGGCACCACAATTGACTCTGAATCTATCTATTTAAAGTTGCAATCGAATCCTCCTGATTGGTCGTGCCAAGATGAGGGTTGCCGTGCTCTTTACCGGTGGAAAGGACTCAACTTATGCCACTTATCTCTCCCTTAAGAAAGGCTTTGAGGTGAAGTATCTCATCACCATGGCATCCAAAAACCCATTCTCTTGGATGTTTCATTCCGTAAACATCAACGCCACCAAGCTCCAAGCCGAGGCGGTGGGGATCAAACAGATTATGAGACAAACGCTGGGTAAAAAAGAATACGAGCTGGAGGATCTTAAAGGAGCCATCGAGGAAGTAAAGGGAGAGATAGACGGAATCATCAGCGGCAGCATCTCCAGCTCCTACCAGAAGAACCGA
This sequence comes from Hadarchaeum sp. (SeqCode), assembly GCF_038871235.1. Classification (GTDB taxonomy): domain Archaea; phylum Hadarchaeota; class Hadarchaeia; order Hadarchaeales; family Hadarchaeaceae; genus Hadarchaeum. The sequence goes on from NZ_JAVZIN010000005.1 coordinate 63,674, forward strand.
GTTGACCTGATCGCTAAAGAGCTGGGCTTGGTCTCCCTATCTCCACTTTGGGGTCTAGATCCGGTTGAGCTCCTTCGCGACATGATAAAGGTGGGCTTTGACATCATCATTACTAGTGTGGCCGCCCAAGGATTTGGCCCAAGCTGGCTGGGAAGGAGAATCGACGAAAAAGCTGTCGAGGAACTGGAAAAGCTGTGCCAAAAGTACGGGATAAACCCAAGTGGTGAAGGAGGAGAATATGAGAGCTTCGTTTTAGATGCACCCATATTCAGAAAAAGGATCGAAATCATCGACGCGGAAAGGATCTGGAGCGGGACCAACGGGTATTTACTTATCAAACAAGCTAGGATTGTGGAGAAGTGATCTATGAGAACCGCACTTGTTTATTCGGACAAATACTTAGAACATAACCCTGGGCTGGGTCACCCGGAAAGACCGGAGCGCCTGAAGGCCATTGTCAGCGGCCTCAAGAGGTTCAACCTCTGGAACACACAGGAAATCAAGGTGGTCGAACCCTATCCAGCCAAGCTCGAGGACATTAAGCTGGTCCACGATCCTGAGTACATCTCACTGGTGGAAAAATTGAGCGCGATGGAAAGACCGATTGACGGCGATACCCCGGCTAAAAAAAATACCTTTGAACTGGCGCTGCTCGCAGCTGGTGGCGCCATCACCGCCGGCAATCTTGTGATGTCGGGTGGGGCCAAAAATGCCTTCGCTCTGGTGAGGCCACCAGGCCACCACGCCTGCAGAAGCCACGGAGGTGGTTTCTGCTACTTCAACAACATCGCCATAATGATTGAACGCCTGAAGCTGGACTTCAAGCTGAAAAGAATCTTTGTGCTCGACTTTGACGCCCACCACGGCAACGGAACGCAGGAAATATTCTACGCAGACCCCAGCGTTCTCTATATGTCGCTGCACCAGCACCCGTTGACCCTCTACCCCGGAACTGGTTTTCCCGACGAGATTGGCGAGGGTGAAGGTATAGGGTTGAAGGTCAACGTGCCGATGGAACCCGGCAGCGGAGATATCGAATACTGGGCAGCGATGAAAGAGATCTTCATCCCGCTCTGTGAAAAGTTTAAACCTGATTTCTTCGCCGTCTCGGCCGGGTTTGATGCTCACTTCGATGACCCGCTGACCGGCCTGCACCTGTCCACCAAAGCGTACGGTTGGCTGGCCAGCGCTGTGATTGAGCAGGCGGAAAAATGGTGCGGCGGCAAGGCGGTTTTTCTGCTCGAGGGAGGATATGACCTGGAAGCCCTTGCCAGCGGCGCTGTTTATGTGGTCCGGGCAATGCAGGGTGAAAAGTTCACGCCGCCGGAAGAAAAAACACGCTTAAAGGTAATCGAAGAGGTAAAGAAAGCCCTCGCTGAAAAATGGTCGCTATAAAGTTCCCATCTCTCTAGCTATCTGCCCCACCAACTCAACGAATTTTTCTACCTCAGTCTCCAAGTTGAAATAGTGTACCGAAGCGCGGGCAGTGCCGTTGATCTTAAGGTGTCTGAAAGTGGGCTGGGCACAGTGGTGTCCTGAACGAATGGCAATCTTGGCCAGCTCATCGAGCATGGAGGCCACTTCATGAGGGCCAAGCCCGCTGATGTTGAAACTAACCACTCCACCACGCCGGTTCAAGTTCATAGGACCATAGACTTCCACTTGGCTGTATTTTCCTATCACAAGCATCCGCTCGGTAAGCTTCTTCTCCCTCTCTGCAATTTTATCAATGCCTATATCCATCACATACTCGCAGGCCTTTCCCAGACCGATGATGCCCGGAATGTTCGGCGTCCCGGCGTCGAAGAGCTGGGGTGGATCGACCAACTTTGCGCCGTGCAACTCAACATCTTCCACTATTCCACCCCCTGTTAAAAGGGGTTCAAGCTCGAAAATCTTATCTTCACGGGCATAAAGAAATCCTGTTCCCTGCGGCCCAAGAAGTCCCTTGTGTCCAGGCGCTGCCAAAAAGTCGCAGCCTATCCTACGAACATCAACAGGCATATGTCCTACCGACTGCGCAGCATCAACCAAATAAAGAACCTCATGATCCCGGGCCAGCTTCCCGATCTCCTCAACCGGCTGAATGCTACCGATCGCGTTAGAAACATGGTGGGTGGTTATGAGACGTGTGTTCTTGTCCATCGCCACCTCAAACTCAACGGGGTCAAGCAGACATTCCTTAGAGCTTCCGACCACCTCCAGCCTCACGCCGCGTTCTTTCTCCAACCGTTGCCAGGGTAAAAGATTGCTGTGATGCTCAAACAACGAGGTTATCACCTTGTCGCCTTTTTTCAGATCCAGCCCCCTGGCCACGATATTTATGGCCTCGGTTGTGTTTTTGGTAAAAATTATTTCACTTGGCTTGGCGCCTATGACCCGAGCAACCTTTTCCCGGGCCGCCTCAAACTCCTCAGTAGCTCGCCTAGTTGCCCGATGCAATCCCCGCCCTACATTCGCGCTGAACTCGTGATAATAGCTCAGCATCGCTTCAATTACCGGTTCTGGTGTCGGCGTGGTGGCTGCGTTGTCCAAGTAGATGATCCCCGTGCGCAAAAAAGGTATGTCCGCCCTGACCTCATCAACGCTTTTCGTCAAGGTTTCAACTCCTCTTGGTCACACTCTGGTCTAAATTGTCCCGCCTGTCTTAATCTAACTTTCCTTTTAGGCAATTCATCGGTCGAAAAGCTCAGAGAAGCCTAGTGATGCTGGTGACTTGAACGTTACCCACGCCGGGAATGCTCAAAATCTCATTCTCCAGGGGTTCGGTTCCACCTGCTGCGTCTTCAATGACAGCAACTACCCTCAACGCTGTCAGCCCAAAGGCTATCGGCTCCCTTGAAATCGAGTGAACCTTAACGCGCGCTCGGACACTGGCCTCAAGCTGACTCAAATCCACATCAGCACTGTCAGGCATGACGCGTAGAGTAACGGCAACTTCAGCCATCCGATCACCTCAAGGCCCGGTGAACCCACACTTGGAGCAACGATAGGGATTGCTAAGGCGCCTGCATTTAGCGCAGCGCAGGATCTCGACCTCACCACAGTTGGGGCAGAGGAATTTCACGACGATTTCACCCTGGGGGATGTCCCGATTGCAAGAGGTGCAAACGTTTACCATGGTCTCGCCATATCCGTTGGTTGTAACATCTATAAAAATTGACGCCTTACTCTTAAAGCAATAAAAGGGTTAATCCAAAACTTCCAAATTAGGCATCAAAATATCGGGAGGGTTACACAGCTCTGGTTTTTTCAGCTCCGGTTTTAGATCTGCTTCCAACCCCACCGATTTAAATTAACTTTGTTTAGACTAAGTCACCTTATCAAATTAAAACATTGAGCAACAATTTGATAACGGGCCCGTAGTCTAGCCTGGATAGGACATGAGCCTGCGGAGCTTAGGACTCGGGTTCAAATCCCGACGGGCCCGCCAATCCGACGTTCTTCAAAAGGACTTGCCCAAATTCTCTTGCCCGCACCTTTAAATGTATTAAAAAGAGCTCGAGCCTGTTGTCCTAATCATCTGAAGTTTCCAACGCGCTATGCGGCTCTGATGAATTTCAAGCTAAATTTTTCCAATAATCCGGTTAAACTCTGGCAAAAAATCTTCATCTGCTTTACCCAACTCCGGCTGTTATTTACCGTAAAGTACGCTAATATCGCAACCAAGTTAAATTATATAACGCCAGAAAATGCTCTAGGACCCAGTTGGGTAAATGGTTGTGGTCTCCAAAACAATAGACGGCTTTTTCATCAAAGATACGGTGGAAAAGCCCATTTTGGCAACTTATGGTAACTTGGTAAGTAAAAACATTCTGGGGGTGAGAAGTCGAATTGACGGCAGGATTATGATAATACATGATTACGGAGTTATATGGCTTAAATTCCGCAAACACGATAAAAAGATAAGATCTTAATTATTTTTAATTTTTAGGTTGTAAGTAAGAAAATAAAAATTTTAAATGATCCCTGAATTTTTTCTATATCTTGGACAATGTTATTTTATCTTAATTCTGATTTTTACGAAACAGGCGGAGGATATCGCCTTTGTGAACTTTCGCATGACATGATCTGCATAGTGCAACAAAATCATCAGGGTTTTTTGCAGGGTATTTTTTATGGTGAATTACTAATGGGCCAATCCGACCGCACCTATAACATGTATGTCTCTCCCTTGCAATTATCACTCGCCGAATGTGCGTCCACCACGACATCTTATCACTATTTAAGCTTAGAAGATCGACCATTCCTAATCCTATTTAACTCCGCCTTAAGTGTATCCACTTCTGAAACAAGATTCGAAAACAGATGACGTTTAGCTTGGTCTTCTAAAATAGCTTTTACTTCAGATCGCGGCATACTGCGTAGTACCTCTACCGCTGATGCGATTGTTTCCCAGAGAGGATCGCCCCTATCAGGATATTTGCGATATAGTGTATTTAATGCATCTTCAATGGTGCCCTTCTCAAGTTCTTTTGTAGCGTCTGTATCTTCAAGTATGTCAGGAAGCACCCTAACGTCCCTATGGGTTCTGAATTTCCCTGCTGCCAACCATTCCATGAATTTATCTCGAAATGAGCGATCTACTGTGGCCTTCTGCACGAGATAAGATTTTTTGAAAAATTCATCGAAGTAAGTGAAGCGTTTTATACCAACAGGATCATTTGGATACTTCTTAAGAAATCTCTGGCATTCTTCATATGCAAGCAACGCACGTTTTATAGTACTCTTTGATACTCCAATATACTCTGCTATAATATCGTAAGTAAGCCCCTTATCGCGGTGCATTTTAAAAATATGACTCGCTTTGTTCAGAGCATCCCACTCCTTTTTCCCTGAAACATGCCATACAGCTAACATTATATCCATGCGAATGGGATCAATTTTTTTTGGGATAATCTCACATGGAATCTTATCAAAATAGCTGGCTGGGAAATCATCTATTTCACCATTATCGACTGCCTCCTTCAGTTTTCGCAAGGCGACTACCCGACGATTCCCTTCTTTTATTATGTAATACCCGTCTCCCTCCATAACAAAAGGTGGCTCTATAAGCCCCTTTGCAGCTTGAATAGATTTCATGAGGTCCCTTGTTTCGTTTTCTTTCCATATTTCGTCTTCGAGTTCTTTGTCAGAAAGCGGCCCGGGCAAATGTGAGAACCTAACGTTCGTAGGGTCTAGTTTTAATTTCCATAACGGAATACGCTCTTCCCTAGTTTCGATTTTCTCTCCTGCTACCATCCTTAACGGCATTATGATTCCTCCTTTTAGCTCGAGTTAAGGCTCTGCCACCCACCCTCTGTCGGCGGGCGTTTCATCGCATTTAATAATAGTATCATAGTACTATATAAGGTTTTCGGGTTCTAAAAACAAAAGCTTAATCTCTGGCTAACCGGTTTAAGCTATTCCGTGTGGGTGGAGAAATTTACAATGGCCAACAACACATTTGGTTTTAGCTCATTGCCACAACTACCTAATTTTTCGATTGTCTAGGAACTATATGCACGGGCTGTCTTGTCATCAAAATCCTAACAAACTTAATTAAAAATTATCTTTAAACATTTAGAAATTAACTGGCTCGTTATTTTTATAGGTCGCGATCGAGAAACTAGTAAGTATGAGGGCTGAAATTGGAATTATCGGCGGCACCGGTCTCTACGACCCGAAACTTCTTAAAAATATCGAAGAAATCGAGGTGGAAACCCCCTATGGCTCCCCGTCCGATTCCATAACTCTGGGTGAGCTAAACGGAAGAAAGTTGGCTTTTCTCCCCCGACATGGCAAAAAACATACCATCAGGCCGACCGACATAAATTACCGCGCCAACATTTTCGCGATGAAGCAGCTCGGCGTGACTAGGGTCCTTGCACCATCGGCGGTGGGCTCCCTGAAGGAAGAATACCGGCCCGGGGACATCGTTTTCGTTGACCAGTTCATTGACAGAACCACCCGGCGAGAGGAATCCTTCTATACGGGAAATAAGGTGTGCCACATCTCCGTGGCCGATCCGATGTGCCCTGAACTCAGAAAAACTTTGATAGAAGCGGCAAAAAGAACCGGCATCGAGGCCCATCCTACGGGGACATACGTGTGCATCGAGGGGCCCAGATTCTCCACCAAGGCTGAATCCAGAATGTTCCAGAGTTGGGGCGCTGATGTAATCGGCATGACCTTGGTCCCAGAATGCGTTCTGGCCCGCGAAGCCGAGATATGCTACGCTTCAATAGCCACCGTCACCGACTACGACGTGTGGAAGGAACATCCGGTGAGTACTGAGGAAGTCCTGAAGACGATGAGAAGTAACTTGGAAAAGGTCAAACGATTGATCGCTGAAACCATAGCTATCATACCACAGGAAAGGAGCTGTGAATGTAAAAACGCGCTGAAAAACGCATTTGTTTGAAGAGGTGATTCGTTGCTGGATTTAAAGTCAAAGATTAGGAGAATCCCTGAGTTCAAGGGCGTGGTCTTCTGGGACATCACCCCGTTGCTGAAGGACCGTTTGGCTTTCAGGGAAGCTATCCGGCTCTTGGCCGAGCACTTCAAGGATAAAAAAATAGATGTGGTGGTCTCCAACGAGGCCCGAGGGTTTATAATAGCTGCCCCACTGGCATATGAACTCGGCGCTGGCTTTGTTCCCATCAGAAAAAAGGGAAAGTTGCCTGCCAAGTGCGTGGACTACTGCTACCAAAAAGAATACGAGGCCGACGTGATTGAAATTCACGAGGACGCCATTGAACCAGGCCAGAACGTTCTGCTCGTCGATGACCTCTTAGCGACCGGCGGCACGATGAAGGCCAACATTGAACTCGTCGAAAAGCTCGGTGGCAAGGTCGTTGGCATCGGCTTTCTCATCGAGCTTGGCTACCTCGGTGGAAGAGAAGCCATCGGGAAAAACTACGAGATATTTTCATTGATAAAAATCGATACTCCTGAAGGATAATCTCTCCCGTACGACCATCGCTCAAGCCTCTAATTCTAAATTAACAAACAGGAAGAAGGTTGCTTTAAAATGGGGTTGGGATACTTTAAAAGGGTGTACAACTGATCGACGCAACGCTGAAAATAATCGTGCTGCTGGTCTTCGTGGCGTGCTATGGGCTAGCGATATCACGAAAGGTTAAAATCGTCTACGTCAGCCTTGCCTCCGCAGCCATTCTTCTCCTCATTCTCTTGCCCGCCAACGTGATGACCCCAGAACGGGTGTTGAACTCAATCAGGTGGGATGTCCTTGGTATTTACTGGGGCTTCATGATGGTCTCTATTATCTTCTCAGAAAGCGGGGTTCCAGACCATCTGGCCCGACATGTGCTTGCTCACACAAAAAATGAAGGGAGGGCTCTGCTCGCCCTCTGCGCCATAACCGCCTTTCTCTCAAGCTTTCTGGAAAACGTCGGCGTGGTCCTGATAATGGCCCCCATTGCAATGGAAATTGCTAGGAGGACCAAATCACCTCTTTTCTTATACTTAATCTCAATCGCCATCAGTTCCAACATGGTGACTACGGTTTCGATGATAGCCGACCCTCCGGCGATAATTCTGGCCTCAGAAGCTGGAATGTACTTCATGGATTTCTACTGGTTTCAAGGTAGGCTGGGGCTCGGAGTAATCTCCGCCATCGCCGCCGTAATCGGACTAGTCGCCCTTTATCTCTGCCACTTCAGAAAAATGAAAACAAAAGTCAACATCGAGGAGGAGGAGAAGATCGAGATGAACTATCTGCCGACGGTGGTTTTCATTTTTGGGATAGTTGCCCTCGCCTTAAACTCATATTTGAGGGTTGGTCCTGGAGTCATTGGTCTAATCGTGGGAGTGATTTCTACTATTCTCGGTTTCAAAAACATGTCCAAAATGATAAAGGAATTCGACTGGAACTCGTTCTTCTTCATAATTGGGATTTTCATTGTAATTGGTGCTGTCGATGAAGTTGGAATTCTCGGGGATTTTGCCCAGGGCATAAGTGCTCTCGGCTTTAACATTCCTACGTTGACATTGATTATCTTGGTCTGGCTGTCAGTTGCTCTTTCCTCATTTATAGACAACGTCCCCTACTCCGTGCTCATGCTTCCCGTAGCTAAGAACGCGGCATTAGCACTGGGATCGGGCGGTCTGGCCTACCCATTCATGTACGGAACACTAATCGGCACGGGAATCGGTGGAAACATAACTCCCGTCGGTGCGACGGCTAACGTCTTCGCCTGCGGTTTGCTTGAAAAAAGAGGCTATAGTGTAAAACTTAAGGAGTACCTGAAGATCAGCCTAGCTCCAACAATAGCGGCGGTTCTGGTGGCCCATCTATTGCTCCAGTTGCTCTGGATGTAATCCCATCAAAAAATTCAGATACCTCTAACCTGTAGTCGCTCCTCCGGCCTCAGCATCTTAACATCAATTCCTTTCATCGGTAGTGGCAGGTTCTTGCAGGCTTCCAAGACAACCTCAGGATCGTCATAGTATCTTGTCGCCTCAACTATCGCCTTGGCCATCCTCGGCGGATCGCTTGACTTGAAGATGCCGGAGCCGACAAAGATTCCATCCACACCCATCTGCATGACCAAAGAAGCATCGGCTGGAGTGGCTATTCCCCCGGCGCAGAACCAAACCACTGGAAGTCTCTGAAGTTTCGCGGTTTCCTCAACCAGTTCCACCGGCACCCGATATTCGCGGGCCTTTGCCTCCAGCTCGTCGCGGCTCAACCCGGCCAGCTCCGCTATCTGGCGCTTGGTGGTCTTGATGTGCCTCACGGCCTCGACTATATTCCCTGTGCCGGCCTCGCCCTTGGTCCTGATCATGGCCGCTCCCTCGTTGATCCTCCTCAGAGCCTCCCCCAAATCACGGGAACCGCAAACAAACGGTACCTTGAACTTGCGCTTGTCAACATGGGCCTCCTCGTCCGCCACTGTGAGGACTTCACTCTCATCTATCATATCCACACCCAAGGCCTCAAGAACTTGAGCCTCGGCAAAATGACCGATGCGGCACTTGGCCATGACAGGAATCGTCACCGCATTCATTATGGCCTCAATAATGGCAGGATCGGCCATGCGCGCGACCCCACCCGATGCCCGGATATCCGCCGGAACCGCCTGAAGCGCCATGACGGCCACCGCCCCGGCTTCCTCGGCTATGATGGCCTGCTCCGGGGTCGTGACATCCATGATGACCCCGCCCTTCTGCATCTTGGCGAACCCACGTTTGAGCCGCTCAGAACCGAATACTATCTCCACTGAATCACCAATAGTCAATTATCGCCTAAAGGTAAAAATATAAAGGTTTCGTCAGCGCTCCCTTGAATCTACAAATTTAAACAGGTCCACCAGCCTGCAGGAGTAACCCCACTCGTTGTCGTACCAACCGAAGACCTTGGCAAAATTACTCCGTTCACCCATGACCATAGTGCTTTCGCCATCGATGATACATGAGTGGGGGTTGCCAACGATATCGGCCGAGACTATCGGATCCTCGGTGTACTCCAAGATGCCCCTCAGCTCCCCAGCCGCGGCCTCCTTAAACGCCAGATTTATCTCCTCTACAGTAACTTCCGTTTTCAGTTCAGCGGTCAGGTCCGTTATGGAGCCATCGGCGACTGGTACCCTAAGCGCGATTCCATCCAGTTTTCCGGCCAACTTGGGAATAACTTTTCCTATTGCCGTGGCAGCGCCTGTGGTGGTGGGTATTATCGAAGTCATCGCTGACCTGGCCCGCCGGAGATCCTTGTGGGAGAGGTCCAAAATTCTCTGGTCATTGGTCACCGCGTGGCAGGTCGTCATGAACCCTCTTTCCAGACCAAATTTATCGTCCAAGACCTTTACCATTGGCGCTAGGCAGTTCGTGGTGCAGGAGGCCATTGAAATAAGGTTGTGCTTTTCAGGATCATAGATCTCATGATTGACGCCAAGAACTATCATGACATCGGGTTTTTTTATCGCAGCAGAGATTATCACTTTGCGGGCGCCGGAGTTTAGATGTTTGGCAATTTCTTCTCGGTCTTTGAACTTACCGCTAGATTCCAGCACGTAATCAACACCCAAATCCCCCCAAGGGATGTCGGCAGGCTCCTTATGATGAAGGACCTTTATCTCCTTTCCATCAATGATAATCGAGTTCTCCGTTCCCTCAACTTTCCTCTTTAACACACCAAAAACTGAATCGTACTTCAGCAGGTGGGCATAGGTCTTTGCTGGAGAGGGGCTGTTTATCACCGCCACATCAAACCTTTTCATAAACTCCTCATCAGCCAAGGCAGCTCTCAGAAAGACGCGGCCAATTCTCCCAAAACCATTAATACCAATTTTTTTCATGTTTTTCCTCCAGCATTGAAATTCCCCACCATAATTAAATAAGTTGCTGGAAAATTTGATAATTAAATAAGTTGCTGGAAAATTTGAAATTTTTCCGCGTTAATCTGCGCGATCTTATTTGTTCAAACTCGCATTTGATTCAAGGTGTTATTTTAAAAAATGGAAGCTATTGATCAACAATGGCTTGGACGCCAAAATTTCCACTACTTGATCTACGGCTATACTTAAAGCCTAAAACACGCCCATTAAGTTGACTAATAGACCCAAAGGAGTTCCTTGAATAGATGACTTGAAAAACTTGGCTGAGATGTTGTATACTGCAGTTACAAAGATTTTGATCAGGCCTCGCCTAGATTAAGTAAGTTATTATAGAAGCTCGAGAAATTTTAAGCGAGGCCCATGCCCATACATATTGCCGAAAGCGTACTGGGCGTCATTGCCTTTAACGACGAGGGTAAGATGATATCCTTCAGAAAATTCCCTCGCGACCCGGTGGTGGTTGCTGGAAAAATTGCCAGCGTTCAGATGGGTACACCCACCGATGAACATCGCGAGCTAATTGCCGAGCTGGTGGGAAAAGGCCATCGCGAGTTCACCCTCGAGTCCCAGCCGCTCGTCAACAGGTTTAAGGAAGAATTCAAGAGAGCCAAGTTTGAAGTATTAATACCAAACGTGGCCGGCTCAATTCTGCGGGACAAGCTTCAAGACATCGCGGAGGATCTGGGGTTTGAAAAAGTCGATGAGTTTACCCGGGAGGTGAACTTCATCCTCACGCGCCACAAGCTCCGAACTGAAGCTGCCCAGAGAGATAGCCTGATCATCCAGTCAATTGGGCTTCTTGACGACATCGACAGATTCACCAACATACTTATCGTCAGGGTTAGAGAGTGGTACTCCATCCATTTCCCTGAGCTTGATCGCCTGGTCCCAGATCACGAAGTCTTCCTCCAGCTGATTACCAAAATCGGCTTGCGGGATGATTTTACCAAGGAAGCTGTCGCCAGCGCGTCCGGGCTTTCGGAGGAGGAATCTGAAAAAATAGCCCAAGCCGCTGCGGAATCTCTCGGCGCACGGTTTGACGAAATAGACTTAAAATCGCTGAAGAATGCCTGCAAGGAGATATTCGAACTCTATGAGTTGAGGAAAGAGATATCTGAGTACATTGACGGCTTGATGGCACAGATTGCTCCCAACTTGCGCGCGGTAGTCGGCAGCGCCATTGGAGCCCGCTTGATAGCCATCGCTGGAGGTCTTCAGGAGCTTTCCCGTATGCCGGCTAGCACCATCCAAATTTTAGGAGCCGAAAAAGCGCTTTTCCGGGCCCTGAAAAGGAAGGGTAGCCCTCCGAAACACGGCGTGATCTTCCAATATCCTGAGGTTCGCGGGGCGCCAAAAAAGCTAAGGGGCAAGATTGCGCGCGCGCTTGCTGGAAAGGTAGCCATCGCCGCGAGGGTCGATGCAATGTCCGGCGAGTTCGTTGGCGACAGACTGGAAGCTGAACTTAAAGCGAGAATCGCCGAAATCAAAAGAAAGGTAAGGAAAAAGCCATGAAAGCTGTCGAACACGAACGCTTCAAATCAGTTTATTGGATCGAACTCGATGACGGCACCCGCAAGCTGGCCACGATAAATCTCGATCGCGGGGCTCAGGTCTACGGCGAAAAGTTAATCGAGCTGGATGGGGTCGAATACCGGCTCTGGGATCCCTACCGGAGCAAGCTCGCTGCTGCCATCATTAGAAATATAAAGGTCAATCCGATAACCAATGGAAAAAATGTCCTCTATCTTGGGGCGGCAAGCGGAACTACCTCTTCGCATGTCTCAGACATCGTGGGGGAAGAAGGATGCGTTTACTGCGTGGAGGTCTCCTCCCGCCCGATAAGGGATTTGCTCCGCGTCTGCGCTAAAAGGAAAAACATGCTACCCATACTGGCCGATGCCCGTTTGCCCCATTGTTACTGCTCACTGGTTAAGAAGGTGGATGTCATCTATCAGGACATAGCACAACCGGATCAGACTGAAATTCTGCTGGCCAACGCGAAAATTTTCCTACCTAAAGGCGGCTATGCGATGCTATCATTGAAGGCCAGAAGTATCGACGTGACCAAAGAGCCACGCGAGATATTCAGAAATGAAATGGAAAAGCTGGAGAAGGAAATGGAAATCATCGACGTGAAGGTTCTCGATCCCTACGAGAAGGACCATGCAATGTTCGTCCTGAGGAGATGAGGTAAAACCATGCCCTATAGATTTAGCTTCGACCTGTCGCGGGTGCCGCATGCTTTTTTCAATGCCTTGGTCGAGATGGCTTACCAGAAGAATATGCACAAGAAAATTGCATGGACTGTCAGACGCTTGACCGAAAAGCTCAATATTCAAGAAATTGGCGGTCTGAACATGGCGGATGTTTCAACCTTGATAGAAGACCTAGTTGATATTCATTTACACAACATCATGGAAAGAGAAAGATTTCAAAAAAGCAAACGAAGGGCACTCTTCTTGCCTCACTGTGCCAGAAAATATATGGACGGTAGATGCCAAGCAAGCTTCGACCCGGACGTGCCCTCCTACTACTGCCACAGCTGTTCCCCAGACTGTTTGGTAAACCAAGCAGTGGCGCTTGGTCGAGACTGTGGTTACGACATCTACATCTTACCAGGTGGGACCTGTCTACCCATGATACTAGAAAGAAACCCCTATGATGGCGTGGTAGGCGTCGCCTGCAGCCAAGAGATCAAACAAGCGGAAGCATACCTTAAAAGCAGAAGTCTGCCGGCTCAAGCGGTATATCTGATCAAGAATGGCTGTGCCAACACCAAGTTCAACCTCAGGTGTTTAGAGGAAATATTACGACTCAACGTGTCGTGACTTCACAGCCTGACTCGGTAACTATCACCGTGTGCTCTGCCTGTGCTACCTTACCATTGGCCCGCTCCGCCAAGACATAGTAAGGCCAGAAGGCTCCGATCCCAACCAGCTCCCTAAGGGTCAGCTCAAGGCGAAGTTTCGACATACGTTTAGCCAACCACCTCTCGGCGAAGGGCAAACCATTATAGTCACGCTTCACATCGCGCAGAAGTTCCCGCGACATCCTCAACCGGGTCGGAACGTCACGCAGATATCTGAAGATATAGAGACTCTTTCTATCCTCAACAAATCCGGCCCCATCGGTGATGAACGGCTCGATGGCCAAGACATCGCCCGCCTTCAAAATCATTCCAGTAGTTTCCTTGACGTTGGGTATCGTGAGCCCCGAGTGAAGGTCCCATCTGGCCAAGCTGTGTCCGGTCAGATTGCGAATGGGCTTGAAACCGGCTGCCGTTGCCGTTTCCTCAACCACCTTACCGATCTCCCCGACATCAATTCCGGGCTTCACCGCTGCAATCGCGGCTTCGAGCGCTTTTTCTACTACCTGAACCATCTCGGCCTTCTCTCCTGTAGCCACCGTGAAAGCCGTGTCTGCTATATAACCATCCACATGGGCTCCGATGTCAACTTTGACCATGTCTCCCGACTTAATCACGGTTTCATCATCGGCAGGTGGACTGTAGTGGGCCGCCACCTCGTTGACCGAAACATTGCAGGGAAAGGCCGGCTTGGCCCCCCGCTCAGTGATGAGTCCCTCGGCCGTCTCAGCTATCTCAAGCAGGCTGACCCCGGGTTTGACCATCGGCCGCAGCTGTTCGCGAACCTCGGCCAGCAACTTTCCTGCTTTCCGGTACTTTTCCAACTCCTCTGGATCCAACACGACATCACCAGACGAAAGTTGTTTAATGCACGGGAGCAATTAAAACTTGGGGTACATGGAGGATACCTTTCTGACCGAGTCCCAGTTAAGAGTTCTCGAGCTCAGAATGAGGGGACTTACCCAGGCCGAAATAGCCCGTCGGCTCAACACTTCCCGGGCCAACGTCAGTATTCTCGAGCGCAGGGCTAGGGAGAACATTGCCCGCGCAGAAAGAACCTTGAAACTATTTGAGAGACTAAAGGCTCCGGTGACCATCACCGTGAAACCGGGGGAAGACATCCTCCAAGTGCCGAAAAAAATTTTTGATGCCGCCGATGCCGCCAAGATCCGGGTGAAGCAGGGAACCGCCGAGATCATTGCCAGAATAAAGGAAGAGGCCGGGGATAGAATTCACGGCCGTTCCATAACTAAAAACTTTGAGATTGCCCTGACCTCAAACGGCGAAATCCTCATCTCATGAACCTGTCAAGACCAACCTGCTTCTCTTTCTCAAACTTCAAATCCTCCTCGCTGTAACCGAGAACCTCCATAATCCTCATCACCGCTGGGAGTACCTGATGTCCGACGTAATAATCCGGATCGTACTCCTTGCCCTCAAAATCCTCCACTGGAACCGCACGGTCGCTTATACTTCCCGGACCCTTAACCTCAATGTAGGCTATCATCATGCCCGGCTCAATCTCATGACCCAGCTGTCTGAGGCGCTTTGCCGCCACCACATGTGGCCCTATCGCCTTGTAGCTCTCGATGGGCATCTTCAACTGAGTGTAGATGATCAAATCTTCGAGGTTAACCCGCCCTTCATAGACGTCTCGGGTGGTCTTTCTGATGATCTCCGCGGCCTTCTTGGGTGACCCATCGCGCAGGATTGCCCTCAGCACTTCCTCCTGTGTTTTCTTGGCTATCGCCGCCCAGTCCCTGCGAACGAACTCCAAACCCTTGACGACCATGCGGCCCTCATCATCGATCATGGCATATCGCTTCTTGGTGATGAAAATGCCGCGCGGATAAAATCCCTCCAGCTCCAGTTCCATAATCCCGGGAAGGCTCTCGTTGACCTTCTTGAGAAAAAGCATCGCTTCCTCCCGCCTCTTGCCGTTTAGCTTGCAGTGCAGACTGTCGGTGTCACCGTAAATCACCTCAAGGCCAAACTCTCTTGCCATTTCAATTGTCCGGTGAATATAATGTCTGCCGAAGCTGGTCACGCTCTCCGCACACTGCTTGGAATACCACCTAGCTCGCGGATATCCCAGCATACCGTAGAATGAGTTCGCGACTATCTTCATCGCCCACTGCCGCGCATCCAAGGCCCGATACTCCTTGGTCTCACGGCCGATTTTTTTGAGTTCGGCTTTCAGCTTGGTTCTCTCTTCAATAATGCGTTGAAGGATTGTCGGGATAAAGCCCCTTCTCCGCTTGCAGAAGTAATAACTCAATCCCGGCACCTGCTCCCTTTCGCCCGGCTTGCAATCCTGACAGTTCAGCGTGGATGGGTCGATGTTATGGGTGACAATTATCGAGGGATACAAGGATCTGAAATCGAAAACCACCAAATCCTCGTGGAGTCCCTTAACCGGCTCCATCACATAAGCGCCGGTAAATGTCTCCTCCACCCTTTCCTCAAATTCCTCACCAACGGGCCGCGGTGGCACCAGCTCACCAATCCGGTGCGCCTCAGCCACCAGCAACCACTCCACCAGCTGCCCCGGAGTCATCCTCTGAACGTCAAAAAGCGTCTGCCCCACAACGCGGGTCAGCCCGAGAAAAAGAGGCAGCAGCTCCAAACCAACCTCCAGCGTGGCATCGGCATCCGACATGGAGTATTCCAGAAACCTGAGCCCGGCATCGCCCCCTTTCTCCCAAGCGTTGGTCATCTCGGAAAACTCAAAATCCGGCTTCTCCTTGCCGGTAAAGTGACGGTAAACGTCGGTCAGTGAATAATGAATTAATCTTATCGAGCCAATGGTGGCTAGGAAATCAACCATGGCAAACACGTCGACATGAACGCGACCCCGGATCTTTGACACGGTCGCAAATCTGCGTTTGCGCACCACCAGCTCAGAACCATCGCGGCCCCAATCCAGCTTCACCTTCAATTGCTTGGCCCGGCTTCGAATGTAGGGCAAATCAAACAGGTCAGTATTGTATCCCAGCAAGATATCGGCGTCCCGCTCCTTCACCAACTCGACAAACCTTTTTATCATCTCCCGCTCGCTGTCGACCACCTCGACATACTCCGGTTTTCTATCGAAATTTTTCCAAGTGATGACCTTTCTCAGACCGCGGTTATCCGCTAAGCTGATCATTATTATTGGGTCCTTGTCTGGTCTAACGCTACCGGTGGGATTGTAGACCTCGATATCAAAACTCATTATGTTCAGCTTGGGCTCATCCACTGGAACCGGTTTCGGGACTCCCTCCATGACCACCGTCTTGACTCCGTTCTTCACCTCAACTCTGCCGCTGAACTCGACGCCCGACATCGGAGTTAGACCGCGGTCGATCAGGTAACGCCTAACTGAGGGGATATCAAACTCATAGATTTCCTTAACCCCAGGTAACTCACGAATCTTGTGCCTCAACTTCGCAGCATCACGCGGCTGGTGAAATGAGACCTTTATCGTATCAACCTCATTGCCCAGCAGGGTTCGCCTGACAATCTCAACACTTTTCGGCTTTATCAGCGCACCATCTTCATCCAGCTCGATCTTTTCGATGAGCTTGCAGGTCTTGGCGGGGTTATCTGCAACCACATAAAAATATTCCTCAAACCGGCTGTCAACCGCCATTACCGTCTCCGATCCTACCTTTACAAAAAGCTTTACGCTAGGTTTGTCCTCTTCCTCTGCAAAATCAACGTCCAGCAGCAGGCCCCTCATCGACACCAAAGAAATTTTGAGCATCTGGGATAAAGACCTTTCAGGCGGATAACCTTTCCACGATTCCGCCATCATACCAAACGGGGTCAAAATAAGCTGGGATAAAGCCTTAAATTATGAAACAAACTGTTATTCTCGGTGATTTGAGTGCCAATTCCAAAATATGTTGGCTCCATGAAGGGAAAAGATTTTATCAACACGCAGGATTTCACACAGGCGGAGATCAAAAAGATTCTTGATGCTGCGGATGACCTGAAGAAAAAATTCAGAAAAAGAACCCCGACAAATTATCTTCCCGGCAGAACTCTCTTCATGATCTTCTACAACCGATCGCTCCGCACGCGCAACTCATTCGAGGCGGGAATCTATCAGCTCGGGGGGCACGCACATTTCCTCAGCCCCCAAGACCTCTACACGCCGACCCTGCCCGAGGACATGGTTCCTTACGCCACTGAGGCCATATCTGACGTGGCCCGGGTTCTGAGCCGATACGGCGACGCTATCGCCATTAGGATTTACGGGGACGCTGCTAAGTGGACCATCGGGCGCGGTCATCGGGTAATTCAGGAGTTCGCCAAGTGGGCAGATATCCCGGTCCTAAACATGGAGGACGACATGCACCATCCATTCCAGGCTCTGGCCGACATGCAGGCGGCGCGGGCAGTCGAACCGAAACTGGAGGGCAAAAAGTTCGTCGTTTCCTACGCCTACTCTGGAGGCCTGAAACCGCTCGCCGTCCCCCAGAACGAGGTTCTCATAACCACACAGATGGGGATGGATGTGGTACTGGCCCATCCAAAGGGATTTGAGCTCGAGGACAGCATCATCAAGGCCTGCAAAGAAAACGTGGAAAAGTATGGCGGTAGCTTCGAAATCTGTTATGACATGGAGGAAGCCTTTGAGGGGGCTGACTTTGTCTATCCCAAGGCCTGGTCACCAAAACAGTTTGTACCGCCCTACAACAATACCGTTGACAAGGAGGGAGCCTCGGCCTATCAGGCAAAATTCAAGAACTGGATAACCACCATGGAACTGCTGGACAAGACAAACAAAGCCTACTACATGCACTGCGGCCCAGCCGATCGGGGGCAGGAAGTCACCGACGAAGTCCTTGACACTTACAAACGCTCTCTCTACTTCGAGGAAGCTGAAAACAGGTTGCACGTACAAAAAGCCGTAATGTCAATGGTAATGCCGTAAATTAAAATTCTACCTATAACTCTCCGCCACCGATCAATGGGAAAAAGGAGATGCCCTCCTTGGCCTTGGAGAGCTTCTCCTTAACCTTTTCAATATCCGAGGCATCGACATAAACTCCATCGATGATGACGGACTGACCCTCAAAGAATCTCCGCTTTATAAGCTCTAGAGCTTCCTCTATCGTCAGCTCCTGAATTAGGTGTCCTCCTTCGAAAACCTTAACTTTGACCATGTTTCCTACGCTTGCGACATCTCAAGAGAAGCTGCCTTTATCGCCTTAATGATGTTGATGTAGCCGGTGCATCTGCAGAGGTGTCCCTTCAGTGCCTCCTTTATCTCCTCATCGGTGGGGTGGGGATTCTCATCAAGCAAGGCCTTTGTCATTATTATTATTCCAGGAATACAGAACCCACATTGGATGGCACCGTGCTTTACAAAAGCCTCTTGGATCGGATGCAGCTTTCCATTTGTCACCAGACCCTCAATGGTGGTAATCTCAGCACCGTCGACGGTCACCGCCAAGGTCAAGCAGGAAAGCCTCGGCTCGTTGTTAACTAAAACCGTGCAGGCACCACAATCTCCCGTCCCGCACCCGTACTTGGTCCCACACAGCCCCAGCTTATTCCTCAGCACATTAAGGAGAAGTTCATTCGGCTTCACGTTCAGTTCACAATCTCTTCCGTTGACCTTAATCTTAATTTTCCTCTCTTCCACACCAATCACCTCGCCCTTTGCCAAGCTTCTTGTACCACTTTCTGAAACAGATACTTCGCAATTTCTCTGAGATACCACTCTTCAGGATCTATTCCGGCCACCGCTGCTTCGCAGGCCGCATTCACGGCGTTGTCGTCAAAACTCCTCCCTTCAAGCAAGCTTTCCGCCTCTTTCACTCGTCTGGGCTTTTCAATATCACCGCCCATTGCTATCCTGCAGTACCTGCACTTTTCCCCTTGGCGACCAATGACCACAGCGAACTTTATCTTCCTCTTTATCTCACCGTATGCGGCGCCGCATCTCCCATCTAGCGCTGGCAGATGGATCTCGGTGAGCAGCTCATCAGGAGCCAGTGAAGTCTTGCGATCGCCGACAAACAGCTCTTCAAGGGGTACTATTCTGGAACCTCTCTTGCTAACGACTTTTACTCGTGCCTCAAGCGCCAACAGCGGTGGTGCGGCACTCGCAGTCGAAGCCGCATTGCAGATGTTTCCGCCTATTGTGCCCATTCTTCTGATCTCAAGCTGTATGCTCTCAAAGGCCTCGCGCAGTATTTGATAATCCTTGAGCTCAGGCGCTCTCATCATGTCAAAAAACGAAACGTTGGCTCCAACGACCAAATCAGATCCAACCTTCGCTATCGAACGCAACTCCGGTATCTTGCCAATATAGATCAAATGCTTTGGACTGATCTTTTCGAGTTTCATGTCAACGATCAGGTTGGTTCCTCCGGCCAGTATCTTGGCGTCCTTTCCATATCTGGCAAGAAGATCCACAGCTTCAGCAACTGTCTTAGGCTCATGGTATTCGAACTCATTAAACAATATCCTCGTGTTCACCATCTTAATTCCCCTCCTTTTCCTTCAAGGCCTTTAAAACCTTTTCCGGCGTTATCGGCATCTCCCTGATCCAGACCCCGATTGCGTTGTAGATCGCGTTGGCAATCACGGCAGGAACTGGATTTATCGCGGCCTCTCCGATCCCCTTGGCTCCAAACGGTCCCGTATCCTCATAGGTGTTGGCGAAAAATACTTGAATATCATCAGGATTGGGCATGTCCTCGGCCTTCAAAATGTTGTAGCCTGCGAAGAATCCTTTATTAGTCAGTTCTCCGGTCTTCCTGTTGTACTTGGTATCCTCACAGAGAACGTAGCTGAGGCCACGGTAAAAGCTCCCATGTATCTGCGCCACCGCATAGATAGGATCGATGACCGTCCCGCAGTCGGCTCCTATGACGGCCCTCACCGGTTTCACCTCTCCCGTTCTCTTGTTGACCTCGACCTCGACAAAGTAGACGGTGTAGGCCGGAGGACACTGCCCCTGTCTGAGGCTGTCAACCGCGGCGATTGTCCCCCAGTTCTTATTTCTGGCGGTTGCGGCCACCTCTTTGACGGTTATCTCCTTCCCAGAAATTCCTTCGGCGTAGATTATTCCCTGCTTGAGCTTTTCATCGGGCCTGATCTTTAGCGCATGGGGATAAACTCCCAAAATCCTCGACGCGTATTCCAGCAGTTTCTGCCTCACCTGTTCGGCGACCTTCTTTAAAGTTCCACCGCCGGCGTACACTCCTCTAGTGGCGTGCAGACAGACATCATAAACAGAGTTACAAGTGTCTGTGGGTGCCAGTTCCACGCAATCAAGTGGCACCCCAAGCGTCTCAGCCACTATTTTCAGGCCGGCTTCAAGCGCGCCGCCACCCATGTCCTGAAGCGAGGCAATAACATCTACCGTTCCGTCTTCATTTACCTTGATCATTGCGCCGGAAAAGTCGACCGCCTCGCCGGGCAGCGGTCCTCCGGCACTTGAGGTGTGGAAACCGCGCGCCATGCCAATGCCCCTGACGATGTCCCCCTTCTTGTCCTGAGGTCTGCCACGGCTTTTCCACCCGATCATCTCGGCTCCTTTTTTGATCAGCTCTTCAACTCCGCAGCTCCTTATTACCGATCTCACCGTTGGTCCCTGTCCCCAGAAGACATCGCCAAGTCCAACGTAGTTCTTAAGCTCAACCTCAATGGGGTCGAGGCCCAGTTTCTCCGCAACTTCGTTCATCATGGTCTGGGCGATGAAGTTCACCTGCGGATTTCCAAAGCCTTGCATCGCACAGGCCGGGGCTTTGTTGGTGTAAACGGCTTTACCAGTAAACTTCAGGTTTGGCATCTTATAGAGAGAAACCAGCCATCCGGCGGTGCAACCCAAAAGCGGGTAGGCCTGGATGTTATGGGCCCCGATATCAACGATGACCTCCATCTCTCCGGCAACGAGCTTACCGTCCTTCTTGGCACCTAACTTATACTTCAGAATCATAGGATATCGGCAGTGGTCGTACATGTCCTCCTCGCGGGTAGTGCACATTTTAACCGGCTTCCTTGCCTTCAGAGCTAGAGCAACCGTAATAGGGAGTACCGAATTCATCTGAATGCTGGAGCCGAAAGACCCACCCAACGATATCTTCTTAACGTTGACCTTGTTCAAGGGTATGCCAAAGATCTCGCCGATGAGTATCCGGCAGTTGTGGATGCTCTGCGTTGTTGTCCAGATGGTCACTCCACCGTTTGGCTCCGGAACAACGACAGCTGACTTGGTTTCTAGCTGGGCGTGATAAACCCTGCTGGTCCTTGCCGTGCCCTCAATGACAATGTCCGCCTCCTGGAAACCCTTTTCAACGTCACCCTCAGATATTTCCACCTTGGCAGCGATGTTGTTCTTTATCTCCACGACCTTGTCCTGAATAATTATCGAGTCATGGAGACTTGGTTTTCCCGGTTTCATAGCCGCTATCGGATCGAAAACCGGTTCCAGTGGTTCATACTCTACCTCAATCAATCGAAGCGCCTTTTCGGCTTTTTCCTCCGTCTCTGCAGCGACGGCCGCGATTGCCTCGCCCACGTGCAGGGGTTTATTGGTAAGAACAGTTCTGTCCTTAAACGTCGCTGAGGGAACGCTGACGATACGTTCGTTGTACTTAATCTTAGGAACGTCATCAAAAGTGATGCAGATTGCCCCCATAGCTTCAGCCTTGCTGGTGTCGATGCGTTTGATTCTAGCATGTGGATAGCGACTTCTCAAAATTCTGCCATAAAGCATTCCCGGCACAACCACATCACAGGTAAATTTCTCCTGCCCCGTGGCCTTTGGAATCGCGTCCTTCCTGATAGACGGTTTACCTACTGTATAATATTGGGCTGCCAAATTTTCACCCTTTACGTTTTTTCCATTACTTCCCGTTTCAAACGCATAGTTTTCTCTTAAAAACTTTTTTGGTAACTCCTCTAAGGCAACAATTTTAAATTAAATCCATGGGCAACCGATCACGGCGGCGGGTGCGCTATTCAAATTGAGTAACTAGATGGCCCTGATCTCCTGCCTCATGAATTTCACATAGGAGATGGCGAAGATGATGAATGTAACCGCCACCAAGGCAGTTATATGCGACCAGACCAGCAGCAGGCTTTGGTCCAACGGGAGCGGGTTGGCGACCATCCCATATAACTTCTCTATCGAAACCGGGCCCAGAATTCTAACCGTTGGACTGAGCATCACATAAGCGGCCTCAAGGAAGATGTAGTTCGGTGAGAAGTACAGCAGCGTCAGGTTTTTCAGGGGTGATGCAATCATGTACATGAAAAAGCTAAAGAAAAGCCAGACAGCAACCGAAGCCAGAGCCGAAGTCCCCTCCCGCCTGAAAATCACCGAAAACAGAAGACCTAAGGCGACCCAGATGGAGAGGTAAACGACGCTAATAAGGAGAAAGACCAATATCCTGCCTATCTCCTCAAGGGTCGGCAGAGTGCTCCAGGCTCGGATGGCAAATCCAACTTCGATAAAGATCACACCGACCAAGGTGATGGCGATAGTGGCCACGCCAGCGAGAAACTTGGCGTTGATCAAGGAGTCCCTGTGCACGGGCTGGGAAAGAACGTTGCCCAAGGTGCCGCTGGAGATCTCCCGGTTGATCGTGTCAAAGGTGAAGATGAAACCCAGCAGCGGGGCAATGTAAATGACCACCCACAGAAATGAGGGCAACCCCTGCGCCCCAATGACAAAGAGCTGAAGAAACACGTTTTCGCCCAGGGTCCTCTGCAGCCCTAAGTTTTGTACCGCACCATAGGTCATGAAAATTCCCAGCGCATAGATGATGAAAAACAGCAGCCAGAATCTCTTACTGCCCAGATTATCGGCCAGCTCTTTGATGAAGATCTCGCGCGTCCCTACCATTAGCTCTCCCCCAGGTAACCCAGGTAAATCTCCTCCAAGGACCTCTCCCGCGCCCGCAGGCTGATGGGAACCGCCTTGTTGTGTAGAAAGACCTCCATTATGGCTTGCCTGATATCCTTCTCCGATCTAACCGTGATAACCTTGCCTGACCTATCGACGCCCCTTACACCGTGCAGGGAGGATAGGTCATGGATAAGCTTTGAAGTGATATTCTCCGCTTCAATGTCGATCACCCAGTCCTCTTTAGTCTTGGTCCTCAATTCCTCGATGGTACCGATGGCAACCATCTTGCCTCTGAGCATGATGCCGATGCGGTCGCAGATGTGCTGCACATCCGCGAGCATGTGGGAGAGCAGGAGCACCGTTGTCCCCTCCTCCTTGCTGATGCGCTTCATCAGATCCAGCAGCTCGTTCTTGCCCTCAGGGTCAAGTCCCTGAGTCGGCTCATCGAAAATGGCCACCTTCGGCTTTTTCACCAGCACGCCAGCAATTCCAACCCTCTGCCTCATCCCACGCGAAAGTTTTCCCACTTTAACGTCGGCGTAATCGGTTGCCCCAACACTGGCTAAAGCTTCCTTGATGCGCTTGCGCGCTTCCTCCTCAGGGATCTGGTTCAGCTTGGTGATGTACCTCAGATTCTGCTCCGGCGTCAGGTCCTCATAAAGACCCATTCTCTCGGCCAGATAGCCGGTGATGCTCTTGACCTTCAGCGGCTCCCTGAACGGATCGTGACCAAAAACACTGCAGGTTCCGGCTGACGGCTCGGTGAGGCCCAGCAGCATTAAAACGGTTGTGGTCTTGCCGGCTCCATTCGGGCCCAACATCCCAAAGAGCTCGCCCGGCCTTATCGAGAGGTTCAAATGGTCGACTGCGATAAAGTCGTTGTACTTCTTGGTCAGGTCGTGGGTCTCTATGGCCAAACTCTGGTCCATATGACTACCTTCTGCCCAAGCGCCAGAATATGAAGACCAACCCCAACACGACAACTATGATTATGACCAACCCAACTAGGCCCCACACCATCGAACCCAAAACAGTGACTCTGAGCTCAAGCGTTTTAGAAACAGAGTTGGTGCCGCTGGTTGACGCGGTAATTCTGAGGCCGTAGTCCCCCGGTATCGCGTCGGCGGGCGGTTTTATGCTCACCGCCACCTGGACAGTGGTACCGGGCAGTACGGCATCAATCTTGTCAGGGTCGAACTTAATCTCCCACCCGCTGGGACCGCTGGACCTAAAGCTCATCTTTTCCAAAGTCCCGGAGCCTGTGTTGCTAACAACAAGGGTGACTATGGTAGCCTCTCCTTGCGGAGCATTCAAATTCAGGAGGCCATCAGATGTGGATAGATCCATGGTGTAGGTTCCAGTGATTATCGCCTTTAGATCCAAGGACTGGCTGTAGGCGCCAGATGTTGCCAGAACTGTAATCGAATACTCCCCAGCATCGGCTGTTGAAGCCGGGGTAACTGTTATTCTCAATGTCTTTCTTTCCCCAGCTTTCATGTGAATCGCGCGTATCAGCGTCGATTCATAACCTGGAGAAAAGGTAACGGTCCAGTTGGTCGGAGCAAGATAGGAGAGGTCGATGTCACGCTCCTCCCCTGTTTCATTCACCAGATCAACCGAGAACTGGAAGCTCTTTCCCGCCGGCCCCTCGATGGACGGGCTGGTGGTGCTCAGGGTCAACCCCAGTGGCGAAACCTCGGCTACATCGATGATGATGTTCAAGGAATCTACCACATTACCCGAACCATCCAACGCCTTGACCACCACGGTGTAGGTGCCGAGGTTCACGCCAGTTGGCTGGGTTATCGTGAGGGAGATGGGCTGATTGTCAAAAGGTCCTAATGTAACCATTTTGACCAAGTAACCACCGCTCTTCAAGGTCGCCTGCCAGCCCTCCGGAGCCGAGACCTCCAAGCTGAGCGTCTGGTATTCCGAGCTGAGGTTACTTAGGTTCACTGAGAGCTGGATATTCTGCCCAGGGTTAACCTCAATTCGCGGAAAAGAAGTAGTGATCCTCACTTCCTCGGGGGAGGCAGCAGCCAAATATACGTTTAAAAATAAGACCATCGCCAGCAACGAAACCGCCGCCAACGAAATCCGCTTCCATGACCGCAAACAAATCACCTTTTTATTTAATAGTTTCAAGCCTCATATTTAAGTTTTTATCTTGCCCTTCCAGAATGTAGAGTTCAAGTAACTGTTTTAACCGCCTAAAGGTCTGAAATTAAAATTCCACAACCTTCGCTTACTCAGCTGTGTTTTGACCCCATCAAACTCACCGTCTTTCCATTTATGGTTGAGCCTTGAGGTGACATAGCTATGTCATGCCAGAACTTAGATTTACCAGACTGTGAACTGATTTCGGTAAAATTGCCGCTTTGGTAGTCGGACTAAAATCTTGCTGAGTTTGAGTCGGGAAATGGACTATTTTTTCGTGAATTTTTCCCAGCCATTCTTCGCAATTGAAATTCCGGCAACTATCATGGCTATGCCCACGACGGTTAAAACGATGCCGTAGATGGCCTTGCTCCAGTTCGTGGAGAGCTGCGTCCCGCTAGCGACCAGCAGGCAAATCCCGACCAAGAGCAAACCGAGGTTGACCCAAGTTTTCTGGCAAACCCTGCTGGCACCGGCAAAAACGAGAAGCCCACCCGCCGCGATTAATCCGACTCCGACTATCAGGGCCATCTCGGTCTGCACCGTATTCATCCCTTGGTTGATCAGTATGGCACCGATGGCAACCAAAGACAGGCCGATCACTATGGTCACAAAGTTCTTCGAAGGCGCAGCTGCTGGAGGGGGTGGTGGAGGTAACTCGGCTTGTGACATGAACTCAAACCCCAACTAAAATCACCGCTACCTTCTAAATACCTTTAGCCAGCTGGGACCCCAAAATCAGAAAGAACGGCGAAGTTTTATAACGAAAAAATAACAGGCTATTGGAAGCTGGTGGGAAGATAAACTCAAAGATGATTTTACCGCTCGTGATCGTGATTATCATTGCAGTTGGAAGTATTGGCTTCTTTTTGATATCCGGTGGTGTTCCAACATCGCCACCCCAAACCACCTCCGCGACGACGACACCCACTTTGACGAGAAATCCCCGGGCTAATGTCACGGGCTACGTTCGCGACGAAGCCGGCAACCCAATATCTGGGGCCACCGTTCACTTAGGCGGCATGGCAGGGCTGCTGACGACCACCGACGCCACTGGCTATTATGAATTTGAGGTGGCTAGGGAGGAAAGGGACTTCGAAATCATAGTCGAGAAAGAGGGCTACAATACCGAAATCGATACTATTCATGTAAGCATAAATTCCGTCCAGAAGGATTTCATCCTAACCAGAGCGGGAAGAGAGCCCGTCACCGTAAAGTTCACCCTGACCGTTCCCTACGACCAAGCCGAAAGCGAATTTTCCATAAAAGTTGATGGCGATGGTCCTTTCCCAATGCAGCGGGTGAATGAGGTGACTTGGGCCTACCTGAAAAACGCGACCTCAGGGGATTCCCTTAGCTACAGCTACTTGAAAAATGGAAGTCCGACCGGGGTCGGTGGCTCAATTACTGTGGTTAAGAGCAAGAGAACCTACGAAAGCCGCAACATGCCCGATTGGCCCAACGCCGAGGAGATGAACTACCAAAAGGTCTTCGATTTCATCCCCTACATAAACAACGGGCTTGCCCCTGACTTGGAATTAGGTCAGGGTTTCTTTGACTTGTGGGGTATTAACTACAACAAGATCGGGTTTGAGAACACCTCGGACGCCGCAGGACCATCGATGGAAAGGATGAAGAAGAAGATGAGCGTGTCGTGGGTGTTGCTTACGGACTTCGTTGAGTACACG
Organism: Hadarchaeum sp. (SeqCode); assembly: GCF_038871235.1. Lineage (GTDB taxonomy): Archaea > Hadarchaeota > Hadarchaeia > Hadarchaeales > Hadarchaeaceae > Hadarchaeum. Next base: position 90,575 of record NZ_JAVZIN010000005.1, read on the forward strand.
GCCTTAGATCCACTTCCCGAGATAAGATTCATGGGTACTGGACTCAGACCAGTCAACACGATTACCCAAGAGGAGATGAACAGGTTCGTACAAAAGGCTCACTCGCTGGGCATGAAAGTAATCGTAAACATCGGCACAGTATGGACTGAAGATGTCGATGTCTCTCTGGCAAACCGGAGCAAGGTGCGCACTAGGGAATGGCTCGATGTGGCCTGGGAAAGGTGGACCGATTTGATGGTGGAGGAAGCAGAGAAATGTCAAGCGGCTGGAGTCGATGCACTTCAGGTCAGACCCAGAGGGGATATGTGGAACGAGGGGGATGACTTTGCTTACACCTCGGAAAAAATCCGTGAATTGGTTGACAAGGTGAGGCTGGTCTATAATGGAGAGGTAACCATTGGTCTGATCGATATACTAGATGTCAACGAACCCTCATCGCTGGAATTTCTGACCATGTGGGACGCGGCTGATTTCATCTACGTCGATCTAACCGGGCTTCACATCACGGACTCTGACCGACCCACTATAGCTGAGATGCAGGTTGTCTTTGAGGAAGCCCTTACCAAGCGAATAGAACCAGCCGCAAAAGCCTACGGCAAGAAGGTGATGCTCCATGTCCAGTTTCAGAGCTATGTTGGGGCCATCAGAATGAAGTGGGTCGAGCCCAGTGATGTTCACCCCGATCTGATCCGTGACTGGCAGCAACAGGCCGATGCCTACGAAGCTCTGCTCAGGGCTCTGGAAGGAAAGAACTACATCAACTGCCTGATGTCGGTGGGTTATTGGTGGGATGACGCCATGGACCCATTCAACGCCAATAATTCACCCAGCATTAGCCACAGCGTTCGCGGCAAGCTAGCCGAGGCCGTCCTCGGCAAGTGGTTCGTCAAATGAAATTTTGAACTCGTTTCTAAAAGTGCAGAATCTTTTAAAATAAACCTTTTTTGTTCTCATCGACTACTTGAATGTTGATACTACGGAAATTAAACCGGTCACTCTGGCGCTGGGAGCTGCCTTTTTCTGGGCACTGGGGCAGGTATTGGGCAAGCTGGTAATGAAGGAATTGGACCCAATAACCTTCAACGCGATTCGCTTTTCTTCAGTGACCTTGGCACTTTTGCCCGCCTTCCTGCTCATTAGACCAAAAACCGCCAGCATCTGGTCGATAGCAATCGCCATAAATGCCGGGCTGTTTGGCCTCGCGGTTGCCCTCCTGATATTGTTTTACTGCATGAAACGTGCCCCGGCGCACAAGGTTATCACCATCGGCAACGCCTCTCCCGTCTGGACCGCCCTGCTCGCTATTTTTCTGATTGGTGAGGAGATCAACCCCCTGCTGCCGCTTTCCCTAGCTTTAGTCGTGGGCGGGTCTCTTCTCTTCATGCCAAGGGGGAAGGAGACTAACCAATGGCGCTTCGCGGTACCGTTATCTATGATCTCGGCTGTTCTCTGGGGACTAGATCTCGTGCTGCGAAAAATGGCAATTAACTCCGGAATGGATGTCCTAGCTTTTATCTGGATTTCAGTGGTCGCGGCGGCGGTGCTCCTGAACACGGTTGCTGCTATTAAGCGATCTTGGAGAGAACAGAAACTTGGGAAAAATATCCTGGCGCTCACCTTGGCCTCAACCTTTTTCAGTCATTTGGCCACGTTTCTTTTCATGTTTGCCCTGGAGATGGAGAAAGTCAGTTCCCTGTCTCCTTTTTCATCCGCCGTCATCCCTTTTGGTTTTCTCCTCAGCGTCTTCATCGTTGGAGAAAAACCGCACCTCAGAGCCGCCATCGGTATGGTAGTTGTCTTTTTTGGAGTAGTTCTGGCCGCGGTCTGAGCCGATAATCAGGCGCTTTAAGCTTTGCCGAGTAATGTAAACATGGATCGGGATGCAAAGACGCCTAGTGAGTGAAAAGGAATACCACATCGGCGTCGGACCGGGGGAGGTGGCCCGTTATGTGCTTCTGCCCGGCGATCCGGCAAGGGCGGAGTTGATAGCGAAGAAGTTCGACGAGGCAAAGGAGATCGCCTACAACAGGGAGTTTCGCACCTTCACCGGCAAGGTCGATGGAATGCCCATCAGCGTGACATCGACCGGAATCGGTGGCCCTTCGGCTGCCATCGCCGTTGAAGAGTTGGCCCGATGTGGAGCTGACACCTTCATCAGGGTAGGCACGGCGGGCGCTCTCGGTAAAAATGTAAAAATAGGGGATGTCGTCATCGCCCACGCCGCTGTCAGAGAAGAGGGAACCTCGCAACAATATGTACCTCTCAGTTATCCCGCAGTTGCCGACCTTGAGGTGACCAACGCCCTAATTAAATCGGCCAAGAATCTAGGAATAAGATATCATCTGGGCGTGGTGGTCTCCAAGGACGCCTTTTATGCGGAGGAGCCTGGCCGTGTCCCGCTGTCCAAACAGGCAGAGGAACTCTGGGGGCTCTGGCGACGGGCCCAGGTGCTGGCGACCGAGATGGAGTGCGCGACCATCTTCACCGTGGCCGGTGTAAACGGCTGGCGCAGCGGTGGAGTGCTGGCGATAATCGGCCCGGTAGGGAAGATCGTCCGCCCTCTTCCTGCCGTTGAAAATGCGATAAAAGTCGCCATTGGCGCCGTGAAAATCCTAGCAAAAGGTCGTTAAAAATGGTCCACAAAAGCGCTAAATCCTCTTGACCTGTCTCTCAAAAATTCCCCTAACTCTTTGAATAGTATCGGCCTCTATTGGCGACTTATCAGGACGTAACCTGATTATCCGGGCAAATCGAAGTGCCATGCCGCTGGGGTACTTGGGGCTGCGCTGAATCTCATTGTAGGCGATCTCGACCACCATCTTCGGCAGAACCCAGACTCTCCTCCCCTCTTGCCTGATCACGAGCTTCTGCAGTTCTCGGGTCATTTCCTTGATCTCCTCATCGGTTAGCCCTTTGAAGGTCTTCCCGATTATCTCAAACTTTCCCGTGTTTTCATCCCGCGCGGCCAAGTAGTAGTCCGAGAGCCACCGGTGTCTTCGACCGTAACCAAACTCGGCTCCTACGATCACGAGGTCAAGCGGTTCGAGAATCGGTTTTATCTTGAGCCAGAGTTTTCCCCTGACACCGGGAACGTAGGCGCTGCCTGGTTTCTTCGCCATCAAACCCTCATGTCCTGCTCTTAACGCTCGCTCCAAGAAATCTTTACCGAGGTCGGCTCTGGAAGTCGTCAGCTGCTCGGTCAGTTCGATGTCCCCAACTATGGTTTTCAGTCTCTCCCGTCGCTCCTCGTAGGAACAATCCACAAGACTTCGGCCGTCGAGGTAGAGTAGGTCAAAAAGCTGGAGCCTGACCGGAATCTCCTTGGCCACTCGCTCTACCTCCCGCTCCCGCCTGAAGCGCTGCAGCAATGATTGAAAAGGCAACGGCTGGCCATCCTTACCTACCGCGATTACTTCCCCTTCCACAATCGCCTCATCGGCACGAAGCTCTTGAAGTACTAGATTTTTTATCTCCGGAAGACTCTCGGTTACATCACTTAAACGACGGCTGAATATCCTGATTTCCCCTCTTCTTTTGTGTATCTGCACTCGCGCGCCATCGAGCTTGTATTCAAAGTTCGTCGTGCCTCCGTGAGCTTCAATGGCCTCCTCAATTTCATTGCAGACTTGGGCCAGCATGGGGCTTATGGGCCGCATGGGTGAGGGACTTATGCTCTTAATTCCCGCCTCACCCGACTTAGCCGCAACCCCGGCGACAACGGCTATATCTCCTGCAAACATAACAGCCCTTCTCACCGCTTTAAAGGGAACACCGAAGGCTCGGGCCACCGCCAGTTCCATAAGCCCTTCCTGAAAACCGGTCCTCATTTCACCAGTGACGATCTTGACGAGATACTTGGCCTCAAGCGGTTCACAGCGGTTCAGCAACCCCTCGATCAACCTCTCCCTTCTCCTTCTGGCGCCCGGGCCACTCAGTCTAGCCACCTTTCTCAAAATCTCATGAACTTCCAACAGCAGGAGTGGTCTGATTAAAAAAAGTTGCTGGTGCTTGGTCCTTGCGGTATGAAAAAGGATGGCCGTGGCGGCACCGACATCTCCTGTCCTGTCAAAGGCTGCGGCCAGCTCTCTTTGGCTGGCTCCAGTAATCCGAAGTACGACCTCGGCCAGGGTCGCCCAGCTAACGTCCAACCGCCACCGGCTCGTTTTCGGAAAAGGCCGACCGAGCAGCATGCATGAAGCAGGCTCGACTTCTTCAGGCTCCAAGCATGCCAAAAAATCAGCCACCATTCTGACCATCTCACTGCGTTTTGTGGTGGAGGCAAGACTCTCACAAACCTCGGCCAGCTCCCGGAACAGCATCAACCTAAACTTTATTGTCTGTGTAAAAAGGCGTTTCAAACAGATTCAACCGATCGAGAACGTGCACCAACTAAAACACTGGGTTATTCTAAAACTGTGAATAAAAAAAAGATCTTTAGATCCCCTTTAATTACTGTATTTTGGGATAGGGTTGAATTTAGAACTTAGAATCGACTTGGCTAAAGGTTACAAAAGTCCTTCCCAACAGGCTAAAGTATTAACCGAAACTTGGGCAAGTGAAAACCTGTATTGTCTCGCTTGCTCCACGGATAACTTGCAACCCACATCTTCAGGAAAAAAGGTAATCGATTTTGTCTGCCCTGAATGTGAAGAATCTTACCAACTGAAAAGCCAGAGCCACCCGTTTGGTTACCGGGTAACGAACTCCGCATACGAACCAAAAATTAAAGCAATTTACGCTGGAACAATTCCAAACTTTCTTTTTTTACATTACAACCCAAAAGCCATGGTTGTTTCTAATCTCTTTGCCGTGCCAAAGCATTTCATCTCCGAATCGATTATCGAGAAAAGAAAACCCCTCAGCGAAAAGGCGAGAAGACACGGCTGGATCGGCTCAAACATTCTGCTTGGTAACCTACCGTTAGACGCTAGGATTCCAATAATAGAAAATGGGATTGAAATGCCTCAAAAAATTGTTAGGGAAAATTGGAAAAGATTCACCTTTTTAAGGGAGCAGTCGGTTCACTCCCGTGGATGGCTCTCTGATGTGCTTGCCAGCATAAGACAACTTGACCGAGAAATCTTTACTCTGGCCGACATTTATGAATTCGAGGAAAAGCTAGCAAAACTTCATCCAGCTAACAAAAACATTCGACCCAAAATTCGCCAACAATTACAGGTATTGAGGGACCATGGCATAATCGAGTTCCTAGGAAAAGGAAAGTATCGAATCAAAAAATCTTAAACTTCTTTTTTAATAGATCTCAGTGTGCAAGAATGTTAACCTGTCCTGAATGTGGCTACTCCGCTCTACGAAAATCTGATGGACATCTGTGGACGTGTGAAGAGTGTGGAACATTGTTTAATTTTGATAAAATGAGAAATTGTCTGAATGCTCTTGTGGGACAAATCTTTCAAGAAGATTTCATCGAGGAACTTTTGGACACTTGTAAAATAAAACCTTTTCAGAAGCTAGGCGTAAGGGCTTGGAAATGGAACGGAAAATACGGCACTTTACAAACAATTGACACAGGAAATGGTTGGCACCTTTTTATAAAAGTAAACCGAAGTTATTAAAACTAATCTAAAACGCAAATAACGCCCCAGCTACGATTCCAAAACGGATTTCACTCTTCATCCATGTCGTCCTCCGCCTGCCAAGCTTCCTCGCAGTCGGGACAGACGCCCAGCGCCGCCATCGATGGCTCCTCCTCCGCACAGCGCTCACAGTAGGCCCGTCCGCATTGGCTACAGTAACTCATCCGCTCCTCGGAAACGGCTCGGCCGCAAACGGAGCATTTCGGCATGCTACCGATAATAAATATCGCCTCCTTTTAAAGAAAACCCACGGCTAAAAAAGGGAACGGCCACCAATATAACTCGGTGATCCTATGGGGAAGCCGATCTCGATTAGCGTCACCGATCTTCAATCAGTTCTTGACTGTCCCCTCTGCTTTTGGCTGGCCGAACGTGTCGGCCCGGCACCGTCAATCTTCGCGGCCATCACCAGTCAGATGGACTCGGTAATAAAGGGCTACATGAAACAGTTCATCGGGAAATCCAACCTCCCAGAGTGGTTCCCGATAAAAGGCAAATTTTTGGACGTCACCAAGACCTTGAAAGCCACCGATCCTGCCAGCGGCGTCACGCTGAGCGGAAAACTGGACGCCTTGGTCCAGACACCGGACAGAAGATACCACATCATTGACTACAAGACTGGCAGGCCACAACCAGAGGTCCCCTACTACTACCAGATGCAACTGGACGGCTACGCCTACCTGCTCGAGCATAACGGTTACAGGCCAGTGGCCGGAGGCTGCCTTCTCTATTTTACCCCGGAACCGGGTGATATCTCAGAGGGATGTTTTCCTTTTAAGATAACCGCGGTTCCGACGAAAACGGATCCCGATCGAGTTCCGCCGGTGCTGGTCAAGGCGAAGAAGATCTTGGAATCAGAGACACCGCCCCCGCGAAGTGAGGACTGCGAGATGTGCATCTGGCTGGAGCAGGTGGGGAGGATTCTGTCTGAGTGAGATGATGAAACTAAAGATAAAATCCTCGGACATTAGAAAAATTGATGCCCACGCGCTGGAGACCTATCCCCACGAGTGCGTCGGCCTGCTGATCGGAACCTCGGAAAAGGGAGTATTCGAGGTCCGGGAAGTGGTCAGGGCCCAGAACACGCTCAACTCACCGGTGGCCTTCGAGGCCGATCCCCAGTTTGTCTACAACGTCTACAAAGAAGCGGAAAACAGGGGCCTGCAGCTCATCGGCATTTATCACTCCCATCCCAACCTCCACGCCTACGTCAGCGCTAGGGATGCGGAATTCATGAAGTTCTGGGGACATCTGGTGTGGTTGATTCTCGGGCTGAGTCAAGAAAAAATCATCGAGCGAAAGGCGTTCATGATGAGGGATGGGAAAATCCAAGACGTCGAGCTTGAACCAGTCGAGTAGTCTAGGCCTTCCTTACTAAGATCTGCCAGTCCTTTCCAACCCTTTTCACGCTGAGGACCTTGTGCCCATCGGCTTCCATGCTGCGCGGCACGTTTTCCACGGCGGGGTCGTGGTCCAATATGATCTCGAGAATTTGTCCACTTTCCAACTCCTCAAGGGCCAGCTTCGACTTGACGAAAGTGTAGGGGCAGACCTCGCCTCTGATGTCGATGGTGCGGTCGGCCCTCATTCTGATCTCACCCTGCAGACAGTGCCATAGTCCACCTGAGACAGATCCTTAATGATGGGCCTGTCACCGCACGAGGGGCATTTGGGATTTCGCCTGAGCTCAAACTGGTCAAACCGCATACTTAAGGCGTCGAAGTAGAGCACGCGGCCGACAAGAAGGTTGCCCGCGCCGATGATAAACTTGATCGCCTCCGTGGCCTGGATGGTGCCCATGACGCCCGGGACAGTTCCTAAAACTCCTGCTTCCTGACAGGTGGGGACCGCACCAGGTGGTGGAGCTTCTCTGATTAGGCAGCGGTAGCATGGCCCCTGCCGCGGTATAACGGTGGTCGTCATACCTATGAATCGGAGGACACCGGCATGGGAAAACGGTATGCCCTTAAGCACACAGGCGTCGTTGATGAGGAACTTTGTCCGGAAGTTGTCGCTACCATCAATAACAAAATCCCAGCCCTTCAAGAGGTCAAGGGCGTTTTCTGGCTCAAGGCGTTCCTCAATTGTGACGACATCGACCTCGGGATTCAGGGCCTGAATCGCATCTTTAGCCGATTCCGCCTTGGGTCTGCCAATCGTCCTAGTGGAGTGGATGACCTGGCGCTGCAGGTTGCTGAGGTCAACCTTATCTGAATCCATTACACCGATCTTCCCAACGCCCGCCGCAGCCAAGTAAAGGGCGGCAGGTGAGCCCAGTCCTCCAGCACCAACGACGAGCACCTTCGATGAAAACAGTTTCTTCTGTCCTTTCCCACCGACCTCCTTCAGGATCAACTGGCGGCTGTAGCGGATAATTTGATCTTGAGTCAAACCAAATGGATTTTCTCCCGACCGCCTCGGCCGTCGGTTCCGGGTCTCAGCTGACTCCCGCATCTCGACACCAAATACCAATCTCAATAGTATTATTTAACGTGTAAAAATGGGGCACAAGAAGTTTCAGCTCACTGCCAGACCGTGCTCTCTTGCTATCTCAAGAAAGGCCTGAGCCACTTTCTCCACTTTTTCCCGGGAAAGACCATAGGTGTTCAGCTTAAAGTGCTTGGTCAGGCCTGGTTGCACGCCAACGATGCCGCGACGCCTGAGTTCCTCGTAAAGAAAATACCCTTTCCTTTTGTGCGCCTCAGAAACCTTGAAAAAGCCGTCAGATTCTATGTGGGTCAAAGTATGATTCTTCGGCCTGACTCCGATCTGCCGCGTCCCCTCTATCCTCTCCAGCTGCTCAACCAAGTAGCGAACATTCTCTATCTCCTGGGGCCACCTCTCAACGCGCTCGACGACATGAGGAAAGGAGGCTATTAAGGTCATCAGCGGCGCACCCATCACCGTGCAGCCGAGCAACGCGTACTCCTTAATCCCAAACTTGCGCTTGCTCCAGTCACCGACTATTTTGGAACGAGCAAAGATCTTCTCGCCTATCTCTGACGTCGTCGCCAGTATTCCTGTAGGGGCGCTGGCAGCCCAAGACTTGTGTCCGCTGGAAGTGATAACATCCGCACCCACCTTTTTACCGTCAATGTCCATTATTCCACCAGTGTAAGCGGCGTTCAAGATGAAAGGAACTCCATATTCCTTGCAGATCTTGCCAACCACGGCGGCATCGTTGAGGTTGCCATAGAGATAATCAACGTGCGTTAGCAGGACAGCGGCTGGTAGCTTCCCGGTTTCTCTCTTAACCTCCTCAATTTTATCAGCATAAGCTTCTAGGTTGACCCTGAACTCAGGATAGCCGCTGTGGGGGACCTCCTTAACTCTCAAGCGCGCCAACTCCACCGCGGTATAGGTGGAGTAATGGGCCAAGCTGTCCAGGACCACATAATCACCAGGATCTCCGAGCATTGTGAAGGCTATGAACTGGGCCTCCCGACAACGCGTCACAACGCGAGCAACGTCCATCCCTAAAAACTCAGCCAAGTCCTGCATAAACTGGGCAATCGGAGGCCGTTCAATCATGTCAAGCCTCGCGGTCTTCGGAGGGCACCAGTCACAGGTGGAATAACCATCAGCGAATTCAACGATGGCCTTGCGGGCCTCTGGAGTCAGAACACCGCCCCGCTGTATCGGGTGCAGGTTGATGAACTTTTCCTCCTTAAAATCACGCTTAAGGTCCCGGTAAATGCTGAGCCTTTCCTTCGGAATTTTGGGCATGAACTAATTCCACCTCGCAATTCCAATCAACAAACCATTAATATCAACTCCCCTTCATCGAATATTAACGTTCTCATACTTGTTATAAAAACAAAAGCACGTCAGATGATTTCGAAACTACATTTTCATAAGTAGAAAATAATAACATAGTTATAGGGGTGAACTTGAATCCGGCCCGTCTCTCGAGCGAGTTCAAGGAGGTTTTTCAGATCGTGAGCGAACCGGTTGCTATACTTGTTTCAGACAGGGAAATAGCGGGAAACAGACCAAAAGAACCGTCCCTGTTCTGCGAGTTGGTGAGAAAGGCTGCATATGAGGGGAAAAGCTATGTGGTCACTGAGGATGATCTAAGCAACTACAGCACACGTGTGATCCTAGGTTTCAACGAACCACAATATGTTGACCTCTGCCCCCGCATCAAGCCCGCGAAAACCAAGTCAATCCTCATTGCACCGCTTGGAAAAATCGAGGTTGAACCAGACATTGTCGTCATCATTACCGACCCCGCCCATGCCATGTTAATAGTTCAAGCACTCAGCAGAGTTTTGAAAAAGCGCCTAGAGGCAAGCATGAGCTGCCAAGGCTCGGCGATAGCTGGAGAGGCGGTGGCCATACCGTTCACGGAACAGAGGCCCAATCTGACGCTGCTCTGCGGTGGAGCCAGAGAATTGGCGGGTTATTCAGCGGATGAACTGGTGCTGGGTTTACCTTACGCGATTTTTTTAAAAATGATGAAAGAAGTGAAGAAACCATAAGCGATCTTGTTATTTTAGCCACGATGTTAAGGCGCCAGCCCGCCTTTTCCATAACTCTGGTATTTTTCTAACGTGGTCAACAGCTCGCGAGACCCAGGATCAACACCGATTAGCTCGGGCACCCTTCCCCAGGCCCCAATGTGCTTTTCCCTCACGACCAAACAACCCCTTATCTGCGGAATTTCCTTGGCCCTTTCCAGACCACTCCTGATGGACCTTTCTACGTCATTCCCCACTACGGCGTTGCCTATCGCTGTCGCTGCGGCATCTGCCAGAGCGGCATCGTCGGCAACAGCTACGGCCGCATCTGCCCAGCCAAAGCTCAGCGAATGTCCCACGGTGCCGGAACTGGCGCAGATCCCGATGGGCAGCTCCTCTTTTTTAACCAAGAAACCGAGCTTTCCCGAGCCCGCCGCAAATCCTGCAAAGATGCCGACCCGAAAGTCACTTTCCCCCAATATCGAGATGTCACCGCCATTATCGACGATCACGTTTTTAGCGCCAGCTTCCACCGCCGCCTCTGCCGCGACCTGGGAAATCGCCCCGGCCACGGCAGCAAAGGGCCCGACTTTGGCCAACTCACCAGCCCTTAACATCAGCTCAATGACGCGGGGATGATCTCCTCTCAGCTTCAAAGGTTCAAGAGACCAACGAAACTCAGGACATCTCAAGATCAACCGCTCGATTTCCATTCTGGCCTTGAACGCAGCAGAAATCGCGGCGTCTATTGCCCGATCATGGTCACACTTGATTCGCAGGTTGGTCTCCTTGAAGGACCACACCCGTTCCAGCATGACAACCGCCTAGAACTTGGAAAGCTCCAGCGCCTTTACCGGACAGGCTGGCACACAGAGTTCACAGTAAACGCACTTGTCCTCGTCGAGCAGCACGGTGTTATCCTTATCCTGATACAGGGCGCCGCTGGGGCAGAGAGACAAGCAGGCACCGCAATCGATACATGAATCACGGTCGAGGTGAATCGCACGTTTGATCTCCTTTACTTCCACTCCTTTCTTCTTGAAGAGTTCAACAGCCCTTTCCACCTCTGCGTCCGGAGCCTCGATGGAAAGAAGTATTTCTCCTCCACTGGCACCAAACTCAGCATAGAGGATGTTGAAGGCCAGACCGGTTTCCTTGATCACGTAGGACAATATCGGCTCCTTGACCCTCTCCAGCGAATAGTTCAACAAAATTTTCCTCACCATTCTATCGCCTCAGCAACTTGGATAAATCATCGCTGGTGATTATACCCTTAAGCTCACCCTTTGATCCCACTACTGGAACTCCCGAGATGCCATACTTCTCCAGCTTTCTAGCCACGAGTTCTACTGGCTCATCCTCCTTGGCCGTGATGACTTTCGCCGTCATTATCTCGGAAAGTTTCTTCTTCTTCGTCGCCACGGCCACGGCGATGTCCCATGAGGTAACTATTCCCACCAACCTTCCATCATCATCAACGATGGGCAGGTGGTCGAAACCCTTTTCGGCAATTATCTTGGCTGCGCTGACAATAGTGTCATTAGGTTTCGCCGTCACCACCGTCTTTACCATCAAGTCCTTCGCGAAAGAGACTGCCCCCGTCTGTTTCATTGGCTTGAAAATCCTATCAGTTGGGAGTCTTTCTACCGGCTCCGTGAGGAAAAATCTCTTCTCGGCTATCCACTTTTTCAAAACGTTAGCTATCTCTCTTGCGCGCTTGAGGCTGCTCAGCGGGCTAACCGGCACGTCTCTGTCTCCAATCCTGACCTTACCCGACTTCAGTTCAGCATAAGTTACTTCCCTGAGCACCGGGCGATCTCGCCTAGGGACGCCATAATCGACGATGTTGGTCTTAATCTCATCATCCCCGGCTCCGGCAGTTTTGGCGACCCGTTCATTTATTATCGGGATCGGGATACCCAGACCCACAAAAAGGGACGTCCCATATTTATCTATACTTGCGCCACGGATGTACCGGGCGTCCATTTCTTTAAGATTTCCAACTGTCATGATCGTGCCCAAGGCCTTGGTGGGGTTATGCTGGGTTCCTTCCCAGAAAATGTAGCCTTGAGCCCCCCCGAGGAAGATACGCGTGCCTATTCCAATCGTTTCATAATTGGGGTCCTTATTCAGCGGGCTCAGTTCCCCAGCACCGGAATAGGTGACATTACCGTATCGTGGAAGAAGTGTACCCATATAGGTGTAGATAGTCTCGTTTCTGGAATTGGTAGCGGCGGTGTATTTCTGATAGGCGTTTCTCGGATTGCAGAGCACCGCCTGATTCAAGTCATTAATGGTAATTCGTGTCTCAATCTGGGTGCGGGGATAGCAATCGGTGCCGTAGGCGGTGGCCCTGACCTCAACCTCTTTTCCCCTGACTAAATCCTCGATAACGTGGCCGCCACCATACTCCATACCCCTTGTCTCGCTCAGCTGCGTGGCCCCAATATAGGCGTCAACTGCCGCGACACCGGTGTAAGCCTCAACGTCATTGATCCAGACGCGCTGCATTTTTATCGGCGGATCCGAGTGGCCGAAGTTCAGCCAAGCACCAGAACTGCACATGGCACCAAAGGTCCCGGTGGTAACCACATCGACTTCCTTAGCCGCGCCTACCGGTCCCTTTTCCCTGACGATCTCGACCATTTCCTCGGCAGTAACTACCACCGCATCGCCTCGTTTGATCTTTTCGTTTATTTCCGCCACCGACTTTCTGACCGCCGTTTTCTCCAGATTCATCACCTTAAGTTGAAAAAAGTTAATAATTACTGGTATTTATATCTTTCTGTTATATAATTACTGTGAGGAATAAAAGGGAAAACAGGGGAAACGTAAAAACTGGAAACCGACCAAATCATGAATCAGTTTATCCCATTAAGCTCGGGTTAAACGAATGACTTGCACCGGGCACGCTTCCTCAGCACTTTTGGCACAGCCCTCCAAAGTTTCAGGAATCTTGCCCTCACTGAGACTATCTCCGGCCCGGTATTGCCCCACAACTTGGCTATGGCCATCAGCTTGATTTTGCTCAAAGACATCGGGACAAGACACCCAACAGGCACCACAGCCAATGCAATTGTCCCGGTCTATACTAACCCTTAATTCTGACATCTGGCACCTTCAATAAAGTTTTCCCCTTGAATAATAAGTTTTACTTTTCCTAGATAGAGCCCGGATAAAATCTGCCGTCGAACCGACCACCATTTAGCTCAATGCGATTCTTCCCTTAATAGCTAATTAAACTCATGATCTTGACGCTCTCAATCGATCTGCAGGAGCAATCATCAATTTTTAACCCGGCAAAAATGCGGCGCAAGAGTTAAAATATTCATGAGCTAAAAAATTATATGAGGTATGATATGGGGATAAAACAACCAGAGGTTAAAATTTACACCACCCCGACCTGTCCCTACTGCATCATGGCTAAAAACTTTCTGCGGGAAAATGGCATTGAGTTTGTCGAAAAAAACGTTGCCAGCGATAGAGCTGCCGCTGTGGAAATGGTGGAGAAATCGGGGCAAATGGGTGTGCCGGTGCTAGATATAAATGGGGAAATTATCGTCGGCTTTAACCGTGAGGCCATCAAAAGGGCACTTGATCTTAAGTAACTTTTTATTAAGACCATCAAGCTACTCAAAAATCCTTTATTTTATTCTACCGACTCTCGCTGGTTAAACTTGTCTTTTCCATCGGGTAGCATAACGTTCGATTGCACCAAACACTATTAAGTCAAAAACAACGTAAATGGCTATCAGAACTATCGCATAGCTGTAAACGTAAACAAACATTCCCATCCCATAATAATAAAGGAGCTGAAGGCCTGCTCCAACCGTCGTGCCTATCAATTCTGCAATTATAATCAACTTAACGCCTACGCCGAAAGCCGACCTTGCCGAGCCGATGATGTAGGGAAACAGATAGGGCAAAAAGACCCTCCTGATCTTCTTCCATCTGCTGAACCTGAAAACATCGGCCATTTCATCGTAACGTACATCTCTGCTCTTAATTCCTTCGGTGACGCTGAAAATCATTATTGGTGACAAAACAATAACTTGTAGAAGAAACCTGCTGAATTCAGTTGATCCGAATATTATCATTAATATTAATACCCAACATATAGCTGGTATAGAAAACAAAATGTTTATTGTAGACATTATCAAAATGTTCGCGCGCCTATACAGACCAGCTACTATGCCTACCGGCAGGCTCACCAAAAAAGCAAGAGAAAACCCGATTATAACTCGGTAAAGAGTGTAGCCGACGTGATACATGAACTTATCATGTTCAGCAAGAATCAGTTCAAATGGTTTTTGAATAGGCGGCACCAAGTAATCTGGATAAACAAAAGTAAGCGCCAGCCAGATTAAAAGAAGAATTGATGCTCCCATCAAAGTGCCAACGAATTTGTTCTTTAATATTTTCAGTAGCATCTCTTTTCGCTTCATTTATGACCCGCCCTTCCATTTCGTGGCATAGATTTCTATGGGGTAAAGAACCCCATAATCAACTATTAGCATGAAAACCACAACAATAACAGTCGCAGAGAGAATGAGATATAATGAGGCCACACTCCATCCGAAAGATAAAACATAGCCAATTCCAACATTTGAACCCAATAATTCTGTAAAAACGGCTATCTTGATGAGCTCTCCGAAAGCCGACCTTGCCGAGCCGATGATGTAGGGAAACAGATAGGGCAGAAAGACCCTCCTGATCTTCTTCCATCTGCTGAACCTGAAAACATCGGCCATTTCATCGTAACGTACATCTCTGCTTTTGACACCCTCAGAGACGCTGAAGGCCACCATTGGAAACGTAGTTATCATGGCAACAAAAATCACGGACCAAGTTGTTACTCCAAACAGAATAAATGCCAAAAACGCCCATACTGTTGCTGGGATGGTTAAAACAAATCCAACGAAAGAACCTAAAATGGCCTCAACTGTCTTGAATTTACCCATACTCATTCCAAGAAACAAGCCAACAGAGATTGACAGCACAAATCCAAACCCAATTCGATAAAGGGTTGTGAAGAAATGAGTTCCAATCTTTTCAATATCAAGCATATAAACTAAAATAACATGAGGCGGAGGCACTAGCGGATTCAAAAGCGATAGCAAATACCACATTGCCAACACGATGACTAAGCCAATCAATAACCTCTTGAAAATTTCTATATTTCTACGCTTTGGAGGCATCGGCAAGCATCCTCATGGATTTTTTCAAAACAGAGAAAAATGCCTCAGAAGTCTTGTTTCGCGGCCGTTTTAGGTTAACCTTGATTTCACCAAAGTTTCTCCCAGGTGCACCTGTCATTACAATGATCCGATCCCCAAGACAAACGGCCTCGCTTATATCGTGCGTTATGAAAATAATGGTTTTCTTGGTCTCTTGCCAGATCCTTTCCAACTCGGTTCTAAGATGCTCCGCCGTTATCTCGTCTAGGCTGCTAAAAGGCTCGTCCATAAGAAGGAGGTCTGGGTCTATGGCTAGTGCTCTAGCTATCGAAATGCGCTGTCTCATCCCGCCCGACAATTCCAAAGGGTATTTGTGCTTGGACTCTTTCAAACGTACCAGTTCTAAAACTTTTTCCACTCGTTCCTTTTTTTCATTTGGATCGGAGTAAAATTGTTCCACGGCCAGCTCTATATTTTTTTCCGCTGTATACCATGGAAGCAAACGATCTTCCTGGAATACTGCCGCTATTTTGTGCTTTTTATGACCCTCTTCAAACTTTATCGTGCCCCCGTCAATGCTTTTTATCCCTGAAATACATCCCAATAAAGTGGATTTGCCGCATCCGGATTGTCCGATAACACAGACCAATTCACCCCGTTTTACTTCTAGCGAAAAATTAGACAGAGCCGTAACGTCTCCATATTTTTTTGTCAGGTTTTTTACTTCGAGATAGTACATATTGTTAATTTTTTTTATTTTATCATTTAAAAAGTTTTATAATATTTTTCGCGGTACAATTTAAACCCACCTTCACCTAGATATTAACCCTCATCCCCTGTCTAATGGCGGTCCCTCGAATAGTGCCACATGTAACAAAAAGAGGCGAGACCCAGCAGAATCTTCGCACTTTCGGAACCTGTGGTTGAAAACTATCAAACGCTCGTGTGATCTTTCATTGTCTCAAAAGTCGCTCGATATAATTTTTGTTCTTCCTCCTGTGAAGAACTTCCACATTTCTGCTCCTCCTGCTGGAGCAGCGCGCGGCCGAATTAACCGTATGCGGTCCAAGTTCCTCGCAGAGCCGCCGTATTTTTGAAGCTTGGTTCGTGGAAGTAAGGCAATAAGCGAGGCCCTTCTCCTTTGGTTTTTTATTTTTTTAAAACCTTTCAGTAGTCGCTCCGAAGGCTACGGAGGAGAGCAGACAAAGGGGCCCATGAGTTCTGTTTGCAGAGACATTGCCTCCTTTTCATTGTCCGCCTTTCCGCCAGCCTTGAGATGACTTAAAAACCAAAGCCTTGTTTAAACAGTGATTTTTCTTAGGAACCATCCATATTAAAGTAGAAAACTATCAAACAATTGCGTTTTTAAAAAGACCGGTACTTATTTTTAAAAGTAAAAAAAGGCTATTGCGGTTTTATTATTTTATTTAAGAACAACAATTCGTGAATCGGGATCAGGAACTGGCTGTTTAAACGCTCCGACGCTATAGAGTTGATCCCAAGCAAACATAATGCTCTCTTTCATTTCTTGTGTGATGAAACCGAGATGCCAGACATAATAGTTCTCATAATAGAAAGCTGCTGTCGAGGCATCCACTCCCATCTTTATCTGCAAGAATGCCTTTGCCTCCAGCGGGTGTTCTTTGAGGTAGTTCACTGCCTTTTCGAAAACTCTGCAGAATGCTCTAAGTGCTTCCTCATTTTTCTGCAAGAAATCCGATCTAGTGACCATATACTGGGCTGGTGGGTATTCCTTTCCGGTCACTTTCTTGTACTCCTCGTATAAATTGATGGAAACCATATCTGGATCATTCCAAGCTTTTGCATACGTTACCGCATCCAAATAAGCGGCGTCTATTTCTCCTTTTTTGATCGACTCGTAAAGCGCTGGGACTGGCGCGATGACTGGATCGCCTATTGTTATTCCATATTTGCCTGCTACTATCTTGAAAAGTAGAGTACCAGTCCAGGCCGGCGCCCCTGAACCCCAAGTTTTCCCTCCCATATCCGCCACACTAGTAATTCCAGACGTCTTCAGCGCAAAATACCTCACAGGATAGGTGCAAGTAGGGTGAAACATCACTATGTCCTTACCTTCAATAATGTTGGTAGCTGCCGCTGTCAGTGACATGTCAGTCATGTCAGCGTCCCCAACAAGGAAACTTGAGTATGTGCCACCCCAGTCTGCGAAGTAAAGAAGCTCAACATCAAGCAATGGTTCTTCTTTGAACCAACCTTTTTCCTCGGCCAAAATATACGGCGCAAAAACCATCCCATAGGTGTTTACAGATAATCTAATTTTTGTAGGTGTTATGGTTTGAGTAGTTGTGGGAGTCGGAGTCGTGGGTGATGTCGTATAGGTATATATCACGGTCGTGGTAGTGCCTGGTACTACCTTTGGAACTGAAACTATAGCATAAACTGCGATCAACAAAGCAATCACTGCAACCGCAAATAGCCCATAAATTACTACGGAAGTTTTTGCTTGACCCTTTTCCAATTTAGACCCTCCGTTTGAAAATAATAAAATAAAATTTTTAAAGCTTATGCTTCTGTAAAGTAAACCTTTTAATTTAACACCCCATAATTCCTCAGAAGTTAGACCCCCGGCAAGGGTGGATTGAGGCATCTCACGATGCCTAGACAAAAACCCAGCAAACGCCGCCAGACGGCGAGTATGATTAGGAGGGGGAGAGTAAAAATTTAGTGAGAGTTTTTCGGAGTCAGCAGGCAAACGGTTTGGGAGTGGTACAAAGCGGAAAAAGCATCGTGGAAAAGAAAGCTTTAGGGACCAGCCGAGGAACTCAAGGAAGGGAAAAACCGTAAAGGTCGAGGCCGCGATCGTAGCGATCTAGACCGCGTTCGGATGGAGAACTGCAAGAGTACAGCAAGCGCTGGCCATTCTTCATAAATTTATGAGAGGAAAGCTGACTGCATGCGTTCAAGGCGTCCGCCTGTCCAGAACTGCGATGAACAACGTCCTGAAGGAACACTGGCTCAACAGGTACGGGTGGGAGGAGTAGACTGGAAGGTTTCATGGCAAAAAGGCCGGATGAGCTTTGGCAGCTGGACACCAAGAGGCCGTTCTGACTCTACGGGCAAAAATACTTGTTCCCATCTGCATTGACAACTATGGCCGCTATTTGCTGGTCTTCGGCTTGATCACGAGCCAATACAGACGATCTGATGAGACTGCTTGAAAGGCTTCCACCGAAGCCTAAGAAGATTCTCACAGACCACAGTGCCCAGTTTGAGGGGATGGGGAAGTGATTGTGCCGGGACAACGGCGTAGGACCACGGTCCGCACACCCTACTACTCGCAGAAAGGGAAAGTCGAATGAACCATCAGAAATATCGCCGAGGATTTCGTCAACTTGCTACGCAAGTTTAGAGTGGTTTAGCAAAATGAGTGTCCAGATGCTGATACAACAGGCACAGAATTCACTGAAGGCATACACACAGCTAGCTAGGTTGTACAGGCGTCGTTCTGAAAACCTCTGATCTCCGTGAGCGAACTCATCCGCCATCGTTAACCGGTGCCAGATTCATCGGCCGACGAAAGCGTGATTTTGTTACCGAGAGGGGCAACGACCATTATTCGACACTATTTCAATTACAATTCGGAGAATGGAAAATGACAGTCGAACGGTCTGGAGTTGAGTTTTGACCACGAGCGTTAACTTGGCAGCTTTACACGAACAAAAAGTTTTTATTAAATTGAAAAATTGTTAGATATGATCGATATAATTATAAAATTCTTGAATGCTTACAAACGAGGTGACGGGTTGGTCAACCATTATATCGGCGCTGAGGGGTATGGCGTCGATGCCATTGAGGCCGTGGCGGTCTGTAAGAAAATTCTCGGAAAGGAATAACGATGCCCCTAACTTTTTGGGATGTTCTTGACAGGGCGATAAACACCGGTG